>DATMQA010000022.1:0-38088 GCA_035566895.1 Binatia bacterium
CACATGGTTCCGGAGTGCCTGACTCCATGTTCCGGACAATATTTGGCCAGCAGCAGAGCTGAGAAAGTCCCCACCAGCAGTTTTGCCAACAGGAAGGGAACATAAGAGAGCGCGCCGTAGGAGGCTTCCTGCCCCTTGGGTGCAATGGCCGCCGCATATTCGTAGACCCGCGGCGAATAGAAAGCCTCGCCGAACGTTAGCAGTACGACAAAAAGGGCAATCATTATATAATATGGATGGACATTGCCTCGCAGGCCTAAATACCCTGCCAGCCAGCGCCCCGGCAGACCATTGGCCCAAGGCTCAAACCAGGTCGTTGGCAAGGCCATAATGAAGACCGAAGCAGCGGAAATCGCTCCTCCCAAGATCACCATCCGGTAAGCGGAAAATCGTTGCGTGAGAACGCCGACCAAAGGAACGAGCAGAATAGCAATGATACTGTTGAGCCCCCAAAGCCGGCCAACGGGCGCGCCATCGCCCAGCACACGGATGCCAAATTTCGGATAGACGTAGTACATCTGGATGAAGATCAGTTTCAAAAAAGCAATCAAAACGAGGAAAGCGATCAGCTTGTAAAAACCCTCCTGTCTGAAGAGCCCGACGAAAAGCCGGCCAGCCTCCTTCAGGCTGTCGCGCGCGGTCA
Organism: Binatia bacterium; assembly: GCA_035566895.1. Classification (GTDB taxonomy): domain Bacteria; phylum Verrucomicrobiota; class Verrucomicrobiia; order Limisphaerales; family UBA8199; genus DATMQA01. Next base: position 644 of record DATMQA010000022.1, read on the forward strand.
GCCAAAACGAGGTCCAGAGATTCTCGCCGGGGTATTTGGCCTGCGCCGGAACGACCCTGCCGCCCTGGTCGGTCGCTTCTGCCCCCGCGCGCAGAAAATAGAGGAACGGCAGAATCGAGAATTCGAGCACCAACGCCACCAGGAGCAAAGTCTGATACGTGGTGAGTGTCAGCCCTACCAACGGCACATTGAGATGCCCATGCTCGCCCAGGCCCTTGCGTACCCAATCGAAAAGCAACCCCGCGATGAGGAAGCCGACATTCCCCATCGTGTAAACTACCGAGAAGGAAATAGAGCGTTGGCGGGTATTAGAGTATCGGCGAACAGAGGAAACGAGCACCGGCGCGCCCAGCGCCTCGCCCAGCGCCAGCGGGAGCAAACCACCGGCGATCGCGAGCCAGTTCAGGTTCGTGAACGCCATCACCGCCCGTGCAAACAGGCAAAGCCAAACGCCCAGGAAGAAGGTCTTGCGCATACCGATGGCATCTGTCAGCGAACCGACCAGCAGGGTGAATACGGTCATCGAGAGTGACCAACCCGCCACCAGGCCCAGGCCTTTCTGGTCGCCATAGCCGAACTGCTCGGAAAGCCAGAGCGGGAGGGTGTAATTCGTCAGGCCGTAAGCGGCGAACATCAGCAGCTTAACAGCAAAGACGAGCCAAAGTTCCCGCATTCCATCCTTGAGCACAGTGAATTTGCCAATGAAGCCCTCGCCGGCGGGCTGCTCCTGTTCAGCCGCTGGACCGGCGCTGGGAATCGTCGTTGCCATCGTGCGTCCTCAATCAAAGCCCAACCTGCCACGAACAGTAAAGTAAGAATCACCGTGATCTGCTTCCCTCCGGGTCATCCGAGGGCGAATCCGTTCGGCTGGCTCATCAGCTGTGAAATTTAACTCGCAAAATCCTCCAAATCCTGTCTCTTCCCCAGGTGAATCGACGGTCTTTTCTCAAAACCGGCGCCGGTGCCACCGCCCTCTTGCAGAGTCACCCCGCCTGGTGCGCCGAAAACCACGATTCCAAACTTCCCTATAAAGAGATCCTGGCTCACCAAATCTTGATTCTTCCGCGTTTTCTTCGCCTCTTCGCCTCTTCGTTGTTAATCCTTTCGCCTTGGACGTGCTTCCTCCTGGGCTCTGCGGCCGGGTCCTTCGCCGCCGAGACCGCCACGATCGAAACGCCTTTCTTCCGATTTACGCTCTCTGCCACGGATGGCCGCTGTGAAATCCTGGACAAAGAGGCCCAGGTTACCTGGCGCGCCGGCACCAACGTCACTCGCTTCGGCGTCGTCACCCTCAATTCTCACGAGCAGTCGCGCCGCATCGACCTCACCCGCTGCGACGTCCACTCCTTCGGCAACGAACTCGAAGCCTCGTTCCAACCATTCGTTGCCGCGCCGATGACCAGGTTTCACGTCTATGCGCGCGCGCTCCCGGACCAAAGAACCCTGGAGCTGAGCTACCAGGAGGACGATGAATTGGAAATCGAGAGCGTCTCGATGCTGGAGGACGTACTGGGCGTCACAGATTCCGAAAGAGGATATGCCGTGGTCCCAGTGCGCGAGGGATTGCTCGTGCCGGCCGACAGCGGATTGAACTTTTCGCATCATTTCGACACTTACGCTTACGAAGGCTGCCACCTGGCGATGCTGGGCGTGGTGCAGAACGGCGCCGCGGCCTTCCTCACCTGGAGCGATCCCTACGTCACCGCCGGCCTCAAAAGCGTTGTCAGAAAAGGTGACCCCAACGACCTCCCAGTGGCAGGTGGCCGCCAGCGAATCTCCCCTTCCCTGCTGCTCACCGGACCGGCCAGGTCTTTCTGCGTGCGCTTTCTGGGCAAAGGCGACTATGTGACCATCGCCAAGGCCTACCGGCAGGTGGCGCAGGACAAAGGCTGGCTTGTCACCTGGGAGCAAAAGTTAAAGACGAATCCAGCACGCGCCAAACTATTCGGCGCCGCCAATATCAAACTCTGGAGCGCGCTCGACCGCCGCATGAACGCGGAAAGCTCCAAAGAAGAATCGGTGCGGGTGAATTGGACCTTTGATGAAGCGGCCCAGGTCGCCGAACATCTCAAACGCGACCTTAAACTGGACCGCGTATTGTTTACCCTGGGCGGCTGGATCCATCGCGGCTACGACAATCAGCATCCGGACATCCTGCCCACCGCTCCCGAATGCGGAGGCGACAAAGCCCTGACCGATTGCGCCCGCCGGGTAATGAAGCTCGGCTATCTTTTCTGCCTGCACGACAATTACCAGGACATTTACCGCGACTCCCCTTCGTGGAACGAGAACCTCATCATGAAAACCGACCAGGGCAAGCTCGCGCGTGGCGGACGCTGGGCCGGCGGACAGGCCTACCTCACTTGTTCCCCGATGGCGCTGGAGCTGGCGAAACGCCCGCAAAATCTCCGGGCAGTCAAAAAGCTTACGGCGGCGAACGCTTATTTTATCGATACGACCTATGCCGCCGGCCTGCAGGAATGTCATGACCTGGCTCATCCGCTGACGCGTTCCGATGACATGAAATGGAAACAGGCGCTCTCGGATTACGCACGCGGCGTCTTTGGCGTTTTCGGCAGCGAATGCGGCCGCGAATGGGCCATTCCCCACAGCGATTTTTTCGAGGGCCTCACCGGGGTCAGCGGCCGCTACTATCACGATGCCAACCTGGTGAACAACCTCGGGGCCACGGTGATTCCATTCTTTGATTTGGTCTATCGCGACTGCATCGCCATGTATGGCAAGTACGGTTATGACCCGGAACGCGCCGCCGACTATGTCCTCTATCATATCAGCCTCGGCCGCCCGCTCAATTATCATTCAATTCCCGCTCATCTTTATTGGACACGGCCGCCGAATAAACCCGCGACGGCCAACGACGAAGCTCTTTTCATCCGGGCGGACAACGGTTGGGCCGCCGACCTGCACCCACTGGATCGGTTCATTAAGAATACGTACGAAATACTTTCCCCGCTCAACGAACTGACCGCACAGATGCAAATGTCTCGGCACGAATTCTTAACTACCGACCGCAAAGCGCAACGGACGGTTTTCGGTGTAGGCCGGGATTCGGTTGAAGTCACGGTGAATGCCGGCACCGCTCCTTACACCTGTCCGTCAAAGCTGGGCGGTCAAGTCGTTCTACCGCATCACGGTTTCCTGGTTGAATCCCCGACGTTCGTGGCGTTTTACGCGGCTGGTTGGCGTGGCTTGAACTACGCTGAACCTCCGCTATTCACCTTGCGCAGCCTGGATAAGCAGCCGATTGCCGGTTCTCGCCGCGTTCGTGTTTACCATGGATTTGGCGCAAAGCAGATTAAAGTTGGGCCGACCATGCGTGAGGTGGAGCGCGAAGCCATCATCAATCTTCCAGGTGAGGGCGGCAGAAAGTGACGTTTCCATTTTCCCGCCGCGGCGCGGCTTTTAAGCTGCAGGCCTCACTAATTCCGGAAGCGCTTCTCCTCTGGCTGCTCTCCGGCTTCGTCTTTTCCTCTTTCGCCGCTCCGTTCGACGCTGCGCCGTTCGGCCTGCCCTTGCCGGAGGGAAATGGAATTATGTGGGAAGACCCGCGCGAAATTCATCAGGTCGTGGTTCATTTCGCGGACGCGCCACCACGTCTTGAGCGCCTGCGTCTTGAATACTGGGGCAGCCGCTGGCCCGAACAACACCTGCCCAAAGACCGCCAGCCCGGCGGCGGCGACGTCGGCTGGATGGAGCTGGGTAATTGGTATCGGGGCGGGTGGCGCATTGCCGATACCCAGGCCACAGCCGAGGCTTTGTCCGTCCACTTCACGTTCCGCCCCATAAGCGCAAAAGAATTTCCGGGGTTGACGACCTACCCCGTGCCGTTTCGTTACACACTCAAGTTGCGCGTGGTCTCCGACGGGGCTCTGCCCGCCGTCTCGCGTATCGAAACATTCACTGACTCCACGCTCGAGCCGCGGGGCGCTGTGCGAATCGTGTGGCAAAAACCGCCTGCCTCGAGTCTCCAGTTTGGCGCTTTCAATGGTTCGGTCAATTCCATCGGGAGCGACTCGCCACTTCTGAGCCGATTATCGACTGTCGGCGCTATCAACCCCGACCCAAACACCTTCGACCGCACTTTAGTTACGATTCGCAACGGCCAAAGCGTCTTTACCTTCGCGCTGGACGACTTAAAGAACGGTCCGCTATTTCTGCCGGAATTCGGAGCTGCCGTACTGCCGGACAGCGACACCCGGGACTACGCCGCCGTGGAAGCTGCAGTGAACGCGCGCAATTCCAAAACTCTGTACGAGCGCGTCGCCGAGCTGCCCGAACAAACCTGGCAATCCGCCTTGAGCAACGTGCCGCCTAAAAAATCGCACATTTATTTTCCGCTGGGCAGGGATGGCGGACGCCAAAAGTTCCTGCTTGAGGCCGATGGCAGCATCCGGTTTCGCTGCAACGATCATTTCCTGAAAGGCCGCCCCGGTCAGGAAACGCCCCGCTTTGCGCTCGAACCGGCGCCGGTGCGGTTCCGGTTCGGACCGGGTCACATTCCCATCGAGCGCAGCCTCCAGGAAGAAACCTTGCCGATTTGCGAGACGAAGTGGGAGACAAACGGCCTGCTCATTTCTCAAACGGCCTTCGTGACCGAACTCAATGGCACCAATCCTAACAATTCCCCGGTGGCCGATGTCCCCGCCGTCTTCATGGCGCAGTTTGTTTTCACTAATGCCTCAGGCACTGCGCAGTCCTTCGCATTTTCTCCAATGTACGAGGCGGGCGAAGCCAGCCGAAACGTGGTGGCCGACGATAATGGCTTTTTCCGCCTGGAGGGAAATCTGCGCGGCCAAATCACCTCAGCGCGCCCACTCGGATCGCCCGTGAATTTGGCGCCGAGCGAAACGGCAGCTTTCATCGTGAAAATCCCCTATGTTGTGCTGACGGAGAAATCGGAGCGGGACGCCCTGGCTCGGCTCGATTTCGAGACCGAGCGCGCTGCGGTGGCAAATTACTGGCGCCGGCGCCTCGACCAAAGCACACGCCTGATTACGCCTGAACCCCTCCTCAACGAGTTCTACCGGGCCCACGCCGGCCATTTGCTCATCAATTGCGAACGCGAGCCCAACAGCACACGCCGGGTCGCCCGCGTCGGTTCTTTTTCCTACGGCGCTTACGGCAACGAGTCCTGTATGATGGTCGTTGATTTGGACCAGCGCGGTTACCATCGCGAAGCGCAGGAATGCCTCGACGCCTGGCTGCATTACCAGGGCACGGTCGGGTTGCCCGGTGACTTTTCGTCTCAGGAAGGCGTTCTCTATGGCGCGGGCGGCTACGAGGCCGGGGGTTACAACCAGCATCACGGCTGGATTCTCTGGTGTCTGGCCGAGCATTACCGCTTCACCCGCGACGAGGCGTGGCTGCGGAGTGCCGCACCGGGTATTCGGGCCGGCGCGGACTGGATCGTTCGGGAAACCAAACGCACCGCCGGCCGCCACGAACTCGAACGCGGTCTGCTGCCCGCTGGCAGCCTGGAGGACATCGGAGATTGGTGGACCTGGCTTTCGACCAGTTGTTATACCTGGCGTGGACTCGATTCTGCCGCCTGGGCCTTGGAACAACTCAAGCACCCGGAAGCGGGCCGCATTCGCCAGGAGGCTGACGCTTATCACACGAACCTGCTCGCCAATTTTCGCGCCGCCGCTGAGCGGTCCCCCGTCGTGCGCTTGCGCGACGGCACCGCCGTTCCTCATTTCCCCTCGTACGTTCACCGGCGCGGCCGCAGTTTTGGCTGGATTTGCGAAACGCTCGAAGGGGCCCTGCACCTGCTCATCACCGGCGCGCTGGACTCGCATTCACCTGAGGCAGAATGGATTCTGAAAGATTACGAAGACAACCTTTATCTCTCCAACCAATACGGCTACACGCTGGATGATTTCGATAAATATTGGTTCGGCCGCGGAGGCATGTCCATGCAAGCCTGTTTGTTGTTGGACGTCGAACCGTACCTTTACCGGGATGACGTGAAACATGCCCTGCGGGCCCTGTTCAACGCGCTGGCCGTCAGCCACTTTCCGGATGTGCACATGAACACGGAGCACGCCCTGCCGAACTTCGGCGACTGGCGCGGCGACCATTACAAGACCTCCGACGAAGCCAATGCCTGCGGCTGGTTGCGCCAGATTTTTGTGCGCGAACAAGGCGACGAACTGCTGCTGGGACAGGCGGTCCCGCGCGAATGGCTCAAACCCGGCCAAACTTGCGGCTTGGGCCGCGCCGCCACCTACTTCGGTCCCATGACGGTGCTCTACACCGCCGCTCAAAACGAAATCACCGCACAACTTAAAGCCCCACGGCGCAATCCGCCCAAACGCATCCGTCTGCGCTTCCGAGCCCCCAACGAGCGTCCGCTCGCGGCCGTTACCGTAAACGGCGCACCCTGGAAGCAGTTTGACGGCGACTGGGTGCACTTGCCTGGTGACATCGGCTCCGCAAGAATCGTCGCGCGGTATTAAGGGTTTGCTGCAGCGCCAACATGGAGCCGTCTTTTGGAGTCATTTACGAAGATGCCGGGCTTTTGGTCATCAACAAACCGGCCGGTCTGGTCTGTCATCCCACCAAAACTGACGAGTATTCCAGCCTGATCAGCCGCACGCGTCTGTATCTTGGTCAGGATTCACATCCGCAACTCATCAACCGCCTGGATCGCGAAACCAGCGGCGTTGCTCTGTTGGCTAAAGATACCGATACCGCACGGCAGTTGCGCCAACTCTGGGAAAACCGGCGTGTCGAAAAGGAGTATCTGGCCATCGTCCACGGCCAAGTGGCCGACACATACGGGGTCATTGAGGCACCGCTAGGCAAAGATGAGCGCAGCCGGGTGGCAATCAAGGATTGTGTGCGGCTCGACGGCGCGCCAGCAAGGACGGAGTATTGGGTCGAGCAAGGGTTCGTCCGCGAGACACTAACGCCCGGGTCATTCACCGTTTTGCGGGTGCTCCCGCACACCGGGCGCAAGCATCAAATCCGTATTCATCTCGCCTCTATTGGTCATCCTGTTGTCGGCGACAAACTCTATGGCGCAGACGAGGATATCTACCTGGCTTTGGTAGAGAATCGCCTGACCCCGGAGCACCAGCGCCAACTGATTCTGCCCTATCATGCCTTGCATGCCCGGCAAGTGCGCCTGACCTGGCGCAGTCGGGAAACAGCCTTCCGGGCGGAGCCTGAACCATGGTTCACCGGCTTTCTCACCCCAGGAGAATTGCCGGCACATAAGGAAGATTGACGCAGATGCTTGTTCTTGCCCATGAGGGCTTTCGAACATTGGCCTCCGGCTTCTGGCCGTTGGGCGCTGTTCCCTGACCTCTGACTTTTCTTCCCTTTAGCTGTGTTAATTTGTGTAATCAGCGGGCAACTCTCTACGGGCAATGCCGGCAAGTCCATCGTTGCCAAACCTCCTTGGATCTCGCTATCATCCATATTATGAAACGGTATTGCGCCCTGGTCATTTTGGTGCTTCTGGCGCCATTGGGCGCAGCGCACGCCCAGGCGCTCGATGACCAGTATGTGCAGATTTTCAATCTCATGCAGGAGGCCGATTCCCTGAGCACCGACCGGCCCGCCCAGGCGCTCGCCAAATACGTGGAGGCCCAAACCGCTTTGCAAAGAATGCAACGCGGCAATCCCGAGTGGAACCCCAAGGTTGTCAGCTTCCGCTTGAACTACCTCAACGACAGAATCGCTGCTCTCTCGGCCGCCGTCCCGGTCCGCAGTGCCTCCGTCCCCGGCGAGACGAACAGACTTTCCGGGACTGCTCCAGGCGCTACCGTCCCCCCAACCAAACCCGCCGTCCCTGGCGATTGGGAGGACCAGCTCAACACCTTAAAAGGCCAGGTGCACCAGTTACAGGCCGAGACAATCGTGCTCCAAACCAAACTCAAAGAAGCCTTTGACCTGCGCCCCGCCGAGGTCGATCCGCGCGAAATGGCCAAGGCCCAGGAAAAAATCACCTCGCTCCAGAAGGAAAATGATTCGCTCAAAGTTAACCTCGATAAAGAAAAATCAAAGCCCGCGCCCGTCGCGGATACTCCGGCCCTCGAAATAGCCAGGAAACAGCTCGAAGAAGCCAACCGCCAGCTCGCCTTGCAAAAGGACCTCGCTTCCAAACTAGCCCAGGAAAAAGCCGGACTCCAAACCCGGCTCGTCGCGGTTGCTCCGGACGCGGAGGCCGCTTCCGCTCTGCGCGCCGAGAACCTGCTGCTGAAAAAGCAGCTTGCCGACCTCAAAAACGCCGCGCCCGCAGCCGGCAAGGCTGATGACGCCGCCCGGCAATTGGCCCAGGCCCAGGCCCAATTGGCGGCTCTGCAATCCGACAAACAGATCCTGCGCCTCGAGAAAATGGCGCTCGAGGGCCGCGTCAAACAGTTGAATGCCACCATGGTGACGGGCACAATGCCCCCGCTCCCCACTTCGCTGGCGGACGCGAACCGGATTAAGCAGCTCGAGCACGAGCGGGACGACCTTCAGAAAAAACTCCAGGCCGCGACCAAAGAACTATCTGCGCGCAAAGACAAAGCGGCTCAAGCCCGCGTCGAGGACTTGGAAAACCAGCTCGCCATCGCCCGCGCCCGGTTGCAGGTTTTCGAAGCGCGCCAGGTCCCGTACACCCCGGAGGAATTGGCGCTGTTCAAAACGCCGGAAGCCAAATTCGCGGACGCAGAAAAAGGCGGCAGAAAATCGGTTCATGAATTGCCGCCCGAAGCCGCGAAACTGGCCGTGGAGGCACAGGGCTACTTCGCGGCCCGGCAATTTGATAAGGCTGAACAAACCTATCTGCAGGTCGTTCGCCAGGACCAAAAGAGCGTGCCGGCGCTGGCCAATCTTGCTGCCATTCAGGTCGAGGACACCCACTACGGCGCAGCCGAGATGAATCTCAAGCAGGCCCTCAGCCTCGATCCCGATAACGCCTACAGCCTGTCGGTGCTGGGCAATCTCAAATTCCGCCAGGGCAAATTTGACGACGCTCTCGATGCTCTAAGCCGCGCCGCCAAACTCGACCCCCAAAATGCTGAGATTCAGAATTATCTTGGCCTGGCCCTCAGCGAAAAGGGACTCCGCGGCCCGGCCGAAGCGGCCCTGCGCAAGGCCATTCAACTCCAGCCCGATTACGCCAGCGCACACAATAATCTCGCGGTGATTTACATCACCCAAAAACCGCCCGCGGTCGAACTCGCCCGCTGGCACTATCAACGCGCCCTGAGCGCCGGCCACCCCAAGAATCCCGAGTTGGAGAAAATGCTGGATGGGAAAGCCACCGCGCAGTGACAACACCTCCACGGGAGTGAGATGGTCCGAAACCGCCGCTCATTAGCACCCAACTTTAGTGGGTGCAGGACAGCGCTGTTTCAACGGTTTCCAGCACCACGATATGCTTCGCCAAGCCTTGCATGAACTGACCCTCCGCACGCGCGGACGTGGCCTTTACGAATTCACGGACGAGGTCGCCGCGTGGATTTCCCAGCACAACTTCCAAGACGGGCTGCTTACTCTTCACCTCCGCCACACCTCAGCCTCGCTGCTTATCCAGGAAAACGCCGACCCGGATGTCCGCCGCGACCTCGACGCCTTCTTCGCTCGCCTGGTCCCGGATGGCGACGCGCTGTTCATCCATACGGCCGAAGGGGAAGACGATATGCCGGCGCATGTGCGTGCGGCCCTTACTTCCGTCAATCTTTCCATTCCCGTCTGCCGCGGCCGGCTTGCCCTCGGCACCTGGCAGGGCATTTACCTCTGGGAGCATCGCCGCGCAGCGCACTCGCGCACCGTCAGCCTTCATTTTATTGGAGAGTGAGCGACAAGCCGTAGAGAGGTTATCCCGATTTTGCTCCCCTGATTCTGTCTTCAGGACCTTGCCCTCCATGATCTTGCTTCATTTTCTTCGGGAATAATCTTTTCAAGCTCTTCCCGCAGTGGCATTTTCTGCCAGGTTTGAACACTATGACCATCTTTCGACCACGTTTCTGCAGCGGCGCACTCCTGGCCGCAACCGCCCTTCTCGCCTTTGCTTTCTCCTCTTTCGCCGCCACCAGCACCAACGGCAACCGCTTCGGCTTTACCGGTCCCGAGATCTTCCCCATCGATAATCAAATCACCTGCCTCCGCGTGGCCGACCTCGATGGCGACGGGCTTAATGACCTTATCGTCGTGAACAATGCCCGCTCAAAAATCAATCTGCTTTACAACCAAACCGGCAAAACCAATCTCACCCAAAAAGCCAAACCCGCCGGCAAGCTTGAACTCAACGAACTGCCGCCGGATGCCCGTTTCCGCATCGACTCCATCCCTTCGGAAAAACGCATCTCCTCCCTGGTGGTGGCCGATCTCAATGGCGATGGCCGGCCTGATCTCGCCTATTACGGCGAGCCCAAGGAACTCATCGTAGTTTACAACCAGGGCACCAACGGCTGGAGCGCCCCCAAACGCTTTCCCATCGATGACGGACAACTCACCGCCAATGCCTTGTGCACCGGCGATCTCAACGGCGATGGCCGCACCGACCTGCTGCTCCTGGCCGAAAATTACGTCTATTTCCTGCCCCAAAACGCCGACCACACCCTCGGCGAACCCCAGAAAATTCCGCTGTCCAGCCCCGTCAAGTCCGTCCAGGTCGTCGATATCGATGGGGACGGCCGCAGCGATCTTCTGCTGGTCAACTGGGAAGACCGCAACCCTTTCCGCTTCCGGCTGCAAAAGCCGGACCACCAATTAGGCGCCGAGTTCTACTTCTCCCCCGCCCCGATCCGCTCCTATTGGGCGGATAACCTGGAACCGAACGGCAAAACTCAAATCATCACCATCGCCATGAATTCCGGTCGCGCCGCCATTTCCGAGTTCACGCGCAAACCCGCCGAACCCCTCTCCGGCTGTTTCAGCCAGGGCCAATTCCAGGTGCTTCCGCTCAACAAGACCGACAAAGCACGCCGCGGCCTCTTGTGGGCGGATGTCGATGGCGATGGCCTGCCGGATTTGCTCGTCGCCGAGCCCGAAAGTGGCCAAATCTCCCTGTATCTCCAGCAGAAGGATGGCACCCTCGCCGCGCCCAGAACCTTCCCCACTTTGGCTGGCATCAGTGATCTGGCAGTGGCTGATTGGGACGGCAATGGCAAGCCGGAGATTTTCATGCTCAGCGCCGATGAGCGCCAGGTCGGCGTCAGCCGCCTCGACGAAAAACATGGTCTGCCCTTCCCCACGCTCATCCCGCTGGATGGCAAGCCCCTGGTTTTGGCCGTCGGCAAATTGCAACCGCAGAGCAAACCCACGTTGGCCATCATTGTCGATAACGACGGCAAACGTTCCCTGGTCACCCGCACCGCTGACGGGAAAACAAAAACTCAAAAACTCTCCGAGAATTTCAAATCCAACCCCACCACCCTTGCTTTCCACGACGTCGATCAGGACGGCCTGGCTGACCTCGTGCTCCTGATCCCCTACGAAAAGGTCAAGGTGCTCCGCCAGGTGCCGGGCAAGGACTTCGAAGAAATCGACATCGCACCCCCCGGCGGCGCCATCGAGCAACCCTGGCTCAGCACCGCCGACATCGACGGCGACGGCAAACCCGAGCTGTTGCTGACCCAAAAGAACTTCGTCCGGGCCGTGGTCTTGAAGCAGGAGGCCTCCGCGCAAAGCTCCACCAACAAGGGCGGCTGGACCTTCAACGTCAAAGAGCAGATCAATGGCGCGGCCAGCAATTCGCGCCTGGTCAGCGCCGCCGCTGTGCCCAACGGCACGAACGCCGTTTCTTCGCTCTTCCTGCTCGATGCCGAACGCAAGGCCCTCACTCTGTGCGAGCGCGACCGCGCCGGTGTCTGGCAGGTCGTTCGCAGTCTTCCCTTGCCGGTCTCCGACTTCTCCAGTTTGCAACCTATCACCATGGGCGGCACCAACCTGAATGCAGTGGCCCTTCTGGGTTTGAACTCAGTTGCTTGCCTGCCCCTTGGCGGCGAGGTCTGGGAATTGAACGAACTCGACGGCTATGAAACCCCGATTAAAGACGGCCACCTCAACGACGTCGTCACTGGCGACCTCGACAACGACGGCCGCAAGGACCTGGTCTTCCTCGAAACCGCGCGGAATTATCTCGACCTGGTGATCTTCGACGCAAAGCACAAGCTGGTTCCGGCTAATCGCTGGCAGGTCTTCGAAGAGCGCACCTTCCGCAGCCGTCGCAGCGATCTGCCCGAGCCTCGCGAGGCCGTGGTTGCCGACCTGACTGGTGACGGCAAAAACGACCTCGTCGTCCTGGTCCACGACCGGATTCTGCTCTATCCGCAGGAATAGTCACGCAGCACGCAACAGGTCCAGCAGTTCGGTCTCGACGCCCTGGCGCTGCTGCAGCCTCGCCAGAACAAACCGGGCGACTTTGATGCTTTGCCGGTCACGGCGCGTGCTGCGAACAATAATGGGAATGTAGAAGGCAGTGTTCATTTTCTAACGTACAAAACACTGTCCCTGAGCTTGCCGATTTGGCGCAAGCCGGGAATGGAATGAATCCCTTCGCGGTTGGTGTCCCGGGCCATGAAGCGGGCTCCATCGTGCATGATGGTAATGGAATGATAATCCTGGCCAGGTTCGTAAGTGATGTTCAGAAAGGCTTCATGCGTGTGGAGCAGGTCCTCCAACTCATCTATGTGCCCCGAAGAATCAAGGTAGAATCGGCCATCGAAAATCTGGCGCGCTTCGGCGAAGCACTTTTCTTTCGAGTTCGCGTGCAGGTCCAGGATCACCTCGTAGCCCCGGCAATTGCGTTTCCGCCATTCGGCATCAAAATGGGAGGCGTATTTTTGTTCCGCCTCGGCCGGGTCCTTGAAGGTCAGTCCGAAATGGCGGCAGTAACCTTCAAAATAAGAACTGATCGGCTGGCCGGTGAAATAGTTGGCCACCACCGCATAGCTGGCCAGGACGCAGGAGCCGCCGTTTTGGATGAACCGGGAATTTACATTCGTGACGATGATGTGCTGGACGGGGGCGTGCGGGGCCGGTGAGACCGCACCGGGCGCGAGGCGGCAAACCAAAAGACATGGAAGCATCAGCGCAAGCTTGCTTAAGGTTCTCACGATTGGAGCGGGGGTAAACCGGTTTCGCCGTTCAGCAGCGGGTGGCAGGTGTTGTTGGCGGGAAGCTTTCATTCGACAGCTATAACAAGCCGCCATTGTGTGGCAAGCGATAAGCACTGGGACGGGGACAGAAGTGGGTCACGTCTCATTTGCCGTCGGAAAATGCCATGGTATGCTCTTCCATGCCCCTTTGGAAACGGTTTGGAATCTGCGCTGCGACGGCCGCGGTCACGCCGGCCATCGCGCAGAATAGTCCGGTCCTGACCTGGATCACTAATTCCTCGGTCAAGCTCCAGCAGCTTATCGGCGAACAGGGGACGAACGATGGCGCCGACAGCTACGCCACCGACACGGATCGCCAAACCGGCCTGCCGTTGCTCAACCAGACCTATACCCGCTATCAAGTCGGCGGGACGGACCTCGGTTACTCGTTCGAGAATGGAAACAACCAGCTCATTTTTCTTTTCGGCGACACGTTATACTTCAAAGCCGGCGACGTCATGGCCTGGACTTCGACGACCGTCGCCTCGAATGGTTTGTCCCTGAACTTTTTCACGAACAGCGATGGGAGCACGCTCCTGGTCCAGCCGACGAATGTGGACATGGGGCCATTTAATGTGCCGGATTCAGGAATCAGCCTCGCCGGCCAAACCTATGTTGTTTGCAAGACCGGGCATACCCCTGCTACGTTGGACACGAATGACTTCTCGCTCCTCACGCGCTTCGAGGAGACCAACCATACCTTCACGCCCCTGCGCACGATCTCGGCGCTGACCAACGGCGGGCGCTTCCTCGAAATGGCGCTCTTTCAGGTGGCAGCCGGCTTTGGCAGCCAGGAACCGATGGTGTATCTGTGGGGCGCCGGGAAATATCGAGCCAGTGACATCTATCTGGCCACCGTTCCAGTGAACAGTTTTGAGAGCGGCGCCGGGACTCTTTATTTCACCGGCTTGACCAATGGCGAGCCGACCTGGAGCAGCCTGGAAACCAATGCCGTGCGCCGAAGCTCATCTTCAATGACAAACGCGACAAAGCTTTGGGGGCTTTCATTTACAGCGCCGACACCAACTATAATGATCTCAGGCTTGCGGGGCCCACCATCGGAGGCAGCGTGCCCACCAATACACCCGGCGGCGCCTACGCCCCCTACCTGATCGGGCGCTTCACGCAGGTCGCCGGCAACAGTTTGACCCTCTATTACACCTTGTCCACCTGGAATCCCTACACGGTCGTTCTTATGAAATCGCAGTTCACGATCACGCCGGCTCAGGGCGCCGGTCAGAACTGGGTCGCGACCTGGGGAACCAGTCCGGTGCCTCCAGACTCCACCAACACAAACAATGCAGGCTTCACGAACCAAACCTTGCGATTGATTGCTCATACCAGCATTGGCGGCAACCCCGTGCGCGTGCGGCTTTCCAACACTTTTGGAACCAACTCGCTGGTCATCGGCGCTGCCCACATCGCCCTTGCCGGAACGGGCGCGGCGATTATTCCGGGCACCGACATGGCCCTGACCTTCAACGGCGCGGGTTCGCTCACTCTCCCGCCCGGAGCGCTGGCGTTGAGCGACAGCGCCGACTTTAACGTGCCGGCTTTGTCGAACCTGGCGGTCAGTCTTTTCATTTCCGGGACCACGGGTCCGGCAACCTGGCATCCGGGCGCAACCCAAACCAATTATGTTTCTCCGAGCGGAGACTTCACGGGCGGCTCGTCCATACCCGTGGCCCAGACCGTGTTGTCTTCCTACTACCTGACGGACGTCGAAGTGGCCGCCGCGACGAACGCACTGGCCATCGTCGCCTTGGGAGACTCGATTACCGACGGGTACCAATCCATCTTGAACGCCAACCATCGATGGCCCAATTATCTCGCCGGCCGGTTGGCCGGGGCGCAAACCAACCTCGGCGTCGTCAACGAAGGAATCGGCGGCAACCGGCTGTTGCAAGATGATGTTGGACCCAGCGGGCTGTCGCGATTCGACCACGACGTGCTGGCACAGGCGGGCGTGGGATACGTTACCGTCCTGCTCGGGGTCAATGACATCGGGCATTCGACCGCTACTCAACTGGTGACTTCAGCCGAGCTCATCAGCGGCTATTTGCAATTGGCGGCCCGCGCGCATGCCCAGGGACTTAAGATCTTCGGCTGCACCCTGACTCCGTTTGGAAGATCAGCCTACGACTCCGCAGCGCATGAAACCAAGCGCGAAGCGGTTAACTCTTTCATGCGACGAATAACGTTTTCGATGGAACGATTGACTTCGATGCCGCTGTGCGCGACCCGAACGCGCTTACAAACCTGCTCGCCGCTTACGACAGTGGCGACCATTTACATCCCAATGACGCGGGCTACCAGGCGATGGCTAACGCGGTCAACCTCTCGCTGTTTCAGGGAGGAACCTCGTCGCCATTCCGGCCCAGCTTCAGCACCACCTCGCTCGGCAATCTGACTTTCGGCCTCAGTTGGTCCGACACCCCCGCGGGGTTCGTGCTGGAAGAGGCCGCCTCCCTCACGCCGCCAGTGGACTGGCAAATCAGCCCGCTCACACCCGTTTTGAGCAACGGAATCTTCAACCTCTCGGTTCCCGTTCCGGCGGCTGCGTCCCGTTTCTTCCGGTTGGTGACCACACCGTAACTATCGGGTTAGTGTCCATTCGTGGGTTGACTTTTTTCGTCTCGAGGTGTCCACTGACCCTGCCCCGGCGGGGTTAGTGAGCGGCCTCCAACAAGCATTGTTGTCACTCATTGCGAATGTGACTCAGCAGATGCAGTTCTGTTCTCGGCCGTGCTCCACATCGGCCCCGCTCCGGGGTCCAAATCTGAACTGGCTAACGAACCATGAAAAAGGTCGAAATCATCATCAAGGACACCCACCGCGGACTCTGGTACGAGGACGGCGTCCTCGCCAAAATCCTCGAAGCCGGCCGTTACGAAATCCCCAACCGTGATGGCCTCCTGGGCCGAAAAGGGCCTTTAATCGAAGTCGTGCTGGTGGACATGCGCGAGCGCGACCTCACCATCAAAGGCCAGGAAATCCTCACTGCGGACAAAGTGGCCCTGCGGGTCAGCATCATCGTCCAGTTCCGCGTGGTCGATCCCAAGCTCGCCATCCACGCCGTCGAGAAGTACGAAGACCGGCTCTACAGCGACGTGCAGCTTGCCGCGCGGCGTTCCCTGGCGTCCATGATACTCGAGGACATCCTGACGAACCGCAACCGCCTCAGCGAAGACATCCTGCGCGACGTGAAGAGCACCGCCGCCAGCTACGGCGTCACCATCCAGCGCGCGGACGTTAAAGACCTCGTCTTTCCCGGCAACCTGCAGGAGATCATGAACAAAGTGCTGGCGGCCGAGCGCATGAGCCAGGTGCAGCTTGTCGAAGCGCGGACCAAGGCCGATGTCCAGAAAATCGAATCCCAGGCCAAAGCCGAAGCGCAGCGGATGGAAGCCGAAAGCCGGGCCAACTCCCAGCGCCTGGCCGCCCAGGGCGATGCCGAAGCCCAGCAACTCCAGACCGAGGCCGAAATCCGCCGCTTGCAGGAGCGCGAACGCACCGCCCAGGCCTACACAAAACACCCGGCCCTTCTCCGAATGCTCGAACTCGAAGCCCTCAGCGAACTGGCCCGAAACGGCAACGCGCGAATCTACATCGGCTTCGATAAACACGCGGGATTGCAAGCCAACAGCCACACGGACGAGACACCAGTTGATGGGTAGCTTAAACTCCGCTAGGGGTGACCTGTCGGTAGAACACGCGACCCCCACCTCTCATTCGTGTCCATTCGTGTCCATTCGTGGTTAGTATTTGTCGTGGTACCGAACCCAATCTTGCGCCTGGCCGGGCTTCTCGTCGCGCCCTTTGGCCGTGAGATCGATGAAGTTGTAAGTCGTATTCAACAAGTCAATGCCCCGCGCATACGCTGAGTAGGTGTGGTAAATGTTGCGGTCGTTCTCCTTGTAAAACGCGCTGACGCCCTCCCGTTCGTCAATGTCCATTTTGAGAGGCGCGTAATTATAATACCGCTTTCCGCTCCGAATCTGTTCCGGCGTAAACGAAACATAATAATCGAAATTAAAATCCGTTTGGCTGGACGAAACCCAATTGAACCGCCAGCCCATCCGTTTCTTGAAGGGTCGGATTTCCTTCAAAGGAGCGCGGGATACAACCACGAGCGTCGTGTCCCGCGCGCCAAGGTGCAGGTTTACGCTGTCGTAGTGGTCGGCCCAGAACGAGCAATGCGGACAGCCATCCTTCCAGCCGGGTCCGAACATGAAATGATAAACGATTAACTGGCTTTTGCCGCCAAACAAGCCGGCCAGAGTTACTTTGCCGTGCGGGCTGGCAAAAATATACTCCTTCTCCACCTTCTCCCAGGGAAGCTCGCGACGGTCCCGCGCCAATTGGTCGCGCAACCGGGAAAACGTCTTTTCCTTAACGAGCAGGCGCTTGCGGGCGGCCAGCCATTCCTTTTGTGTTACGACTTTGTGTTCCTTCACTCCAGCGTAGGTCTTCAGTTTGGCCATAGTATTGTTCTATTTGTTTTCGATTTGAGTTGTTGGTCGCACGCCCAGCAGCGCTTCCAGATGGTTCAGGCAATTGACCCAGCCATGCTGATGAGGCTCCCTGACGTCCTGCGGCAGTTCGTGTGTTAGCACTAATTCGGTGTCGTTTCCCTTCGCGAAGAGTTCAATGGTAACCTTGCTGTTCTTCACCTTCCCATCGACCGACCAGGTAAAGACCACTTTTTCCGGCGGCACGATTTCCAAATACTCCCCCGTCGGCACGCACTGCTGCTCGTCGTTGAACATTTCAATGGAATACTTGCCGCCGACCCGAAAGTCGCACCTGACGCGCGCCTGCCCGGTATCCATGCCGTAAAACCATTGCGCCATTTTGGCCGGATCGGTCAGAGCGGAAAAAACCCTCTCGCGGTCCGCCTTCAGCACGCGCTTAATCACAAGCTTTGTGGTTGGTTGTTTCATGCGTAGTCAATTGGTCTTGCCGATTTCGTTTTGCAAAAAATCCTCCAGATTATCCAGCCGGCGGTTCCAGAAATCAGTGAGCTGCTGGAGCATCCGCTGCGCCTGGCCCAACGGCCGGGTGTTGACGCGAAAGCGGTGGAACTTGCCGGTTTTGACGCGCTCGATCATGCGCGCGTTCTCCAACACCTTCAGGTGCCTGGAGATGGCCGGGGCCGAGATCGAAAACGGTTCCGCCAGCTCGGCAACCGTGCAACTGGATTTGGCCACCCGCAGCAGGATCCGACGCCGGGTCGGGTCGGCCAACGCGTGAAAAACGCGGTCCAGATGTGCTTCGTAACGATTAACCATTATGTTAACCGTTACCACTGCGACTGACCGCTGTCAACCAGGTTAAGCTCCCTTCTGGTTGCGGCTCTCCGCTCTGCACTGCAATAGCCAAACTTGCTCGCAGGCTGCGAGCAAGTTGGGGCGGCATCGGAGCGCGGCCTTTAGGCTGCAGAACTGACGAATTATTGATTGCGTTGCGCGTTTCTGCAGCCTAAAGGCCGCGCTCCGATGCAGATGTGATCGTCCTCTCCCCGATTGCGCCTTTCCGCTCTGCGTTTATCGCGCCTCTGCGGTTCAATTGGGCTTGCCTTCTCGGTTGCGGCTCCGCTGAGCCGGGCCCATTCGTGTCCATGCGTGGTTGGTGTCCGCCTTGGATTTTCCCCGCTTATTAGCGGTTTTGTCTTCCCGCAAATTGTAAACCACGGTCTCGCCCCTCCGCCAGCGACGGAAGGCTACGGAAGGTTACGGAAGGTTGTGGCTCATTCGCTACCTTTCCCGGCTATTCCCCATCTTCCCACATCTCTGCTTATTCCCACCTGGCGGGGCTCCCCTCTCGGTGTCGTCCTCCTTCTCCGCCTCGTCCTCGTTCTCGTCGGTGTCGTCCATCGACATTTTGGAGACGACGTCAGGAGTCTCTGATCAAATGGAGTGCGCGGTAGAATGCGGTCGCCAGCCGAGCCATGCCCGCGACCCATTCAAAAAGTGAGCTTAGGGCTCCACGTTCTGGCCCGTCTTTGCTTCCCCGGGAGCTGGCGGGACCGCTTTGAGCGAACGGAAGATTAAACCCAAGCCACCGAACAACAGCACCAGCATCACCAGCGTGTTGAAAAGAGAGGTCGGCTGGAAGTAGATGTGCAGGCTCATCAGGATGCCGGCCAGGATAATCACCAGCCCGGCAATCGTCAGCAGCCAGCCGGCGAGTGATTTGCCATTAAAAAACAGGAATCCAATGCCAACGATGAACGGCACGAGCGAAAGGCCGAAGGAGTTCATCCGGTAATTGACAATCGGCACCATGAAACCGGTGGCAAAATACTCGCTTGACACTGTCACCTGGTTCGTGAGGAGCCAGCCGCCGGCGCACGCCATGGCAAAGCCCACGAGAAAAATCCCGACTCCACCGGGTGTGCCCCCTGCCCCGCCCCATCGGCTCTGCGTTTCTTTTTGCGATTCCATAGTTTCTATACCTTTCGTATTCAGGGCCATTTGGCCTCCGGAATAAGGCAAAAACAAGCAATTCATGTGCCGATTTCGGGCCGTGAAGGTATGCAGAAAGAACGTAAAACAGGCCTGGGAGCCAGCTACTCACTCATTGCTTCCACGTAGCAATGACAAATGCGGTGCTGATTTTACGGTATTTTTACAAGATTGTGACAACTCCATTTTGAAAGCGGAGATGCTTGCGGAAATGAAGACTGACAGCACCCTTGCGCCAGGAGCGTCGTTGGCCGCGGGCAAACCACCTCTCACGCCGAATGCACGGACGGCAACGACCACTATCGCATGAATGCCACCGGCCAGCGTCTCAGGCTCTTTGCTTCGTTGGCGGTCGCGGCCTGGCTTGGGTGGGGCTGCGCACACCGCAGCGCGGGCACGTCACCCAGGCAACTTTTCCGGGAGATTCACATCGGCATGCCGCGTTCGCAGGTCGATGTAATCCTCGGCGTGCCTGAGGTTCCGCAGACTTCTCCGAGCGAAGAAGCCTGGTATTTACCGCCGCCGAGGATTGGCTTTAGCGAGTCACCTTACGCGCCTGGCACCATCGGCATTCGATTCACCGCAGACGGCAAGGTCGCCGCGAAGAGATTCAATCCTCAGTACCGGGATTGAAATTGGAGTCCCTTCTATCGATCGGGCTCACATTGCAGGCCGTTTTCCTGCACGGAGCGGCTTGATCGGTTCCGGGGTTTTGTAGTGCCGCTTCAAGCCGAGTTCGGTCAACATCCCGGCCGGGGCGCGGGCAATGAACTCAGGAAAGCTGCGCTCTATTCGGTCGCGCAATAGCTTTTGGCCGGTTTTGGACGCCCAAAACTCTTCCTCCGCCTTCGTCAGTGCCATGCCGGCTTCCTCGGGCGAGAGGTTCTCGTGTTTGCCCAGCAGCCAAACAAGTTCCTTGTCACCGGGCAGGCAGACCGGGAACGGCACAAACTTGAGCGTAATCTCCTGCTCCTCGCTGCCCTCCGCCGTGCCGTTCGGGTTCACGTTAATTTCTCCGCTGAACTGGGTGCCGTCGGCCAGGGAGATTTCCACGGCCAAACTTTTCTCCTTGCGGTTCGGCTTGAGCGTCACATCGCTCTCGCCGAACGATGCGGCCAACTGAGTCTTAACCTCCTCGAGGGTTTTGGGCTCCAGGTCCGGCAATTCCACTTTGGCGCAGAACTTTTCGAAAGCCGAACCGCGGGCTTTCGCTTTCAGTTCCGATTCGATGGCCTGGTAGATCTTGCCTGCCAACTCGGCATCGTGCGTAGCCTTCGGCAGCACCTTTTTCAGCAAATCCAGTAATTGAGCGTCGGTTGTTTTCTTCGTTTCGTTTTTCATTTTAAAAAATGGCTCACCCTTGTGCCAAATCCGGGAGGCAGGCGCAATGTAATTGGCCTTTCGTCCTTCCAGGGTTTTTCCTGGGGACGATACAACAAACGGACGCCTCTCGATGAACCACGAGTGAGCAAGCGACCCCTCACCCCAGCCCTCTCCCCTTATGAAGGGGTATGAAGGGGAGAGGGAGCACCTCTCGGAGTGTGGCGCGACGTTGGCTATAAATCCGAGAGCGTTGGCGTTCGGAAGGTGCTGCGGACAGGAATGTCCGCGCTCCGGTACGGTAAGCAGTCAGCGATTCGGTTGGGGCGCAATCCGGGCGACGAAGCCACCGTCGAGCGCGACGTGGATTTTGAGCGTGTCGCTCGAGGAAAGGTTGAGAGTTTCGGTAGTGAGATGGTTGGGGTCGCTCTCCGCGTCGGGGGCATCTCTCCAGACCTCAGCCTGATATCGTCCGGCTCCGAGAAAAGAAAGCGGCAGGGCGAGGTCGCGCGCTTCTTTGGCCGACATCCCGCCCAAGTACCACTCCTTGCCCTTGCGGCGCGCCGTCACTAACACCTCGCCGGGTCTGCCCTCGAGGACGCGGGTCTCATCCCACCAGGTGGGAACCAGTTTGAGGAAATCAAATCCAGGCTGTCCCTCGTAAGCCGTGGGATAGTCTGCCACCATTGGATTGGGGTTATCGAAGCAGACATACATGGCCAATTGATGGCAGCGGCTGCCGAGCACGTTGGGGGCAATGTTCTGGGGCTTGAACTCGGGGCGGGTCACAGCCCTGAACCCGCCGAGATGATAATCCATCGGTCCGGCGATGAGCCGGGTGAAAGCCAGGTTCAAGTTGTGCTCCGGAGTGCAGCGGTCGCTCCACTTAAGATATTCGAGATTCAGGGCGCCCTCATGGTTCATCAGATTGGGATAGGTCCGCTGCCAGCCAGTGGGCTTCCAGACGCCGTGGAAATGAATCATTATATGGTGGCGGGCGGCCGACTGCAGGATCGATTCGGCGAACTCGATCGTTTCCTGGTCGTCATGGTCGAAGAAGTCGACCATCATGCCCTTCCAGCCCATTTTTTCGAAAGCCTTGAAAGCTTCCTCGACCCGCCCGCGCAGCGCGCCTTGATGCACCCAGGTCCAGAGGCGAACGCGCTTGGAATCCGCGTACTGGCGGATGGCCGGCAGGTCGAAGTCGGCGCGAGGCCGCGTGACGTCGGTGTCGGGCCCCGGCGCGACACCCAACTTCGACTGATAATACCAGGGAGAGACCGTCTTCTCGTCCGAGGTCAGTGAGTGCGTGGGAATGCCGTTGCGGACGCAGAAATCGATATATTTTTTCGCCATCTCCAGGGAGAGAATCGGCAGACTGCGTTTTCCGTCGTACACGTCGCCGTTCCACCACGAGAAAGTGATCTTGCCCGGTTTGATCCACGAAGTGTCCTTGATGACCGAAGGCTCATTCAGACAATAGAGCGTGCTGGATTCCAATAGTGCGCCAGGACGATCTCCGATGAGCACGACCCGCCATGGCGTTTCCATGGGCAGCGGGCGCACGACCTTGGTGCCGTCCGGGCGAGGGGTGAGCTTGCAGACCAGGTCTTCGGTCTCGCTCGCGGGCCGCATCAGCGACATCCCGGCGTAGTGGCGCAGGGCGCCCTCAGTGATCGCGGCGTACGTGCCGTCCTCCCACAAAAACGTCAGTGGCATGTCCAACAAAGCTCCCGGCCGGAGCTCGTGGCAGCGCACGGCAGTCACATTGTGCTCGTGAGAAGTTGTGTAGCTTTCGAGATATTGGGCGTAGGCGGTCGGCTCGCCCTCGACCCGGAACGAGGTTGTCTCATCGGTGACGGTAACGGCCTTTCCTTTGGCGTGCTTGGGCAGCTCGTAGCGGAAAGCGATAGCGTCGTCGTAACAGCGGAACACCACGTCCAGGCGCCGGCGCTGCGGGGTTTCGAACGTGAAGCGGAGGTCATTGAAACGATCATTCGCATTGTCCGCTTTGCCGAACAGCACGGGAATACGCTGGTCGAGCGAACGGCTGCGCTCGCGCACCACCCGGACCCCGCTCATCAGTTCGCCCGCATCGGCGGTCATCAGCCCCAGGCTGCAATTGGCGAGCAACGTTTTGCCTTGAAACACCGCGGACCAACCCGGCCGTTCAGTTGAACCCGGCGCAGGCAATTGGATTGAGACGCGGATGCGCTGGTCGGGCGAGGCCAGGCGGCGAACCTCGCTTGCCCGCGTGTGAAACACGAGCGCCAGCAGGAGGCTGCCAGCCAGGATTGTGCGCGACGGCATCCGGCTACTCGATGCCGAGCAGCTCCACTTCGAAGACGAGCGTGCTGTTCGGCGGGATCTTCGGGCTGGGGCTGTTCGGGCCATACGCCAGGTTGGGAGGAATCTCAAACTTGAATTTGTCGCCGACCTTCATGAGCTGAAGACCCTCAGTCCAGCCGGGGATCACGCGGTTCAAGGGGAAGCTGATGGGCTGGCCCCGTTCCACAGAACTGTCGAAGACGGTGCCATCGAGCAGAGTGCCGTGGTAATGCACCTTCACGGTGTCCGTAGGCTTTGGGGAAACGGTGCCCGTGCCTTGCTTCAGGACCTGGTATTTTAGTCCGCTGGCTGTGGTTTTCATTTGACCTGGTTGAGCATTCGAGGCGCCAGCCGGCGCGCCGGGCGCCGCGGCTGGGGCAGTAGTGGTGCCTGCATTGTTATCGGCGCTGGTTTGATTCGCCTGGTTGCAGCCCACGAGGCAAAGAGCCGCCGCCAATGTGACTGAGAGTCGTATTTTCATAGTGACAGAATCCGGGCACACTATTCCAGACGAGGCAGGGGGTCAAAACTTTATTGCAACCTGAGACGGAAGAATTGCTGAGCCGAGCCGGGTGGGTTGGTGAAATTGAAATTTCCGGTCGCGTCAAAGAGATTGGTGGCGATTATGGTCCATTGATTCAACGGCAGGGTGAGATTCGTCGCGGCCAGCACATGGCAAGGCCGCCCTGGCACACCGTTCGTCCCGCTGAAAACAAGGTCGCCTCCAATCAAGCTTATCCCGACGATTTTTGGCTGCGGCGCAGGCGATGACACAACCAGGCTGAGGATCGAGGTATGAGTCAAGTTTCCATCGACCGCGCTGATGGTCAGCGGATACGTGCCTGCCGCCGTCGAGTTCGAGACAACGACGGTAAGCGCCGCCGAACCGGTGCCGCTGATAGAGTTCGTGCTGAAGACCGCGCCGGCCCCCAAGGGCAAGCCGCTGATGCTCAAGCCGACCGTGTCGGCGAAATTATTCGTCGCGCCGACGCTCACGGTGAAGCCGGCGTTGTTGCCCGGCGCCACCGAAGCGGTTGTCGGCGTGGCTGACAGTGTGAAGACCGGGTAGCCGATATTCTCGATGGCCGCCGGCCCAAGGCGCTCCTTGAGTTGTTCAAGATACAGGCTCCGCGGGCTGACGATGGTGCCCAGAAGGTCGGAAATTCCCGGATCGCTATAGGATTTGTTCGAGCCAATGCCGCCAATGGTCCAATTGTAGTGGTTGGTGGTGGTCGCCGGCTCTTCGAGTTGAAACTGCGGCACCTGGCAATTGTACATGACGCTGAAGCCGGCGCCCCAGCCCTGGCCGCTGCCAGCGTTGCCGCGATTGTTGATGGCCAGATACGGCGTGTAACCGCCCAGACTGTCGGCGGCCATATTGATGTTGTCGTGCAAGGCCCAGGCGGCCCAACGCTGGTGCGGGCCGCTGCACGTGAAATTCAAAAACACGTTGGGGCCCGGCGTGCCCGCCTGCGTAACCATGATGTGATAATAGCCGCCGCTGGAAGTGCAGCGTTGGAACAAACACATCGCGCCGGAATCGCCAATGGTGTACGCGGCGGGCGCCGCTGAGGAGGTGCCGGTGGCTGGGTTTACATACTGGCAATCCTGCACCGTGCACCACTTCAATCCGGTGCCCAGGGTGATGCCGTTGCCCCAGCCTGACAGCAGGAGGTCGTGCGCCCAGCCGTTCTTCAGGTTCTGGTAAACAAGGAAAACCCCGCTGAGAATGTTGCTGGGATAATCGGCAATCTGGCCGACGCCGCAAAGATTCTCGAGGCCGACTTTTTGGATGCGCGAGGAATCCGTCACCTGGGACACCTGGCCGGTGGTCCAGGCCGATTCGATGGGGTTGCATAGCGGCACGTCGATCGTAAGTTGGTTGCCGCTGAGCGCCGTGATTTGCCGTTCGAAGTATAGACCGTTCCCCGGCGTCCAGGGATTGGTCAGCAAATCCATGCCAATGGCGTGAATCCAGGGCTGCGTTTGCGGGCGCTGGACGACGATGAAATTGCCGACGGCAAAGCCCGAAGCGCTGCTAACGTGAAAGTTCGTCGCGCCGATCGGCACATAGCTGTCGGTGATGGTGGAAGTGCTGCCGGTCTTTGACCAGGAGCCCGAGCCGCCGACGGTGATGACGTTTCGCGCCAGGCCAGTCACCAACAGGACCGTGCCGGTATTGGTGTTGTTGCCTTCGCCGCGCAACACTACGCCACTCGCGCCGATGGACAGCGTGCCGGCAATGGTATAAGTGCCGGCTTTGAGCAACACCGCGCCGCGAAAGCCATTCGCATCCGGCGTCAGCGCCGAGACAGCATTAATCGCGCTCTGAATGCCGGCCGTGTTATCACCGCCGGTCGCCGTGCGGGTTTGCTTGACCGGAACAACCGGCAACGGCGCCCCCCCGCCCATATAGCCCGCCCAGGAAAAATCGGGCAACCGGTTGCCAACGTTGTCCGCATGATAGCTCAACGCGCCATTCGCGCCGAAATGGACCCACTGCGCCTGGCCGAAAGCGGTGAGCAGGTTCAGTGAGAGAAGCAACAGTGAATGGAGCGCGGTTCGCATCGGTGACGAAAATCAATGGCCAGGGAGGCAGCGCGCGCCGCCGGCGTTGCCAGTGACAAAAGCAGCACCGGCGCAAGCTGAGTCTTCATGTTCAATCAGGGCTATTCTTCGGGACACGCACACATTCTAGGCATAGTACAAGAATAGCGCTATTGGACGAATGTTCGATGGGTCGCTTGGGTTGGGCTATATGGTTGGCCCGAGGACAAGCTGGGATTACAAACTATTCTCTGCCCGCTGCTGGGTGCGCGGTGGAACAATAGCAACGCGGCATTGACGCGACCGTTTGACTGCCGTATGGTGACTGCCATGAAACCGATATCGTTTCGCAAACTCAAGCGGGGGACTCCGGAGGAGCGTTTATCTCCCGGCGAGTCCCTGACGGTGAAGAAACATCACGGCAAGGTTTTCGAGTTGAAGCGTGTTGACGCGCCGCCGCGCTCACGACTGGCGGGGCTTCGCGAAGCGATGAAAGAAGTCCCGAACGCCGGCGGAAAGCCAACGGATGTTGCGGCGTGGTGTCAGGAGGAAGATTTGTGATCGTTTACGCCGACACGAGTTTTCTGCTGGCGGAACGGATTGAGCAGGACGCGAATCATAAAGCGGCACTCAAACTGGTTGAGGAATTTGACCAGGACGACTGGATTTGGTGCGAACTTCACGACGTTGAAGTCTTTTCCACGGCGCGCACATTGACCCGCCGCCAGGACCAGCCGCTGCCGCGTCACACGGCTCGGGCGGTGGTATTCCGACTTGAGAGGGAGCTGCGCCGAGGATACTTCCAGAAAAAGGAACTGCCGTTAAAGGACAGCACGGAGCGAGCAAAAGCATTGTCCGAGTCTTACGGGTTCTTGAGGCGACACACGGCTCTTGATGTGTGGCACGTTGCCGCAGCATGGTGTTTTGGCGCAAATCGGTTTGTCACATTCGATGAACGCCAGTCCGAGCTTGCCGAGGATGCCGGGTTGGTTCTCGCTTAAAACAACCTGTTCTCACTTTACGGTCATCAGGTCGTTGTCTGCCGGATCGAGTTCAACGGTGATGTCCTTGTATTCGTCCAGCAGGCCGCGGTTGTGCATCTGCCAGGCGATGGGGCCCTGGCGGCCGGCGGTGGGTTCGTTAAAATCGAGGACCTCAACAGCTTTGTTGCCAACGGGCTGGGCAACCGCCATGCGGGCCGTGCCCGTCTTGGCATCGACCAGGAGCTCCACCCGGCTCCATTCGTGCGGGTCAAACTTGGCATGCGGCAGCGACTTGAACTCCTCCCCGCCGTTGTTGTTGTGACCGGGCCGGTAATCCCAATGACCGCCATTGGGAACCTGGAATTGGATGCCGCCGAGGGCGTCGAGCCCCTTTTGCCCCTCGGGTGGAGGCGTGCAAAAGATAAGAACGCAGGCCTGGTGGTCCGGTTGTCCCGACACGTGGCGCATGGTGAACATGAGCCGATAACGGCTGAATTGGTTCGTCGTATAGATATATCCCCTGCCCGCGCCGGTGCTGGAAATGGCACCATCTTTAACCGTCCAGGAGTTCGTGGGGACCTGGAGCCAGCCATCGAGGCTCTTGCCGTCGAATAGAGAGAGGGTCGAGGCTTTGGCGGAAGGGGCGAGCAGGAGGGCCACGGCGATGAGGAGGAGCGGTTGTTTCATAAGTGTACGTTGGGCTTGTGGTCCGAACGCTTAATTGTTTGTTCCCGCGAGTTCACGAATCTCGATTCTCAGTGATTGCTGCGGGGCCACTTCCCGGCGTAGCAGCTCGACTCGGTCTGTGGCGTTGGTATTCATTGGCAGTTCCTCAATCACCAGAACAACGTTCTGCGTCTTCGTGTTCGTTCTGTAAAACATACCGAGTGCGCCTTCGTCAGCCAGGAACTCGGCTTTGATATGATCAACCTGACGGCCCGACAAGAATAGGAGGCCGATCAGACCAACCCAGAAAAGCGTAGTGCCGAGAGCCGTCGCCACGATGACCTTTATTTTAGACTTCACAGGACCTGCCCCGCTGCCCAACGCTCTGACTGGCGCCGGGCCAAGTGACGTCCGATAGGGGAACAGAGTCCCGTGCCGACGTCCAGTCCGGAGCGCGGCTTGAGCAGCTTGCCGCTGACTTTTGACTCTCCTGGCATAAGGGGCTTGACCGGCACCGGGCGGTCGGAATGAAGGGTCCGGAAAAAAAATTTAGTGTTAAAAAAGGTTAAAACCGCGGGAGCGGTCTAAAGTGGACCGGCGGCGGCGAGGAGCAGGGAAGGTGACACGGGGGTTGGGCTTTCATGTTTGCACGGTTTTCTTTTTTCCGGGCCGGTCGCGGTTGGCGACAGTGGCCTCTACTATGTATTATGCGACGAAGGGTGTCTGACGGCGGACAGGCGGGGTTCCTGCAGGGAATGGGTGCGGGCGAACTCGGCGATTTGGGCCTGGCGCTCGTCAGGGAGGTTTTTGAGCCTGGCATCAGAGCGGCGTTCGACGCTGAGGTGGTGCAGTGCGGTGAAAAAAAATTATCAAGTCGGCAATCAGGACTATAGACAGGCCGAATCGGGGGGAAGATGGGAGGAAGTTGCCGAAGATCAGGCACTTGCGCGGGGCGCGACCTCGGAGGTGAGGTTTTAGACAGTTTTGGGGCCGGCGCGGCGAAGTTGAATAGGGTTTAGACAATTCGGGCGGTTTAAACGGCGTTTTCAGTCGCCGTGAAGGGTCTTGAAATGGGCCTCTAAATGGGCCACGACCGCGGCGTCGAATCTGAGCTTGCGTTTACCTCCAAAGGTGACGAAAGCCTCGGGAATGAGGCCCTCAGCGCGCCAGCGATAGATTGTATGGCGTTCTACGGCGAATTGGGTGGCGAGCTGGGCAGGGGATAGCTTCAGGACGGGTTTGCCGGGCCGCACGGTGAAGCCATCGCCATTGGCGGCCACGACGGCCGGGAAGAGGACCGAGAAGGTGAGCTGGGAGGGGTTGTCTTTGGCCTTGCTCATGGGTTGGCAGCGAAGAATGCCGAGGCGAACCCTTTGGGAGTGACGCTTCGCTTTGCGGCGCGGTCCAGCGAGGGCGGGAGTTTGTGGATATAATCCAGCGCGAAAAGGGTCGGCTGTTGCGGGAGCGCGGTGTTGAACTGGCCGTAAAGGATGGTGTGTTTGGTGTAGGGATCGCCGTAGTCGCAGGGGTCAAATTCCATGCGGCGAAACGGCTTGATCTCAGGCACCACTTTTTCAACGCGGCCAATTGGGTTTTCCAGAACCCAGAAGTGAGGACTGAACAGCTCGACCAGGTGCAGGACAATGGAGACTTGGGCCCTGGCGATGTCGAGCAACGTCCAACCATCGTATTCACTGGGAAGCCGGTCTTTGATTTTCCGCCAGCGAGCGCCAGCGCGACAAAGATACGTGCAAGGCGGCGCGGCCAGGAGCCCGTAGAGAGGCAAACCGAAACGGCGGATGCGCTCACAGAGAGAGCCGAACCATTGCAAGATGCACCCTTCGAAAGACTTGTCCCACAGCAGGACCTGATAGCCGTTGCGGGCGTAGGGAGCGGCCCAGCTGCCGGACCGATCATAAACTGAAACGATCAGGCGGCTCATTGTGGGACAGGGCTATAGTTCATCCAAAGGACTTCGGTGCGGGCGGAGCTGCCGGCCTGGCCATTGGCCATGGTCTCTTTGGTTTCGCGGTGCCAGTCAGGGTAAAGCCTGGCGTAAAGCTCGCAGTAGTAACCGGACAGGAGGACTTTGCCCTTCACCTGGTGAAGCATCCAGGCGAGTTTCTCATGGTCGCGGTCGCTCATTTCGTGGGCGTAGCCTTTGGACCGGTCGTCGCGAGCTGATCGGACGTAGGGAGGGTCAACGTAAAAGAAAGTGTCGGCGCCGTCGTATTTGGGAATGAACTCGAAGGCGTCGAGCTGCTCGATGACCACGCCGCGCATCCGCTCGGCAACGGCCATAAGGTTTTCAGGAACGCCAAGCCACTCACGCGCATAGTCTTTGATGCGCTTGCCGTCTTTCGTGCCAGAGGTCCGGAAGCCATTGGTGATGTTGTTGATGTTGTGGCTGTGGGAGGCAAATCCGAAAAAGGAACGGGCAACGAGGGCGCGGGCTTGTTCGACCCGATCGCCACTGCCGTCAAAACAGTCGCGGTATTCTTCGCGAGAGAACGGGGTCAAGGCGACGGCGATGGCAAGGCGGTTGCGGTCACCCTCATCGCGCAAGGTGCGGAAGAGATTGACGATGTCGTGATCGAGGTCATTGTAAATCTCCATGGTGGAGCGTTCTTTTCTGAGAAGGACGGCCGCCGACCCGCCATGGGTCTCAGCGTAGGTGATATGCGGTTGGATAAAGCTGGCGATCCATGGAGCCAATCTGAATTTGGAACCATGGTAACGACAGACCGGGCGTTTTACGGTGGAGTCGATCATCGGCTGGGAGCGGTGTAGAATTTGGGGCAGTGGTAGAAGGTTTTGAGGGAGCCATCGGTTTCGATGCTGAAGCCCGAGCACCATTCGCAGGACCAGGTGCGATGAGGGCCGACGAGGGTGATGGCGTATTCGTCGATGCGCAAATGGCCGGTGAGGACCAGGGCGGCGATGAGGAGGGCAAAGGCGATGGGCAAAGTCTTTCTCATTGAGGTTTAGGGTTAGAGGAGGTATGGTGGCGTCGTGAAGCGACAGCATTTGGTGGAGGTTACGAGCGCCGGGGCGGCTGTTTGCATCCGGTGTGGGCGCACGGGGCTCCGATTGTCGTTATCATGCCCGGCCGCGCCGAGACCGGATGTGAAGATGGCCAAGGCCAAGGCGGCGGCCAGGTCGTGGCCATGGCGCGCCGCGGGCATTTGTTTTTGGCTCTTGATCATTATCGGGCTGGCTTATTTTCTGGCGCCGGTCTTCGGCAGCGTGCTCGAGCAATTGTCGGACACGCAGAAAACCCTTCTGGGCTCAGGCGCCGCCTCACGGCGTTAATTCTTCCCTGAACCGCCAGAACAGATTCGTCCTGCCGTTGGCCCAAATCAGGAAGACAGCCGCCGTTTGGTTGGTTGAGATTGGGATTGAGTTGGACCAATACCACTTCGCGTTAGGCGCAAAGTAAATCACCGGTTCATCAGCCACCCCGGCGCCAAGGTCCGCCGTCGCCTGCAAGTGCTGTTTCGATCCCATCTTGCCATCCGCCAGCATCGGGATGAACATGCTCTGCCCAATCTTTTTTTCTGGTTTTGGATCGGCTGGGTGAATGATGTATTCGTAGAGGTATTTAGTGTCCCGGTAGTAGATGCAGTTTTCGATACGGTCTTCAATCGTCTCGATCACATTCAGGTCCACAGAAGTAGGAACAGACAGCGGGTTTGTGCTGTTGCAGAGCGAGCCGTCGATGTTGGTGCAAAACGGGAACACCGGCAGCATGTTGGTCAGGTCCATCGTATTAGTCGCGCTGTCGGGCCAAATGGTAAACACGTTGGTCGAAGAGTTGGTATGGCTGACCAGCTCCAGGCAGAGCAGCGTCTGCGAATTGGTGTAGGGCCAAGGAAAGGGGCTATTGCTCGTGGACGATGTATCCAGGCAGCACGTAATCACGATGTAGGGATTCACCACGGGAATAACGGGAAGCCCGTTGCTCATGCCCACGGTGAAGGACATCGCCACGGCGTGATTGGTTGGGTCCGGGTAAACAGAGACGCCATAGCTGAACTCTGTGTTGGTGTGGGTGGAATGCTGGTCGGCCTCGAACACGGGCCAGCCGATGTGGGTGTTGTGGTCCCACACGCAGTTGACGGTGTCGTTGGTGCAGATTTTTACGGTGTCGGTCCAGTTGCTCCAGGGATGCGACAGGCCATTGGTGCAGGTGACGGAATAGTTGGTCGGCCACTCGGGATTGTGGAGGAAGCCGCCAGGGCACGGAATGCCATGGACGAAGAGGCCCAAGGGAAGGCCGTTGGTGTCGGGAGGGGGGAATATGGCCTGGGTGACGAGGGGCAAGAAGGCCAGAATGAGGGTGAGGATTTTGGATTTCGGACTTTGGATTGTTGATTTCATTGTTTGTTTTGGTTGACCGTGTTGGGGGAAATCACCACAGAGGCACAGGGGCACAGAGGGAATCATTTAAAAGGGGTTTAAATCGGTTTCGGCGGGGGCCAAAGCGGGAACCGGCGCGGGCAGCCGGCCTTTGCATTTTGCGCAGGGACAGCGGGTGCGGGATTTGGCGTGCATGTCGTGGATGGTGTCGCCCGAGGCTTTGCGTTTGGCCTGGAGACGATTGGTGAGGGTGGAACGGAGATGGGCGAGTTGGGTGGCGTCGAGAAATTCCAGAAGTTCGGGGAAGGTGAAGTTTTGGAATTGCTCTTGTTCACAGCCGCCGCGCATCAGCATTTCTTCGATGAGGGCCGTGGCGTAATGCCGGGCGCGGTCGAGGGGAGTGGAAGGGTTCGCCGGGATCGGGTCGGATAGGTAAAGGGAGAGGCAGGGAAGGATTTCTGCGGTGATGATATGGCGTGTGCGCCGGGCCTCGCCGATGGAGGGATCGATTTGTTCATGGGCGGAGGGAAGTTTGGATTGGAGGGCGCCGAGGGCGGCGAGGACTTTGTCGAAGCCAGCTTTGCGATCTACCAGGGTGAGGGAGGAGAAGCCACAGGAGCGCAAGAGTTCGTGACGGCGCGCGGTGATGTCGAAATCGGTTTCGCCGTTGAGAATGGTCCAGCCCTGGGCTTCGCAGGCGGCGGACCATTCGCGCCAGAAACGATCACGTTGCGGTTTGGATAGGAGCATAGGAATTTAACAGGAGGTAACGGAGGGAACGGAGGGGGAACCGGTTTCAGCAACGACTCTGCCTGAATAGTTACTGACAAGCACCCAGCCCGGAGCGAAGTGTTTTCGAAATGCTCTCAGTGCGGCGGCGCGCGCAGCTTTTGGGGAATTGAATCGGTAAGTTTCGTCACCTACTTTGCCGATAAGTTTACCGTTCGCATCAAATTCCCGGACCTTTAGCACGCGCTTTGCTTCGATGCTAATCGGTTCAAGTTTTGGCATCGACTTGCCGCCGTAACCACCGTGGCCGCCCTTATCGCCGTTCACGGACCAGTTAGGAGACCAAGCCCTGATCTTGGCGTAGTAGTGCATCGCACCAATGGACCCGATGTAATCAGCCTCGACCAAGGTGGCCTCGCGTTTACCGTTGCGCAGATACCCCTGCAAGGTCACGCAGTCTTCTCCCTGGTCGTTTTTCCAGCGCAGGCCGATCTGATATGATGGGTCGATCTTCATTTGATTGGAGCCTCCTCCTGGCGTCGGCTGCTACAAACCGGAGTCGATGTTTTTGGCGAGCCAGGCAGCTTCGCGGTTTTGTGCGGGGATGTGAGCGAGCCCGGCATAGGCGTAGAGGTCGATTTCGCTTTCGGCTGCCATGATGAGGCCCGTTTCGCGGGCGCGGTCCGCCGCGCCCGGTGTGCCCACGGTGATGCCGGCGGCCTGGAGCGCCGAAAGGGCCGCAATGCCTTCATAGGGAAACCAATGGAGGCCCTGGTCGGTGCAGCGGTCGGCGAACCAGGTGTTGTGTTCTTTGCTGCCGGTGCGACAGAGGAGGCGGGTGGCGAAGTTGGCTTGCTCGGCAAACCAAAGGTCGAGCTGGCACTTGGGCAGTTCGAGCATGACTTGTTTGGGCAATGGCGTTTTGCCGTCTTGTTTGCGGTCGGCGTCCCACCCGGAGATGAAGCGGGCCTGTTGTGGTTTTTCGTGGACGTATTTGGTGAGGAAGTTGAGGACGTGGTTTTCGCGGCGGACGATGCTGCCGAGCATGTCTTTTTCTTCGGTGACTTTGGGAATGCAGACGATGTCGATGTCGTTGACGAGGGGACTTTCGCGGCGGATTGAACCGGCGATTTGCAGGCGGGTGCAGTGAGGGGCGAGCCAGGTTTCGACGGCTTTGGCCCAGCGGGTAGAGGTGAGGAGGTTCATGGGGAGTTTAACCACAGAGGCACGGAGGCACAGAGGGAACGGATTGGATTTCAGGGTTGACGATCACAGGTGGGGGGGGGCGGATAGGATGCGCAGTTGTTTGCGCTGCCGCGGGCAAAGGGTTGGTTTGTCCACGGCGCCCAATGCGCAGGCATGGGAGGCCGGCAAACGATAGTGACAGGTCAGGCAGATCGGGAGGTTGGCTTGCATGGGGCTACAGAATTCTTTGCCGGGGTGGTTGGCCCTCCCAGTGGTATGCGGATTGATTGAAGCTCAGTTCGTAGCGAAGGCGATTTCGCATAAATTCGATGTCGCGATGGATTGTCCTTACCGATACTTCGAATTCCTGAGCGACTGCGGCCACGCGGAAAAAGCCGACGCGCTGGAGCAATTCTGAAATCCGGGCCATTCTTTCGATTGGGGGACGTTGTTGATTCATCTCGTCAGCTCCTTGTGCCACACGCGCAGGCGCGCCTCGGTGCGTCTCAGGCCCGTGAGGGCGGCGGCCAGTCCCAGGCAGCAAATGACCAGGATGGGGATGCCAACGATCAGGAACCAAAGGGGACCGGAGCGGCGTAAGCGCATAGCTGTTCAATGGCGGGTGAGGAGGTAGGAGGTGCCCCAGATGCCGGCCAGGGACCAGGCGATGACGAGGATGAAGCCAGGGACGGAATCCGTGTGAGCCAATGTGCAGCCGATGGCCAGTCCGATCTGTGCCACGAAGCCGCAGAAGCAGCCCCAGGCGAGGGAGCGGGTCAGGCGACGGCGGCGATGGAGGCGGTTGATTTCGGCGGCGAGGTTGTATTGGTAGAGGCTTGTTTTCATTTTGGAGTTTTGATTTGCGATGTTTTGATTGAGGGGGACGGTTAACCACAGAGGGACTTAGCAGTCGGCCAAAGGAGGCACAGAGTCAGATTGGTTCGGCATCGTCCCAGGCGACTTTGGTGTCGGATTTGGGGATGCCGTGTTTGTCGCGCGCAAGGCAGGCGGTGATGAAGCGCGGGGCGTTGGCTGAGCCGAGGATCTCTTCGGCGGCTGCGCGGAACTTTTTGCCATCGTCGAAGCGGGTCTGGTAGATGCGGGCCAGATCGTAGAATTCGCGAATCCTGCCGTCCGAGGCTGAGATGATGCGAACGTGGACCGCGCTGTCGGCCTGAAACGAGGCAACCAGTTTGTCGGCGGTGAAGATTACCGGGACTCTTTGGGCCGAGCCCTGGGCAAGGTAGCGGCGGCCTTCACGGTCGGGGTCTTTTAGTTCGACCTGGTCGCGCCAGAGGGCGGCACTGGTGAGTTGGGTCTCGATGGAGTCGAGCGCTTTGGTGAGGCGCTTGATGGCCTTGCGGAGCGAGAGGCCGCGATCTACGAGGGCTTTGATGGGAATAGCCATAGGAATTTAACAGGAGATAATGGAGGGAACAGAGGTTATGAATTGAGGCGGCCTTCGAGGATGGCGCGGCGGCGCTGGATGCGCGTCATTTCGCAGGCGGTTAACCGCTCGCCGCGCAAGAGCACGCGGGTCAGAGCGCGAATCTGTTTGGTGATGGCGCGGTTGTATTGCTGGTAATCGCGGGTGATTTTGCGCTCGGAGCGGGCGAGGGTCGCAAGTTCGGCGCGGTATTGTTTTTTCATGTTCATGGTTTGGATTTAACAGGAGGTAACGGAGGTAACAGAGTTAGAGGCCAAGGATTTTGAGGGTGTCAGCGATGACTTCGGCGTCGCTGGGGCGGGGTTCGAGTGACAAGCTGACGCTGCCTTCGGCCTCGACAATGATCGAGCCGTCATCGGAGCGATGGAAAAACCCGGCACTGACAGGTTTGAGTGTTTCCAGGTTGATAGCCTCGGAGTGCTGGACGATCTCAGGGAAGAACAGGGCGACTTCGAGGCTACTGCGAAGGCCCAGAGTTTGGTTTTCATAATTGCCATTCGGGATTGAAGATTTGAGAATCAAGCTGCGCCGGATTCGAGTTGGACGAGGCCGGCATGGGCGGAGAGGACGTGCGCCCATTCGAGTTTGGCTTTGCGCTGGGCCGCGATCTTGCCGGCCATGCGCAGGAGGGTGAGCCACATTCCCAGGGCTTCCATCTCGACCATCTCGGTTTCGAGTTTGCGGGCATCGCCCGCGCTGGGTGGCAGTTTGTAAGCCGCCGCAAAGGTGTTGAGGTCCTCGCGCGTGGGGACGTCCGATTACGCTCGCGCCCCTCCAGAAGCAGGTTCTCACGTTCACCTTCCAGATGGCAGGCAATGGGACGGATAGGGGGAACGGTGGTCCCCCGCCGGCGTTCTTCCAGATCGGCATGGTGCTCAGCGGTGGCAGCTTCGGGGCCGTTCCAGTCACCATATTCCTGGACGTGCTGGCGGCGTTCAACCCGCTCACTCCGGGAACCAATTGCTGCATTATGGCGACGAGCGCCATAACTGGAACGGTGCGGTATCAGGCTCAAATGTTCTATACATCCACCTGCGCATATCAGACCGTCCTGTGCACTCTCAAAGAGGCGTCAGGGCAGCTCCATAGCCCGGTGCTCATCGCTGCCGGGAATGATGGGCCGAACTCGTCGAACTTTAACTCCGGCACAGGCACATTCGACATCATAACCGGGGTCAATCCCATAACACTCGTCCCATACCGGAACTGGCTCAGGTTCGAGTTCGACTTGGTGGACGAGACTCACAAAGCGCTCACATTCAGCCTGAACTTCAGCGGCGGTAATCTCGGGCCTTACGGCCCCGATCCGAGCACGTGGATGCTATGGAACATGATACCGATATTCCAGCCGGACCTTCCCAATAGCTCGATAGTCACTGGCGGCGGGTGCGTTTCATACCCCAAGGACGTATCAGTCTCGCTTTTCCAGACTTCCGGGCTGCCTTGCTATACGGAAGCTGGGGCAGGTCAGATCTTGGTTGGCATTAGAAACCGTGGAATTGGTGGAGAGTTCTCAGGTATTGCAACCACGGGCTGCAGTCCTCTCGCGTTCGACGAGCAGTTCTCTGGTGGCGGCTCAAGCTGCACTGAGGAGGCGCTTTTCTTTTTCGCCGCCGCTTTGTCCGGCACCCCGCCTTCGGTGACCTTCATCGTAGACCTCCAGGTGGGTGCCGACACGGTTCCAAACATCATCATGACGCTGCCCACATGAGCGCGGAGCACACCACTATAAGCATAGACGAACTGTGCAAGGTGTCGCGGGGCCGCGACGGCATGTTTCAGGCGTTCCTGGCCTGCTCGGAGCTGCGTGGCGACCGGCTGGCGCTTAGGCGCGACGATTTCGATCGGCTCCAGAAAGAGCACCTGGGCGGACTGCTTCTGGGCACTGCGATCCATAAGGCTATCGCCCCTGCTGTGGCCGCTCTGGACGGCGTTGCGGGCACAAATCTGGCCGATTGCGGCGGCTGTTCAGAGAGGGAGCTTAAATTGAACGCAGCGACCCGGAAAGGACGGTTTAAAGAGGTCATAAAACGGGCTTTTGGGTCTCCATCTGTCTAAAACCGTTTCAATTCTGTCTAAAACCGGGCGCGACTTTACTATTATTATCTTACAAGAGCCTGCAAGAGACTGCAGGAGTGTTAAATAGTGTTAAACATGGGAGGGCCGGTCTTTGATCATGCCGATGAGGAACTCCGGCGAGCAGCCCAGGACATCTGGGAGGTCGTTAGCCGACTCCGCTCTCATTGCAAGGAAAAGGCGCTCATCGGGCGCCCGATCTTTTGGCGATGGTTGT
>DATMQA010000023.1:0-20580 GCA_035566895.1 Binatia bacterium
CTTCGTCAATACTTCTACTCGTGTCCTCTGACTCATGGTTTTGTCCATCCCGGCCACGGTAACAGTCACTTTTGGCGCAACGTATCGTTTTTCCGACTTTTACCCCCCTTCCCGGGTAACAAAACTTTTGGCGCAATTCGCTACATTCCAACCCAGCTAATTACCCCTTGCAACTCGCACGTCAATCGCTTATGCTCCACCCCATGGAAGGTTGCTCTGAATTTCTCCGCTGTGACCCCGCCCTCGGCACCCCTCCCGGGATGCTAATGAAACCAGGAATTCTTTCCCAGTTTCTGGGCTATTATCAACTTAACAAGAATTCTTTCCTAGTGCAGATATAGTTGGCGGCAGGAAGCCAATGCACACATATCAGCTAAGTAGAGCCTTGTATTGCGGATTTGCGCTGGCCGGCTTTCTCATGCTCTGCGGCGGAATCGGGTGTTTCATCGAGTTGAGGCGCTCTGGGAGCATCGTTGTCCCGAGGCCAAACAACAAAGGCTACTACTCGGTGCCAGTTGCACCAGGATTCGTGATCGTCGCCGTAAACATAAGTTGCGGCTTGGGCGTTCTTGGTTTGAGCGTCTATCAACTAGCCAAGCCGAGGCGCCCATGAGAGGTCGGGCTAACCCGCTCGCTCCAGGCAACAGCCGCCACCCCTTTTGTTTTTCGGAAGTTGGGAGAGATTCGCTGCTCTCTCGCGTTGTCGGTTCTTGGCTCTCCGGCGGCTGTGGCTGAGCGAGATCGTTCGGCGACGCTCGACTCATGAGTGCCAAGTTCAAAATTCGAGCTGTGGTTCTTCTGCCAGTTTTGGTAGTACTGGCCATTCTGCTGACCAAACCAGCCTTGAGATTGTACGACACTTGCCGTCTGTCTTGGTTTGCTCATCGCATTGCTGATACCGACCGCATTGTTGGGACTTACGCGCGCAGTCCAGTGAGCCTGACAATTACCGGAAACCACGCGCAGAGGGTCGTCCGTGCTGTATCATTGGCAGGCTCGGGCAGGCCGCCGCTCGGAATGGACTGGGCAAACATGTATATGGTTAAGGCAACCTTTCTGAAAGGCACGAACGTTTTGGATGATATCGAGATGGAGGGCGCATCCGGACACTGCCCCATTTTGTCGTCGGCGTGTAGCGTGGCCGTCTCGGCTGCGAGTTGAAGCGGCGTCTCGCCGCGCGGCGACCAGTGGTTTTGAGCTCAATGGGCACCGGGACGGTGCCCAAACTCGCAGCCGAGACGGCTGCGCTACGGGGGCAGTGTCCGGATACGCCCGTCATCCTTATCCGGATGCGCATGGACAAACGCCGCCCGCACGGGCGGCGGCATGGGGCTTTCCGCTCCGCGGACGGACCTCCAGATAACCTCGTTCAGCAACAAATCATCCACCGCGTCCTCGCGCGCAAAGTTCATTTTGACCCGTCCTCCCCAGGTCCGCTTTCCATTCCGCGCCTCCAAATCAACATTCGCCGGCCGCGCCTGGTATGGTCGAAGGTCCGGCGCCGGTTGAAAGGCGTTGAACATCGGCCGCGCTGCCGCATCGAACTGTGACATCGGTTTAAGCCCCAGAATCAGCTCCATCGTCCGTAGCATGCTGCTGGTCGAGTACATCGTCGAGTCTACCACGCCCCGTTTGGTGTAAGGGCTGAGCACTAAGGCCACCGTGCGGTGCGCGTCCACATGGTCCGGCCCGTTCTGGGCATCGTCTTCCACTACAAAGATCGCCGTTTGCGGCCAGAATCTCGAGTGGCTAACCGACTCAACGAGGCTGCCTAGAGCTAAATCGTTCTCCGCGACGTACGCGGTCGGTGTGCGAAACCCGAGGGTGCCGCCGTGCGTGTGGTCGTTGCCCAAACGGAGAATCTGCAGCCGTGGCATATCGCCCTGGCTCTCGAATTGCTTAAGCTCGGAGATGAACCGCTCCGCCCGTTTGGTGTCCGGGTAACTCAAATCGAACCCGCGGTACCACTCATCGATGTGGCCTTCGAGCGAACGCACGCGAGGGCGGGCCGGCAGTCCGGGCAGCACGCCATCGGAGACGAACTCGCCGTAGCTGCGATAGCGCACACCGGCTTCCCTCGCGCGGTCCCACAAATAACCGCCCGCCGGCGCCGCGACGGGAAAATAACCTTCCGCCGGGTAAGGAAACTTGCCTGAACGATTGTGGCCATAATTCAGCGGCCACATCTTTTCGACAAAGTCCGTCGCGTAGGCGCCCATACTCCATTCGTGCCCGTCAGCGCTGACTTCGCTCTCGACATAAAAATTGTCCAGCAACACAAACTCGCGGGCAAGCTGGTGCAGGTTGGGGGTGATCCTTTCCGGAAACAGGCACAGCTTGGGGTCGCCGTTGCCTTCCGGCATGTCGCCCAACACCTGGTCATAAGTCCGGTTCTCTTTGATGATATAAATGCAGTACTTGATCGGGCTGGCTTCCCCCGGCTTGGCCGGAATGGGATTCCGCTCCGGCCGCTGCGCCGAGACGGTTGCCTCCGCGTTGAGCGGGCTGCACGTATACGCCTGCGCCGTGTAGTCCGACATACGTCGCTCGAACTCCTTGGCCGGTGGCAAATCGATAATGCTCAGGCTCCCCCGAAACAGTCGCGCGATATATTGCACCGTCGGGTCGGTCACGTTCCGCACACCCGGTTGGGGTCCGTGCGGATTGGCCAGGGGCCTGAGACCTTTGCCGTTGGCTACAAGCAGGTGCTTGCCGTCCGGAGTCACGCGCACCGAAGTCGGATACCATCCGACCGGAATGAAGCCCATCGAGCGGCACTTGCCGGGGGTGGCCACATCGAACACCGCCACAAGGTTATTGTCGGCATTGGCGACAAAAAGTGTCTGTTCGTCCGGCGACAGCGCCAGGCTATTGGGCGTCGAGCCGGATGGCGCCTGTGGGTAAAGCGCTGCCCACAGCGTCTCGGTCGCCTTGCCGGACTCGGTATCGAAAACCGTAACCGTATTCCGGCTCGAATTGGCGACAAACAACACCTTGCCGGAGCGGCTTAGCGCCATCTCGCAGGGATGCTCCTCCGTCGGCCACCGGGCGATAACGTTGCCTGAACTAAGCTCGACGACCGCGACGGCTGCCTGCGCCCACAGGCTGACATAAAGCCTTTGGCGCTTCTCATCCAGCCGGCAGGCATATGGAAAAGTGTCGCCAGGTTTGCTCGCATACAGCGCTGCCTGGACTCTCTTTTCGGCTGCCGCCGTTTCAAAATCCAGGGAAGGCTGCACCGGGGCAGCCGCGAGCGCAGCGACATTGGTTCCCAGCAGGATGTCCGAAACATGCGGCTCGGCGCCAAGGTCAACGCACGTCACCCGGTGCCCCCAGACATTAGCCGCAAATAAACGACTACCTTTGGCGTCCACCGCCAGACCGGCAGGCACCGCCCGTTGTTTGGCGTCGCGCAACCGAAGTGTACTGTGATTGGACAACGCCCCATCTTTAAAATCGAACGCATGAATCACCTCATCGCCCGCGCCGCTGCAGAAGAGCCTCCCGCCGTTCTTGGCGAACTCCAGTCCGTAAAAGGATTCATGCACGGCAGCGCGGGAGACCACGCGCGCCGCCGGAATATCCACGATGAGAATTTGATGCTCGCTGTAGCCGCAGTGTAAAACCGCCGCGAAACGCCCGCCCGGATGCACTGCGATATTAACCGGAAAATCAGCCAATTCGACCTGCTGCCCAGCGGGCCGCAACGACCACTGGTTGGGCAGGAGGATCGAGCCGTCTGCCTTCTCCCCGGGCACCTCCGCATGCGGAGCGGAAAATGCCGGGCGCGTAATTTCGGCCGCGCCGGGCGGTTGCCGGGTAGTTCGAAGACAACCCGTCGCCACCGCGAGAAGTGCCAACGCAAGCCAGCAACCGAATCTTTGCATAGAAATGTTCAACGCTTTCTGCCAGTCATCCGCCTCCGCGTAAAGCGCCAAACGGAATTGCGCGGTTCCCGTAGCGCAGATCGTTAATCTGCTGTATCGCAAAATTGTATTCTGCTGGCGTCCAATTCGCTTGCATCTTGGAGGTTTCAAACAGCAGTCGATTGGAACCTGCGATACCAACCGAGACGTTGGATGCCGCTTCTCCGCCGTCATCCTTCACTCGCTCCTTTGCGGCTTCGACGCACTTTCTCCAGGACGAGCTCAGTCATTTCGCTCGCTGCTCTCACCTTCATTCCCAGCGCCGCCAGCCAATACAGCAGCACAGCGATACCTCCCGGCACGAACACGGCCCCAAGCTTTAGCGGCAACGAACGGTGGCCCAATTCTTTCTCCCAAAAAGAGGAAAACAGAGCTGCGACAATCCCTGCCAGCGTGGCGGTGGGCACCAGCACCAGCAGAGTTCGCCGAAGTTCAGCCAGGTCCAGGTTTGAGAGTTTACGGCGTAGCGCATAAACCAGCAGCAACAGGTTGAAGGTGGCGCTCAGTGTATTCGCCACCCCCAAGCCCGCTTCCCGATACGTTCGCACCAGCCACAGAGCAAAGCCCAGGTTCAGTACCAGACAAACGAGGCTGATCTTCATCGGGATCTTGATGTCGTCGAGCGCATAAAAGGCGCGCGCCACGATGTTGTTCATCGAGAACATCAACAGGCCGGGCGCAAGGCAAGCCAGCGCCACCGCGACACGCTGCGTCGCGTCAGGACCAAATTTGCCATGCTCAAAAATCAGGCGCACGATCGGCGCCGCCAGCGCCAGGGCGATCGCTGCAGCAATAAGATTGGCGAACGCTAAATAGCTTAAGCCCTGGTTCAGCGTCTGGCGGAACTCGGGATATTTCTTGGCCGCTGCCAGCGCGGAAAGCGTCGGCAATAGGTAGGTTGCCAGCGAAATTCCGAACATTCCCTGGGGAAGCTCCATCAATCGTACGGAATAATTGAAGGTCGCCACAATAGTATCGCCGAACCAAAACGAAAAGTATTGGGTCACCAGCACGTTGATCTGAAAGGCGGCGACGCCGATTGAGCCGGGCAACATTTTGCGCACGACCTCACGCACCGTCGGGTCGCGCCAGGGCGACACCCAGTGGTAGCGAAAGCCTTCGCGCGCCAGGCTCGGCAATTGGAAGAAAGCCTGGGCTACCCCAGCCAGCACGACCCCGATCGCCAGCCCAAAGATTTGCTCTTCCGGTTTGTGTCCCAGACGCGGCGCCAGCCAGAGCACGCTGGCAATCATCACCACATTGAGGATAACCGCGCCCAGCGCCGGCACGAAAAAATGGCCGCGCGCGTTTGCCATCCCGATGAACACAGCCGCCAGGCACACCAGCATCATGTAAGGAAACATCAGCCGCAGCAATTCGAGCATCAGCCTGGCTTTTTCGCCCAATTCTGTGCGCGTCAGTGCAAGGGAAATGCCCAGCACAGCCGCCACTGTCACCACCGCCGAGGCCGCGACGAGTCCTGAAATCACCGCGTTGGCCGAGCGCCACATCTCAGCCTCCCCATGGCGAACCTCCTTCTGCTTGAAAATGGGAATGAAGGCCGCCGTCAGCGCCCCTTCACCGAGCAGCCGGCGAAACAAGTTGGGCACCTGGAAGGCCAGGAAGAAGGCGCTGGCCACCCAGGTGTTGCCCATGAAATTGGCATAAACGATCTCGCGCACCATGCCCAGGAGCCGGCTGGTCAGGGTC
The DNA here is from genome assembly GCA_035566895.1 of Binatia bacterium. Taxonomy (GTDB): domain Bacteria; phylum Verrucomicrobiota; class Verrucomicrobiia; order Limisphaerales; family UBA8199; genus DATMQA01. Next base: position 5,637 of record DATMQA010000023.1, read on the forward strand.
GCGGCCGCCATCGCGGCCGAGGATTTCAGCATTTGCGACATCGCGCGCGGAGTCTATGTGGGAACCCCCAAAGTCCAAAGTCTAAAGAGAAGTAGTAGTTCGTAGTCAGTAGTCAGTCGCTGGGGAAGCCAAGGATCAATGACCATTGACTTCTGACCTACTGATTACTGGTTACTGACTACTTCCAGCCGCCCGATAGTGCAGTACCTTGAACTCGGGAGTCTCCAGCAATTCCTCCGCCAGCTCGAATTGTTCCTCAAACGCAGGGAAGAAAGCATCGCCCTCGACCACCCGCTTGACCACCGTCAGATATAAGTCCGAACAGCGCGCCAGCGCCTGCTGATAGACCTGCGCCCCTCCGCAAATAAAAATCTCCCGGCCGACAAAAGGCGGTGCTTTGGGGTCGATTAGGCTTAGATCCGAGATGGTCTGGACTCCTGCAATCGGCAGCGGAGAACTCGTCAGCACCAGGGTCGTCCGGTTCGGGAGCGGTTTGCCGATGGACTCAAACGTCCGGCGCCCCATGATGATGACGTTGCCCGCAGTCATTTTTTTGAACCATTTGAAATCCTCAGGCAAATGCCAGGGAATTCTGTTGCCGGCCCCGATGACACGGTTGAGTGACATCGCGGCGATCGCTTTGAAGGGTCTCACCGCCCGCATGCTGTCGCATCGAGGAAGACCCGTCAACGCGGCAGGCGAGGACTGGTACCGCCGGCCCTTATTAGTGGACAATATTTTTAGAAATGTTAGCCTTATGCTGAATTCCACGACCTGTGACTGGCGTTATGAGAAAGATTCACCGGAACGTTCTGCCTTGGGTCGGGCTGTTCCCTCCCGTTTTCCTTTTCCTCCTTTCGACCGTGTTTGGCCCGGCGTCCGTTGGTGCCCAGGGTTCCTACGTCAATTTTGAAGGCAAACAAACCAGCCCGGTGCGCCTTTCCGCTGACGGCACGCGGCTCTTTGCCGTCAACACGCCGGATGCGCGCCTTTCGGTGTTCGATGTCACTCAACCTTCCAACCCGCGCCTGCTGGCTGAAATCCAGGTCGGTGTCGAGCCGGTCTCGGTCAACCCGCGCAACAACAACGAGGCCTGGGTCATTAATGAGGTCTCCGACAGCATCAGCATTGTCTCGGTTTCGCAGCGGCTCGTGACCGACACTATTTACGTGAAGGATGAGCCGGCGGATGTGGTATTTGCGGGCGGCAACGCCTTCGTGAGTGCCGCGCGCCGGAACCTCATCGCGGTGTTCGATGCGACCTCGCACAATCTTCTCACTAACATCTCTGTGTTTGGCGAGAACCCGCGCTCGCTCGCCGTCAATACCAACGGCACCAAGGTCTATGCTGCCTTCGCGCTTTCAGGCAACCGGACCACCATCGTCCCCGCCACCAAGGCCCCGCCCCAACCCCCGCCGACCAACACGAATCTCCCGCCCGCGCCCCAGGTCGGCCTCATCGTTGACGCCACCGACCCAAATTGGACCAACATCATCCAATACACTATGCCGGACAATGATGTCGTGGAAATCGATACCGCCACTTTCGCCATCACTCGGTACTTCTCGCGGGTCGGCACGGTGAACCTGGGATTGGCGATTAGGCCCGGCAGCGGCGACCTTTATGTGGCCAACACGGACGCCCGCAACCTTGTCCATTTTGAACCCGGCGTGCGCTCGCACGCCGTCGATAATCGCATGACTCGCATCGCCATTGGCACGGGTACAATCACACCTTTCGATTTGAACTCGAATATCGATTATGGGGTCCTGCCCAACCCAGCCGCCTTGACCAATGCACTGGCGCAGCCTGCCGCGCTCGTTTTCGACCCGAGCGGGGATTTCATGTACGTCGCCGCCTTCGGCAGCGACCGCGTTGCCAAGGTGGACCCCAACGGGACCGTGCTCGCCCGCATCGAAATCGGCCCGGCCGTGGGTTCATTGGCGGACCCGCGTCACAAACGCGGCCCCCGTGGGCTGGCCCTCAACGCCGCCGCCCAGCGCCTCTACGTGCTGAACCGAATCGCCAACTCACTTTCCATCGTCGATACGGCGGCCAACTCCCTGCTGAAGGAGATTCCGGTCGGCAGTTACGATCCAACACCCGATGTAATTCGCAACGGGCGCGGTTTCCTTTACGATGCCAAACTATCCGGCAACGGCACGATGGCCTGCGCCTCCTGCCACGTCGATGCTGAGATGGACCTCATTGCCTGGGACCTGGGCGATCCGGGTGGCCAATTGCAGACCAATAAAACCGTTTTCCTTGGTCTCACCAACACCAGCGTCTTTCATCCCATGAAAGGGCCGATGACCACCCAAACCCTGCGCGGTCTCAACGGGTTGGACCCCTTTCATTGGCGCGGAGACCGCACCAATTTCACTCATTTCAATGTCGCGTTCCCCGGCCTGATGGGTTCCTCGCCTCTTTCCACCAATGACATGAACGCTTACCGCGACTTCATTAATACGATTATCTTCGAACCCAACCCCAACCAGAATCTCGACCGGACTTATCCGACAAACTTTGCGGGCGGTGACGCCAGCGCCGGCCGGAACGCCTTTTTCTTCACGAACTATACTGGCTCGGGTATCCTCGCTCTTCAATGTAACTCATGCCACACCGGCCCGCCCGGCCCGGGCTCGAACAAAATCCTCATTCCCGCTTCGGCATTGCAGGAATCGCAAGACTTCAAGGTGCCTGAACTGCGGGAAGTTTATCAGAAGATGCACTTTAATAACAGCCCGGGCACCAATACCATCGGTGGCTTCGGCATCGTCCATGACGGCACGGACCCCACTCTGCAAGCGTTCCTGTCGCGTCCGGTTTTCCAAAACATCCTCAGCAACACCGTCATCAAAAACAACCTCGCCGCCTTCGTGCAGTGTTTCGACACCGGTACCGCGCCAGCGGTCGGTTATACCCGGACGATTACGGCGGCAAACCTGAACAGCGCCAGCATCTCCAACGACTGGTCCCTGCTCGAGGCGCAGGCTGCTCTCACCAATATTGATCTGATCGTGAAAGGCACGCTCGGCGGCTCGCGACACGGACTGGTTTATCAACCCCTTGCCGCCACTTACCGGCCGGACACCACCCAATTGCCTGTTTTCACTCATGCCCAACTTCTCGCCAAAATCCAAAGCGGCGATACCTTGACTTTCGTGGGCGTTCCCCCCGGTTCCGGCCAGCGCATGGGCATCGACCGCGACCTGGATGGAGTCCTTGACGGCGATGTGCCCCCTCCGAGCTTGCAGCTCACCCGAACGGCAGGCGGTACCGTGCTGAATTGGCCTTACAGCGCCGCCGGTTTTAATTTGGAATCCTCGGGATCTCTCCTGCCGGCCACCTGGAGTAATGTAGCCGACGCCCTCGAAATCATCGCCAATCAGAATTACGTCACCAACTCACCCGCTAGCGGTGCGCAGTTCTATCGGCTGCATTTGCCTTGAGAAAGCCGGCCGGCTTACCGCAACGCTGCCTCGAGCCGCTGCCACAACTCCTCGGGTTCCTCCAACCCAACCGAGAGGCGAATCAAATAGCGCGATACTCCGCAGGCCTCCGCCCAATCCAGTTCGGTGTAATGAGCCAGCAATGTGAACGGGCAGGCCAGGGTAAAGACCGCGCCCAGGCTCGGCCCTTTGCAGAATGGCATCTTGTCATAAATGCGCGGCGAGGAGGTCTGGGCGTCCCGGGGAAGGAAAGTCAACAGCGCGCCCCATCCGCCTCCGGGACGACGTACCGCTTCGTAAGCTTCACTGAATTCCCATTTGGGATACCAGACACGCTCCACCGCCGGATGTCCGCGGAGTCGTTCCGCGATCAGCAAACCATTTTGATTGTGGCGCTTCATCCGCTCCGGAAAGTCCCGAGCTTGCCGTTCGAGTACCCGCGCATCCTCGCCCCAGAGCAACTCCTCGTGTTGGGCGAGGACAATGGCTTTCAACTCACTGTAAAGCGGAGACTTCGGATTGCAGATCAGCGCACCGCCCATGGCGTCGCAGGTCCCGACGATGAACTTGGTCAGGCTCGTCGCAATGAGGTCGGCGTGCCCGCTCAGGTCTACATTGACTGACGTGGCCACTACGTCGTCGGCGATCAACGGAACCCGGTGACGGCGCAACAGCGGACTGATCGTGCGCAGGTCGGCGCAACCGAGCAGGGGGTTGCCGGGAATTTCACAAAAGCAAGCGGCCAATCGCTCACGTTCCAGGAGGCTTCGCAACTTCACCTCTATGCTTTCCAGGTGATGCAATAATATCCCGCCCGGGCCGAGCTTCTGTTGAAGTTTCAGCGTATCCACATAGGGGAACCCTAACTGGGCGGTCGGCCGCCCCGGAGTTCGTTGGAGTGCAGCCTGTAAGGCCGCAAATAAAGCCGCCATGCCGGTTGGCGCCAAAAACACATCGTCTTCCGCGCAATCATAGAACCCGGCCAGTTGTCTTCGCAGTGAGCGGCGGATAGCCTCATCGTCCGGCCCCGGCCCGCGGCCTTCCAAGTGCGCCTGGGCTTGCCGGCTCGAAACAATCAGCCCGGCGTGCTGCCAAAATGCTCTCAGCGCATTGTTGCCGGTCCCGCTGGCGCTCACCAGCCAAAGGTCCTTTGCCGCCACCACTTGTGCCTTCGCGCCGTTGACGCGCCCGACAAACCCGGCGCACAACTCTGCCGCCCGGCGTGAAGGGAAGGGCAGGCACGGCTCGCCGGCGCCTGCTTCCTTGGCAATTTTCTGTACCAGCGGATGCACCACAAACCGCGGATAGCCGCTCGAAAGTCGTGCCATCACCTCGGCGGTCTTTTCCTCGTAGCCCACCACGTCGCGCCAGCGTGGCAGCGCCACCGAGACCGCATGGGTCGAAGCCGGTATCGGCTGGCCCAAATCACGACCCTCCCAAACGGGATTCTGCATTAATTCAGCCGCGGGCATGGGTGGCTTCGAAAGCATTCAAACGGATTGGGTTTCCAGCCGAGGAATCCGCCGGCTGCGCTGGGTAGCGAAGAGTTTGGAGTGCGTGAGCTCTGCGCCGCTTTTGATCGGGATTTGGGGTTCGCGCTAAGCCCTGTCGCCTGCGGCTAATTCGGTTCATAAGCCGAAGCTTAGGCGCAATCCGCCGGCGATGCCAGTCCAATTCATTTCCGCAACCGAAAGAAGCCCTGCCGTCAGGCGGCCGGGACGGTCGCCTGCACGGGCCGCCGGATTTGTGCTTAAGGCGAGTCCCGCTGGCGCCCATGCGCCCGGGGTGCTGAGGTCCGATTCATCCAGGACAAAGTCGGCGGCAAACAAAGGCCAGCCAAGCAGCACACCAGCACCCAGAGACTGGCGCTCAGCCGCGGCAAGGGCGCCGAGTCGTAGGGTCCCACGGAACTGTTCGTCGTGGTGCTTTCGAACGCCCCCAAATCCCGTGCCGCGGCCCGCGCGCGCCATTGGCGATTGGTGATTTCATTGCGATAATATTCCTTGCCCGGCAGACCATAGACGGACGTATTGGCTGCGCCGATGCAGACGCTGCCGGACGCGAGCGTGTAATCCTGCGTCGCCGCGTTGCGAAAACCCGGCGCAGCGGATTGTACCGAACCGGTCAGTGCGCCCGGGGTAGCATTGCTGGGCAACCAGTTATTCACCCCGCTCACGGAGCCGGCGTTAGTGTTCTCCACCAGGAAGGGTCTGGTTGTCCCCGAAACGATGTTGTCCGATTCCTCTGCGCTCATCTGCGTGCCGTCCGCGTTCGACAAATGAATGAACGCCGCCGACCCGCCGTTGCCGACAAACGTGTTGTAGAGCGCGCGCACCGCGAGCGTGAGGTTGGTCCGGCCCGTGTCGTTGAACAGCACCACTACCTGGGAATGATTGTCCGGCACCGCTTTTGCACGAAAACATTTCCGCGCAGGGTCATCGCCTGGCTGAACGGCCCTGCGCCGCTGAAATCATCGTCCGTCATCAGGTCCCCCTCGTAAGATTGGGCCCGGGCAAACCAGTTGTATTCCAGCGTTACGTTCCGGGCGCGGACATGAAAGTTCTGCGATTGCAAGCTGTCGTGGACATAACAGTAGCGGAGGTAAAAGGTTCCGCCATAAATGTAGAGGTTGTGCGTGGGCGAACTGGCTGCCAGATTGCCATTGGTCCCGAACTCGCAGAATTCCACCGTCGCGGCGCTCTCTTGCGTCCCCCCGGTTATCCCATTGTCATTTTGTGTGAAAACGCACTCCTTGACATAAAGATTTGTGGTGCCGTTGTAGTAACGGATGCCGGCGGCGTTCTGCGAGGAGTTGCGGCAATTGCGAAACAGAATTCCTGAGATGCTGTAGTTCTTCGCTCCGCTGAACTGCCAGGCGGCCCGGCCCCGGTCGCCCGCGCCGTAACTGCCGGGCGCGGCGTCCAGCAGGTTCGTGCCGAAATCCCACACGGGCCGATTCGCGGGGTCTTGCGCCCGAATGACAATCGGATTCGTGACGCCGCCCGCCTTCGTTAAATAGACCAGAAACGCGTAAGTTCCCGGCGCGATCACCACCTCGTCACCCGGTTGGGCCGCCTCGATCTTGGTGTAGGAATCACCGGGCCCGACGTTGATCACCGCGCCCCTGCCATGGCCGCCCACCAGCCCAAAACAGAAGACCAACTGCGTCAGCCACGCGCGAAATTCGTGATTCGTGATTCGTGAATCCGAACAATCATTTTTCCATCCCGTACACCAGCACCTTAAAGGTTCCCGGGACCATGCTGGGCCGGCGCGCTCCTCCCGAGGCCGCTTCAAATTTGGCCGAACCCAAGTAGATCTTGTGCGTCGTTGGATCCAGCGTCATCGTCTTGGCGCGTGGCTCGGTCTTTAGCGTTTGCACCACCGCCAGTTTGTCCGGAGCATCTTCGTGCGCTATGATGACCGTTCCCTCGCCGCCGCCGCACGAGGCGAAGGCCAATTGCGTGCCGGGATCAAAAGAATTCGCATCCACTCCGTCGCCGATGGGCACGTTGGCCACTACCTTGCCGTTGGTGCTATCCATCATCACCATCAACTTGTTACCGCAACCCAGAAAGAGTCTATGGTGCTCCGGATCAAACGCCATGCCGGAGGCCTCCTGGCCCGGTGCAATCGGCCAACGGTTGACCACCTGATGGGTTTTAGTGTCGATGACCGCGACTTCGCTCTTGTCCTCGAGATTACAATAAACGCGGCCAGCCTTCGGATCGGCGGCGGCGAATTCCGGTTTTCCGGCCAAGTCGATCGTTGTCACGACCTTGCCCGATTTCGCCTCGATGACCGTTGCCGAGGCGCTGCGCCCGTTGAAGGCGTACACCTCTTCCAGTCCCGGCTCGAAAAGGATTGCATCCGGATTGCCGCCGGTGTCCACCTTCGAGAGGGTCTTGAGCGTCTTCAACTCCACGATGCTGACCTTATTCTCGCGGCCATTGCTGACAAAACCGCGCCCGAGCTTGGCGGCGATCGCCACCCCGTGCACGCCGGGAGTGTCGTCAATCTCGCCGGCGACCGCGTCCTTTTCGAGATCGATTACCACGACTTTGGTCCCATGACTGACATACAGGCGCTTCCCTTCCGTATCCACCGAAAGATAATCCCAACTGCCCTCTCCGCCCACGGGGATCTCTTTAAGCAGGTGGTATGTGCCCTGCGCTGCTGCAGCCTTGCCGTGGTTGCTCAGACCGCAAACGAATGCCGCCATCACGCCAAGCGTGGCCAGGCCTGACCGAGTAAAGATTTGCCGATTGGTTTTCATAAAGTTCTGAAGGATTGTTAAGCTAATTCCGGGGCGCAGCATAACCTCATGCCGGCTCGTGGCTAGGAAAAAATCGAAGGGCAAAACCTGGGGGGCAGCACGGGATGAAGGCTTGGACGGAGCTTACGCCCCATAGGCAAGTACCCGAGCTGCGGTGGGTTCCGGGCAAATAAATTATGAAAAGCCAAGCCGTGGGCGCGTTCCTTGCCGCGACGTTGGCCCGTTGCCTCCCCCCGCTGGCTTGCCATCCCCGCCGGTTTAAGGAATAGTGGCGGCGTGCAGTTGACACTAGCCCAGTTAACGGACCGCCTGGCGGATTCCTACGCCCGCGTGGGTGGCATCAACCATCTGGACGGCAAAAACCTGCCCTCCAAACGCGTCATTGGCCAAATCACCTGCGACCTGCTCCGATTGCTGTTTCCGGGCTTTTTCGACGAAAAACTCGTTCACTCCTCGGAAATTAAAGTCGAGACTACCCAATTGCTTGAGGTCGTTCTCGCCAGCCTCGAAGCCGAGATTGCCAAAAGTCTCGAATACAATCCCCCGCCTGAATTGCAGCACGCCCGGAAAGATTTTCGCACCATCGCCCGGAATTATACCCTCAAGTTTCTGAATAGTCTGCCTGATATCCGCGATTTGCTCCAGACCGACACCGAGGCAGCTTTCAACGGCGACCCCGCCGCCTTGAGCAAGGAAGAGGTCATTGTCGCTTATCCGTTCATCGAGGCCATCGCCGTGCAACGCCTCGCGCACGTCTTGTATCTCGACAAAATCCCGCTCATCCCCCGCATCATGACCGAATGGGCGCACGCCCGCACCGGAATGGATTTGCACCCGGGCGCCGAAATCGGGACTCACTTCTTCGTGGACCACTGCACCGGCACCGTAGTCGGTGAAACCACCCAAATCGGTGACCACGTGAAAATGTACCAGGGTGTGGGGTTGGTCGCTGCGTCGCTCTCGGCCGGCCAACAACTCCGTGGCAAGAAGCGCCACCCCACCATCGAAGATCGCGTCACCATTTACGCCGGCGCCACCATCATGGGGGGCGACACGGTAATCGGCGAAGGCAGCACGATCGGGGCGAACGTGTTTTTGACCAGTAGCGTCCCGGCCCGCTCGCTGGTTATCCAGGAAGAGGCCAACGTGAAGGTCATGAGTAAAAAGGACCGCCAGAAACAGCCGGTCGACTTTACGGTCTAGAACCGGCTGAGCTTCTCCAGTTCCTTCACCCGCTGCTCAATCTGCTGGCGCGTAACTCGTGTCGTGCGCGTCAGCCCAAAGCCCTCGCAGCAGAATGACGCCACCACGCTGCCGTAAATCATCGCCCGGCGGATGTTCTCTTCCACCGACCCTTTGGCCGTCGCCAGGTAACCCATCATTCCCCCAACGAACGAGTCGCCGGCCCCGGTTGGGTCCACCACCTTGGGCAGCGGATAGGCCGGGCAGAGGAAAAAACCGCGCGGTCCCGAAAGGATTGAACCGTGCGAACCCTTCTTGATGACCACGTACTTAGGCCCCAGCTTGTGGATTTTTTTCAGCGCCGCAAACATATTGTCCTCCTTGGTCAACTGGTGCGCCTCGCTGTCATTCAGAACGAAAGCATCGAGACGCTTGATGAGCCGAAGCAAATCCTGCAGCGCGATGTTCAGCCACAGGTCCATCGTATCGGCTGCGACAAACTTCGGCCTCTCCATCTGATCGAGCACATGATGCTGCAGCGACGGCGCAATATTGGCCAGCAGGACAAACGGCGCGTTTTGGTGTGAGTTGGGCAGCTTCGGCGTGAACGTCTCGAAGACCCCCAACTCCGTCAGGAGCGTCCGCCGGTTGTTCATATTGACCTCGTACTCACCCGACCAATGAAAGGTCTTGCCCGGCAGGATCTGTAACCCTTCCAGATTAATCCGGTGCCGTTTGTAGAGTTGAAGATAGCGTGGTGGAAAATCCTGCCCGACCACCCCGACGAGCTTGACCGGGCCAAAAAAGCTGGCGGCCACCGCGGCGTGGCTGGCGGAACCGCCTAGCAACCGCGGATTCTCCCCCTTGGGGGTCTTGATCGAGTCCAGCGCGGTCGAGCCAACAATCAGAACGCTCATAGGGCGCGGAAGGTATTCAGGAGAGTGAGCTTGGGGCAATGCCAAAAAGCGGCGTCACTCTTGGCGTTTCGGGCGCTGAGAACAGTTGCCCCCCAAACACAAAATCCAAAATCGTGTCCTCATCTGCGTCATTTGCGGGCCTCTCCTTTCCGTTATCTGTGGAACAAGACGCGATTCTTCCCGCCATCAGCCTTCGGAATAACGTGTGATCGTGGAGTTTCTTCGTTGACCGCGCGGTGCCCCACGCTAATATGCGCGCTCAAATTTGAAATTTGCTAAATTGAAAATTGAACTATGGCAGTAAAAGTTGCAATTAATGGGTTCGGCCGGATTGGCCGCCTGGTTTTCCGGGCGATGGTCGAACAAGGTTTGGTCGGCAAAGACGTCCAGGTAGTGGCCGTTGGTGATATCGTCCCGGCGGACAATCTGGCTTACCTCGTCAAATATGATTCCACCCAGGGCCGGTTCAACGGCACCGTTGGCTCGGAGAAATCCGCACCCGACAAAGCCGAGGACGATGTGCTGGTGGTTAACGGCCAAAAAATGGTCGTCGTCAGCGCCAAAGAACCCTCGCAGTTGCCTTGGAAAAATCTGGGCGTTGATGTCGTTATCGAATCAACCGGCTTGTTCACCGATGTCGAAAAGGCCAAGGGTCATCTGGCTGCCGGGGCAAAAAAGGTCATTATCAGCGCCCCGGCCAGGGGCGATTGCCCCACCATTGTCATGGGCGTCAACGAGAACAAGTACGACCCGAAGAAAGACAGCGTCGTTTCGAATGCCTCCTGCACTACCAACTGTCTGGCACCGCTGGTCTATGTGCTCTTGAAGGAAGGCTTCGGGATCGACGAGGGCCTGATGACCACCGTCCACTCCTACACCGCCACCCAAAAAACTGTCGATGGTCCCAGCAAGAAGGACTGGAAGGGCGGCCGCACCGCGGCTCTCAATCTAATCCCCTCGACTACCGGCGCCGCCAAAGCTGTCGGTCTGGTTCTGCCCGAGGTCAAAGGCAAGCTTACCGGCATGGCCTTCCGTGTGCCCACCCCCACGGTTTCGGTCGTCGACCTGACCGTCCGCACCTCCAAGGACACCAGCTACGCTGAGATCAGCGCCGCGATGAAAAAGGCCAGCGAAACCTACCTCAAAGGCATTCTCGAATATACCGATGACGAGGTGGTCAGCTCCGATTTCATCCACTCGAAGTCCTCGTCCATTTTCGACAAGGGCTCCGGGATCGAATTGAACAAACGCTTCTTCAAGCTGGTAAGCTGGTACGACAACGAATGGGGCTATAGCTGTCGCGTCGCCGACCTGCTCAAGTTCATGATCCAAAAGGGAATTTAACCGCGGATTGCTCCCCTTGAATAAACGGCCTGCCAGCAATGGCGGGCCGTTTTTTTAAAAACTTCCGTTCCGTTATCCGCGCCATCCGCGTAATCCGAGGTAAAAATTTTCCTCGGTCAGTGTTCCTCGGTCAGTGTTTTTCCTGCAGTTTCTTCTCAAACTTTTCCACCTTCGGCCGAATCACCGCCCGGCAATACCCTTGGTCGGGATTGTTGCGGTAAAAGTCCTGGTGATAGTCCTCTCCCTTATAGAACTTCTTCAGCGGCCCAATCTCCGTCACAATCGGCCGATGAAACCGTTTCTGCGCTTCCGCCTTCGACTTCTCCGCAGTGGCCCGCTGCGCCTCACTTTGGTAGAGTATGATCGAGCGATACTGCGTTCCGGTGTCCGCCCCCTGCCGGTTTAACGTGGTGGGATCGTGCGCCTCCCAAAACGTTTCCAGGATCTTCTCATAGGAAACTACTTTGGGGTCGTATTCGATCTGGATAACCTCCGCGTGACCCGTCTTGCCGGTGCAGACTTCCTTGTACGTCGGATTCTCCGTCGTGCCGCCGGCGTAGCCGCTCGCGACCGATTTGACGCCCGGCAGCATCTGAAAGATCGCTTCGGTGCACCAGAAACAGCCGCCGCCCAGAGTGGCGATCTCGGTCCGATTGGTTGAGTTGTCCATAGTCTTATTTTGCCCCTGGCCCGCGGCCATGCTGCCCAGCAGCAGGCCCAGCGATAACAGCAAGTTGGTGTTCTGTTTCATTTCGTTTTGGACAGCATCGCACACAAAGTGTTCGCGAACAAATGACGCCAGGGTGTTTCACCTTTCACGCCTCCCGCACTCTCCCTCCCGTAAAAAAGTGGGGCCCAATTCGTGACCCACTCCGCCTTCTTTCACGTTTCGCTTTTCCCACTACCCGCACCCTTGCCTACCGCCCCGCTCAATCGTTGCCGTATCCTCTCCCAATGCGTCCCGTGCCAGAAAAGCTTGTCGCAGCGGCTGCACACAAAGTACTCGTCCAGCCACCGATACGTCCTCGGCGGAATCCGCTCCCGCATCTGTTCTTTATCCACCGGTCGCAACTCGCCGCCGCAGGCCATGCAACGATGACGCCGTAGCGTGAGGCCGAACTCACGGAACACAAGCGCCAGTTGTTTGGGGATCGTCAGCGTGGGCGGCAGCCACATCGAAGGGATGATCTGGTCGCGCAGAAGACGCCTTTCCATGAGCATGCTGTCGGTCGTCAGAATCGTCGCCGACATCTCCCGCGCGCGGCGCAACAACTCATCATCACTAGAACAAACGTTCAGTAGCCGCCTTACCCCTTTTGCGGCGATGATAATACCAATGACTTTGGGGCAGTTTAAACTTCGCTTCCATCTTCCCAAGTGGTTGCTTTGGAAGGCGCTGCTTTGTTGTGTCCTGTCAGGCCAAACCGTTTCGGCCGGCGAGCGCCTCACGCTTAATTTCAATCACGACTGGAAATTCCTGAAAGCCGACCCCCCCGGGGCCTTCCAGCCGGCATTCAATGACCAGGCCTGGACCCCCGTCTCCGCGCCCCACACGTTCAACGACATTGACACCTTCGATGACTTTTCCGTGCCCAACCACATCGGCGAAACCAACCAATGGTCGGGCCGTACCTGGTACCGCAAGGCGTTCACCCTGCCTGCTAACCTTAAAGGCAGGAAGGTCTATCTCGAATTTGAGGCCGTCCGCCAGGTCGCCGAAGTCTATCTCAATGGCCGGTCTTTGGGCACGAATCGAACCGGCTTCATTCCCTTTGGGTTCGACCTGACCCCTCTTCTGCGATTTGGCGGCGCGACCAACATCCTGGCTGTGATGGCCGACAACCGCTTCACGCTCGAGACCGAGCTGACCAGGATCGCCGCCACCGAACTGCCTTGGAACAGTCCCCATTGGCACCCCGCCCATGGCGGCATCTACCGTAATGTGTACCTCCACAGTACCGACCCGCTCCATATTTCTTTGCCGCTCTACAGCTCACTCAAAACCGTCGGACCTTACCTTTACGCCACCGACATCTCGGAGGCCTCCGCCACGGTCCATTGCGAAATCCCTGTCCAGAATGGCCGCCCGGCGGCCGAAACCGTCAGCGCCCGCGTGGAAATCTTTGCGCACGATGGTAAGTCCCTGCTCCAACTCGACGCCGACAAGCCCATCGCCGCCGGTGGCCATGGCCTGCTCAAACTTTCCAGCGCCCTGCCCGGCCCGCAGTTGTGGGAGCCCGATTATCCCTATCTTTACAAAGCGGTCTGCACCCTCACCGCCCAGGGCCAGATCGTCGATTCCTGCGAAATCCCCTTTGGCATCCGCTACGTCCGTTGGGACGCCAAAAGTGGCTTCTATATAAACGGCCATCATCTCAAACTCCACGGTTGGGGCCAAAAGCCCACCAACGAATGGCCCGGCCTGGGCGCCGCTCATCCCGATTGGATGCACTATTACACTCTCGAGCTGATGAAAGAAGCCGGCGGCAATTTCGTTCGTTGGGGCCACTGCGCCGGAGCCCCGGCTGACCTGGCCAGTTGCGATCAACTTGGGCTCATCGTCGAGCAGCCCGGTTGCGATGGCGAGGGCGATGCCCAGGGCGATGCTTGGACGCTCCGCGCCGCTGCTTTCCGCGACATGCTCGTTTATTATCGCAACCACCCCTGCATTATCATTTGGGAAGGCGGCAACCAAAAGGTCGCGCGCGACCATGTCAAGCAATTGCGCGGCCACATGGATAACCTCGACCCGCACGGTGGACGCGCCTATGCGCAACGCCGCGCTGATGAAACCGATGGCGCCTTTATGGATGTCGATATTGGCACCGAAGGTGGCCGGCAATTGCCGCGTCTGCCGGTCGTCGAAGGCGAGTATGATCGCGAGGAATCTCCCCGCCGCGTCTGGGATAATTTTTCGCCGCCCAACTTCGGTTACCCGGAAGCCAAAGGCCAGACTTACCAACTCACCTCAGAGCAGTACGCCGTCAACGAGGTCGCCGAATACGTCACCAAGATCGGCAAACCTTATCACTGCGGCGGCGCCAATTGGATTTTCTCCGACTCCACCAGCGGGGGGCGCCTGGCCTGCGAAGTCACCCGTGCCAGCGGCGAAGTCGATGGCGCCCGCCTCCCCAAAGAAGCTTACTACGTCTGCCAGGCGATGTTCCGCGCCGACCCGCAAGTCCACATCATCGGTCATTGGACCTACCCGGTCGGCACAAAAAAGACCGTTTATGTCGCCTCTAATGGCGAGGAGGTTGAGTTGCTGGTGAACGGCAAGTCCCTGGGCCATGGTAAGGTTTCCGACCGCTACCTCTTCACTTTCACGGATGTCACCTGGGAACCCGGCGATGTCAAGGCCGTCGCTTATCGCAAGGGCGCCGTCATCGCTTCCCAAACCAAGCACACCGTCGGCGCCCCGGTCGCTTTGCGGCTCACTCCTATGGTTGGCCCGAAAGGCTTCCTTGCCGACGGGTCTGACGTCGCCCTTATGGACGTCGAAGTCGTTGATGCCAAAGGTGAGCGCTGCCCCACCTTCCAGCAGCGCGTGGATTTCGCCTATGGCGGCCCGGCCGTTTGGCGTGGCGGCTATGACAGCGGCAAACCGGGCTCCATTAATAATCCCTATCTCGATTTGGAATGCGGCATCAATCGCGTCGCGGTCCGCGCCACGCGCCCCGCCGGCGCGATCAAAATCCTCGCCCGGTGTGAAGGGCTTAAATCCGTCAGCCTCACAATTTATACCATGCCGCTGGCCGTCGAGAATGGTTATG
>DATMQA010000024.1:0-34018 GCA_035566895.1 Binatia bacterium
CTTTTCGGCATCGCTGAGCCGGATGTTGTATGGGCTTGTTTGCGGCATAGCCTCGCTCATGTGAGCGAAGACAGCTTGGCAGATTGCTGCCGCTAGGGCAATAATAATACGTCATACTATTTATTGCCATGGGTACTAAGCCTGCCAACCATTCCCCCTCTCCCCGCCTTGGCTGCGCCTTTACTTTCCAGCCGTCGAGATTACCAAATAAACAAAGAGACACGATCCATCCGCGCCATAAATCGAGTCAAAGCTCTGCCGATGCACCGGTGACAGCACCGCTTTGATCTGGACCGCTTCGGCCGGGATGTCTTGCGCCATCGCTTTCATCGCGTCCGTCAGCGTCGCTCCCCGCCCCAGGCGCTCCCGGACCAACGCGAACACGGCGCGCCTTTCTGACCGCTCGAGTTTCAATGTCTCACCGATTTCCAACGCCAGGAACTCGGCCACCTGGTCGCGCCCCTGCGCCGGAGTCAGCAACCGGTTCAGCTCGTCCCGGATGGGCTCGGCATCCGCGGCAACGGAGGTGACCTGCGCCAAGAGCGCTTGAAAACGAGGATCGGTCGGAGGAATCTGGGCGACCTGCTTTTTTGCGCCGGCAATCCGAACGTCCATCACGCTCCACCTTTTTGCCAGCGCTTCGATCCGCGGGTTGGATGAACGCGATGGACTGCTCCATTCCCGCGCGGCCCAGGCGCCGCCAATCAATAGTGCCACCGGAAGTAACAGTTTTAGACCCAAGCCGCTCGCGAAACGCCATCGCAACAGGCGCATCCCGCGGTTCGCCAGCACCAGAACGTTTCCCGACGCGAATGTGCCTCCCATAGCCGCCTGAACGGCGTGGAGGGCGGCGGGGAGAGCCTGGGCTGCGGCTTCGTGTGCAAACTGTGCTGTCAACAATCCGGCTAGGGCGGCCGCGGGGACCTTGGCACCGCGTTTAGCCAGCAAGGCCCGCAACTTGTCCAGGCTGCGCGAGATCCGTTTCTGGGCCGCATCCTCGCTGATGGCCAGCATCTCACCGATTTCCTTGAAATTCTTTCCTTCGTAGAAATGCGCCAGCACGCCCGCCTGGTCGGTGGCGTGCAACGCCAGGAGAGCTTCATCGAGCAGGCCTCCAAGTGCGCTCCCGTCGGTTGTCGGCGCTGAATCGCGGTCGAGGCTGGCCGCAAACTCCTGTTCGTGCTGATGGCGCCGAAGTCGCATCTTGACGGCATCCCGGGATACAAACCGGGTCGCTTGCAGGAGCCATCCGCACACCGAAACACTCGAGGAGAGCTTGCTCGCTTTTCGTGAAAAAATGATGAACACCGACTGCGCCACCTCCTCCGCGAGGTGCGGATCGCCCACCTGCCGCATGGCCGTCGTGTAAACCATGCGAAAGTATTTCGCGAAAAGGGCTTCAAACGCCCTTTCGTCGCCCTGAACATAAGCCGACAGAAGTTCCCAGTCACTCATGGCCAATCTCTGCCCTATTAGTATGGCCTCAGCTTGGGAAAATCCGACAAAAATGATCTGGGATAACGTTATGCAGTTCTCACTGCCGGTCGCCGCGTCACCACTTCACCAGGGGCGGTTGAGGTCGGGTCGCCGTTTTGGGTTTTCTCGAACGCGCGTTTGCGCACTTAGGCTCTCGGGATGTACCGGTGCCCGGCTCGACGCGGCGTTGATTGCCCTCATCTGTTCGTCGATTACCCCGAGCAACTCTTGCCGGCCCTGCCCAGTCTCGGCGGAACAGGTGAACCCCGCTGGCAACTTTTCGAACCATGCCGAAATGCGCTCCGTAAAAGCTGCGACGTTCGTCTGCACCGTGACAGCAGATACCTTGTCGGTCTTGGTGAAGACAAGCACGAACGGCACGGCGCGCCGCACGAGCCATTCCACGAACTCGAGATCGATTTGTTGCGGCGCCAGCCCGGAGTCGATTAGCGCAAAAACCAGGCAGAGGTTCGTGCGATGCTCCAGATAACCGGCCGCGGCTTTGTTTAACCGGGCGCGGTCCTTCCGGGCACCTTGGGTAAAGCCGTATCCAGGCAGATCCACCAGCCGCCAGCATTGGTTCATCGTGAAGATGTTAATGAGCTTGGTGAACCCCGGCGTGGAGGAGACGCGGGCCATTCCCTGCTCGCCCGCCAGCATGTTCAGCAGCGAGGACTTGCCGACGTTCGAGCGGCCGATGAAGGCAAACTCCGGCAGTGACTCGTCCGGACACGAATCCAAATCCGGCGCGCTGCAATCAAAAATGGCGGATGAAATGTTCACGATGGAGAGTCCACACCCCATTGTCGCACAAATCCAACGGACGGATACCCTTTTCGGACATGCTCTAACCCGTGTTCCTCCCGCGACGGCCCACACGGTCGCTCTTTTTGCGGTCTTGCCAGGCGGCTCTCTTCTCCGCTTCGCGGAGGAATCGGATTTCAAGTTGGAGCTTGAGAAAGCTGTCATACCGCTCGCGCGGGAGCGTGCCGGCGGCAACCGCTTCGAGCACCGCACACTTATTCTCCTTTGTATGGGTGCAGTCCCGGAAGCGGCAGCGCGGAGACAGCGCTTCGATCTCGGGAAAAGTTTGCTTCGATCCTTCGCTGGCAATCCAGATGTGGAACTCTCTCATGCCCGGCGTATCAATGACCACCCCCCCTTGGGGGAGGAAAATCATCTCGCGCCACGAAGTCGTATGCCGGCCTTTGGCGTCATTTGTGCGCACTTCCACCGTTGCCTGGATGTCCTCTCCATAAAGGCGATTGATGAGGCTCGACTTGCCCACACCCGAAGTGCCAATGAACACGGCCGTGTCCCCGGGTTTGATCAGCTCCGACAATTTCTTCACCCCCCGCCCGGTAAGCGCACAGGCCGCGAGTACGGATGCCCCGCCGGCCACGCGCGTGGCAGTTGCCAGCTTCGCCTCAAGGTCGTCGCACAAATCGATTTTATTCAGAACGACGACCGGGCGTGCGCCGCTTTCATGTGCCACCACCAGCATCTGCTGCAGGCACACCGGGTCGAAACTCATGTCCGCGGCGGTCACCATGAACGCCGTGTCGATATTGGTGGCCAGGATGTGCTCGGTGGCGCCATGGCCGGTCATCTTGCGCGAGAGTTGGGTGCGTCGCGGAAGGATAGCCTGAATAACGGCCTTCTCCTCGTTGGGTACCAGTCTTATGGCGACCCAATCTCCCACCTTGGGAAGTTTTGCGTTGGACCGGTGAGCTTCGTGAATGCTCTTGCCGGTCACTTGCGCGAGAAGCTCCGCCTCAGCGGTCCAGACCCGGAAGAAATGCTTGTCCTCCACCGCGACGCGAGCCGGGACCAGGCCCTTGGCATGGTGGGGGGCGAATTGCTGATTGAGCTCAGCATTCCAGCCCAGCTTCGTCAGTTCCATACTCGACGTGATCGACAAGACCCATTGAGGAATGCTGCCAAAACCGCTTTAGCATGTCCAGAGACGGAGTGAACCGGGTAATTCCTCTGCTCGAATTTTGAAACGCTCAACAAAGAACAAACACCGCAAAAATGCGCTGCCGTCGCGATAAGCGAAGAAATCATAAATCGTAAATCGTAAATCATAAATTTGTCCGCCGCATGACGACTAAACTGACGAAATCCACCGTGCCGGTGCTGAACCGCAACTGGCAGGCCATCAACGTGCGCACGCCGCAGGAGGCGTTCTGCCTGATGGCCACCAACGTCGCCACCGGCCTGGAAAGTGATTGTGAACTACCAACCACCGGACGCTCCCCCATTTTGCATTCATCATTCTGCACTCTGCGCTCGAATACGGTGCCAAAGAAGCGCCCGAAGCTCTGCGCCCGTGCCCCCCGCAGAATTTTGCATTCTCCACTCTACATTCTGCATTCGGATGTCTGGTCGGCCAAGGACGTGAACCAGCGCAAGGCCGACCGCCTGCCGCACGAGGCCGGCCTCAGGCTCCTGTCCACGCCTCGTGCGCCGAAAGAACGGCCGGCAATGGCATTCATTCGCAACTCGCATGACATCGCGGACTGGAAGCTGTTCGTGCAGAAATAACACGCGGGAGAGCGGGCTTCAAGGCTCGCTCTCCCTACGTCGAATTGATAAAAATGATTTCAAGTTGCTGGCATGGATCCCGGCACATAAACAAAGTAAGCGCATGGAAAGTTTGAAAATTCATCGTCGCCACGGGTTACAACGAGACGAGAATGGCGCGTGGGCATTCACCGAGGAATCTTTACCCTATCGCCCCAAGGAGGGCTTCCACCAAGTATTCAACGAGCACGCCGTCCGATACCTGAACAGCTTCGACATCGTGTTCCGCGCTGCGAAGTCAGCCTGCGAATTCGAGTTCGTTTACACGCTTCTCGGGGTGAAAGGCATGAAAGACATGAGCTGGGATCCATTTGAGACTACTCGCCGTACGATTCCTGCCATGATCAAACTGTATGAAAAAATTGAAGACTTCGAAATGCAACGACACCTCGCATTATGGACTTACGGGCACATCGTCGAGGCCTCGGAACCTTATGAACGCTTGGCAAACCTAATTGCGGTTTCACAGGGGGAACGTTTCAAAATCTGCCAGTTTCCGCCTGACAAGAAGGGACGACCGCAAAGCCCAGGCGAGAAGATTCGGAAATTGGACGAAATGGCAAAAGGGGCAGGCATGCCCTCCGTCGCCGACCCGTTGAAGGAGATTTGGGATCGAGCATTGCGCAATTCTGTCTTCCATGCTGATTACGGCTTGCATGGGAATTCGGTGATAATTCCATCTGCCTTCCGCACATACACCCATGACCAAATCATGCAGCTCATCAATCGCGCTTTGGCGTATCACCATGCTCTTGTCAAGCTGATAGAAATCTACCGGGAGACCTACGAGCGCCCGACCGTAATCGCCGTACATCCACGATTCGGACATTTTCCGAATGAGAAAGCCACGGTCGTGGTTAGAGAAGGAGCGGGGGCGATTGGTCTCAAAGACGCTTGGACGCTGGATGCGATTGGCCGAGGTCACATCCCTTGGTTCGTCGGCATTGTCCTCTATGAGGAAAGCAAGCAACTGTCGGCGAACCACTCGATTAATTTCTTTCGCGCAGACGGGAAGGGCGAAGAGGCTCCCGTCAAAGTGAGCCAATAACGCCAACTCTGTTGCTGTCGGTACGGATACCCACACAGAACCGCGCACCGGTCCTACAAATGATATGAATCATGAGCAATGACATGAGCGCTGAACGAATAGCCCAGGAACCCGCCAAACGGCTGTACGAGGCGCTGTTTGAAGGCAAATCTCCTGAGGCAATAGCGGCCAGCCTCGCCAATGGGATCCAAGCAGTTATCGCCAATGTCGAGAGGCTCCTCGGGGACATCGCCTACCTGCTGGCCAGCGGGAGAATTGCTTCAGCATCGTTTCTACTAGCGACCGCGGATGAGGAAACGGCAAAGGTCTTCATCTTGATCGACGCCTGCCGGGTTGACCCAGCGAAGCACGCGCACGTTTTGAAAAGCCTCTGCAAGGCATTCTACAACCATAGACTCAAGCATGCGTACAACGCGATGCGCCGCTATCCACCGGCCTTCAACGGTGTGGCCACGGCATGGTGTTATTGGACGAAGCCGTGGTGGCCAGAGCCCGCAGACCCTGAAAGTGGTGAGCCAGCAATGCCACATAGCACGTACTTTGATCGCGAGATGCCGCTTTATGTTGACTGGGACTTCTACTCGGGAAAGTGGATGTTACCCGATAACAGCACGAACGCTTCGAAATTCGGACGCGAGCCCGAGCTTAATCGCCTCGACGTACTGCGCGGCGATTTGGGACAAATCAAACTGGCGTTTGAGGCGGGGTTGCTGTCAAGCGCCGCTCTCGCATGCCTCAACGAGGAATGGCGCAATGCCTACGTGAACGAGAAGACGTCTGTTGCAGAAATTGAGGAGGTGCAAAACGGCCTTGTGGAGCACCTGGTTTCCAAGCTCCGCATTCCTGAGGAGACCGTCCGGCGCTCCCCTCTGTTCGCCTGGCCATTGTATCATTTCACAGCCATGAGGTCGGACAACACTTGAACGCAAGTCGCAGTCACAAAACACGGTGAACAACAGACTTGCCAGTCGATCAGAACAGAATAAGGTGGCGCCGTGAAAGCGAGTCAACTGATTCGTGCCTTTCAGATTTGCCTGTTGTTAGCCCTGACACCTTCCCGGTTATCCGGCCAGACCCCTCGGATTGGCCGTGACCAAGCTGCTGCCCGGGCTGGAGCAAGCAGGACAAGCCCCTCGGGCAAGAGCATCGATGAACTGAGAGCAAAAGCCGGCAACGGAGATGCCAAGGCTCAATACGCTTTGGGAGCTCTTTACTATGAAGGCAAGGCGATCAAACAGGACTACGCCGAGGCGGCAACGTGGTTCCGAAAGGCCGCGGAGCAGAAAGTCGAATGGGCACAGTACGCGCTCGGTTGCTGTTACGATTTTGGTCAGCGTATCGAGCAAGATCACGCGCAGGCTTTCAAGTGGTACCGTCAGGCAGCCGAACAAGGCCTCCCAATAGCGGAGTTTATGGTTGGAGATTGCTATCGAACAGGGGAAGGCGTGTTGGGTGACATGAAGGAAGCTGTGAAATGGTATCGCCGTGCGGCGGATGATGACAATCCGTGTGCGCAATACAATCTGGGTCTTATTTACGAACAGGGACTTGGGGCCTCCCTCGACGTATCCGAGGCCGCAAAGTGGTATCGCAGAGCTGCGCAGCACGGTTTGCCTGAAGCACAACTTCATCTTGGGCAGATCTACCGCGAGGGCAAAGGGGTTCAAAAGGACCCCGCAGAGGCCGTGAAATGGTATCGCATGGCCGCAGAACAAGGGAACGCGGCCGCTGAATATAACCTCGGCGTGGCCTATGACCAGGGGTTCGGCGTGGCTGAGGATGCAGCGGAAGCACTCAGGTGGTATCGCAAGGCCGCAGGCCAGGGAAATGTCGATGGCCAGTACAATCTCGGCCAGTGCTACCGTGAGGGCCGAGGCGTGCAGAAAAACTACGCCGAGGCCGTCAAGTGGTATCGCAGAGCGGCAGAGCAGGGAGATGCTCAAGCGCAGTATGACCTCGGGGCATGCTACGCAAATGGCGAGGGAGTTTCCGGTCTCGTCGAGGCGTACAAATGGTTTTCGTTCGCCGCCGCTGGAGGGAATAAGGGAGCAAAACAAGTGAGGGACCAGATCACCCGACGGATGTCTCGAGCAGAGGTCGAGGAGGGCGAACGGAGCGCCGCCGCATTCGTTACAAAAAACGAGGACATCAGACCCAAGTGAGGCGCGTTCTGATAGGAACACTCCTTGGCTCCCGAGATGCCAACCCTCCTCCTCTCATCGCGTCAGACCGAGGACGCTCAAAAGCTCTGGCGCGCCTGCATCGCCGAGAACTGGAAACTGATCCGTTTGCATGGTTGGCGAGTCCCGGAAATCTCCCCTCACGATTTGGCGGTGTATGGCGAGCTTCTGTTCGCCCAGCACGTCGCTCAGACACTCGGATTGCGGCTTCAAGAACCAGAAGCCGATTGGCTGCCCAAACTTCCGTGCCGTTGGCGAGGCCGGGAGGTGCGCTTGGCGGCCCTGACCGAGGCGCGCAAGGTCGCCACCCGCAGCTTTATCAAGCCCGCCGAGGAAAAATGCTTCGAGGCGCGCATCTATTCCAGTGGCGCCGAACTTCCTCCACCGGGTCCGTTGCCCGAAGACCTGCCGATGCTGGTGCAGGAAGTCGTGGACTGGACTACCGAATTTCGCTGCTTTGTTCTCGACCGCCAAGTTGTGACCTCTTCCGCCTATTGGCGCGATGGCCAGCCGACCAAATCGGAAGACGGTTCCTGGTCATCCAGCGGCGCCGAGTTGGAACAAGCCAATCGCTTTTGCGAGTCGGTTCTCCGCAACCAAACCGTTACCTTTCCTGATGCGGTTGCCATGGACCCTGCCTGATTCAAGACCGCGGCTGGGCGGTAATCGAATGCAACGCAGCATTTGGCGCCGGCATTTACGGCTGCGATCCCGTTCAGGTCCTGCGCGTGCTCCGCTCCGCCTGCTGCCCAATCACATAACTCCGTTCGTGGCCTTTTGTGTCATTGTTAAATACTGATCCGATGTACTTACGAATGTGACGAGATGCGGTCCATGGATTGGCGTCGCCGCTTTTTCATGCTCCAATCACATCCGTGAGCGATGGGGGCGAACTATTAGCGCCGGACTAGCGCGGTGCTGTAATTCCGGCCGGCAGAGACGTACACGACGTTCGTGAGGCCAGCGGGTACCGCGCACTGTCCATAGGTATTATCGCCCCAGGCGACAACGGTACCGTTCGCCAACAGGGCAAGGTTGTGAAAACCGCCGGCGGAGATAGCAACGACGTTGGTAAGGGCCGGAGGGGCGTTGGTTTGTCCCAAGCTGTTGTCGCCCCACGCCCGCACGGTGCCGTCGCGCTTTAGAACAAGGTCGTGGTAAATGCCGGCAGAAATCGCGATGACATTGGTGAGTCCGGGAGGAATAGAGTTCTCGCCTTGAGCGTTGTTGCCCCAAGCCACGACGGTATGGTCGCTCTTGAGAGCCAGGCAATGAGCGATATCCAAGCCGCCGGTCACAAATTCTCCCATTGCGATATCGACGACGTTCGATAAAGAGGGCAGAAAGGGGAGTATGCCAGAATAATCGATAGTACCGAGGTGCAGCCAGCCACTCACCGTGCCATCGTCTTTGACAGCGAGCCCGGGATTGCCGGAGGCAATGGCCACCACATTGGTTACGGAGACCGGCACGTCGCTTGCGCCGGACAACACGGTGATGCCAAAGGCGATCGGGACGGCGTTGGAGGCGAGTGCCAAGCCATAACCTCCGTAGGAATACTGGCGGAGAGCGATAGCAGCCATGGGAGGAAAAGGCGTGTAATCACTGCGAAGCTGCTGCCCGAAATCACCCATCGTGCCGTCCATTCGCAGGTAGATGGTTTGCTGCTCCCCGGCCGCCAAGGCAACAGCGTTAGACTCGGTAAGGGCCACGTTGGTCTGGCCCAGGGAGTTGTCACCCCAAGCAACCATAGCGGTAGGCGGCAGCGGGTATGATTTCACCGTCAGCAAGGCAGCGCGGGTGGTCAAGGAGCCCAGAGTGTTGGTGACGGTGACAGAATAACGCCCGACATCGGAGGGCTGGACATTGGGAAAGCTCAGGGAGGCCAGGGTCGCTCCGGGAATGTTTGTTCCGTTGGCATGCCATTGGTAGGCGAGTGGTTCGCTGCCGTGAATCGATGCCGCCAGCGAAATGAAGGTTCCGGCGATGGCGACGCGATTGGGAAAGTCGCTCCAGAGCAGTGGTGGAACGTCAGCCACACTCAGGGTAGCGGGAGCAGTGGAAACGGAAGCGACGGAATTGCTTACGATTACGGTATAGACACCCGCATTTGCAGCCTGGACGTCTGTGAGGCTCAAGGTGTTGTTGGTTTGCCCTGGCAAAGGGACGCCGTTGAGCTCCCATTGATACGCGATGGGCATTGGATCGGTGAGCGGGGTGGAACTGGAGGCGTGGACGGAAAAGATGACGTTCGTGCCGGCGGCAACAGTTTGGTCTCCAGGCAGGTTTGTAATCGCCGGAGCAAGGTTCGCGTAAAGGCGGTAGAAATAACTATTCGTTGAAATGGAGACTGTGATTTGGTTCTGTTGACCGGCGTCAGTCGGTGCGACAGGAACGTCCAACCAATCTGCTCCGTGGGCCGCTGGGCTCTGCTGCAGAACAAAACCTGCTGCATAATCGGGCCAGGAGAGAAGGAGATTGGTACCCGTCGGCGAAATGTGCAATGTTGGACCTTGCTGCAGGGTGAATACATTTCCAAAACCTGGAGAAAGCAAGAGCCGGCTTCCGTCGGCCGAACACACGGCAGCGTTCCAGGAGTTATATGGCGCCTCCGGCGCCTCCGAACCGCGCCAGGACGCTCCGGAGTCCGCAGAAACGAAGATTGATCCGCCTGAATCGGCGACCAATTTCGAGCCGTCGCCCGAGCAGGCGATCAAGGTCCAAGGGAGCAAGGGTGAGGGGGTTGGTATCCAAGTAAGGCCAAAGTCTGTTGAACGGTATATAGGAGTACAGGCTTGGCATCCAGACGGATAGCTGCGTGGGCCTGCAAAGAGCCTGCTTCCATCCGCAGAAATGGCCACCGTCCATCCGACATTGGTTTGAACGGAGGTGCGGGTCCAGGTGGCTCCAGAATCCGCCGAAACGTAGATTGCTCCGGTGCCGTAGTTGTCAGAGGCTGCAACGAGTCTGGAGCCGTCGGCGGAAGATGCGATGGAGATCCAGCCGTCTGATGGCAAGAGGGCTGGGTTCCAGGTGTTACCGGCGTCGGTGGAAAGATAGACCGGGCCACCGTTAGGATAGGTCTGGCCGGCCGCGGCCATTTTGGTCCCATCGGCCGAACAGGTGACGGTTACCCAATTAGTTAGCGGCGCTGAGAGTTGCGTCCAGGTTGCTCCCGAGTTGGTCGAAATAAAAATGGATCCGTATCTGCCTCCCGAGACTGCGACCAGGATGGGTCCGTCCGAACAAGTAATCGCCGACCAGTTGGTCGCGGGCGCGCCGGTGAGCTGCCAGGTTGCCCCGCCATCAGTCGAGTGATAGATCGGGCCATACCCGTACGGGAGGCCGGGCACCCATACGCTGGCACCAGCGATTTTTAACCCGTCGGTCGAGCATGCTATTCCAGCCCAAGCCGTGGCAGGGGAGGGCATAGCTGCCCAAAATTGGGCCATGGAACGGTTGCCCAAGAGGCGCATCGCCAAGAGCGTAATCAACGGAACAATGCTTTCCTGAGTTTTCTTCATCGGCACTCGCGAGGTTGCTTGGATTCTCGCTTCGAAAGAATCCCTTGCGGCTAAGACAGCAGTTTTTACGCCGGAAATTGGGATACACAGGCTTTTTGCCCTTATATGGCCCACCAAGGATGGGGACGGCGTTCCAACTTGGCAGGAATACATCGCCGGCACCGATCCGATGAACGCCTCCAGCGTACTGTTGTTGGGTATTGCGCTGGTTGATTCATCCCGGTGGAGAGCGCAAGCTCATGAAGACTCCTGTTCAACTGCTATTCGGGACCCTGACGCACGCTCGCAAGTTAGGCGTAGGTTCCAAGAACCTCATGTACCCCTTCGACAGCCATCCCTCCCTCGCCAACAGCCGCAGCGCAGCGTTTCACCGAGCCGGAGCGCACGTCGCCGGCGGCAAAAATCCCCGGACGGCTCGTCTCCAGCAGGCCGGGAGAACGTTTCGCTTTTTTCCATGCGGGTGCTTCAGCGACGGAATGGCCCGTTTTGACGAAGCCCTTTTCATCCCGTTCGATCTCAGGGGGTAGCCAGTCTGTGCATGGTTTCGCGCCAATCATGGAAAAAATCGCCGCCACCTGGACCGTGCGCCGCTCACCCGTGCTCGTGTCCTCCAACTCGGCCGCTTCCAGGGCCTTTTGGCCGCTCATCCTTCGGATCTCCGTGTGCGCCAAAATCTCGATGTTCGCTTTTGCCTGGACCCGCCGCGCCAGGTAGCTGGACATGCTTTTCGCCAGGCCCTCCCCGCGGATAACCAGCAGGACCTTCTCCGCCTGTTCCGACAGAAACATCGCGGCCTGCCCAGCCGAATTGCCGGCCCCGGCCACAATCACCGTTGAGCCCCGGCAGAGCCGCCCTTCCCGGCCTGTCGCCGCGTAATAAACCCCGGTCCCCTCAAATTGCTCACGCCCCTCGGCCTCCAACCGGCGGTACTCAGCCCCCGTCGCGATGAGCACGCACCTGGCGCGAAGCATAGCGCTGCAGCCCTCGGCTTGCAGAGTCGCGCCAGAATCCCCGTCCGTAAATGTCATCGCCAGCGCCTGCGCCGGTGTGGCGAACCTCGCGCCGAATCGATACGCCTGCAGTTGCGCGCTGTAGGTTAGCTCCCCGCCGCCAATGCCCGTGGGAAAACCGAAGAAGTTCTCGATCAAAGACGAAGACCCGGCCTGGCCACCCGGCGCAAAGCTTTCCAACACCACGGTCTTGAGCCCTTCCGAAGCAGCATACACGGCGGCCGCCAGGCCGGCCGGTCCTGCGCCAATTATAGCCAGGTCACAAGTGATTTCGCCCTCCTCATCAGCCGCCACCGAGCGCAGCAATCCGGCTGCCCGCGCGACCTCTCGCAAAGAGGGATGCCGCAAAGGTGCGCCGTTGGCCAGGATCAGCGCCGGCAGATCGCGGCTCGACAGGTGCAGTCGCTCGCACAACCCCCGCCCAGCTTCGGTTTGAAAGTTAATCAGCCGGTGCGGGATGTGGTTCTTGTCCAGAAAATCATCGAGCTGGCGCCCCTCCCGCGAACCCTCTTGGGCGAGGATGCGCAACCCGGCGAACTCCCGGTCGCGTTGCAGCCGTTTTCGGCGCATGATGAACGCGCGTACGAGCGGCTCACTCACCCCTGGCAGCTCCGCCAGCGCCTGCCGCAGCCGGTTGGCCGGCACTTCCAGGATCTCGCTCTCTTCTGCCCCGCCCCGAACGTTGGCCACGGCCGCCGTGCCCATGAGCGTTGACACGTCTCCGGCAAAATTCCGCGGACCCATGGTCCCGAGGATTTGCTCCTGGCCGTCGCGCGATTCAAAGGCCTCCACGGTGCCGCGCAGGACCACCGTCAGCCCCACGTCGCGCTCGCCCGCTTTGTAGATCACTTCGCCGGGCCGTAAGATGCGCCGCGCCCCTAGCGGCTCGATCATCGCCAGTTGCCGGTCGTCCAGCTTCGGAAAAGCCACGCTCTCCGTGTCCCGGTAAAATTGCTCGTCCTGCTCCAGCTCGGTCATAACCAATCTCGTCTCGCCAGGCGCTCTCATTAACCTCTTGCTCGCCCGCGGAACTGCGAAGGCACGCTCGACCGGATTTATCCCCTTGTCAATTTGGCGCTCTCTGACGTTCCTTGCATAGCTTCATCAAGCCCGAGGAAAAAATGCTTCGAAGCCCGCCTCTATTCCGGCGGTGCCGAACTGCCTTCGGTGGCCGCGCCAGCGGCAGGGTCCGCTTTCGAGGCCGCCTCACGGGGCTCCACCTGCGGCGTTTCTGGTTCCTGGAGCGTGTTCTGAACCATGAGAACGTCCCGGAGGATCGCTTCTGCCAACTTCTTCTGTTCTTCGCTCATCTCGAGCTGAAGCAAGCTGTTGGCGCCCTTGTATAGATTATCGACCGGTTCTTGAATCTGTTTGCGCCATGTGTTGCGCTGCAAACGGGTGCCGCGCTCGGCGTCAAGCGAAGCGTGCTGCAAGCGCGCCATCTGGGCCACCAGGCGCTCCCGTTCAACCTGCTCGAACTGAAGTGCGCATTGGGCTTTGCTCAACTCGAGTTCGGCTCTTTGGGAATGATCGCGATGATTGCGCTGAGCAGATTCGAGCGCTTGAGCCAGGCGCTGACGCTCCGCCGTTTCCTGTTGCACCCGGGATTCGCTCTCACGCAGCCCTTCCGAGGCGGCCTTGAAGTCTGAGTCGAGCGTCTCGCGGGTTCGGCCTTGGTTCTGAAGCTCGCGTTGTGCCGTATCCAGCGCTGCCGCCAGCCGTTGGCGTTCAGCGGTTTCCTGCTGCAGTTTCGATTCACTTTCGCCCAGCGCTTTAAGGGTAGCCTGTAGTTCGATTCCCAGAGTCTCGTACTTTCGGCTATGGTTCTGGAGTTCGCGCCGGGCTTCTTCGAGCTCGGTAGCAAGGCGTTCCCGTTCGGCGTTTTCACCTTCGAGTTTTGAGCCGCTCTCTTGCAGCGAATTCAGGGCAGCGTCCAGCCGCGATTGCAGCTCTTGCTGGGTGCTGTTGAGTGTCTTACGCGCAACATCAAACGACGAGAGGTGTTTATGCAAATGCGCACTCAGGTCGTTAGTCTTGTCCAATTGCTCCTCGGCCAGGCGGCATTCGGCCTTTTGATGCTCCAACTCGACAGTCTGCCGGGCCAGGGCTTCCTCCCGCTGCCGCAGTTGGTCTTCCAGCGTGCCGATGCGCTCCTGGTCCGCGCGCTGAGATTCCAGCAAAAGCTTGGATTCGGCGTGCAGCTCCTGCAGGCGCTGGTTGAGCGCTGCGGCGCGTTCCTCGATTCGGTGGCGCTCGCCCCGCTCTTTGGCCAGGTCAGCCGTCACCCGCGTCAGGGTGGCCACTCTTTGGCTAATCCCTTGCTCCAGGTCAGCGGCCTGGTCTTTGCCCGACTGCAACTGGCTCTCCAGTTCTTTGACCCGCTTGGAGGCATCGGCGTTGACCTGTTGTTCTTTGGCCAACTGGCCCTTAACCTCTTCCCCGGCCTGGCGCAACCCTTCCAACTCCTGCTCGAAGGCAAACCCCTGGCGCTGCAGGTCGTTTTCCGCGTTGACAATCCGCTCTAACAGTGACTCCCGCTCCTGCGCATATTTCGCCACCGTCTCGCGCTGTTTGGCGCATTCGGTTTGGAGCGCCTGGAGTAGCTCTACAAGGTTGCGCCCGCTGTTTGGCTCCGTCGCGGTCGCATCGGGCACGGGAGCGTTTCGCTCTTCGATGATGCCATTCTCAGCGTCACCTTGCGGCGGCAAGTCAGGTTCTGCTCCAACCTCGTCCAGGACAAAGCCCCCTTCGCTCTCAGCCTGTCTGGCCTGGCGCGTCGGCGGGAAGCCTTGCCTATCAGGTGCTTTCGATTCAAACGCTGGAGCGCTTTCGTTTTGGTTGGTGCCATTGTTGGCACCGCATTGAAGTAGTGGAGCGGGTTCAGCAGTAACTCCGTCTGTGTCGGCGAGCCATTCGTTTTCAGTCTCTTTGGCCTCTGGCGCCGGTTGCAGAGTTTGCTCCTCAGGCGTTTCCGAAACAGGAGCCGCGCCCTGCCTGATGGCGCCGTCAGGCTCATCGGTTGACCTTTCCGTGACCATGCCTGCGGACATCTTCGCCAGGACTTCCTCTTCAGCTTGCGGCGTCTCGCAGGCTTCACTTCCCTGAAGAGGTTCGCAGGATAGGCTGCCTGCGGCAGACTGGTGCGTCATTGGCTCCTGCGAGGCAAATGGCTCGGGGGCTGCTTGCCACTCGCTGGAGTTGGAATCGTCCTCAATCAACAAACTTCCTTCCGGGTCGCTTGCCGGTTGTCGGCTCCCGGCAAGACCTGGCGGGCCGGAGTTGACGGCGAAACCTTGGCCGCCCGGCCTGAGCGTGTGCATAATGAGCCTTAGAACCACTTCCAAGGCACAGGCCCCTTTCGGTATAACATCGTTGCCCTCGGAAATGACGCTGTTCGCAAGGTCTTGCAACTCGTTGTTCGCGCTGAAGAAGAGAACCGGAACAGTTTGGTGTTGCGGCATCAGGCGTAACTGTTGGTAGACCTCGAAACCGTCCTGGGCCGGCGTGTTGATGTCCATGGTGACGGCATCGAAGCGGCCGCCTTGCAACATGCGAATGCCCTCGGCCGGATCTTGAGCGCCCAGCACTTCGAAATGCCCTCGCTGGAGACCCCTAACAGTCGCAACGTTGCCGGCAGCGTCGCTGTCCACCACCAGCACCTTGAGCTCAGGTCTTGGCCCGGCGAACGTGGTATCGTTGCTCTCGACCAATTGGTCAAGGAAATCCACCGCTTGCGTAATGGTTTGAAAGGTCGAACTTGCCGACTGCGACTGCTTGAACATGAGTTCAAACAGCAGGCCCTCGAGCACGCTGCTCACGTCCGCGATTTTGGTGAACCCAATCAGGGCTGCACGTGCGCTCAGAAAGCGGACCCGGCGATACAGCTCGCTTAACTCCACCAAGTCCTTTTCCGAATCCACCGCCCTGGTGCAACTGAGGCACAAGCGCCGAAGTTTTGCGACTTCCTTTGGCGCCTGCTCTCTCAAGGCAGCCTGCCCGGTCTCCATCGCACTCTCCAGGACCGCCTCTTCGCCGGTAGGCGCCGGCGCTCCGGAAGCGTCGAGGCCGGGTTCGAACAAAGGACTCGGCACCGGGTGTCTCAGTAGGTCGCAAACGTGTTGGACCAGCTTCGCCGGCGTGCAGTCGGCCTTCGAAAGTCCGCAGTTGGCCCCCGCCTCCTTGGCCCGGGCGGCCAATTGGCCCACATAAGAATTGGAAAGTACGATTACCGGCGTGTCCTTTAGATCGCTATCGGCCCGAACGAATTGAAGAACTTCCAGCCCGTCGACCTTCGGAAGCATCAGATCCAGCACGACCAATGCAGGTCTAAGCTGCGGTAGCAATTCGAACGCGGCCAAACCGTCCCCGGCGGTTTCGACCCGAAAGCCGGCGCGCTCGAGGGCTTTGGTATAAACTTTTAGCACGAACGGGTCGTCTTCGACAAAAAAGATCGTCGCTTGGTTTGAAGGTTCCCTTGCCTCGACGGAATTCAGGCTAGCCGGTTGCAAATCGGGCGGCGCGCTGGCGGGCTCGGAAACGAGCCCCGGCTTGAGGCGCGCCTGAAGTAGCTGGCCCCATGGCTTCAAGGGCGGCGAACTGATTGGTCCGCCGCTATCCGCGGGCGCACTCCCGGGAGAATTTGGCGTGGCCTCCTCCCGCGCTATGGCGCCGCGCGCTGGAGAGGCAGCTATCGATTGAGTCCGCCGGCTGGCCGGACTTTGCAGCTCAGTAAGAGTCTTCATGATGAGTCCTGTGCGTAATCTTGACTTTGCGTTCAATGGGGCAGCGGCAGGTTCAGCCCAATCGGGGTCATTCGTTGGCATCGGGTCGGAGACCACAATAACTGGCGTTCCTGGGAGCTGGGGAAACTGACTGAGGGCCGAATCGAAGCCGTGCAACTCCGGAACCGCAAGGTTAGCGATGACCAGCTCCACCGGGTTGGACGCCAGGTATGTCAGCGCCTGTGCAGGGTCTTCGAAGGAAACTGGTTTGGTGCCCGCCCTGAGCAGCGCAACGCTGAGGGCTCCGCCAGACAAGGGTGACTCATCGATGACCCCAACTGTGAACTGGTTAAGCTCCTTTGCATCGCCATCAGACAGCGAGCTCAGCAGCTCCACGGCGCGGCCGATCATGCCCAGCTCCTCCTTGTTAAAGGTGGCCCGACCGTTCTGAAATTGATTCAGGAACTCTTCCAGGGCCTTGGCCTGCCGGGCCAGGTTGCGCAAGCCGGCAACCTGCGCACAACTCAGTAGGGAACGCAACCGGCTAAGCAGTTTGTCACAGCCTTCGACGCGTTCTCCGGGGCCGCTCGAGTTCAACCACAGCTCACATTCCTCATGAACTCCGCCGATGATCTCGTCAATATCTCCAGGCGGGACCGCGTTGACAGGCGGCTCGAACGTCGGCTTCTCCGTCTTTCTTGTACCGAATGGTTCCGGGTCCTGGACCCCTGACACCTCGGTGACAATAATGTTCAGCAGGTCTTCCATCACGGTCGAGCGCTTGTCGAAGACCCTGGTCACGCTGCGCTGGACCTCCATTTGAATCGCACGGCTCATCTGGTCCTTGTCGGTAAAGACGTAGATTGGCCGGTCGCCGAATTGTGGCTCGCGGCGCGCCGTCCGGATTAACTCCATCCCCGAGACCACGGGAAGTTTGAGGTCCACCAGCAGGGCATCAGGGAGTGAGGCGCGAAATTTCCCCAGGGCAAGCGTAACGTTCGAAGTGAAATCAACCGCAAAACCCGCCAGCCGGAACAGAAAGATCAGCACAATGCGGGTGAACCCGTCGCCCTCCACGATCAGAATTCGCTTTCTCTCCTTGGCCGGTTGAACTGATCCCTCCGGCACGGGTGACTCAGGCATTGAGGTTTGGAGGGTTTCTGCCATCTTCAGCCAACCTCAACTTCTTTGACTCCGTTGCGGCTGGCGTTTGGGACGGAAAGCTCGTTGCCGGCGCTCGGACTTTCGACGTTATAGACCCATTGAAGGAGTCGCGTTTTACCGATACCCCGGACTTCGTGAGTCACCTCCTTGAAGTCCTCGGCGGTAAGTCCCGCTTTGATTTCGTTCTTCTTGTTCAGCGGCAGGGCATTGAAGCAAATCGTCACCCCGTTCGGTCGGGAAAGGCCTTCCAGACGCGCGGCCATGTTGATCGTGCCGCCACAGTAGTCCCGATAACGGAACAGAGCCGGGTTGTTCTTGTCCGGATAAAGCAGCCGCTGAAACGACCCAATGGCGATTCCAATCCCGACCTGGTATTTCTCGGGAGCGAAGTCGGCCGATAATTCAAAAAAGCCTTTAACGACTTCCTGGGAAACAGATGCCAGGCCGGTTATTTCATCCACCGAAATGTCCGTAATGGAACCTTGTTCGGCAATCCACATCAGCATCACCCCGTCCCCAAGCTCTTTGGCGAACGTCGTATAACGGTGGTTCTCATTGGCCTTGAGTGATTTGGCGGACAGATGTTCGAAGAGAACTCGCCGGAAGCAGGCCAGCAGACTGATCGCATAATCTGAGTTGGCGTCAATGTAGGACGAGAACCCGCGGATATCGGCAAACATGACAATGCCGTTGTGCAGTTCCGCCTTCACATATTCGTCCTGGAGGCTCGGGAATTTCGAAAGCTCCATCGTCTTTTCTGCAACGTTCCCCCGCTCCACCGTTGCCTTCTGCGTCGGATTAACTGCTTCACCATTGTCGTTCATATCGTGTTAGGGCCGCTCCATTTGGTATTGATCCAGCCATGGTGCCAACCCGCTTCAAGTCATGCGACCGGCGCCGCTTTCACGGACTGCCCGGACTGAGACGCAAGGTTTTTAACCAAACCATAATCAGAGCCTCGCTGCGCTGGCTGGTGTCCTGCCGCAACCACCTGTCTTGGTTCTGGACAGTGCCCCGCGCGCGCCGAGCGGTGCGCTCGTCGGCCCCTTCCTCTAACAGCGTCTCCTGTGCCATTTGCATCTCCAATAAACCTCGGCCCGTATGTGCAGGTGCCCGAATGAGTAACCATCGCGCACGGGTCTCATGTTCTACCGGAGGAAAGCAAAAGCCTGACTATTGACGCCCGCGATCCGAACTGCCACGTTTACTCGTTGTTATGCCGGAAACAGTTGCCGCACCTCATGTTTGGACCGACGCCGACGGGCGCGCCTGGATTGACCGGACCAACGTTAAAGTGATCGAGGTGGTCCTCGATCATCTGGCCTATGGATGGAGTCCCGAGGAGATGCACTATCAGCAGCCGCACCTTTCGCTGGCGCAGATTCATGCGGCGCTGACCTATTATTTTGATCACCAAGCCGAGTTTGATAAGCAGATCGAAGGCAGCCTCCGAGAGGCGGAAAAGCTGGCGGCAGAGTCGAAAGACTCCCCACTGCGGCAACGATTGCGGCGGCTTGGGAAGTTGCCGTGAGCATCCCGCTCTACATGGACGTCCATGTTCCCGCTCCTATTACGCGTGCTCTATCCCGCCGCGGGGTGGACGTCAAAACTGCGCAGGAAGACGGCACAATTGAATTGCCGGATGACGAACTCCTCGACCGGGCTACGGCTTTGAACCGGGCCCTGTTTACGAGAGACGAGGACCTGCTGGCCGAAGCGAAAACCCGGCAACAGAGTGGGCGATTCTTTGCGGGCGTTATTTACGCCCATCAACTCCGTGTGACGATTGGTCGGTGCATCAGTGACCTGGAAGTCATCGCGAAAGCCGGCGAACCGGAGGACCTTCACAATCGCCTGGAGCATCTGCCCCTCCGATAGCCAGATCACCCCGCTCCCGTCGAAACGGTCGCCGGTTACAGAGGTTGGGCACCCGCGAGTGAGCTCTCTTAATAAAAACCCCGGTTCGCTAAGAAGACTCCTACCCCCCGCCACGCTATATTTTCCTTATGAATATTTCGACCAGAATCGCGCCCGGATGGCAAATTCCGCGCCTGACGTTCCTTACATATAATAGGGCGCTGTGTGTTGCAGCGCCCCGCCGGCCTCCAGGCGCTAACCCTGTGGCCCGGCTGAATCTGAAAAATCAAAAAACGAAAAAACAGACAAAACAGACCCTATGGCCAGCCCACTCATTGTGGGCGGTATCGCCAGTTATGGCCCGAGCCCATCCGCGTAAATCCGCGCCATCCGCGGTTAACCCGTCGAGTTGCACTACTTTGCACTAGATTGCACTAGATTGCAGTGATTTTGAACGGCTCATTGCCCACGCGAGTCTCATGCCCATCAAAGGATTTCAAAGCATTTCAAAGGATTTCAAAGGATTTCAAAGATAGATTTCGCGCCCCAGCACTCCCTTGGTTCACTACCCCAATCTTCCCATGAACACCAAAGATTTCATCCGTCTCGGCGTGCCGCTGGGTGAGGCCACCCGGCGCGCGACCGATTTCATCAGCGAATTCATCCTCGCCGGTGGCGATAAGATGCGACTGGAGGAGGAATTGAAGGCGATCATCGCCAATCCGCCCGCTTTTACCGATGACTGCCTGCGAGGCGAGTTGGCCAAGGCGCTCCTCAAAGCTCCACCGCCTCCTCGCACCAAGCCCGTCAAATACCGCCAGTGGGGTGAAGGACTCGAACACGAAGCGGTAATGCAGATGGAGAAAGCCTGCCTGCTGCCGATCGCAGTGGCCGGTGCCCTCATGCCGGATGCGCACGTTGGCTACGGCCTGCCCATCGGCGGCGTGCTGGCTACCGAGAACACGGTGATCCCTTACGCGGTCGGCGTGGACATCGCCTGCCGCATGAAAATGACCGTGCTCGATATCCCCCTGCGCGATTTGGAGAGGCACCAGGATCGGCTCACCCGAGCCATTGAAGCCGAAACGCGCTTTGGTGTCGGTGCCAATTTCAAAAACCGGCGGCACCACGAAGTCTTGGATGCCGATTGGAGCGTTAGCCCGGTCACCAGCCAAAACAAGGATCGTGCCTGGTCGCAACTCGGCACCAGCGGCAGCGGCAATCACTTTGTCGAGTTCGGCCTCTTCACCGTTCATGGGGAAATTCATGGACTCGCCCCGGGAACTTACGTCGCGCTGTTATCTCACAGCGGCAGCCGCGGCACCGGCGCTGCCGTCTGCGACCACTACAGCAAGATCGCCTTCAGCCAGTTCCCCGACTTGCCGAAGGAACTGAAGCGCCTGGCCTGGTTGTCGCTGGATTCTCAGGAGGGCCAGGAATACTGGGCAGCGATGGAGTTGATGGGCCGTTATGCCGCCGCCAATCACGCCCTCATCCACAAACATGTCGCCGCTAATCTCGGAGCCGAAGTGCTGCTGGACCTCGAAAATCACCACAACTTCGCCTGGAAAGAACGGCACGTGCTCGATGGCGTCGAACGCGAAGTAATCGTTCACCGCAAGGGCGCGACACCTGCCGGCCTGGGGGTCTTAGGAATCATACCAGGTTCGATGGCCTCGCCGGGCTTCGTCGTCGCCGGCAAAGGCAATGCCGAATCACTGAACTCCGCCTCTCATGGCGCTGGCCGGTTGATGAGCCGCAAAGCTGCAAACGAAAAGTTCAATTGGAAGGATGCCAACCGTTTTCTGCGTCAGCAAGGTGTGACCCTGATTTCCGCAGGTTTGGATGAAGTGCCGATGGTCTACAAGAACATCCACCAGGTCATGGCCGCCCAGAGCGACCTCGTAACGGTCCTCGGCCAATTCGATCCCAAGCTGGTGAAAATGGCGCCCGCCGGAGAACGGCCGGAAGACTGAACAGCCCGATTGACTGTGGAAACTACAAAGTGAATGCTTTGATCAACTTATGCCTCTTTTGAAACTTGAAACCACGGTTGTCCTCTCCGACGATAAACGGAAAGCCCTTCTGGCTTCGCTCTCAAAAACCGTCGCCGAGACCATCGGCAAGCCGGAGCAATACGTGATGGTCACCGCGAGCCAGGCCGCCGTGCTGATGTCCGGGAACCCGGGTGAAGCGGCGTTTGTGGATATTCGTAGCATCGGCGGCCTGAGCGGGGAGGTGAATCGCAAGCTTACGCTGCAGGTCTGCAAGTTGCTGACCAATTCCCTTGGGGTCCCGCAAAATCGCATTTACCTGAACTTCACCGACGTCGAAGCGGCCAATTGGGGATGGAACGGGAGCACGTTCAGATGATGGCGATAAAACCATTGATTCCACGGGCCGATCTGCACTTGGTGCCGGTGGTGGGACTCGAACAGGAGAAGTGGAAACCACTACTCCGGCACTACTCCCTCACCACCAGAGGCGTACAGCCTCAGAACTCTCGAACGCCAATAGAATCAGGCACTTGCGTGAGGTTGTCAAGCACTCCGCTTAACTCAGGATAACTCCGCCGGTACTCAGCAAGTACTCTGCCACAACCCTTCCACTGGCACTTTCACTGGCACTCGAATCCAGATTATTTCACCACTCTTGCGCGCACAATTTCGAGGAGATCATCTCCAAAACAACGTTGGGTTCGCGTATTGAGTTGAGCATCAGCAGACCCGGTTTCCGCCGTGTTCATCCCGCCCGCCAGCGCCTCTTGTTGCTTTCCAAAAATAGTTACCCGTTTCTTGATCGAATTTCCTTTGCGACTTAGGGGTCACGCGGAAACTGAGATTGGTTACCTACTCGGCTTCCGTAGTTGCGTGAGGTGGAGTCCCATTTGCATCTGCGGTGCTTCAAAGCGTTGCCAATGGCTGCCAGAGCTTCTGCGATAGGTACGTTGCGTACGATTGGCCAGTTGCGGCTTCAAGCACAAATCCCAACGCCTGATAGTTGACATTGTTATAGTCGTTCGTAGTGCCGGGGGCCGTTACAGCTGGAATATGGCACACCATGTAGCGCAAAGCCGTGGTATAACTACTCCAGACCAGGTGGGAACTCCGGCGACGACGAGAATCAATATGGTCGCCAACCAAGAGCGTGGCCCTGGTCAATCTACAGGGGGCTCAGGACAACTTGTGTTTTGAGAGCAGCAGGCAGGCGGTTTGCGGCAGCTGAAACACCAGGCCAAAGCGAACAGGGTGAAGCTTACTGCCAGCATGACGGGACGCCACTTTGCAAAAAGTCCGCTCCCCGCCAAACCCTACAGGCCCAGCAGCATCGCTCCAAGTGGTACAATGCATCGCAGCTTCTGCGCTGTGGGCTCATCAAAACCGGAAGAGATCATTGCTGAGCACGCCATCGATGACGCTTGCGAGTAAGTCCTTACCAGATACTTTCAGCGCGTGCTGTTTTTGGACATGGACACTTGCGCCCGCAACAGATCGTGAAGCGTTACCAATCCGAGCACTCGGCCGTTTGGCTGGTCAAGCAGGACGACTAGCTGCGAGGTCGATTCAATCAGTAGTCCCTGCAATTCCCGTATAGTTTGATGCGGCAGGCAGGCGACGACTGGCTCACATGTTGGCGAACGTTTTTCATTCAACGCGGTCTCACCCTCTTTCCGCGTAAGGATGCCGTTCAAAACGCCGCTTAACACGACGGGGAAACGTTGATATGGATGCGCTCGCAAGAGTTTCCGGATCTCGCCGGCGTTCAAATCCCGCACCACCACGGGTTGGAAATTCGCAATGGCCGACACGGGTAATTGCTGCCAGCTCTGCAAGTCGCGCGGGGGAATCACATGCTCCAGCTTGTGCCCGTCCTGCATGAGAATCTCCTCGTAAAAGCTGTGCCGGTTGAGCTTGCGGCTGATGGCCTGGCTGACCAGCGCTCCGAGCATCAGGGCGGGCACCAGCGAAAACTCATGTGTCATTTCAAATACGATCAGGATGCCGGTCACCGGCGCCCGCACAACCGCCCCGAGGCATGCGCTCATCCCCACGACCGCCAGCGTCAACTGGTCTGGCCCATTGAGCGGCAGGGCAAGTGCCCCCAAACCAGCGAGGCTCACCCCGCACATGCCACCAAAAAAGAGTGTCGGTGAAAAAATCCCACCGCAGCCGCCCAGCCCGTAGCACAAGACGGTCGCCACCAGTTTGGCACCCAGCAGAATTGCCGCAATCTTCCAGCCCAGGTTGTGGCTCAATCCTGCCGACAGATCGTCATAACCAAGGCTGAACACGCCGAGGTGGCCGGTTGTGAGAAAAATCGAACACCCGAGCGCCCACGTGATCACCCCGCCCAGCGAAGGACGCGCCCAAGCCGGGACACGCCGGAAATTCTTGCGCCTGGCTCGCAGGCCCATGGTCCATTTCTGGAAGACCACCCCGGTCAAAGCCGCGATTGCTGCCACGAGGGGCGTCAGCACGTAAACCAACCAACCTGGAGAATCGACGCCAGTAACAG
The DNA here is from genome assembly GCA_035566895.1 of Binatia bacterium. Classification (GTDB taxonomy): domain Bacteria; phylum Verrucomicrobiota; class Verrucomicrobiia; order Limisphaerales; family UBA8199; genus DATMQA01. The sequence goes on from DATMQA010000024.1 coordinate 24,082, forward strand.
AAAACGCCGGTTGTTTGCCCACTAGTCCATGGACCAGGAACGCGCCGATGACCGATGCCAACAACACACTGCCAAGCAGTGCGCTGTTCAAGTCCGCGATGATTTCCTCCAAAACGAACGTGACGGCTGCCAATGGGGTATTGAAGGCGGCGGCGAGGCCCGCGGCTGCACCTGCCGCAGAGGCAAGGCGCCGGTGCTGTTTGGCCTCGCCAAAGAGGCCGGCCAGGTTTGATGCCACACCACCAGCCAACTGGACGCTCGGCCCCTCGCGCCCAAGGCTGCATCCACCGCCGATGCTTAGCACCCCGGCGAGATATTTGACCCACACGACCCGCCAGGGCACAAATCCGAAATCCTTCCAAAACGCGAGTTTGAGCTGGGGAATGCCACTGCCCGATGCTTCGGGGGAAAAGGAGGTCAGGAGGTATCCGACGGCCAGAGAAGTCGAGACAATGACCAGCGCCGTGCCCAGAATGAAGGTATTGGGGGATGCATGCGACAAGCGCACGATCGTAACACGGTAGAGCGTGTTCATGCCCAGTTGAAAGGCAACAGCCGCCAGGCCTGCACCCAATCCAAAAATGGAGGTCAGGAAAATCGGCCGGCCTTGGCCGGGGAGTTTTTGAGCGAAACGCGCTAACGCATGCATAAACACAATCAAACGCTAAACGAGCACATTGTCATTTTAAAGACTGCGAGTCATGGCGCTCCCAGGAGCGCCATATCGTTCCAAGGTACTCGTTAGGGCTTAACGGTTGCTACTGCCACTTGTCCCCGAAGAGCCGGCGGGCAGCCAACGCTTGCAGAGGGTCGTCAGTGGTCATGGCCAGCATAAATCCACATCGGCTCTGTCTTGCCCGCACGTTCGAATCCGCACTTTTTATAAAAATCGAGAGCGCGTCCATCTGCCACGAGCATATGCTGATGAAATCCTCGATACCGCGCCATAAGCCGTCGCATAAGTTCGGTGCCGATACCACGGCCCTGATACTCTGGAAGCACGAGCAGGTGAGGGTAGTAAACGACCAGATAACCGTCTGAGATGGCATTGCCAAGTCCAACCAGCTTGCATCCATCCCAGGCGGTGAAAAGGGAATGTGATCCGAGCAGCGCCTTGTGCAACAGCTCCGGCTTTTCTGCGGACGACCACTCGTTAGCCTGGTAAAGAGCCACAACACTTTCAACCGCCAGGTCGCGAGTATCACTGTAGTCGATGCCTTTCGAATTCATAGGAGCGTCAATGGCGGTCAGTTCCCATCGTAGCGGTTAAGAAGCACACTCAGCAAGGGTTCTTCGGAAGGGGCGGAAGGGGTTTGAAGGGGTTACCCAGCGCCAGTTTATCGCCGTGCGGCCGACCTTATTCGTGGCGCAAGTCATCCAACTAGTCAATCGCAGTACCGTTCGCTTTCCGCGCCAAAGCCTCAGCGTAAAATTGTCGCCGTCTGGTCCAATCGGCGCCCACCAAGCCGCGCCAGTCAGGCATTTCTGAAGATGGTGCCGCACGGACGGTTGAGTTAGGGCTCGCCGGAGCCAGTGGCAAGGGAGAAGGGTAAGCTCAACGCAAACCGTGGTCAGGCCTATCGCTGGGGGCCACGACGAAAGCGACGGATTCCAAGCTTAACCACAGCTAGTTTCTCTGCGGCGACGGCAGCCAGCCACCGGCGGCCTGGATTGGTTCGATGTGTCCGCTACGGGTCGTCCAGAAGGCCAACGCAAGGCGGCCTGCCGTGAAGTTGTTCTTAGTGTCGATAGGAAATGTGGCTTGGAATCCCGCATTTTTGAGGGTAAGAGTCTGGGTTAGGAGTGTGAGTGCCGCAAAATCATGAAGCAGGTGCCGACCGGCGTTCTCTCCGCGCTTTACCTCGGAACTAACCCCGCTGGCCAGCAGGGCGGCGTGAACTTCGTAATTGGAAGCACTCGAAGAGACCGGGACAAAACTCACCCTCCAGCGGTTGGCATCTTCCGAGACGATCCGGAGCACACCTGCGGTGGTTCGGGAACCAGTCGGAACGTTGCTGAGTCCAAACCAATTTCGCCATTCTTTGCCGTTCAGAACAAAACCTGGAGTATAAACGCTTCCGCTACCCCAAGCTTGAGCGTAGTCCCTTTGCCGGTCGGAGAATTGTTGCGAAATCTTGTGGAAGACTTCAGATGGAGCGACTACCGCTAAGTCAAAGCGTGCAAATCCTTGAACACAATTCGTGCCGTTGAGTGGCAAAATCTTTCTGGTTGCGACAGCGAACCTGGTAATTTTCGTTCGTCAAGAAGGGAACTGATTTGTTAACACGATTCACGGAAAGTTTAGCTAAGCACTGGAGGCGGGAGTCGTTATGTTGACTTCGAAGTTATGTGCACCACGTGGCGAAAGGCCTAGTAAACGCTGACCATTCCTCATTCACATCTTTACATAAATTTGGAACTCCCGTTGACTAGAATTGATTGTCGTTCGAGCGGAATCTGCGGACTTGCACTTAGGCATGGCGCTCTTCTCCAACGCCCAATTTTTAGACCCCGCATTGCTGCCAGGGCTGGTGCAGGATGTTGAGCGAAGGCGGTGGCCAGCACGAGGGCCTTCGCCGATTGCGATTTCGCCAGCGAAGGTATCGAAAATTATGTGAAGTTGGTTGCCACCCGACCAACACCAGTGCAAGCCCGTGGCATCGACTGCCGCTCGGACGGCACAACAAAAACCTTCAGTTAATCAAGGTGTGGCTACCATCACTCGAACCGTTCAGCGACATTTCGAAACCAGAAATGTATGGCCCAGGCCTGTTTGGTGCACATAACTTCGAAGTCAACATAACGACCCCTATGTTAAATTTAACATAGGGGTCGGAATCGGACGCTTTTTGGCTCGTTTCCGGGCTGAAAATGCCTGATTTTGCGAGGGAATCAAGACAACACCACCACAACACGAACCAACACCTTCACCACACCTCTGCTGACGACCACTTCTGTCATTGAATAATTGAATCTGTGGTCTACTCTAGCGATGAGTCCGACTGCCGGAACTTTCTTCCGCATTGCTGCAATTGTCCGGCATAAACGGCCAATACGAGCGGCCGGTTTCGCGCGCAAGGCTCTAGAGATGTAGGCGTTCTCCGCCGGGAGCGCAACAAATCTGAAATTATTTTCCGGGAATAGTGTCTGCACTCCACTGGTGGAAAAACGGCTTCGAGAAGCTGGTGCGTAAAAAACAAACGTAACATGAAGAGACTTGCATCACTGGTATTTGTCGGAGCGTTGGCTGTAGGAGAGATCGAGGGAGCAGATGGCGAAAAACAGCTGCAAGCGCCATGCCCATGCGAAGGCGAACCGAAGTACGGTGGCGAGGCCCCATTTATGATCGACGCCAGTTGCGTCGACCCTGATTACAACGAGAAGACGTTCGTCACCGATAGCACGAAGTCCCTCAGCCTTACGCTGCCCGACGGATCGACAATCCCCTACACCGAGGTGAAAGGACATTTTCCGGCGACGCGTACCCAAGCCCAGCGACCGGCTGGCGTAACAGGAAGCCCGACCACCGTCAGTCACAGCGTCACTTGGCGGTTTCCTGACAAGTCTCACTGGCGCAATCGCTTCTTCCAGCAGACCTACCCGCTGCCGATAGACTTCCTGAACACGGTCGATAGCCGCTTTGCCTTCAGCAATGGTGGTTATACGGTGAGCGTGACACCGGGCAATTTTGTCACCGGCTACCGCGTCAGCGCGGCAGCGGCGAAGCTGGCAAAGGGTTACGCCAAAAAATTGTATGGCAATACCGAGCGGATATATGGCTATATCTACGGCCAAAGCGGCGGCTCGGTGCAGGTGATGGGGGCGAATGAGGACACGACGGGCGTGTGGGACGGCATCGTCCCGGTGGTCATCGCCACGGACGGTCTGAATACGCACTCGTTCCAGTGGAACGCGCTGTATGCGCTGAGAGTGCCCATGCCGAAGCGCAAAGCGATCGCCGACTGCTCTGCGCCGGGAAGCGGACGCGACATCTATGCCGGGCTCACCGGCGATGAGCATGCAGCGCTCGACGAACTCCTGAACGCCGGTTTCGCGCGAAAGGCTCTCGAGACGTGGACGTTCTCCGTCGGGAGCGCGCTGCCTCTCTCTGGCGCTCTTGCCACGTTTGATCCCACGTACGAAGACGATTTCTGGTCCAAGCCGGGCTACGAGGGCGCAAAGCCGCCTGAGTATCTTTCGGCGGCTAAGGTTGACGGCTTTGCCACGATTACGTCCGTCGAGCGCGATGCGAAGGACGTCATCAAGTCGTTGAATTTCGATCCCGCGACGGTCCCGTCGCTCGGCTCGATTGGCGACGAGGGGCTGCAGTTCTATGTTTATGCGGCGGACGGTTCTTCGCGGATCGTCAATGGCGACGCCCGTGCGTTGAAAGGAAAGCTCCGCGACAACGTACTTGCGGTTGATGCAGGCAATGACGCGGTTCTGGTCGCGGCGCTGACGAATGGCGCGAAGATCCGGATCAACAACCGGTTCCTCCTTGCCGCCTGCTTCTATCCGCGCCACTCGATCCTCGACAACGGGAATCCTGCTTACAACCAGTACAAGAACACGGACGGCACGCCCAAATACGTCCAGCGTCCGATTCAGACCGCTTACATCGCCAACATTGGTGCGGCCGGAGGACGCCGGCAAACGGGCAAACTCAAGGTCAAAACAATCGTGCTAGAGAACCTCTCGGATCCGGCGTCTTTTCCGTATGTTGGCGGCTTTTACGCCGAACAGGTGCGCAAAGCACTGGGGCCAGAGGCCACCGACCAGATCTTCCGCATCTACTACCAAGATAACGCCCATCACGGCGCCTTTCCAACGATGCCGGGTCCAATGGGAGACATGCTCGGCACCAAGGTCGCGAGCATTGCCGGGATTCTGAACCAAGCGTTGCTCGATCTCGCGGCCTGGGCCGAGCATGGCGTGGTACCGATGCCCTCCACGCACTACAGCCGCGATGCGATGAACCAGATCGTTCTGCCCAAGAGCGCGAGCCAGCGCGGCGGACATCAACCGGTGGTCGAACTCACCGCGAACGGCAGCGACCGTGCGCAAACGGGCGTCAATCAGCCGGTCACGCTCGTTGCCAAGATCGATATGCCTCCCGGCGCGGGCAAGGTCGTCGATTACGACTGGTACTTGGGAATGCCCGACTCAAAATATGAGCCCGCAATCAAGCTTGCCAACCCCGAGCAAACGGCACAGGCGACACGCGAGGTTACATTCCCAGCACCTGGTGAGTATGCGATTACCTTCCGCGTCAGAGGCGAGCGCAACGGCAGGGCGGCGGCGGAAAGTACGACGCTGTTGGAAAACATCGCCCGCGTGCAAATCGTTGTTCGCTGATTAGACCGAACCCTCTCAACGTCCCGCGTGCTGTCGTTCGCGGGAGCACTAAGAAAGCAGTGAAGGAGCCGAATGGAAGGTTTTGGCGCAGCGCACGGAAGCAGGATGACACCCGGCGTTGCACTCGCCAATCAACACACACTTCTCCGGCTCGGATCGTGTGGCTGCGCAGGAAGAATACGAATGGAGTCGTTTTGAATTAGCGAAAAAGCTGTAAGTTAACTGAGCAGTCGGCGTGTACGCACTAAGCAACAAGGGAGGTGGTCGGAATCGAACAGGAGAAGCGGAAACCACTACTCCGGCACTACTCCCTCACCACCAGAGCGTACAGCCTCAGAACTCTCGAACGCCCATAGAATCAGGCGCTTGCGTGAGGTTGTCAAGCACTCCGCGCAACTCAGGATAACTCCTCAAGTACTCCTCCAGTCCTCCGCCACAACCCTTTCACTGGCACTCGAATCCAGATTATTTCACCCCTCTAACGCGCACAACTTTAGTTGGTGGATTAAACGAAAGACTCACTTGTTGAACAGTTTTTGCAATTTGCCGTAAGACATGGAGTCTTTGAACATTGGCTTTGAATCACCAGTTGCGAGGAACCCTTTCGCCAATTCTGCGACACGACTCCAAATCAATTGCGGAATGGCGGTGCCTGAGCTTAAGCGGCGAACACCAAGCTTTCTCAACTCCTTTGCGTCTGGAAGATCGGGAACGGCCATGACGTTTAAGGGCATTTTGACCTCCGGAGCCATAGCCTGAATATCCGCGGGCTCCGAGAGTCCCGGAACAAAAATCCCGTTGGCTCCGGCTTCACGATAACGGGCAGCGCGTTCGATGGTCTCACCAACACGGCTTTCGGGAGCACCAATCTCCGCCAAATAAACGTCAGTGCGTGCGTTGATGAATACATTCACGCCCAAGCTTTCGGCGGCTTGTCGCGCCTTTTCAATCTTCCTTGCCAAAAGGTCCGGTGTTCCCTCGCCATCTTCGATATTGATGCCCACAGCACCCGCGTCGATTACGGGCTTTAGATTCTCGCCAATTTTTTGCGAGTTCTTTGTGTATCCCCCTTCGAAATCCACAGAGAGAGGAATGCTGATGGCATCCGTTATGCGGGCGGTAAGGTCCGCAAGCAGTTTGAGTGAAAGCACGTCACCGTCGCTAAAACCGAGCGCCCAGGCGACACCAGCGCTAGAAGTAGCGATGGCCTTTGCCCCCGCCTCTTCAATGACCTTCGCGCTGCTTGCGTCCCAAGCATTTGGAAGAATTAAAATATCCTTTTGTTCGTGGAGAGAATGAAAATTATCGGCAAGATTTGGCATAACACGCTCGTAGTTCAATTGTATTTTTCATATTTAAAGTTAACCATAGGGCATTTGGTTTGAGAAATTGCGAGTTTTTATTGGATCTATAACAAATCGTCATTATGACCACTCCTCCTGATATAGATCTCGATTTGATTCGCTGTTTCCTGACTGTCGTTGAGAGCGGGGGCTTCACCCAAGCGTCAAAGCGCCTGCATGTCACGCAATCCGGAATTACCCTCAAAATCAAACGCCTTGAGGGACAGTTAAAGTGCCGCCTATTCCGGCGCACGGTTAAACCCATTGAATTGAGCGCCGAGGGAGAAATCGTTCTTGGCTACGCGCGGCGACTTTTGGACTTGAACCAAGAAATGGTTCAACGCGTCACGAAGCCAAAAGAGGAGGATGTTCTGCGACTGGGGGTTGTCGACCATTTTGGCCCGCAACTGCTGCCTCAGTGGCTGGCAGAGTTCAAAAAGCATTTTCCCAAAGTGAAAATTCTTTCAGACCTCGGATTAACGCAAGACCTTCTCAAAGATTTAGAGGACGACAATTTCGATCTCGTTATCGCCTCGGCCGGCTACACGGCGATGGCCGAATACAAACTCGCGCCTTCCATCCAAGAAACACTTTTGCAAAAAGAGCGGATGCTTTGGGTTAAGGCTCGAAGGTCGGAAATCAATCCAGCAACAGATCCGCTGCCACTTGTGATGTTCAGCTCAAAATGCCGCTTCAGGCCGATTGCCCTTGAAGCGCTCCAAAAAGCGGGACGAACCTACGAAATGGTCTTCGTTGGTGGCAATTTAAACGCCATACAAACCGCAGTGGAAGCTGACCTGGGGCTGTCTGTTTTGTCCCCGCTTTCAGTGTCTCAAGGCATGGTTGTATTGGGAAACGACTCTGGTCTTCCAAAGTTGCCTTCAGCAGACTTGGCAGTTTACAGCCGAAAGAAGCCGACGCACCCGATAGTTCCGCGGCTCGCAGCGTTCTTAGTGGAAGCGGTTTCGGCATGGGAGGTAAGCACTCTAAGCTTTGAACGCAACGGCGGTAAAATCTCAAGCCCGGGACGAAGCGCCGATAAAACAAAGACGACTCCTCAATGAGTTGCCAAAAGGGCTGTGGCTTTGCTTCAACGGGGCCGCGCCCGCGCGGGCGCGGAGAGACCGTGGTTTGCAACCCCGCCTGAACGTAAACCACTTGGCTTCAACGGGGCCGCGCCCGCGCGGGCGCGGAGAGGACAATAACCTCAGTCGACCACCATAGCCTGGTTGCTGCGCTTCAACGGGGCCGCGCCCGCGCGGGCGCGGAGAGCGCAGCGACCGACGTTCAGGACGGACTGACACGCATCGCTTCAACGGGGCCGCGCCCGCGCGGGCGCGGAGAGGATGGATTTGAGGGCGTAGTAGGCGCGGGCGCGATCGGTGCTTCAACGGGGCCGCGCCCGCGCGGGCGCGGAGAGAGCGATTCGGGCCGCTCTCTTTGGGGAGGAGTACGTCGCTTCAACGGGGCCGCGCCCGCGCGGGCGCGGAGAGTTAAAAATGAACTGCGGCCTCGGAAATCTTGATTCGCTGCTTCAACGGGGCCGCGCCCGCGCGGGCGCGGAGAGCGAAGGAACCACGACCGCCAATGTGATCATTCCACAGGCTTCAACGGGGCCGCGCCCGCGCGGGCGCGGAGAGCTCAGGTAATCGAGGAAGCTCCAGCCAGCCCCGGCAGCGCTTCAACGGGGCCGCGCCCGCGCGGGCGCGGAGAGTTGATGATGTCAGCGTCCTGGATGCGGGCGCTGAGGTGCTTCAACGGGGCCGCGCCCGCGCGGGCGCGGAGAGTTTGAAAGCTTTAGGCTTGCGCCGCTCATTTTGATGCTTCAACGGGGCCGCGCCCGCGCGGGCGCGGAGAGTCGATTCGTCCGGGCTCATCATTGGTGACTACATCGTCGCGCTTCAACGGGGCCGCGCCCGCGCGGGCGCGGAGAGGATCGAGTCCGTATTTCGTGCACTGAAAAAGGAAGTCGCTTCAACGGGGCCGCGCCCGCGCGGGCGCGGAGAGGGACACGCAAACGCTCGACACCGTCAATGAGCAAGTGCTGCTTCAACGGGGCCGCGCCCGCGCGGGCGCGGAGAGTCGGCGATCTTGCGCCAGAGTCCCTCTACCGCGGCCTGCTTCAACGGGGCCGCGCCCGCGCGGGCGCGGAGAGGGAAGTGGCGGAACTTTGAGGCCGACCAACTGCATGCTTCAACGGGGCCGCGCCCGCGCGGGCGCGGAGAGTTCGTCGCCGGCGCATACCCCGCTTGCTCGCCCGTGCTTCAACGGGGCCGCGCCCGCGCGGGCGCGGAGAGCTGCTGCGCTGCCCGCGTGCGCACTACTGGCAATTCGCTTCAACGGGGCCGCGCCCGCGCGGGCGCGGAGAGCTCGGTGGAATGCGTCCAGCGCCCACTCGCGCCAGGTGCGCTTCAACGGGGCCGCGCCCGCGCGGGCGCGGAGAGACCAAAGACGGGCTTTGGGGTAATGGCGCCAGGCGGGGCGCTTCAACGGGGCCGCGCCCGCGCGGGCGCGGAGAGGGGCTGTCCTTTAGGATGTCCATGGACACAGCATAATTGCTTCAACGGGGCCGCGCCCGCGCGGGCGCGGAGAGGGTGTTGTTGGTGGTGCCACACCAGGGCCAAGCCATGCTTCAACGGGGCCGCGCCCGCGCGGGCGCGGAGAGGTAAAAGCCTCCAGCCTGGAAACTACCCCTTGCTTGGCTTCAACGGGGCCGCGCCCGCGCGGGCGCGGAGAGTTCAAAGGCTCGATGGAGAGTTAAGCCGACTGGTTGCTTCAACGGGGCCGCGCCCGCGCGGGCGCGGAGAGAAGGAGACCCTACTGCTACACCACCAAAGTTTGCGCTAGCTTCAACGGGGCCGCGCCCGCGCGGGCGCGGAGAGGCGGCTGCCGGCGGGACATTTGGGAGAGGATCCACAAGCTTCAACGGGGCCGCGCCCGCGCGGGCGCGGAGAGGGCGGAAAAATTAACCGAAGCTCAAAAAGCTGTTTTGCTTCAACGGGGCCGCGCCCGCGCGGGCGCGGAGAGTCGCTACGTTGCTTGAGTGTAGCGTTGATACCGTCCGGCTTCAACGGGGCCGCGCCCGCGCGGGCGCGGAGAGGTTGCACTAGATATCCCGGAGAGGAGGAGCGCTAATAGCTTCAACGGGGCCGCGCCCGCGCGGGCGCGGAGAGAACAAAATCATAGTTACCGTCACCAACTGTAGCTATGCTTCAACGGGGCCGCGCCCGCGCGGGCGC
>DATMQA010000025.1:0-4379 GCA_035566895.1 Binatia bacterium
GCAGAAGTATAGCGGTTGGAGCCGGACCCCGCTGGGCGGGGTGCAAGGGGTGGGGCGTATCGGCTAATGGCAAAGGAATCAGAAGCTGCGGGTCCGTGCCCTGCAAAGGGGCCCTACCAAGGTCGAGTCAGTCCTCGGGCTTTGCAAGTCCTGGTCTACGTTGGAGATAGCCTGCTGAGGTACTTCATGCCGGTGTCGCACATGACGGTGACGATGGTGGCGCCGGGAGGGAGTTGCTCGGCTGACCGCAAAGCGGCGACGACGTTGGCTCCAGTGGACGTTCCGGCAAATAGGCCTTCCTCGCGGGCCAGGCGGAGGGCCATGGCGGTGGCTTCCTCGGTGGAGACCTGCTCAACGTGATCGGCCAGGGCCGGCTGCCAGAGCGGCACGACAAAGCCGGCACCGACGCCGTCAATTTTATGAGCTCCTGGCCGGCCGCCGGAAAGAACGGGCGATTCGGAGGGCTCGACCGCAACGATCCGGAGTTGCCGTTTGTGGCGGCGCAGGTCCTCGCCGATGCCGCGAAGGGAGGCCGAAGTGCCCACGCTCTGGACGAATACGTCGATTCGTCCGCCAGTCTGGGTCCAGATTTCTTCGGCCATCTTGTGATAGGCGGACAACTGGTCCTGGTTTTTCATTTGGTCAGTCCAGAAAGCCCCCGTTTTTTCGGCGACGGTGCCGGCGGCGGCAATCATGTCGCGGGTCAGTTTCTCGGTCATGCGGCCGCTATCACTGGGGACGATTTCCAAAGTGGCGCCGAGAACTTTCATATGCGCGAGCTTTTCCCTGGAAAAGGCGTCGGAGGTGACGACGTGCAGCGGATGTCGCCTTACGGCGCAGACCAGGGACAGGGACACGCCCGTGCTGCCGCCGGTGGCTTCCACGACCGAGCCGCCCGGCCGGAGGCGGCCGTCCGCCTCCGCGGTTTCGATCATGGCGAGAGCCATGCGGTCCTTCATGCTGCCGGTGGGGTTCTCGTTTTCGAGTTTCAGCAGGATGCCCGCGCCGTTCCCCGGCACGACGTTGCGCAGGGGCAACAAAGAAGTATTGCCGATGCATTGCAGGATGTTCTGTTTCAATTCGTTCATGACGCTTCGCGTTTCTCCTGCTTCCTTGGCGGCTAGGGAAGCTTTGCGCCCAGAACTTCGATCTGTTCGATGGCCGGTGGTTTGGCGAACAGCTGAGGCGCCTGGGCCATGAGCGCTTTGGCGATAGGGCCATTCAGGTGCGCCTGGCGTCCGCTTTCGTTGGTGAAGGCGTCGAACACGCCAAAGGTTGTCGGTCCGAGCCGTAGCGCGAACCAAATCGGTGTGGTGGTTTCCTGATTGGCCATCGCCAGGCCGGCCTCAAGGAATTTGGCGACTTCATTTTCTTTTCCGGGCTTGGCTTCCAGACGTGCGAACAATGCGACGGTCAGCATGGGATGTCTCCTTTGGATTGCTGCATTTCGAGCATGGCCAAGATAGCTCTTTTAGCGATAATTAGGCCATTGGCAGAACTGCCAAAGTTAGTATCATATTTGCCATGAAGATCAACGTGTTGGCGCTGGACGGAGTTTTCGATACGGGCTTGGCGACGGTGCTGGATGCATTGCAAACCGCGAATGAGCTCGCGGAAATGTCCGGGCTGGCTTCGCCGCGCTTTGACGTCACTATCGTGGGAATGCGCAAGGCGGTGAAAACGTCGCAAGGACTGACGGTTCCCGTGAATGCGGTGGAGATGCGGGTCGTTCCGGATTGTGTGGTGGTACCGGCGATTGGATTCAAGATGCCCGGGCCGCTGCAAGCAGCTCTGGAGCGAAGCGATGTGCGCGACGCCGGCGAGGCGCTGCGGTCGTGGGCCGGGCGGGGAGCATTGACAGCGGCCGCGTGTGTCGGGACGTTTGTGGTGGCGGAGTCCGGGCTGCTGGACAACCAGGAGTCGACCACCACCTGGTGGCTGGCGCCGCTATTTCGCCAGCGCTATCCGAAGGTGCGCGTGGATGAATCGCGCATGATCATAAAATCCGGGAAATTCGTTACCGCGGGGGCGGCACTCAGCCATATGGACCTGGCCCTATGGCTGATCCGGCAGAAGAGCCCCAGGCTCGCGGCGCTCACCGCAAAGTACTTGGTGGTGGACTCCCGGCCCGCGCAATCCGCCTATGTCCTTAGCGATCATTTGGCACATTCGGATCCGCTGGTCGAACGGTTCGAGCGCTGGGCGCGAGCCCAGTTGGCGAACGGGTTTTCATTGGACGACGCCGCGGCGGCGGCAAGATCCAGCAAACGGACGCTGGCTCGGCGCATGCAAGCGGTGCTGGGGAAATCGCCGCTGTCTTATTTTCAGGATCTGCGTGTCGAGCGGGCGGTGCATTTGCTGAAGACCACTGCCGAGAGCGTCGAGGAAATCGCGGCGCGAGTCGGGTACGCCGATGGCGTAACGCTGAGGACGCTTCTGCGGCGGCATCTCGGGCAGGGGACTCGAGAAATCAGAAAGAGTTTGTAAGGGGCGCCGATAGCAAAGCGCCGGCAAGGAAATCGAAGGCACAAGAAGTCAGGACGCGATGGTGTATTCGGATTGGACCAGGCCTCCGGGGTAGTGCCGGGTGGCGACGTGATGGAGGCGGAGATCGCGGGTGAGCGGGCCGAAGAGCGGGATGCCCTGGCCGATGAGGACGGGAACGCGGGTGACGATGAGGCGTTGCACCAGGCCGGCTTCGAGGAATCGTTGAATAGTGATGCCGCCGTCTACGTAAAGGTGATGGGCGCCGGTGGCGGCGAGCCTAGCGACGATCTCAGCGGGAGTTCCACCCATGTGCTCCACAACGCCTCCGCGGACGGCGGATAGATCGACGGGCTTGCTGCTAAGGACTACCACGCGCTTTTTGCCGTAAGGCCATTCGGGGAAGGCGAGCACGATTTCGAAGGTGTTGCGGCCCATGACGATAGTGTCGACGGTGGCGATGAACTCCTCGTAGCCGTGCGGCTCGCCGCCGCCTTCGTCCAGAAAATCGAATGCGCCGTTGGAGCGGGCGATAAAGCCGTCAACGCTAGTTCCGACAAAGACGGAGACGGTCATGGTGGAGTCCTATTTGCGGCGGCGGATGAAGAGATTCTAGAGGAAACCGGTCGGAATGCGAGAAGCAAAGTTGAATAGAAGGGCGGTGAGGGGCAGTGGGTCAGTTTCCCATTGCGCGCTCACCAGGATTTGTGACCTATAATTTTAGTCATGACCCGCTTGCTCACATTCACACTATTTGTTCTCTTGAGTCTGCCAACGGTGACGTTGGCTCAGAAAACCATAGCCGAGGACGCTACCAGCCTCCCTGCGGGATGGATACACGCACCAAGTCGACTACAAAACCCAGGGCTGTGGAACTGCGCTAGTTACGGAGGAAGTTGGGTCGTCAGCGATGATGGCGGCAGCATAAGCCTTGTTAGATTTGGCGCAGAATCAAAATCAAGCAAGCAATCTCCACTGCCCCCTCAGCTTAAACTATCGAAAAAGATGGTTGGCCGACGTTTGCTTCAGCCAACTTTGAGTGGTTGGCTCGCAGGATTCGACGCTGGCGAGTTCGGTGGCGGACTCTGGTGGTTTAGCGGTGATGGTTTAAAAACTATCGAACTGCTTTCGGAAAACGTCCACGCAATTTATCAAATCGAAAAGGACATTCTGATACTGACCGGACTGAATCACATGGGATTGAACTACGGTCACGCGTATAAGTTCGACGATACTTCCGGCAAAGTAACCGTAACGTTAGTGACCGACCTTGGTGGCTCGCCTGAGGCTGCCACTGTCAACAGCGGCGACAATATCATCGTTGCGACACGTGATAGGGTCCTTCGAGTGCACAAGGACGGGAAAGCCAATGAGATGTACAAATCTGGAGAACACCTGACCTACCCAACATCTGCTGCGGTTGACGCGAACGGAGTCGTCTATGTGGCGATGAGGTTTTTCGTGCTGCGCCTCGTTCCTCAAGAAGCTTCCGCGTACAATGCCGAGTGGCTAATGCCAGAGCAATGCCGGGTCTTCAAACTAGAGAAATACATCTGCGGTTGCGAAACAAAGTGAATTGCCGGGTCAAGTCCGGTTAGTCGGGTCGTCGAAAACTGAGCCGTTACCCGGTGGCGGGGCGCGTTGACGAGAAGGGCGGGCGATGTTATAAAGTTTAGTTTCGAAGCGGCTGCTTGAAGCTCACCGTGCAGGTCGGGGTTGGCACGGTGCGGCTACCAACCTAAGCGGTGCTGGCGAACATACTGAATGCAAGATATCGGTCACCAACTGGGCGATCTCTTCCTCGGGGCTGTGCCTACAGTCCTGATTATCCTGCTTTTTTACATCATCTTACGGGCACTTTTCTTCGGGCCGCTGCTGAAAGTGATGGCCGAGCG
>DATMQA010000026.1:0-8563 GCA_035566895.1 Binatia bacterium
GCCGTTCCGTATTCACGCCACCTATGACGAAAGCATCTCCCGGATGTTGAACGTGTTCGAGGAGGTCAATCGTGAAATCCCTTTCAAAGGAACCAATTGGTTCTTCGATCATTGCGAAACCATCTCGGACCGCAGCCTCGAACGTGTCAAAGCGTTGGGAGGGGGTATTGCAATCCAGGACCGCATGGCCTTCCAAGGAGAGTATTTTCTGGACCGCTATGGCAGTAAGGCGGCGGAACGGACTCCGCCCGTTCGGAGAATGCTCGATTTGGGCATTCCCGTGGGGGCGGGCACAGATGCAACACGCGTGGCCAGCTACAACCCCTGGCTTTCCCTTTACTGGCTCGTGGCCGGGAAGACCGTTGGCGGCACTGCGCTCTATTCCGAGGCAAATTGTCTGAGCCGGGAAGAAGCGTTGATGCTTTACACCAAAGGCAGCAGTTGGTTTTCGGGTGAAAGCGGCAAGAAAGGCGCGCTTGCTCCGGAGCAATTGGCGGACTTGGTTGTGCTCACTGACGACTATTTGTCAGTGCCCGAGGAGCAGATCAAGAGTATTGAGTCCGTGCTTACGATGGTTGATGGAAAGATCGTTCACGCGACCGATGAATTCGCTTCGCACACGCCACCCCCGATTCCGGTTTTGCCGGAATGGTCGCCGGTGAAGGTATTCGGCGGTTACGGGGCGCCGCTGGACGTTCGCAAGGCTGCGCGAGCAGGTGTGCCGATGCCGCAGCATCAACACAATGCCGAATGCCATCATCATGGCTGCGTCCATACGGGTCATCAACTTCTCGCCGGCATCGAGGCCGCCGGCAATCGCTATGCCGCCTTCTTCGGATCGGGCTGCGACTGCTTCGCCTTCTGAGCACCGAGAAACCATTCGCACAATCCAATTATGAATCTCTTCAGAAAATCGCTTAGCGTGGAACCGGGCGATAAGCTCGAAACGTGGGGACATTTTCTGCTTCGTGTGTCGGCGGGCTTGATGATTTTCTACATTCACGGCTGGCACAAGTTGGAAGGCTGGATTGCCTATCTCCAGAACGGCACGCCGTGGAAATTGGCCGAGGAAGTTGCCGGGATGCATTTCCCCGCGCCACTCGCTTCGGCAGTTGCGGCAACACTGGTGCAATTCATTTGTTCCTTGTTTGTAACCGTTGGACTTTTCACACGAATCAACGCCGCGTTGCTTGTCTGCGTGCTGGGTGGTGCAATTCTTCAAAACCTGTTGGCTGAGCGCGATCCGCAATTGGCAATTCTCTATACGCTCGTCGCAATAACACTCGTCTTCCTGGGTGGTGGAAAGTTTTCACTCGACGCGAAAATGCTGTCGAAGTCCGAGTCACAATCAACCTGGGAAAACAAATCGAATTATGGACAACGAATTTGAAATCCAAAGCGATTGACCTATGCATTATGGCGCGGACACCGGCGGTTGCGCTATCGAATGCGTGCCTGATCTCATTCGCAAACGCGCTTACGAACCTTACGAAGCGCGCGGTCGCCAACCAGACTACGAGTTGGACGACTGGTTGGAAGCCGAGCGCGAGACCAAAAAGTTTCTTAATCTCTGAGGCGCACGCAATTTCTAAACAAATCATGGATCATGTGAGATACTCTTCGCATAATGATCCTGACTAATGCGGCCACGAATGACGCGACGCCGAGTGATTCCGTAAAGCGCGCGCTGCCGTGGCTCGTCGCTGTGGCGTTCTTCATGGAATCGCTGGATACAACGATTCTTAACACGGCGGTTCCTACTATAGCCAAGGCGCTTGCCATCGCCCCGCTTAGCATGAAGGCCGTGATGTCGAGTTATACACTGTCCTTGGCGGTATTCATTCCCATCAGCGGGTGGATGGCTGATCGTTTCGGTACGCGCCGCGTATTTTCGTCCGCGATCGGACTCTTCACCTTGGGTTCGTTTCTTTGCGGTATTTCGAACAAGATTCATGTGCTCGTTGCCTGCCGAATCCTGCAAGGCTGCGGTGGCGCAATGATGGTCCCGGTCGGCCGGTTGACCATGGTGCGGACATTTGCCAAATCGGAACTGATCCGCGCAATGAGCTTCGTAGCCATCCCAGGGTTGATTGGCCCCATGCTGGGTCCCGTTGTTGGCGGTCTGATTGTCGGTTACTTCCATTGGCGGGTGATTTTTTTCATCAACCTTCCGATCGGAATACTTGGCCTATATATGGTCTATCGTCATCTGCCAGACTATCGCGGAGAACATCCTCGGCCACTGGATACCTTGGGGTTGATCCTGTTCGGCTCAGGCATCGCACTGCTGTCGTATGTGCTGGAGGTGTTTGGCGAGCATACGTTGGGACGACGCTCGATGCTCGGGCTCCTGATTATTTCCGTTCTGCTGCTCGCCGGTTACGGATTGCGGACGAGCCGCGTGGAGTTTCCTTTGCTCCGGCTCGGCTTGTTTCGCATCCGGACTTTTCGCGCTTCGGTGAGCGGCAGCTATTTCACGCGACTGGGCATCGGAGGAATTCCCTTTCTCTTTCCGCTGCTCTACCAGGTGGGCCTCGGGTTTACGCCGATCCAATCCGGATTGCTCATGATGCCGCAGGCGATTGCCGCCATGAGCCTCAAGATGGCCATGCCAGGGATTTTAAGGCGCTTTGGTTACCGCAGCGTGTTGATTTCCAACACTATAATCCTTGGGCTGCTCATTGCCTTGTTCGCGACTGTCGGAGCGGGCACACCGGTGTGGCTCATTGTCACCCAGGTATTTGTCCTCGGGTTCTTCACTTCGTTGCAATATACGAGCATGAACACACTGGCGTTTGCCGATATCACCGGGGAACAAGCCAGCAGCGCAAGCACCATCGCGAGCACAATGCAGCAGATGTCCCTAAGCTTCGCCGTGGCGACAGCGTCGCTCTTCACTGCGTTCTTCATTCCTGACCGGTATCACACCAGCCCGCCCGAAATGATTCGTGGGATTCATGAGGCGTTCCTCTGCCTCGGCGGATTGACTGTCCTGTCCGCCATTATTTTCCGCGAATTGAAAAACGATGATGGTGATGCCGTAAGTCGGGGTAATGCCGTGATGGACGAGGAACCGGGTTGTCAAACTGACAGTTACATGGGTTGCGTTACGAAAAGTCAGAGGCGAGCGGCGGCTCTGTGGTTGATTTGGCGGGATGGGTAATGAATGATCGGATGAGATGACGGTTTTGCCGATTGTGGAGCGGGAGTTGCGCGTGGCGGCGCGCCGGCGGGGGACTTATTGGGTGCGGCTGGCCATAGCCTTTGTGGGTATGGGCCTGGGGGCGATTATCTTTGTGATCACGCTCGGGTTGCCCTCGGCACAGACGGGGCGGAACATTTTTGAGGGGCTGGCGGCGCTTTTACTGCTCTACTGCCTGGCATACGGGCGACGTTCGACGGCGGATTGCCTGAGCCAGGAACGGCGCGAAGGGACCCTGGGACTGCTGTTTCTAACGGATTTGAAGGGGCATGATGTGGTGCTGGGCAAGCTGGTGGCCACGTCATTGAACGGCTTTTATGGATTGCTGGCCGTGTTTCCCGTACTGGCCATTCCGCTGCTGATGGGAGGAATCACCAATGGCGAATTATGGCGAATGGTGCTGGTGCTGGTGAACACGTTCGTGTTCTCGCTGGCGATCGGGATGCTCGGTTCAGCGCTGACGCGTGATTTTCGGCACGCGATGGCGGCAAATTTTCTGCTGCTGCTGGTATTCCTCGCCGTACCACCGGCCTGCATGATGGTGCAGGGCTTACTCACTTCCTTCTCTCAACCGCCGGCTGTCGAGTGGCTCATCCCCTGCCCCGCCTACGCTTTTTATCTTTGCGCGGAGGCGCAGTACAAAATAGCACCGGCGCAATTTTGGATATCGGCAGGGGTGACGCATGGTTTGGCGTGGCTGTTGGTTCTGCTGGCCAGCCGGATTGTTCCGCGCTCCTGGCAGGACCAGCCGACGCCGGCGGGCAAGGGCCGCTGGCGGGAGCGCTGGCGCACGTGGAGTTACGGCCGGGTGGCCACGCAGGGCCGGTTTCGCCGGCGGCTGTTGGATGTAAACGCGTTTTACTGGCTGGCGGCCCGAGCCCAGCGCAAACCGGTGCACGTCTGGACGTTCCTGGGTTGCATGGGGGTGTGGTGGCTGTTGGGATGGATAACGTCGGGGCGGCTTTGGCTTGATTCCTCGGTCGCGGTGCTCACGGCGTTTCTGCTGAACAGCACAATCAAAGTCTGGCTGGCGATCGAGGCTGGGCGCCAGTTGGCGGACGACCAAAAGAGCGGGGCGTTCGAATTGCTTCTGTCGGTCCCGCTGACCGTGAGGGACATTTTGCGGGGCCAATTGCTGGCGTTGCGGCGGCAGTTCCTCAAACCATTGCTGCTGGTTCTCGGTCTCGAAGTGCTGCTGTTGTGGATATGGATGCGACCGGAGGGTTCGCAGGCCATGATGACGTGGCTGGCGGGGATGGCCATGCTGTTGGCCGATGTGGCCGCCCTGATTTGGGTGGGGATGTCGCGGGCGTTGATTGCTCGGAGCCACAACAGCGCGACCATCAGCACCCTCCTCCGCGTGCTGGCTCTGCCGTGGACCGTATTTGGGGGAGTGATGGTATTCGGGCACGCATGGTTTGGGATCGCGCTGGGCAAGGTGTGGACGCCGACGTGGGAATTCCAGCTCGGGCTATGGTTTGGGCTGGGCCTGGCTGCGGACCTCGGTTTTGGCTGGGTCGCCTGGTGGCAATTGCGCCACCGCTTTCGCGAGCTGGCGCTACGGCGGTTTAACCCGAAACCGGGGCGGTTAGCGGGGTGGTTTTCGAAAGCGGTGGAACAACCGAACCGGGCAAAGCGCAGGGAGGGCGCCGTATTCCATATGCTTCGCGACCTGGTGCGCAGGCGCGCGTTCCTGGCCTTCGCGGCGGTTCTGCTGGCTGCCTGTGGCGCCGGGATCTTTTTCCTCCGCCCACGGTCCCAATTGCCGCCTCCTGTTGTGGTGACATTGAACCAGAGCAATGGGCCGGTGCGGGTGTTTCCGGGAAGCGGCGGGGCGTTTTTTATCCTGCCGAACGGTTCGTTGTGGCGTTGGGGAGTGGCCGGCACAACCCAAGAAGGAAGAGCGCCAGTGCCCGCGCAAGTAGGAACGAATCAGGACTGGGTGCAGGCGGTGGCCGTGCACACACATGCGGTTGGGCTCCGGCGAGACGGTACGCTTTGGGAGTGGGGTGCGCAGAACAGGAAATTGAGCGCCGAGCCAGAGCAGGCTGATCCGGGCCATGATTGGAGTGATATCGCTGCTTCGCGAAATCACTCGGTCGCGTTGCGTCGCGATGGGACGCTGTGGGCCTGGGGCGACAACTCGGCAAATCAGTTAGGCGTCGGACTAAACGCCCCTTCAGCGGTGGGCGGCGCCGGCTTCACGCTGACTTTCACCACGAACCTCGTACAGGTTGGGACCAACAATGACTGGGCGGCGGTGAGCTGCGCCTGGGCTGGCACCGTGGGCTTGAAAAAGGATGGGACGCTGTGGGCTTGGGGCCAATTGTATGTTTTCGGGATGAGCCCGGGCTCGATCCGTCGCGTGACCATGCCCAGCCGCGTTTGCCAGGAAAGCAACTGGGCGGAGTTCACGGCCGGTCTTGCTCCCATGGTGCGGACCCGTTCGGGTGAGTTGTGGGAGGCTTTTTACGGTGTTCCCGATGAGGAAGCGCCGGTCGAAACGGTCGCGCGCCTGGTGCTCACGAACGCGGCGCCCGGCCGATTCGCCACCGCTTATTGCACCGAGCCAACAATTTACGAACTACGCGCTGATGGAACGCTCTGGGGAAAGATCTTTCGCGCTGGCGGCTGGCGCGCAGGTCCTGTTCCCGCGGAGCCCTGGCGCCAGGTGGGGAAACGCTCGGATTGGGTTTCCCTTTGGGGCGGAGGCGGGACCGCGTTCGGTTTAACCTCTGACGGCACGCTATGGATGTGGGGGGTCGATCCCAGCCGTGAATCGGCCCCGGATGCCGCCAGTAAATTGAAAGTCATCCAAGGGCAGGTTCAGAGCTTATTGGGAACGCCGGGACCCAGGTTTGGCCAGTTGGCCGGTCCGACCATTCAAAAGCAGCCACGACCGTTGTTACGAATGGTGTCCACGAACTCCCCGGCGTCTGCTTTTTAGTTTTCGGAGCAAAGACAAGGTGCCTGCGGCGATGAGCTGCATCTGAAGGCTTGAATGAGGCGCCAGTCGTCCTTATCAATCCAACCATGATTGTCGGCTTGGCTTTTCTGATTATCCTTCTCTGCCAATCAACCAGAGCGGCGGAGCCGCCGGTGATTCCCGTGGGCCTGGACGCCTATAGGCTTTGGGAACGGTGGCCATATCAACGCATCGGCGCACGCACCTATATGCGCAGCACCTATGACCGCCGCGGCGGCAACGAAGGCGCCGACGCGAGCCATTTCCTTTATCAATTGGCTGACGACAAAAATGTGGCGCTGGACATCCAGGGCCCAGGAATCCTTTATTTCGCGCGCTACAACCATTGGCATGGCAGCCCGTGGCATTACGAGGTCGATGGCTTCGATCACCTTGTCCAGGAAACCAGCACAGCCACTCCGACCAAACCCGTCCCGAACTCCGTTTTCCTCCCGGAGAAGGCTTTCCCGAACCCGCTGACCTGGACGTGGTCACTGACCAAAGGGGCTGATTTGACCTGGGTGCCGATTCCCTTCGAAAAATCGTTTCGCATGGCCTATTCGCGGACGCATTACGGCACCGGCTATTATATTTATCAGCAGTATGTCCCGGGCGCAAAGCTCTCGCAGCCCATCCGGTCCTGGAGGGAGAGCGATCTGCCCGACCGAGCAGTCCTCGATTTGATTTCGCGCGCCGGAACTGATTTGGTGCCCGCAGCAGATTCTCGCGAAGGTCGAAAAGTGGGGCTTCGAGAAAAAGTGGGCGCGGTAGCCCTGGCTGCTCAGGACACTGAAACCGTCGTGGAATTGACCGATGCCCCATCAATGCTCCGGGCGTTGGCATTTTCAGTGCCTCGCGAGCAGGCCATCGCTTTTGGCCGCGCGCGTCTGCGCATTTTCTGGGATAATTCTCCGAGCCCATCCATTGAAGCTCCGGTGGGGCTCTTTTTCGGCGCCGGGACGCTTTACAATCGCGACAACCGCGAATACCTGGTCAAAGCCTTTCCGGTCAACATCCGTTTCGATGAGCGCGACGTCCGGCTCGCCTGTTATTTCCCCATGCCGTTCTTTCGCTCGGCCCGCATCCAATTAGTCAACTCTACCGGGAATCCACTCGCGGTTAACTGGTCGATCCGCTATGCCCCGTATCGGGATACCCCGGCCAACGTGGGATATTTTCATGCGACCTCTCGCGATCATCCGAATCCCGAGCCCGGAAAAGATTTGGTGCTCCTTGATACAAAGGAAGCGGAAGGCGGAGGCGATTGGTCCGGGCAACTCGTCGGAACATCCTTCACTTTTTCAGACCGGGCAGTGCTCAACACTCTCGAAGGCGATCCCCGCTTCTTTTTCGACGATAGCCAGACACCTCAGGCCCAAGGCACCGGCACTGAAGAATGGGGCGGCGGCGGGGATTACTGGGGCGGCCTGAATATGACGCTGCCGTTTGCCGGCCATCCCACCGGCGCCCGCAATGGCAAGGAAGCAAAAAATGACGAGGACAAAATCGAGTCTGCTTACCGTTTTCTCCTGGCGGACCTGATGCCATTTGGGAAAAACGCGGTAATCCGCCTCGAACACGGCGGCCAGGACGAGTCCACCGAGCATTATCAAACGGTGACTTATTGGTATGGGAACCATCACCCGGCGCTGCTCAAAACCGATGAATTGAAGATCGGGAGCGCCGAAAGCGAAAGGGCGCACCATTACTCCTCGCCGGAAGCCAGTCAGCCCTATGAAATCACTTCCCGCTACGAGTGGGGCGTCGATACCCTGAATGGCAAAGAGACTTATCCGGCGCGCACGGATGTCGCTCGAAAAACCACCGGTGTTTCCGAGTTCAATCTGAAGCTTGGTCCGAAGAATTTCGGCGTGCTGCTCCGCCGCAAATTGGATTACCAATTCCCGAACCAGCGCGCCGAAGTTTCCGTGGCCAAGGTGAAAAATGGCCAAGTCATTGGAGATTTCAAAGCTGCGGGCGTTTGGTATCTGGCCGGCTGCAGCACCTGCGTCTACTCCAATCCCAAGGACGAACTGGGGCCGACGCAGCACGTGATTCAAACCTCCAATCGCCGCTTTCGCGATGACGAATTCCTGGTCGCGCGTGCGCTGACGGAGAGCCGGTCGGAGATCCGGGTCCGCGTTAAATTCACCCCGGTCGCCCTTCCCCTTTTCCCAGGCCAACCGCTCCCCGAACTGGCCTGGACCGAGTTGCGATATGAGGCGTATTGCTTTGTCACGCCTGAATGACCCCCAGCTTAGTACCCATGGCAATAAATAGTATGACGTATTATTATTGCCCTAGCGGCAGCAATCTGCCAAGCTGTCTTCGCTCACATGAGCGAGGCTATGCCGCAAACAAGCCCATACAACATCCGGCTCAGCGATGCCGAAAAG
>DATMQA010000027.1:0-22590 GCA_035566895.1 Binatia bacterium
AACCCCACATTGTTGGTGATGAGCCCATCGACCCCACGCGCCAGGAGCCGCTCCGCCAGCCTGGTCTCGTTGATGGTATAGACCCAGACTTTCAATCCACGCTGATGCGCGAGCCGCACCGCGCGGCTGGACACCTGCTTGTTCCAAACAACGACCCTGGCACCTGTCTTCTCGATTCGCTTGAGCCAGCCTCCATTAAGCCCGCGGAAGAGGACCGGCCGCCTCGGGCCGTGGGGCAGGACGGCGGGCGGGCCTAACGCCGCGAGCAATTGCGCCGGTTCCCGATGATGGAACTCGCGCAGGAAGGCCCAATCGAAGGATTGCACCACGACTTTATTAATCAGGTTCTTGCTCCGCAGCAGCGCAAGGCAAGCAGCCAGGTCGCCGCCTTTGCGCTCCAGCAACGTCACCCCGTGCTTTTGAATCAGGTCCAGCGCCTCGCTGAGCAGCGGCACGCTGGTGCCGGCGTATTTCTTATCGAACCAGCTTCCGGCATCCAGGCTTTGGATTTCCGCGGCCGTCCTGGTTCCTACCTTGATGTGTCTCCCACCCCAGCGCAGCTTCGCGTCGGTGGTCCGGTCCAACTCGGCATCATGGATGACCACCAGTGTGCCGTCGTGGCTTTGGCGACAATCCAATTCGACAAGGTCGGCACCGGCTTCGAGGGCCAACTTGAAGGAGGGCAGGGTATTTTCGGGCGCAAACTCGCAATACCCACGATGGCCAATGACGAGGGGTCTGTGGCTGCCAATCAGTTTTAAGGCAACGTTCATGCCGGAGGAACAGAGTTCTAGCGCAAAAGCACAAATGTGCAAAGCCGTAAAGAACTGATGGAGCAATGGCGGGAGGCGACGTTCCACCATGCCCCAGCCATTTTCTTAGCCATTTTCTTAGTGCGCGGCTCGCCCTTTTATGTGACAACTGGCGCCCTTATGTTTTCACTGCAAAAGCTCTTAGGCAAAGAAGACAAGTTTTTCAGCCTGCTGGAGGCCAGTGCCGAAGAAGCGCGGACCAGCGTCCAGGCGCTGGTCAAGTTGAGCAAAGACCTCGAAAAACCGGTGGTGACCGGCGAGTTCGCCTATTCGCGCCGCAAGGACAAAGCGATCACGCAGCAAATCAGCGCGGCGGTGTATACGACCTTTGTGACCGCGCTCGAGCGCGAGGACATCGAGGAGCTCTCGAATGCGCTATACAAGATTCCGAAGACGGTGGATAAGTTCACTGAGCGCGTGCTGCTGACGCCGCAACACGTCCGCGGGATCGACTTTTCCAAACAGATCGGCCTGCTGGAGCGCGCGACGGATATTGTGCTCGAACTGGTCAAGTCGCTGCATCAAGGCAATGACCTCGAGAAGGTGAAAGAGCTCAACGACAAGCTCCAGTTTCTGGAAGGGGAGGCCGACAAACACATGATGTCGCTCTACAAGGATTTGTTCAGCGGTGCGCACGAACCCCTGCAGGTCATCGCTCTGAAAGACCTTTACGAACTGTTGGAAAAAATCATCGACCGCTGTCGCGACGCCGGCAACGTCATGTCCCATATTGTTTTGAAGAACTCGTGACTCTCCTCGTCACAGTGATCCTGGTGGCGCTGGTGTTCGAGTACATCAACGGCTTTCACGACACGGCCAACTCGATTGCGACCGTGGTTTCGACCAAGGTGCTGACCCCGCGCCAGGCGGTGCTGCTGGCCGCTTGCACCAACCTGCTGGGGGCGCTCTGGGGGACCGCGGTGGCCAAGACCATCTCTTCGGGCCTGGTGGATGGCAAGTTGGTCGCGCTGACCTCCGATATCATCATCTGCGCGCTGCTTGGGGCGATCATTTGGAACGTCCTGACCTGGTGGTTTGGGCTGCCCTCGAGTTCCAGCCACGCGCTCATCGGCGGGTTATGCGGCTCGGCCCTGGCGGCTTCCGGCAACAATTGGAAGGTGATCATCTGGGCACAGCCGAGTTCCCAGCACTGGTGGCTGGGCAAAGGGCTGCTGTGGAAAGTGATCGTGCCGATGTTCACCTCGCCGATTGCGGGCCTGATGCTCGGCTTCATTTTCATGGCGCTGCTGTATGTGCTGCTGCGAAACGCGCGTCCGCTCAAGGTGAACCGGTTCTTCGGTGTGGCGCAGATGTTCAGCGCTGCCGCGATGGGTTTCATGCACGGCACCAATGACGCCCAAAAAACCATGGGCATTATCGCGCTGACGCTGCTGGGGGCGACGCAGGCGGGGCAGCTCGCTCAGCTCCCAGGATGGCTTTCATTCCTGCGGGTCCCGGTGCCGCTGCCCGGCAAGGACATGGAAATCGCGGTTTGGATCAAGGTCGTCTGCGCTTTGACGATGTGCGCCGGCACGGCGGTGGGCGGGTGGCGCATTATCAGGACGCTGGGCCATAAGATGGTCAAGCTGCACCCCATCAATGGTTTTGCCGCCGAGGCCAGTTCGGCGACCGTGATTTTGGCGGCGACGCAACTGGGCATCCCGGTCTCCACCACGCACAACATCTCCGCGGCGATCATGGGGGTGGGGGCCGCGCGACGAATTAGCGCAATAAAGTGGACCGTGGTGGAGCGGATGGTCTGGGCCTGGATTCTGACCATCCCGGTGACGAGCGGCCTGGCCTATGGCTTCGTTCGCTTGCTGCGCGCGTGGGGGCTCCATTAGCCGTGGCTCGTGGTTTTTGATTACCTGATAACCCCGGCAAAAGGTTTTGTTTCGTCACCGTTTCATCCAAGTTCGGCGTCGGGAAATCTTTCGCGGATACTTTTTTTCACGCGGTCTTCTTCTTCCGGGCGCAGGCGGCGGCGGTTGATCAGGCGTTGGACGGCGTCCAGGAGTTTCAGCCAATCTTCCAATGGCGGCTCCGGCACCGCTTGCCAGATGTCGTAACGCCTCTCCCGGGTGAAAAAGAGCCAATTCCGGCTCACATGCCTCACATAGACCTGGATTTTGGTGCCATCCTCGGTGACCCGCTTCCAACTGATCTCTGCCTTGGCCATTCTGGTTGAAAATCAAGAATTCACGGCAACTCCAAGCTCGCGACGGCCATCGCGGCAATGCCTTCTTCGCGCCCGAGGAAGCCCAGGTGTTCATTGGTGGTCGCTTTGATGCCGACCTTCTGAACATTCATTTCCAGCGCCTCGGCAATCTGGATTTTCATCTCCTGGATATGGGGAAAGATTTTGGGCGCCTGGGCGATGACTGTGGCATCGACATTGATGATTTTGCCTTCGCGCAGAGCGACCAGGCGGGCGGCCTCACGCAGAAAGATCCTGCTGGCGGCGCCTTGCCAGCGCGGGTCGGTGTTTGGGAAAAGATGCCCGATATCCGGTTCGCCCAGCGCGCCGAGCAGCGCGTCGCAGATGGCGTGCATCAACACATCCGCATCCGAGTGCCCGTCGAGGCCCTTGGGGTGCGGGATTTCCACTCCGCCGAGTATAAGTTTGCGCCCTTCAGCCAACGCATGAACGTCATAGCCAATCCCAACGTGAACCATGGGCGAACTATAGGGGCAGGGCAGGGGGAGCAACAAGAGGATTGATGGATGATGGATGGTGGATGATGGATGATGTGATGCGTGATGCGTGAAACGTAAAACGTGAAACGTGAATGTTGGGCTTAAAACGTAAAACGTAATGCGTGACACGTGAAGGGCAGGCGAGGGCGGGGAGGCAATGGGATTGACGGATTCATGGGAAGGCAGAGGACCGGTGGGTTGTGTCCATCGTGAATCCTCCGCTGCATTAATCTACCAATCCATCCATCCGTCATCCAGGCTCAAAGGAGCGGTTGCTGCAGACCGCCGGAATCCTGCGGCAGCGTAAAAAAGAAAGCCGCGCCCTGGCCCGGCTCGCTTTTCGCCCAGACCCGGCCACCGTGGCTTTGGACGATGTGTTTGACGATTGAGAGTCCCAACCCCGTGCCACCCTGCTCACGCGAGCGGGCTTTATCGACGCGGTAAAATCGCTCGAACACCCGCTCGAGCGCCTCCGGCGGAATGCCCGGGCCATCGTCCCGCACGCAGAGTTCCACCTGGCTGCCATCCACCGGGCGCGCCCCCACCGTCACCACGCCCTCGGCCCGTCCACCGTACTTGATGGCGTTGTCCACCAGATTGAACACCACTTGCTCGAGCCGGTCAGCGTCGGCGCGGACCACCAGTTCCGGAACCTCCTCGACTAGCCGCACCTGCTTCGCTTGCGCCCGCGACTTGAAATCAGCCAGGACCTTCTCGACCACATTTTGCAGCAGCACCGATTGGAGGTTGAGTTTCACGCGGCCGGATTCGAGCTCGGAAATCGTCAACAGGTCCTCGATAAGCAGCCGGAGCCGTTCGGCGTTGCGGTCGATGGTCTGCAAAAACCTCGCCGCGACCTCCGGGTTGTCCTTGGCGCCGTCGAGCAGGGTTTCGACATAGCCTTTGATGAGCGAGAGCGGAGTGCGCAACTCGTGGCTGACATTGGCGACGAACTCCTGCCGCCCGCGCTCGAGTTGTTTGAGCCGCGTCAGGTCATGAAAGACCAGGATGGTGCCGTCCCGGCGGCCGCCGCCGTTGAAGATGGCGGCGGCATTGACCTCGAGCACGCGCTCGTTGGGGCGGGAGAGTTTCAGTTCCCGCCCCAGGACCTGTTTCTCGGCGCTGAGGGAGTCAACCAACTCTTCCAGTTCATGCAAGCGGAGCGCCTCGATGATGGTCCGGGAGCGGATGTCGGAAATAACACCAAACAGATTGGTGAACGCCCGGTTGGCCAATTGGATGCGCCCGTCCTGGTCGAGCCACAGTAACCCTTCGGCCATGCTGTTGAAGAGGGTCTCCTGCCGGTTTTGGATTTCGCGCGCGGTGTGTTCGCGGGTCTGGTTGAATTGTTCAAAGGCGCGTCCGGCAGCCTCCTGGGCCGCCAGGAATCTGCCGCGCCACCAGAGGTGCAGAATCAGCAACCCCGCCAAGGCAAGGATAGTGAGGATGGGCCAGAGCATACGCTCATGGAACGAAAAGCCGGCGCTCCCTTCAAGCGTCAACAAACCGATAACCCACTCCGCGCACGGTATCCAGGTGTTTTGAGGCGGGCCCGAGCTTTTCCCGCAGTCGTCGCATGTGCGTATCGACCGTGCGGGTGTCAATCAGACTATTGTATTCCCAAACGTCCCGCAGCAATTGCTCCCGGGACTGCACCCGGCCGCGCCGCTGCGCCAGCACTGCCAGCAGCTTGAATTCAGTGGCGGTCAATTCAATGGCCCGGCCCCGCCAGGTCACCCGGTGGCGCGGCGCATCGATCAGCAACTCGCCGAACTTGAACACGTCCGGCTCCTTGCTTGCTACCCGGCCTCGCTCGAGAATGCGCTTCACCCGCAGCACCAACTCGCGCGGACTGAACGGTTTGGTAATGTAATCGTCGGCCCCCAACTCCAAACCCAGGATGCGGTCTATCTCGGCCGCTTTGGCGGTCACCATGACGATAGGCACGGCCGCGGTCGCCGGGTCGCGCCGCAACATCTTGCAGACCTCCAAGCCATCGATTTCCGGCAGCATCAGGTCCAGCACAATGAGGCTCGGCACAGCCGAGTGTGCCCTTTTCAGGGCCTCCGCACCGTCGGTCGCAGTCAGCACGTCGAAACCGGCTTGCTTGAGATTGAATTCCACCAGTTCCACAGCTTCGGGCTCATCATCGACAACGAGGATTTTTGATCTCACGGCGCATCTGGATACCACGCCCGACCCGGAGCGACAATGCCGGGTTTGTGACAACCGTGTGACGGTTGGGTGACAACGCGATGACGACCGAGCGGTGGCAGGAGGCGCATCTTACACTGCCACGATTTTGCTGCTGGCTTGACCCTCAAAGTTCGGACCGGATTCCGAGTCTGGTTCTACGTTAGGATGTTGCGGGGGCAGGAGTACCGGGCAGCCCTGGCGGAACGGGCACGCTTTTGCGGAAGCTGCGCCAGAGGTGTAGCGGCAGCAGGCCCAGAACGATGATGAGAAGCTGGCTGCCGATGAAAATCTTCAACCACGTGGCGGCCGCATCCATGAAACCATAAGAGTGTAAGCCGATGCCGAGCATGTTGACGCCGAACCACGAGAAACTGGTGACGATGTTGCCAAAGACGGCGAGGTTTGCCAGGCCGCGGTCGCGCACCAGCCCCCCCCACCGAGCGTGCAGGATTAAGGCATTCCACAGAACAATCAGCAGGGCGCCATTTTCTTTCGGGTCCCAGCCCCAGAACCGGCCCCAGGACTGATCGGCCCAGATGCCCCCCAGGACGGTGCCGACGAAGCTGAAGAGCGTGGCAAAGCAGACAATGGCATAGACCATTTTGCTGAGGGCTTTGCCGAGATCAGCCTTGCCGGCGGGGACTTTGAGCAGGGGTGTCCATAAGCCGAGGAAGATATAGGCGATGGCCAGCAGGCCGGCAACGAAGGTCGAGGCGTACCCCAGAGTGACCGTCACGACATGTGTGGCCAGCCAGAAGTTGGTATCGAGCACTGCCCGCATCATTTCCATGGTATCCCCGCCGAGGGCAAGATTGTGCGCGATGATGAGAGTGACGAACCCGGCGAAGGAAGCGACGGCGCTGCCGAGCCCGAGCCGATAGACCCGCTCAAGGGCCAGGCCAAGGACCATTGCGCCCCAGCCGATGAAAATGGCGGAAGAATAGAGGTTGGTAACCGGCGGCCGGCCTTCGAGATACATGCGGAAGACCAGCCCGAACGTGTGCACCAGGCCGGCCAGAACGATGAGGTAAAAGGCCGATTGCCGCAACGTCTCCGCGAAACGCGGTAGAGCGGCCAGCGTCAGCAACGAGACGGCGGCCAGGATAAACGCGAAGAGATAGATGATCATCGCGTGCAGGAAGCACTTGGTATCGTTGAAGAAGAATTCGAGCCGTCCCTTTTTGAGCTCGGGGCTGAAATCCTGGGCGAGCCACTGTTTATAATGGGCGACAGCGGCGTTGAAGTCACCGGCGCGGCCTGCCGCGTAGGCCGTCCCCATGGCGGCGAAGGACTTTATTGGCGGAGGAATCTCCTGCGCTCTAACCGAGTCCAGAAGAGCCGCTCCGATGCTGGCCCATTCTTCGTGTTTTTGGTCCGCGCGGGTCGGAGGGACGATCAAGGGGTAGGTTTGGCCGGCATTGGGGTCCTTGGCCAGGGTGAACAACTCGGAGACCGGGGTCCAGAAGCGATCAAAGGCGGCCTGGTCGAATTTCCTTCCGGCATCGCGCGCGCGCACGGCTTCGACGCCCGCCGGAATGCTCTTTTCAAAATCGTTCAGGTCTTGCTCGAAGTTGTCCCAGGTCGGCGGCCGTCCGGCGGCTTTCATCATCTGATACAGGAAAACTGCGTAATGCAGTTTGACGGCCTGTTTTTGGAAGGCCGAGCGGAGCTTTTCATCCACCAGGCGCGCCTGGGCGCCTTGTTTTTCGATCTCATCGAGCACCGGTTTGAGTTGGTCGAAGGTATAGTAGCGCAGGCCGGATTTCTCGACGCCTTTGTCGCCGAGGTTGAGTTCGGCCAGCAGGTCCGGATGGTGAATCAGGAAGACCGGGCGGGTATCGGCGAGGTCGGGCTTGAACAAGACTTCGAGCATCCATTCGGATGACTTAATTTTTTTGGGGTGATGCCAGAATTTCCACGAGGGCACTTCCTCGAGCGGAACATCGCCGGTGGAACGGAGTTGGAGGAGCGTGTTTCGTCCGACCGAGTCGAACGGTTGCACGCGGCCATTCATGACGACTGGCAGGCGGCCGAATTCGCGCACGTGGAACTCGGTGTCTTTCTTCGGCGCGAACACCGCCACAATTTCCGTAGCGAAAAGTGCGACAAAACACCAGGGGATGAGTTTCAGTATAACTTTCATGCGGTCCTTCGTTTTACGAAGTCAAAGAGATGGGAACCGAACTGGACGAACAAGCCGAGCGCGACGAGGATGCAGGAAAGGTAGGGCGTGAGCCAACTGGGATTGCGCACGACTTGAAACGTCGAGGAAGGCGGCAACCCAGCCTTCTCGGCGGCTTCGCCAGCCATCATTTGGTATTGGTAAAAAGTCAACCCACCGTAGCGGAGTGGATTGTTCATATAAATGGCCGTCTCCCGGGCCTCGTTGCGGTCCGGATTCTGGACGCGGACGCGGCTGGCGAAGTTTTTGGGAATGTCGGTGCCGCGATATTGCTCGTGAGTGGCTTTGAGCAGGGTAAGATTGAAAGGATAGTAATATCGGCGAAAACGCAGGCCGACTTCATAGTGGCGGCCATCGAGAGTAACATCCTGGCTGATAGTGGTCAGATTTTCCCGGGCAATACTGTAGCCGACCAGGAAACTGCCCGCGGAGCCCTTCCCCGCCCCGAGCTCCACGACAGCACCCGGCGTGTTGCGCTGTTCCATGCTGGCAACCACGGGCTGAGGCATCAGGAGCGCATCCTTGAGCTGTCCGGCCGTGGCGCCGGAAGCAATAGCGCCAGCAGGAGCGTTCGCGCCCGGCTGGACCACGACGGCATTTGGCCAAAACTTTCGGACGCGGACGGTAAACGGCAGGCGGTGGTCGCGGATCTCGCCAGTACCGGTGAGTTTGTGCTCGGGGATGGAATAAACGGTGTCGAATTGTGGGTCGGTCTTATCGATCACAACCAACTCACTGGCACGAAAATCTTCGGAATAATTTTTGGTTTGGCCTTCGTAGAGCTGCATACCGCTCTCAACGGAGAGCATATCTGTAAGCAATTGGCCCAGCAGGAGCAGGATGAGGCCAATATGGACCAGAATGATGCCGCTCTTTTTTCGATTAAACGAAAACCGAGTGCATAACGAAGTGATCAAATTGAGCAGCAACACGCCGCCCAAAAGATAGCCGCCGGGAAAAACAGGGATTTTCCAGGAACCGCCTGCGGGTCCCCAAAAGACGAAGAAAGAGCGGAAGAACTCATTTTGAGCTTTGTAGAGGCCGATTTCCACTTGGGCGAGCGTGCCAATAAAGACGAGGAGCAAGCCGAAGGCGAGGCAAGCGACGGTGAGCCGCAAGGAGGTGAAAAAGGCGATGAGGCGTTCGAAGAAGCGATCGGCGAAAGGGGGAGGCTGGGGCGCGTTACGCGGGGTGCGTGATGCGTGAGCTTTGGATGAAGGAGGCAGAGATGCTGTCGCCGTAGCTGCCCCCGACGGGTTCGAGATTTTATCGCGCGCGCTCATCAAGGGTATCTTGCGGTTTGGACGAAGGTCGTGAACGCGGCTTTTTCGCGGGCGACGATCTGGTCGTTGCCCATGAGTTTGTAAAACCAGGTGCGCTCGGGCTGCGAAACAATCGCCCCGACCAGTCGCGCCTTTTGACCGGTCCTGGCATCGGTGCCTGTCATATCGATCAACATCGCTTTGCCGCCGATGGTGTCAACGGGGGTGACCAATTTGTTAATTTCAGTGTCGGAGAGCTGGCCCAGACCGAGCTGACCGCGCCAGCGATTGACGTTGCCGACAAGCCCGCCGCCTTCACCTGCCGACATGCTCACATTAACGGAGGTCGGCGGGGTTTCCGAGCCTTGTATCAGGAATTTGGCGACGAGAAACTGGCCGCCGGGCGTCTCTTGCCAGCCGGGGGGCACTTGCCAGGAGGGTTTGCCCGAGTCCGAAGCGGCCGCTGCAGCGCCCAACGCCGGCGTCGCACTTGTATCAATCGGCGGATGGGAAGGGGGCAGCGCCGCTGCAGCCTGGGCCGCTTGAAAGCTCAAAGATTTGAGAAACTCGACGAAAGCAGGTTTTTGTTTCGCGACCAGT
This sequence comes from Binatia bacterium, assembly GCA_035566895.1. GTDB lineage: Bacteria > Verrucomicrobiota > Verrucomicrobiia > Limisphaerales > UBA8199 > DATMQA01. The sequence goes on from DATMQA010000027.1 coordinate 9,750, forward strand.
TCGTCGTCACCGTTCATTTTAAAAAACCAAGCCATGCCTTCGCGACGCAAAATGGCGGCGAGAATGCGGGTTTTATCGCCCGAACTGGGGTTTTGCCCGGCGAGATCATACAGTTGCCCGGATTGGGCGCCGATTTCGACGGCTTGCGCGAGTTTAGCCAATTCCGCTTCTGCAATGGGTGCGAGGCCGACCTGGCCACGCCATCGATTGACGTTGTCCAGATCACTGCCGGCCATTCCCGGCAGCGGGAATACCCCAACGTCCGCCTGTTTGCCGCTCTGTCCCTTTACATGGAATGAGGCCAGGCGCATCTCGCCCGGGGCCACTTCCTCCCAACCGGCTGGCAATTTCCATTTCAATTCGGGTGTGGTGGCAGCAGCAGAGACGTCCGGATGTCCGGGCGGCATGGCGCCAGGTTGGGCTCGGGCGAGCTCCTGGGGCTGAGCCGGAGCCTGTTCCTTCGCGACCCGATAGACCTGGACATCATTGCGTCCGCAACCGGCGAGCAACGCGGCGAGGAGAGGCCAGCGCAGCGAGGCGAGGCGTCTGAGGGTGCAGAACATAGAATTCACGCTAGTTTCTTACTTTTTTCAGGCCCAAGATGCAAGGTATTGCTCTGCGAATGCCAAAAAACGGTTAGTCTTCGCCAAGATTGGTTGCCGGCTTGACATGCATCGCGCTGCTTGCGAGATCTGAGGCGCAGCATGAAATCTGTTGGTGCGCTAAAACATTTCCTCCTGGCGTTTCTTATCGCGGTGATTTGTTATGGCGTTCTCTACCAGGTGATCGAGACTCGGCGGGCGCGGAAAGGCCCCTGGGAAGTCAAATTTACCTATAATCCCAAGGGCGCGCCCACGGTGGTGATCGATCAGCACAACCTGGCGATTACTAATGTCGCCATCATTTTCTCCGATGAACCTGCCCCGACGACCAACGCGCTGACAACCTTGGTTTTTGAGCAGCCGCAGCCGGTTCCGTACGGGGTACCGTTCGGCAAATGTGTGTTTATGGACACGACGTTTTTGCCGGGCACGGTCACGTTCGACTTATTCGGCCACGAAATCGAGTTACTGCCGCGCGTGTTGATGATCGATCACCAGGAACGGCAGTGGCTCTCAGACCGCGCCATTACGCTCTATCCCATCCGGCAGGCACCGGTAACCACTAATGGCCACTAATGAAAGTGCCAAAGAGAGCGTTGGCTGTGGCTTGACTCAGTTGGAATGAGCGTTCCTCAGCCTGCTCTGCTTTTACCTTCAATGAGTCCATTCGTGTTTATTGGTGTGCATTGGTGGTTCCTGCCCGTTCAGTACATAAGATACTTGGCTCGCACTTTCTGGAATTCGTCGAGGTCCTTTTGCCAGGTGGCATGAATTTCCTGGAGGGACTTGTCCGCCTTTACGGCGTCCAAGGTGGGTGGGTGCAACAGCAAACGGCTCATTTTTTCGGGGCGGAACTGGTCCGGATAAAAGCGATAAACGGTCTTGGCGATCTGCAAGCCCACATCGACGACGTTGCAGGCGTCGCGGTCTGTCAGGAGCAGATACACCCCGCGACAAAGCTGGTCTTTATGCACGCTGTAGGTCGGCGTGAACTGGATGGGGACAAAGCGGATACCTCGGAGCCCGGTGTTATTTAACTCCTTGGCCAGCTTCAACTCGTCAATGTAAGGCGCGCCAACGACCTCGAATGGAGTGTCAGTGCCGCGACCGACTGAGAGGGCGCTCTCCAGCAGGCCAATGCCCGGGTAAAGGATGGCTTCGGTGAGGTTGCGCATGTTGGGCGAGGGATTGGTCCAGGGCTGTTCGGTTTGGTCGAACCACAAATCACGGCCCCAGTTCTCCAGCGGAATGACGGTGAGATCAGCGGCGCAATTGCGCTCAGCCTTGAACATTTTTGCCAATTCACCGATTGTCATCCCATAACGGAGCGGCACCTGGTGGTAACCAACGAAGCTGGTTTTGCCCATCAGCACCGGGCCATCAACGGTGACACCGTTAATGGGGTTGACGCGGTCGAGCACGAAATACTTCTTCCCGTTTTTGGCCGCAGCTTCCATCACGTGGGCCATGGTGGCCGTGTAGGTGTAAAAGCGGCAACCGACGTCCTGGATATCGAATACGAGCGCATCGAGGTCCTGGAGTTGGCTCGGAGTGGGCTCGAACGTCTCGCCGTACAGGCTGTAAACCGGCAAGCCGGTCTTATCATCAACGCTGTCGCCGACATGTTCGTCTTTGAGGCCGCGGATGCCGTGTTCGGGACTAAAGAGCGCTTTGAGCTGGACACCGGGTGCACTGCGCAGCAGATCGATGGTGGAATTGCGGTCACGGTCATGGCCGGTGTGATTGGTCACCAGGCCGAGGCGCAGACCTCTGAGGGGGCTGAATTTTTGATTCACCAGGACGTCGATGCCATTAAGAGTTTTGGCTTGGCTGGCCTTTGGTTGGGTGGCTGAGCGGGTCGTGGACGGTTCGGCTTCGTGGCGGGCGGCGAGCGCGCCGGGGACATAGCTGAAGTTGAAATCGGGCACCGCTTCTGCCGCGAGGGTCCCCAACCTGGCGCGCAGCGAGCCGACATTCCCCTTCTCATCGGGATGGTTGCGATTCGAGAGGAAGATCAAAAAGGTTTGGGAAAAGGGATCCAGCCACAACGAAGTGCCGGTCCAGCCGGTGTGGCCGAAGGAGCCGAGCGGGAAGTACTTGCCACGCAGTCCGCTGTAGCCCGAGTCAATGTCCCAGCCCAACCCGCGACGGTCCTCAAGGGAAGCAGGTGTTTGAACGCTGGTCATGAGTTTGACCGTCTCGGGTTTGAAAGTGCGAACGCTGCCGAGCTTGCCTTCATGCAACAACATCCTGGCGTAGCGTGCGAGGTCCGCAGCGGTCAGAAATAGTCCCGCATGGCCAGCGACCCCACCCATCTTGCGCGCGGTTGGATCATGCACGACTCCGCGGTACGGTTGGCCGTTCACGACTTCCGTCGGAGCGACGCGGGGAAGTTTGGACTCGGGCGGCAGGTAACCGGTGTCGGACATCTTCAGGGGATGATAAATATTGCGGGCGACAAATTCCTCAAGCGGCTGCTTGCTGACCCGTTGAACGATCTCGCCGAGCAGGAAGAAATTGATGTCGCTGTAACGGAACGCGGTGCCGGGCGGGCTGAGCAGTTTTTCTTCGCACGCTTTCTGGATGGCGGCCGCTTGCCCGTGCCAATCGCTTTTTGTTTCGATGTCACCACGCAGCCCTGAGGTGTGCGTCATTAAGTGCCGCACGGAAATGGCTTCTTTGGCGCCGCCCGTAAACTCGGGGATATAGGTTTGGACGCGGTCTTCCAGATTAAGCTGGCCGCGTTCGATGAGCAGCATGATGGCCGGGGTACAAGCGACCACTTTAGTTACAGAGGCGGCATCGAAAATAGTATCTTCGGTCATCGGCTCGACGGCGGGAACCAGCGCGCGATTGCCATAGGCTTTGTGATAAACGGAACCGCGATGCTCCAGCCATAGGACGCCGCCGGGGCATCTCTTCTCGGCGATGGCCTGGTTGATCGCGGCGTCCATCTCGGCGAGTTTTTCTGGACGGAAAGCCGGCTCGGCGGCACGCGAAGGGGCCTGGAGAAGGAGCGTGGAGAGCAGGAGAGCGGGCAAAATCGAAGGAGCGACCCGAGCGCGTGGACATTTCATGGCTGCATTAAAGCTGAGCGGGCTGAAAGCAGCAATTTGATTTTGGGCGACGAGTGCATTAAGGCCAAAAAAAGCAGCACAGATCCTCAAGCTGCTGTATCGCAGATTTGCAATCTGGTGGTTCCCGACAAAGTTGAGGCGAACGGCCATTTGGGCGCCTGCCGACTGGAAGTCGGCGCTACAGCAGATTGAAAATCTGCGCTACGCTGTGTTGGCATGGTCTGATAGTTGCCACTTTGGACGTTCGACTGTATAAACCCTCGCCATGCAGTTCGAGCTGCCATTTGGTCCATTTCGGCTGCGACCGCGTGATGAGCATCGGCTGGTCGTCGGCACGCAGTCAGTGCGGCTGTGGCTGGTGCGCAACCGGCGCGCTCGCCGCTATGTGCTACGGCTCAGACCCGACGGGAGCGCTCGCGTAACGATTCCTCGGGGAGGGTCAGAGGCGGAAGCAAGACGGTTCACGCAGAAACATATTGGCTGGCTGGAAAAACAACTTTTACGCCAGGCGGCGCTGCCGGTCATTCCCAGAGCGTGGCTGGACGGGGCGGAGATCCTTTTTCGCGGCGAGCGGAGGCGATTGGAGGCAGGACTCGACGGCGAGGCAGGATTGCTGCGTTTCGGCACCGAATGTATTCGTGTCATGAATGCCAGCGGCGACCTCCGGCCGGAAATCGAGCGGCACCTCTGGCGGCTGGCAGCCCGGGAATTGCCGCCACGGGTGCTCGAACTGGCGGCGATGCACCAATTGCCAGTCCAGCGGGTGGCGGTCCGCAACCAACGCTCGCGTTGGGGTTCCTGTTCCCGGCGCGGCACCATCTCGCTCAACTGGCGGCTGGTGCAAGCCCCGAGCTTCGTGCGCGACTACATCATTCTTCACGAGTTGGCCCACCTCCGAGAGATGAACCATTCGCGCCGCTTTTGGCGTGAAGTGGAGCGGTTGTGTCCGGAGTTTGGCCCGGCGGAGGCCTGGTTGAAGGCGCACGGGGAACTCTTAAGGTGAGGACCTAAGCGCACTCCATTTTCATTGCGCCAGGGCGATAACCTGCTGACGATGAGCGGCGCGTGAAGACGTTGCACACATATCTGGCTCGACAGATCCTGGCTTCGTTGCTGATGACGGTGCTGGTGTTCACCTTCGTGCTGTTGTTGGGCAACGTGCTGAAGGAGATTCTGCCGTTGCTGATGAGCGGGCAGGTCAAATTCGTCACGGTGGCACAAGCGGTGGGTTTGCTCGTGCCTTTCGTCTGGGCGTTCGCTTTGCCGATGGGGATGCTCACGGCCACGCTTTTGATTTTCGGCCGGTTCAGCGCAGACCAGGAGTTGACGGCGGTGCGCGCGGGCGGAGTCAGTCTGCTGTCGCTGATCAGCCCGATCCTGCTGCTCAGCCTGGCCTTGTGCACCGTCAGTGCGGCGGTGAACATGGAATTCGGTCCGCGGTGCCGGGTCGCTTACAATGCGCTGCGTTTCCGGTTGACGGTAGGCTTTTCCAGCGCGCATTTGCCGGAAGGACATTTGATCAAGGATTTTCCCGGTTACATTTTTTATATCGGCAAGAACCGTAAAGGCGAACTGGAAGACCTGGTGGTTTTCGATCTTGGGAGGAAGGCGGTGGTGCGAGCAGCGCGGGGGGCAGTGGAGCTGGATACTGCCCACAAGCGCCTCATTTTGACGCTTTATGACGGCAGGTTTCTTCCGGAAGGGCGTGAGGCTGGCAGTTTCCAGGAGTACCCCATTGAAATCCCGTTCGATTTAAGCAACAAGGGGCCGGACAGGCCGGGCCTGGATGACATGACATTTCAACAATTGTGGGATGAGCTGCACGAGCGTGTAAAGTTGATTGGGCCGGCCCGAGCCGACAAGCGGGAGTGGTTGCGGTTGCGTGCGATGCTAATCACGCCGGTGGTTTTCCAACTCCACCGCCAGGTGGCCTTTTCCTTTGCTTGTTTCGGATTCACGCTTATCGGCATTCCGCTGGGTATCCGGGTTCACCGGCGGGAGACCAACGTTGGCATTTTCATTGCCCTGTTGCTGACAGCCATTTATTACAGTTTCATCCTCGTGGGCCAGGGACTCGATACGCGGCCGGAATGCTTCCCGCAATTGATTGTATGGGTGCCCAACTTTCTGTTTCAGGTGCTGGGAGCGATACTGCTGTGGAGGGCGAACCGCGGGGTGTAGGTTAAAAGAGGTAAATGAGTAGAATACATTAATCAGGTTAGACAGGGGGCAACTCGGTAAGTGAGGTTTGGCCACCGAGCTAGGCGTGACCACCGATCAGCAGGCCCCGTGCATTTAACCTTTTAACCCAGTTAACTCATTTAACTACATTTCGCCTGTAAACTTTGTGTATGGCCGCCTGGTCCACCGGTTTGATCAGCATTTCGTCGATGTTGACGTGCGGCGGGCGGCCGGCGACCCAGACCAGGATCTCGGCAATATCTCGCGCGGTCAGCGGCTGGGTCCCTTCATAAACCTTTTTGGCGCGGGCGGCATCGCCCTTGAAGCGGACGAGTGAAAACTCCGTCTCAGCCAGGCCTGGATCGATCGAGCTGACGCGAATGCCTGTGCCGCTCAATTCAAGCCGCAAAGCGCGGGTGATCTGCAACTCGCCGGCTTTTGCGGCGCAATAGGCGGCCCCGCCTTCATAGACGACGCGCGCCGCATATGACCCGATATTGATGATCGAGCTGCCGGCGTCCCGAGCCATCAAGGGCAACGCCGCGCGCGTCATGCGCAACACTCCGAGCACGTTGGACTGGAGCATTCCCTCCCAGTCCTCGTCTTTGCCTTCGGCGACCGGGTCCAGACCCAGTGCGCCGCCGGCGTTGTTAATCAGCACGTGGAGAGTAGAGTTTGGAGATGGGTGGCGTGCGATCTTCTTTCGTGCCCAGGAGATAAACGCTTCGACACTGGCGGTGGAAGCGACATCCAGCTGGAGAAAATGAGCCTCGGCGGCGCCGGCCTGGCGGGCTTCTCCGGCAACCCGTTCGAGGCGTTCGAGACGCCGCGCACCCAGGAGGAGCTTGGCATGCTGAGCGCCGAATGCGCGCGCGGCTGCCGCGCCGAACCCGCTGGACGCGCCGGTGATTAGCACCCATTTATCCTTCAAACGTTCCGCACCCATTTAAGTATTTAAGTATTAAACGAATTTGACCTGTCAGTGCAGCACCATGTACCACCCCCACAGCGCGATGAGGGTTACGGGAACCAAGCCGCCGAGGACGCCGCCAGTCACTTCGGCGCTGGGAGAGCGGAAGAGCTGGCCCAGGAGCGGACCAACCTGGCCGCCCAAAAACCAGCCGACCGGGAGGCAGATGAGCCAGGAAAACAATCCGAGGATCGGCGTGCCGAACAACAGCGAGATTTTCCTATTGAGAATCGCCGGGGCAATGCCCACCGCAAACAAGCCGCCGACGCCACCGACAACCGCGCCGGCCAGCGCGCCCAAATTGGCTTCGCCAAGAGTTGGTTTCCTCATGTGCGGAGCCACTTTTTCATAGATGACCGCCAAAAGCAACCTCAGTACCGAAGCCAACGGACCGTACTGGAGTTGTTGAAGAGGATTTTGCGGTTCTGGAGGGTACGGTTTTACCCCGTGCCAAAACTGCAGGTGCGTGGCAGAAAAAACGCCTTCTTCTGGGTAAAATCAGGTAGAGGTACGAAAGGAAGGTTGGTTGTTTAGCGGTTCGGCCCTGGGTTCGCGTTCGGTGGCAACGACCGGCCCGGTGAACCGGCCTCGCAGGGGAGCGAGGATTAATGGATTAGTGGATTGACGGATTAATGGGGGCCCTGGTTCGGGCGTCAGGCTCGAGGCAAGGCTCCATTTTTTTGTTTGTGACAGGCAGAGCGCGCCTTATTAGACTCGCGTGGTGAATTTAAGTGCAAAAGTCTTCCGATTTCATGGTCAAAACAACAGCGGCGCCGAGCGCGCGCACTCCAAACGCTGCGCGCGATTCTGCTTATGGCTTGTCGAGTTGGGTTCTTTCCTGGTTCTGGCAGCAGCGGCCTCGGCGCAAGTAGAATACGTCGAGCCTTCGATCGGCGGGGTAGGGCATTTGTTGGAGCCAACGCGGCCGACAGTTTCGCTGCCCAACAGCATGGTGCGGGTTTATCCGGTGAGGCGGGACACGTTGGACGATCAAATCCATTCCTTTCCTCTCACGATTATTTCGCATCGACTGGGTGAGCTATTCTGGCTGATGCCCAGCGATGGAGCGCCGGATGCTGATTCGTGGCATCGCCCTGCCTCCTATGACCAGGAGAAGGAGACGCCGTACTATTACTCGGTGCGGCTGGAGGGTTCGTTGGTTCAGATTGAATTCTCCCCGACGGCCCGGTGTGGTTATTTCAGATTCACCTTCCCCAAAGGCAACCCGGTGCTGCTGCTGGCCAACCGGTTCAATGGGGACCTGAGCACGGCGGAGAACAACGTGTTCACGGGAACAGAGCGGTTCAACGACATGGCCGCGTTTGTCTATGGCGAGTTCAATGTGCCGGTCAACCTGGTGCGCACGGCGGAGTCCGGGAAGGCGCGCCTGGCGGTGTCGGCCCGAGACCAGGCGAAGGTGTTGGAGTTCCGGTACGGCATTTCGTTCATCAGCGCCGAGCAGGCGCGGAAAAATCTGCGTCAGGAGATTCCAGGCTGGCAATTTGAGCGGATAGAGCGGCAGGCGCGCGATTTGTGGAACCACGTGCTGGGTCAGGTGCAAGTGGAAGGGGGCACGGCGGCGCAACGGCGCGTTTTTTATACATCGCTTTACCGGTGTTATGAACGCATGGTCAATATTTCCGAGGACGGCCAATACTATAGTTCGTTCGACCACCAGGTGCACCAGGACAAACGCCCGTTCTACGTCGATAACTGGCTGTGGGACACCTACCGGGCGCTGGAACCGCTGCAAACGCTGCTCAATCCCGAGATGGAAGCGGACAAAATCCAGTCCTACGTCCGTATGTACGAGCAGGCGGGGTGGATGCCGTCATTTGCGGTGTTGTGGGGTGATTACGCCTGCATGACCGGCAACCACGCCGCGGCATGGATGGCCGATGCGTGGTTCAAGGGCGTTCGCAATTTCGATCTGAAGGCCGCTTACGAAGGGGTGAGGAAGAATTCCTTGGAAGCGACTTTGCTTCCGTGGCGCAATGGTGCGAAATGTTCGCTCGACGATTTTTACAACGAGCATGGCTACCTGCCCGCGCTCCACCCGGGCGAAAATGAAACGGTGCCGGAAGTGAACCGTTCGGAGCGGCGCCAGGCGGTGTCGGTCACTTTGGAACAGAGCTACGACGATTGGTGCACGGCGCAGATGGCGCGGGCGCTGGGCCGGGCTGGGGACTATGAGCTTTTCCTCAAGCGCGCGGCCAACTACAAAAACGTGTATCGGGCGGACAAAGGGTTCATGTGGCCCAAGGACGCCGAGGGCAATTGGATCGAGCCATTCGATCCGAAATTTTCGGGAGGGCAGGGCGGGCGCGATTACACGACCGAGAACACAGATTACACGTACAATTGGGACGTGCAGCACGACTTGGCGGGCCTGGCCGGGCTGATGGGAGGCCGCCGGGCCGCGGAGGCCAAACTGGACCAGCTTTTCCGCGCAGACCTCGGTCGCTCGAAGTTTGAGTTCCTGTCAGTGTTTCCGGATTCAACGGGGTTGGTGGGCCAATTCTCGATGGCCAACGAGCCGAGCATGGCCATCCCCTATGTGTATAACCATTTGGGCGCACCCTGGAAGACTCAAAAGCGGATACGGCAGCTTTTGGAGGCGTGGTTCACCGACACGGTGCTGGGCATGCCGGGAGATGAAGACGGGGGCGGGATGTCTTCGTTCGTGGTTTTTTCGATGATGGGATTTTACCCCGTTGTGCCGGGTGTGCCAGTTTATGAATTGGGCAGCCCGGTGTTTGACCGAGTGACAATCCGGTTGCACAACGGGAAAACGTTGCGGCTGATTTGCAAAAACAATTCGCGCGATAACAAGTATATCCAGAGGGTGCGGTTGAACGGGCAGTCCCCAAACCGCGTGTGGTTTCGTCATGCGGACGCGGTGAAAGGGCTGACGGTGGAACTGGAGATGTCGAACCAGCCTAACACAAAGCTAGGGGCGGATAGGGGAGACTTGCCGCCGTCGAGCCTGGAGTTGAATCCGGCGAGTTTCTAAATCCGAAATACCCGGCACTTGAAACCATGAATGCACGCCAATGGACACGAATAAGCAAAAACGGAATTCAAGCTGGAGATCAGATCGTTTGACCATTTCCCATTCCTGGTTATCGGTGGTTCCTCTGTGCTAAATTCAAAACGTCGTCTCCTCAGCAGGGTTTGAGCATTTGGCGATTCGGATTTTGAATTTGTTTCGGGGTTCGAGTTTCGGATTTCGGATTTGGAGGGAGTCACATCTTCCGCGTAAATTCGCCGCCCCATCCCCCGGGGAATCCCCGGTAGCTGAATCCTGCCTTGCCCCGGGGGCTCAAACAGCCTTGCCCCGATTGTTATCAGATTTGCTTCACTCTAGCGTAAGACAGGTTTGAAATGAATCTGACAAACCGCGGCTGACATGAGTTTTGAAAGAGCAGTCCCGGAAAGCCTCGAGCGCCACAGCTCGAATGGAAACAACGGACATAGCAGTTCGGCCGAAAGAAGCTTTCTAACTGATTCCAATTCCCCTCGGACTCCTCCCTCGGTGGTCACCCTGGCGTTCCTTTCCGAGCACATTCCAGCTCCTGCTCTCAGCGAGGAGTTAGCTCGGTCGCTCGCCGCCGAAACGGGCGAACAGGTGGTGCTGGTTCAATTCGAAGCTCCGGGCGCGAACGGCGCAAAGGGCAACGGGACCCACGATTTGGTTTTTCGGGACGGGTTTCCGCTGGTGGACCGGGTGTTGACAACCCAAGACGGATTCCATTCGTTAACGGTGGGCCTTAGAAATGGCCCGCTCAACCCGGCGGGCACTGCTTCGCTGCTGGAGCAGTTGAGCCGCCGTTTTCGGTTCGTGCTCATCGAGGTGCTGGCCAACGAGCGGCCGGCCCCGTGGGTGCTGGAATTTCTCCGGCGTTCAGGCACGGCGTATCTTTTTCTTCGAGCCGCAACGCAGGATGTCTACCACCTGGACCTGATGATGCGCGAGGTGCGGGCGCCGGGCCGCATTAGCGGGGTATGTTTCAAACCGATTGCGTGTTTGGGCGAGGGGGAAGAGATCGACGGATTTGACAAGCTCGTCCAACGGGTGGCGGGCCCGGTTCACACAGTGGTTCATGGCTGCCCTGGTGCAGCGGGCCTCAAAGAAGCGGCGTGGCAACCTTCGCGGGCAGGGACTTTTCATAAGGACCTCCGCCGTCTGGCGCGCGAAATCGGCGGGTGTCAGGTGGGTCTGGCGCTGTCGTCTGGCGCCGCGAAGGGCTTCGCGCATGCCGGTGTCATCCAGGTGCTGGAGGAGAACGGCATCGAGATCGACGTCGTGGCCGGGGCGAGCATGGGCGCCTATGTAGGCGCGCTTTGGACCGCCGGGCTCGATGGCGGAGAATTGGAAAGGCTGGCTCGAGAATTACAGGGGCGCTGGGCGCTCTGGACCTTGATTGATCCTGTGTTCCCACCCCGGCGGGGGTTCCTCCGCGGCTTCGCCGTGAAGAAACGGCTGATGCGTTCGATCGGCCACAGGCGCTTCGCGGACCTGGTGCGGCCGCTGCGGGTCGTTGCCGGCAACCTGGCAACCCTCGAAAGCGTCGTCTTCTCCAGCGGGGAAGTTGCCACGGCAGTGCATGCGAGCATTGCCGTGCCGGGAATTTGCGTGCCGATTACGATTGACGGAGAGACCTACATTGACGGGGGGATCGTCGATCCGCTCCCGGTGGGTGTTCTGCGCGACATGGGTGTCTCCCGGGTCATCGCCGTGGATGTTATTCCGACGCCCGACCGTATCAGTTACGGCCTCCAGGCGGAGCAGGAGTTGGCGCGCCACAACGAGACCTGGCGGCAGAAAGTGTTTCGGAGGTTCTTTCCCGTGGACCAGCAACTCAACTATTTCGCGCGCGGCAATGTCTTTGAGGTCCTGATGCGCAGCATTTATGGGGCGCAAATTCGTTTGGCCCAGGCCTCGGGCCGCCAGGCGGACCTGGTGCTGCGGCCGGACATTTGCGACAACCGCTGGCTTGATTTCCGGATGCCCGGCAAGTTCATCGCCCTGGGCCGGGAAGCGGCCGAGCGGCACCTGGACGAAATCAAGGCGCTGGTCGCGCGGCGTGAAGTGAATCATGAACAGGCTCCAACAACAGTGGCAGCAATTGCCTGAGAGCGCAGTTCGCCGGTGGCAAGCCGAGCAACTGCGACGCTACCTGCGCACGGTCGTGCTGCCCTTCTCGGAGCATTATCGCAACCGGTTCCGGGAGGAGGGTTTGACGGCCGATTCGTTCCGCACCCTCGAGGACTTGCAGCGCGTGCCCTTCACCAGCAAGGCGGACCTGCTGAACACGGCAGAGCGCCCCCAGCGGTTCAAGGATTTTATCGTGGTTCCGGACCGAAAGGTGCTGGCGCGGCGGCCCGGAACGGTTCTACGCGCCCTCTTGAATGGCCGCGCATCCGTGGAGCAAGCTTTCGAATCCGAGTTTCGCCCGATCTTCGTAACGTTCACGACCGGCCGCAGCGCGGACCCGACGCCGTTCTTTTTCACACAGCGCGACCTCGCGCACCTGGCAACGGCGGGGCGCCGCGTCGTGGAAGTTGGTGCGGCGCGGCCTGAGGACAAGATGCTCAATACGTTTCCGTTTGCGCCGCACCTCGCGTTTTGGCTGGCGCACTACGCGGGGACGGCGGGAGGCATCCTGACCGTGAGTTCGGGCGGTGGCAAGGTCATGGGAACCGAAGGCAATATCCGCCACCTGCGCAAATTCAAACCCGATGTGCTGATTGGCATCCCGACTTTCCTTTATCACCTGCTGCACCAGGCGGCTGAGGAGGGGGTTCACTGCGAGAATCTGCGCCGTATCATCCTGGGCGGCGAAAAGGTCAACGAGGGCCTGCGCCAGAAGCTCCGGGATTTGGCGCTCGAGCTGGGCGCGCGCAACGTCGAGGTGCTGGCCACTTATGGATTTACCGAAGCCAAACAGGCATGGGCGGAATGTCCCTTCCCTCAGGACGGACCTTCCAGCGGGTATCATCTGTACCCC
>DATMQA010000028.1:0-60075 GCA_035566895.1 Binatia bacterium
ACCCGCCGGACCATGGACTGCACGCCGATGCCCATCGTGTGCCGCCGGCTCTCCAGCGAGGTGGCCACAACGCTGAAGGTGGTCGGCAGGGACAAGGCGCTCCAGGCAAGGAAAAGGAAACTTCCGAGGAGCAGAGCCAGCCAATGGTGCCATACCGAAACCAAGGCATAACCCCCAACCGAAAGCGCGCTGAACAAGAGCAACGAGCGGCGCTGGCCCCAGCGGTCCGTGAGCCAGCCCCCCGGATAGGCATAGACCGCGCCGAGCAGGGTCTGCAGCGCGTCGAATAATCCGATGATGAACACGCCCGCGCCGAGCGTTTGCAGGTACTTGGGGACGAATCCGAGCCAGAGTTTTTCGCCGGTGCCCGCCAGGACCAGGGCGACCAGCAGCAACGTCGTATTGCGACGGAGCGCGAGGAAGTCCGCGATGGTTCGCCATGGTTTCACGTTCGCAGGAAAATTAATGGCAGGGAAATGTTCCTGCCAATTATTTCGTTGATGTTTGCGGATGTGAGCCTGTCCACGAACCGCAGACGGCAAGCAACCCCTCACCCCAACCCTCTCCCCTCATGAAGGGGAGAGGGGGACCCGCAGCCCGAGCGCCCGCTAACCGGCAAGATGGTGGCAGTATCGATGCGCCGCTTTTGCTCACGGCGCAAGCTCGATCCTCGACAACTCGGCGGGGTTCAGACTACAATCGTCCGGAATGTCGCTATCGAATCAACCGTTGGTCATCGCCGGGCGGATCTTCCGCTCGCGGCTGATCCTGGGCACAGGCAAGTTTTCCGCCCCGGAGGCGATGCGGGATGCGCTGGAGGCCAGTGGCACTGAAATCGTCACGGTGGCCTTGCGCCGGGCCGATTTGAGCGGGAAGAAGGACCCGTTTGCCAACATTCTCGAATTCGTTGACCCAAACAAGTTTCTGCTGTTGCCCAACACCAGCGGCGCGATGAACGCCGAGGAGGCGGTGCGCCTGGCGCGCCTGGCCGCCGCGGCCGGTTTGCCAAAATGGGTGAAACTGGAAATTCATCCGGACCCGCGTTATTTGTTGCCCGACGCGGTCGAGACGCTGAAGGCCGCTGAAATGCTGGTGAAAGAGGGCTTCACGGTGCTGCCGTACATCAATGCCGATCCGGTGCTCGCGAAACGCTTGCAGGACGCCGGCACCGCGACCGTAATGCCGCTGGGTTCGCCGATCGGCTCAAATCGCGGCATCCAGACGCGCGACCAGATCCGGATTATCATCGAGCAAGCGACGGTGCCGGTGGTGGTGGATGCGGGCCTCGGCGCCCCGAGCCATGCGGCGGAAGCCATGGAAATGGGGGCGGATGCCGTGCTGATCAACACCGCCATCGCGGTGGCCAGCGACCCCAACCGAATGGCGGTGGCGTTTAAAATGGCGGTGGAAGCCGGCCGCGCCGCTTTCGAGTGCGGACTCGCGGCGCAACAGGAAACCGCCAGCGCAACGAGCCCCTTGACGGCCTTTTTGGAGTGAAGAAATGAAACTTAACCACGGATGGACACAGATGGACACCGATAAGAAACGATTTAGTTCCAATTTTCCGGACTTCGGAAACGGGAATTCTTTGGGTTCGACCCCGGGTCGAACTCGAGGGCTCATTCCGCCTGCATTCCTCTGTGTTCATCCGTGTTCATCTTCGGTTAAATTTAAATGACCGCTCAGCCCCCTTCACCCAAGCGCGTGCAGCGGATTTTGGCTGCCGCCGCGAAAACCCGCATCCTGGTAGTGGGCGACGTGATGCTGGACCAGTTTATCTGGGGCAACGTCGCGCGCATTTCGCCTGAAGCGCCGGTGCCGGTGGTCGATTTTGAACGCGAGAACTTCATGCCGGGCGGCGCAGCGAATGTCGCCCGCAATCTTACGTCCTTGAAGGTGCCGACCGAGTTGTTTGGGGTGGTCGGACGCGATCATCCCGCCCAGCAACTTAAGCGGTTGTTAACGATTCATCACATCGGGTGCCGCGGCCTGTTGACCAATAGCGCCCGGCGCACCAGCCTCAAGACCCGCATTGTGGCGCAGAAACAACAGCTCGTGCGTATCGATCGCGAGACGAGGGATGGCGTAGACGGCACGCTGGTTCGGCGTCTGACGGGTGCGCTGCAACCGCTGCTCTCGCAAACCTCCGCAATCATTGTTGGGGATTATGGCAAGGGGGTCGTTACACAACCCTTGCTGGAGGAACTCAAGAGCCTCTGTGGCCCGCGCGGTATCTGGCTGAGCCTGGATCCGAAACCGACACATCACCTCAATTTGACCGGCCTCTCGTTGATCACACCGAACCGCAAAGAAGCCTTTGACCTGGCGAATATTCCCGACGAGACCCGAAACGCCAATCCGCTGGCCGACGCCAATCTCCTGCGCGTCGCCGCGCGTTTGCTGGAGGAGTTGCGTCCGGCCGTTCTTTTGATCACTTTGGGAGAACTCGGGATGCTGCTTTGCCAACGCGACCAGAAGCCGTTTCACATCCCCACCGTAGCGCAGGAGGTTTTCGACGTGTCCGGCGCGGGCGACACGGCGATAGCCTGCTTCACGTTGGCGATTGCCGCAGGAGCCTCACCGCTGGAAGCCGCGATGATCTCCAATTACGCCGCCGGCATCGTGGTCGGCAAGGTTGGCACGGCAACGGTTGCTCCCGAAGAGCTGGTGGAGAGTTTTCGAGTGCGCACGTAGTCTTAATCCCGATCTGAGTTGTGATCTCTTCGGCGGAGAGGAGATTACGATTAAGATTACGATTAAGATTAAGATTAAGATTACGATTAAGACATGACCGGCAGCAAAGTGACCGCTGAGACTCTGCGGGCGATGAAAACGCGCGGGGAGAAGATAGCCGCTTTGACGACGTATGATTTTCCGATGACGCGGCTGCTGGACGAGGCGGGTATTCCGTTGCTTTTAGTCGGCGACTCGCTGGGCATGGTCGTGCTGGGTTATCCGGATACGACGCATGTGACGATGCTCGAAATGGAGCATCACGTGCGCGCAGCGGCCCGGGCGAAACCGCGCGCGCTGCTGGTGGCGGACCTGCCTTACCACAGCTACGAGACAGCCGAGACGGCGGTGGCCAATGCGATGCGGTTGGCGGCCGCAGGAGCAGAGGGGGTGAAAGCCGAAGGCGGGCGTGAGATTTTGGAACAGGTGCGGGCGATTGTGGGAAGCGGGATTCCGTTTTTGGGGCATTTGGGCATGCTGCCACAACACGTAATCGAAGAGGGCGGTTACCACGTCAAGGGTAAGAAGGAACCCGAACAGCAGGCGCTGCTGGCCGACGCGGATGCGCTGGCGAAAGCGGGGGCTTTTGCGATTGTACTCGAATTGGTGGCGCCACCTGTGGCCAAGGAATTGACCCGACGCATTGCAGTGCCGACAATCGGCATCGGTGCAGGGAGTGATTGTGACGGCCAGATTTTGGTGACGCCCGATTTGCTGGGAATGCTGCCGTGGTATAATCTCAAGCACGTCAAACCCAAGCTCAATGCCGCCGAGCAGATGCGCGCGGTGGTCAAGACGTGGAAGGAAGGGGTGGCGAGGGTGGGGAAATGAAAAGCGGATGCAGGTTATCAGGTTGTCAGGTTGTCAGGTGCTCGCGTTCTCGCCCAAGGCGAGCACGATGCGGGATCGACTGAGAAATTGAGAAGTTGAAAACCAAGCAAATGAAGCTGACTCACATTGATGCGCGCGGCGAAGCCAACATGGTGGATGTGTCGCAAAAGCCGGTGATGCAGCGCGCGGCGGTCGCGCGAGGAGAAATCAGGCTGCAAAAGGCAACGCTGAAACTCATTGAGTCGCAGGCGATGGCCAAGGGGAATGTGCTGGCAACGGCGCGCCTGGCGGGCATCCTGGCGGCCAAGAAGACTGGCGAACTGATCCCCCTGTGCCATCCCCTGCCCCTCACCCATTGCGAGGTCACGTTTGAAATCCCCAAAGGGTTTGATCGCATTGTGATCAGCGCCTCGGCGAAAATCGCCGCCCAGACGGGTGTGGAGATGGAAGCCCTTACTGCGGTGAGCGTCGCCGCCCTGACGATTTACGACATGTGCAAGGCGGTGGATAAAGCGATGAGAATAACTGGGATCACACTGATTTCTAAAACTAAACACTGAAGAACAGGGTTTAACTTCCTTAACGCGTTTGACACTAATGACAATACCCGTCGGTATCATCACCATTTCAGACCGGGCGTCCAAAGGGCTTTACGATGACCTCGGAGGCCCTGCGCTCAAGCAAGCGGCGGAAGGCTATGGCTGGCGCGTGCTCGCCGAATCGCTGGTGCCCGATGAGAAACGCGAGATCCAGCGCGCCATCCGCGAGCAGATTGCCAAAGGCTGCCACCTGATCTTGACGACGGGCGGGACGGGCGTGTCGGCTCGAGACGTGACGCCGGAGGCTGTGCGAGAAATCGCCCTGCGCGAATTGCCCGGGTTTGGCGAGGTGATGCGCCTGGAATCGATGAGAATTACAAAGAATGCGATTCTTTCGCGGAACCTGGCGGTGGTCGTGGACAAAGCGCTGGTGATTTGCCTGCCGGGCAAGCCGAGCGGCGCGGTGGAGTGTTTAGGGTTTGTGACTGGGGCCGTTCCGCATGGTGTGGAGGTGCTCCAGGAGGTTCCGACGAGCTGCTGAGTTCGCTTCGTCTCCGCGATAAGCGTCATCGACGGGGCTTTCCGCTCTCGGTCACCGCGAGAGCACGAGGGCGATGACACCGGCGACGGCGATGGCACCGCCGGCGAGCGAGTGGAAGGTCGGGCGCTCGCCCTCAAACAGGATGGAGAAAGGAAGGACGACGACGGGAGTGGTGGCCAGGATGGCGAGGACAATGCCGGTGGGGGTCGTTTCGAGGGCCCATTGCATGCAACTGACGCCAAAGGTTTGGCCGGCAAGACCGTTTACCAGCACAAAAGGCCAGACGGCGCTCCATTTTTTTCTGGAAACCTCGACGATCAATTGAGGAGACGCAGCGGTTTGCGTTTTGAGGACACCCCGTTTGACAATGAGCAGACAAACAGCGGCAATGAAAAGGCCACCCACGACGCGTTGAAAAGCCGCATCAGGGCCGCCGAGGTGTTGCGCGTTAAGGTGGGCAATCGCGTAGGCCTTTCGGCTCAGCACGGCCCCGCCAGCGCCGCCGAGCGCGGAGAGGAGGCAGAAGGAGAGGCCAACGGCGAGCTGGCGCGGGGTGAATCTAAGATGCTTTCCGGGCATGAGCGCGAGGCCGACTCCCAACAGAATGACAAGGCCGGAGAGGATTTGGCCGCGGGTAAGAGCAGTGCCAAGCCAGAACCATTCGAGCAAGGCGCCGAACGGGGCAGTGAGGCAATTGATGAGCAACAGTGAGAGGCGCGAGCCCAGGCGCGGCAAGGCCTGGAAGAGGGCGACATCGCCGATGCCGATGCCGATGACGCCGCTTAGCAAAAAGTCTGGAAAGGCGGCGCCGGAAAGCCCGACGCCACGTCCAAATGACCAGAGACCCAGGAAGAGGGTCGCGCAGGTTAGGCGCCAGAAGTTGGCTTCGGTTCCGCCAATGAGTTTGGCCGTGCGATGACCGCAGACGATGGAGACGGAAAAAAGGATGGTGCAGAACAGAGCAGCGAGCACGGGCGGACATTACTCCGTGAAAAACAGAACGTGTCAACCACGAATGGACACGAATGGACACGAATGAAAACTGGGGCGGGGTAGCCTTCTGAGCTGCCAGGACTCCAGGGCATCTCTTTGGGTAGGTCCTCCATTACTGCCAGGTGAAGGTTTACGCATTAGCGTAATAAAGCGACAGGTGCGATTGGCGCTGCTCGACGTGGGGAGTCGCACTCCGGCTGAACCGACGCTGCCCGCAGCATAATTCACAAAGACAATTCCGGTTCAGACTCTCGTGCCTCGTAGGAAAGCGTGCCGTTCACGAGCCGGGCAGCCGCGGTGAACGGGTGCTCTTGGATTTTGGCCGAGCTGAGGATGTGAAGGACGCGGTGGCCACGGGCTTTGAGATAATCAGCGATTAAGCCTCGATGACATTGCCACCAGAGGGCCTCCGCACACATGATACCGGTGCGCTGGTGTTGGGCGAGCGTCAGTAAACGTTCGACCGCGGTGGCAAAAGCCTCTGACATCATGTAATCGGCATACCCACGGAAAGCTTCATTGCGCCAGGCGGTGTTGGGCGAGTTTGGTTGGGCAGGGCGCCTGCCTCCCAATTCCGGCAAGTGAAGGTATTCGATTTGAGCGCGCGCCAGTGATTCCGCCAGCGCGTGCTGCCCAAACTGCGGATGACGCCGCGAGCCAGGAAATCGACGGACATCCACCAGCAAGCGAATGTCGTGAGAGTTGAGCAGGGAAATAAAATCGTCGGCGGTGCGTGTCGAATGCCCGATGGTCCAAATCTCCGTAGGCGCTAGTGGCATAACCTATTTATTCACTATCGCCGTTGGGCATGAAATTGCCAGTGGCGGATATCCCGCCCCGCTGGGGCTGGAGCGAGGTCTCTGAGGTTCCTCCGACGCGGCGGGCTATGATTGCCAAAAGCTGGCAGCACGGCTATTTAGCTCCACGATGACTGATTTTGTCGCGCTGCCCCGCTGGTTTTATGAGCCATCGGCCAAAATCGTTGCCCGGCGGTTGCTCGGCCATTTTCTGATTCGCAAGACGCCGAACGGCCCTTGCGGGGGCCCGATTGTGGAGACGGAGGCCTACTTGTGCGATGACGCGGCTTGCCACGCCGCGCGGGGCCTGACGGCGCGGAACCGGGTGATGTTTGGTCCGGCTGGACATGGCTACGTCTATTTCATTTACGGAAATCATTTTTGTGTGAATGCCGTGTGCCGAGCCGAAGGGATTGCCGAGGCGGTGCTCATCCGGGCGATGGAAGCAAGCTTCGGCGAGAGTTTGATGAGGCAGCACCGAACGGTTAGCAAGAGCCGTGACCTGACGAGCGGACCGGGGAAACTTTGCGAGGCGCTGGATATTGGACGGGAGTTGGACGGAGTTGATTTGTGCGATTCCCAGGCTTTGCTGTTCATCGCCAGGAATCCGGAAGTGAAGAAATTCAGGAGGAAGCAGGGCCCGACCAGAACCACCACCCGCATTGGCATCACGAGAGCGGCTCATTTGCCGTTGCGATTCTATCTTGCGGGAAGTGAATTCGTCTCTGGCCGTGAGCGCCGAGGTTCCTGCACTCCATCGAGAATCCCGGGCCGCATAAGTTTATGAATTTTCCGGACGCACCAGCGTCGAACAAACGGTGAAATTTGGGATCGATAGAAAGGGTGAGGGCGCACGGGGTTCAGAGGCCCCGCGCCAAATCGAAGCAGGTGGTGCCATCGCGTTTTTCTTTGGTTCCCGCCGCTATCTTTCCAAAGGCCCGCGCCGGCTCTTTGTGACGCAGGAGTGCCTGATGTCTCCGGTGTCCGAGGACGATGCGGCAAGGCGTCACGCGATTCTCCGGGCCGGGTTAAGTTGCGGCTGAATCTGCGAGGTTGCGGGTTGGCGAACAAGGGCGTGGCGGAGTCGAGGCAGAATAATGAGGGCAGAATGATTTTTCTGCCCTTTTTCTTTTGGTAATCTTCTCTTTTGGGTTCGGAAATCCCCGGTCCGGCTTCGATCCATTCGATAATACCAAAGTTTTATCAATTCACAGCAGGCGGGAGGATCGGCTATGTTCGCCGCATGAAAAACCCTTGGCGAGTTGCAGCTAAACCCTGATATGGAGCACCCGAACTCTACCGAGCCACTCGAACCATCTCAGCCCCGGCTGAGGGGCTTTTGGAGCCTCATCGCAACACAATTCGAGGGTGCGTTCAACGACAACGCCCTCAAGATGGTGGTGACGTTCATCGGCTTGAACATGGCGCTTTCACGGGGAATGCACGATGCGCTGGTCCCTTTGACGGCTGGGTTGTTTTCACTTCCGTTTCTCCTGTTCTCGATGAGCGGCGGGTTCCTGGCAGACCGTTTCAGCAAACGCACTGTCACCATCGGAGTCAAACTTTTGGAAATCCTGATCATGGCATTCGCCACTGTGGGATTCCTGATGAGAAGCTTGCCAATGGGGTTGGCGGCCATCTTCCTGATGGGCGTCCACAGCGCCATTTTCGGGCCTTCGAAATACGGGCTGCTGCCGGAGCTGCTTCCCGAACGGAGGCTCTCCTGGGGCAATGGCATCCTGGAACTCGGCACTTTCCTGGCGATTATCACGGGGATGGCCGCGGGGGCGATCCTCTATGACCGGTTCAAGGCCCACGCAGCATGGTCAGGGGCGGTACTCATTCTGCTGGCGGTGGCGGGCCTGACGGTCAGCCTGGGCATCACACGTGTGCCTGCGGCTGACCCGCAGAAACAGTTTCGCGCCAACTTTCTGGGCGAGTTGTGGCGGCAGATTCAATTCATGCGGCGCGACCGCGTGCTCTGGCTGGCGTGCCTGGGCAATATTTACTTCTGGTTCATCGGCCAACTGTTGCAGCAGAGCGTGGTGGATTACGGCGAGAATGTGCTCAAAATCGGGGAACTGCACACCACCTGGCTGCTGGCGGCGCTGGCCATCGGCATTGGATTTGGCAGTTTCGCGGCAGGCTATTTGTCCGGCGGAAAAATCGAATATGGCCTGGTGCCATTGGGCTCGTTGGGGCTCTGCGTTTTCTCGGCCCTCCTTTGGCGGCCGACACTTACGTTCGGCCAGATACTGGCCGTAATTGCCGCACTGGGATTCTTTGGCGGGTTCTTTATCGTTCCGATTTCAGCGATTCTTCAGCATCGGCCCGCAAAAGAATCGAAAGGAATCGTGCTGGCAGCGGCCAATTTGCTGTCCTCTGCGGGCTTGTTCGTGGCGGCCGGAGCTTATTGGGTGCTGGCGGTCGCTTTGCACCTGGGGCCGCGGGGCGTCTTTCTAATCGGTGCGCTGCTGACCCTGGGCGCCACGGTTTATGTTATCTGGTTACTGCCGGATTCCTTGCTACGGTTCGTACTGTGGCTGCTGACCCATACGCTTTATCGCATTCGGGTCGATGGCCGTGACCATATCCCGAGCAAAGGCGGGGCGCTCTTTGTCTGCAACCACCTCTCGTTCGTCGATGCGCTGCTGTTGCAAGCCGTAACCGACCGCGAGGTGCGTTTTATCGTTTACAAAGGTGTTTACGAACTGCCGTGGATCAAACCCTTTGCCCGGGTCATGCGCGCCATTCCGATTTCTTCCGAGCTGCGCCCGCGCGAAATGCTCCAATCGCTACGGACGGCGACCGAAGCGATCCAGAACGGTGAGGTCGTTTGCGTTTTCGCGGAAGGGCAAATCACGCGCATTGGTCATTTGCTGCCGTTCCGGCGCGGCTTCGAGCGAATCATGAAGGACGTTGAGGCGCCCATTATTCCGATCGCGCTGGACGGCGTGTGGGGCAGCATTTTCAGTTTTGAAAAGCGGCGCTTCATCTGGAAGCTGCCGCGCCACCTCCCCTACCCTGTCACGGTGAACTTCGGTCCGGCGCTGCCGCCTACGGCGACTCCCGTTGAAGTCCGCCAAGCGGTGCAGCAGTTGATGGCGGAGGCCTGGCAGCATCGCAAGGCGCGGATGAAACCGCTTCAGCGCGCTTTGGTGCGGACGGCGCGCCTCCATCCGTTCCGGTTTGCGATGGCTGATGCGCAAACGCCCAAGGTCACTTTCGCGGCTGCGCTGATGCGGACGGTTTTTCTGGCGCGCCGGCTGCGCCAGGTTTGGGCGGGTCAGAAAATGGTTGGGTTATTGGTGCCGCCATCGGTACCTGGAGCACTGGTTAATTTTGCAGCGTTCCTGATGGGCAAGGTTCCCGTGAACCTTAACTACACCCTCTCGGAAGAAACGCTGGCTTCCTGCATTCGCCAATGCGATATCAAGACGGTCGTCACTTCCAAAGCGCTTCTTGAAAAGATTAAATTGAAAGTGCCGTGCGAAACGGTGTTTCTGGAGGAGTTGGCGAGCAAACCTGGTTTAGGAGAAAAGGCGGCAGCGCTGTTCGGAACCTTGCTGCTGCCGGCCGGTTTGCTGGAACGCTGGGTGGGACGTGAGCGCCCGGTGGAACTGGATGACTTGGCGACGGTCATATTTTCCAGCGGGAGCACCGGGGAGCCCAAAGGGGTCATGCTGAGCCACTACAATATCGGCTCGAACATCGAGCAACTCGAACAAATTTTTGGATTCGATAGACGCGATGGCATCCTCGGAGTGCTGCCATTTTTCCATTCGTTTGGCTTTACCGGGACGTTATGTCTGCCGGCGGTGTTCGGGGGGCGGGTGGTGTATCATCCAAACCCGCTGGATGGAAAGGCCATCGGCCCACTCGTCAGCCGGCACGCCCTGACCTTTTTGCTGGGGACGCCCACTTTTCTCCAACTCTACATGCGCAGTTGCTCGGCGGAAGATTTCGGCAGCTTGCGCCTGGTGATGGCGGGGGCAGAAAAGCTGCCGGAGCGCCTGGCCGCCGCTTTCGAGGAACAATTTGGGATTCGTCCGCTCGAAGCCTATGGTTGCACGGAGTGTGCCCCGGCGGTCACAGTGAACACTCACGATTTCAGAGCGGCGGGCTTCCGGCAAGTCGGGGCGAAACGCGGCAAGATTGGGCATCCGGTGCCGGGTTTGTGCGTCCGGATTGTTGAGCCGCAAACCTTCGAGCCGCTGCCGGTCGGCCAAGCCGGGTTGCTATTGGTGCGCGGCCCCAACGTGATGCAGGGCTATTTGGGGCGCCCGGATAAGACCGCCGAAGTGATGCGGGATGGATGGTATGTGACCGGCGACATCGCGACGCTGGACGAGGACGGATTCCTGCAGATCACGGACCGGCTGAGCCGTTTCAGCAAAATCGGCGGCGAGATGGTGCCGCACATCAAGGTGGAGGAGAAACTGCACGAACTGGCCGGCGTGACCGAGCAAACATTCGTCGTGGCCGGCGTGCCCGATGAAAGGAAAGGCGAGCGGCTGGTGGTCTTGCACAAGCTGGTGGACGGGCAGTTGAAGGGTTGCCTGGAAAAGCTCGCCCAATGCGACCTGCCGAACCTCTGGAAACCGCGCGCCGAACAGTTTTTCTATATCGAGGCCCTGCCGTATCTTGGGACGGGGAAACTGGACCTGCGCAAGGTGCGGGAGATGGCGGTCAAGCTTTCGACCGCACCGGGAGATTGATTGGGCCGGCTCAGAGCGGCAGGTATTCGGACTGAATGCCTTTCGCGTCGCAATGCAAAATCGCCACGCTGCGCGCCATGCCGAAGCGCGAGTGACCGGCGTAGCCAGGGTTGAAGAAAAGTGTTCCGCCGATGGTTTCGGAAAAGGGTTTGTGCGTGTGGCCAAACACCAGGACGTCGGGGTGCGCGCGAGCGATGCGGTCGCGCAAGGAGTCGTTCAGATCGTGAGGATTGACAATGTGGTGGAGCAGGAACTTGCGGTCGGCGAGTTCGACCTTCTGGGTTTCGCGGTAGTGGAATCCGGGATCATCCGTGTTGCCCATAACCGCGGTGACGGGCGCGATTTGCTCCAGCTCCCAGAGAATTCTCGGCGAACCAATGTCACCTCCATGAAGGATGTGTTCAACGCCAGCAAAGAGCTTCGGGATTTGGGGGTCGAAGAAGTTATGGGTGTCGGAGATGACGCCGAGTTTCATGGAAGGCCGTGTGGTGTGTCAGCGTGTTGCGTGAAACGTGAAACGTGAAACGTGAAACGTAAAACGTAAAACGTAAAACGTAAAACGTGAATTTTAAATCCGGGGGTTCACCTCTAAAGCTTCGTCCATTACGCCTTGGCTTCACCCGGCGCCTGGTCGCCTTCGGGTTCTTCAGCAGGTTCTTCCTGGGGCTCCTTTGCCTCGGCCGGCTCGGCGGCTTCGGTGAGTTTCATGGCACCGGCAAAGAGGCCCGTAAAGAGGCCGCCGCTCATCAGTGTGTTTCGGAAAAAGGTCCAGGTGGGCGGGTAACCCGGCAGGCCGTTGCTGAGTGCTTGAATCCAACCGGCCAGCGTTTTGGCATATTCGGGATTGTAGAGCCAGGAAGCGGTGTTGGTGACCAAGTAGAAAAGAACGGCGCCTAGCAAACCGCCACAGAGAAGTTTCAGCCACGACATGCGCGCGGAGAACAAACAGCCCAACGCGACGAGGCCGGCGAACGACAGCACCTTGACCAGCATGTAGGCGCTGAAAAGAGTTTGATGATAGTAAAAAAGGTTGAGGAGAATATCGGTGACGACCATCGTGCCCAACGGCAGCCACCATTTCATTTTGCCGGGAAAGAACGCGCCGGCGCAAAAGGCCAAGGCGTAAAACGCGCTGAAATTCGGAGGGAACAACCCCGGCCAGCGCGAGAATGCGGCCAGCAGCATAAAAGCGTAGGGCAGCAGCTTACTCCATTTTCCGTTCACAATTCGAGCATACTCCCCAGGTGAAGAATGACAAGCTATCCTGCAGGCATGAAGTGAGCCGATTCTCACTCCTGTTTAGCTGCTTCAACGCGGTGGCTTAGCCGATACGCCTCCGTCGAGACGTAATACTTGGCGAGCATGTTGGGCACTTCCCAATCGGGCATTTTCTCACCCGCCAGGAAATGGAGAAAGCGCTCGGTGACCTGCGCGAAATGGGCCTCGTGGGTGACACTGTATTTTTCGGGGATGACGATTTCCCAGAGGTTGCCGGCCGGCTTGACGTCCACGCCAGGCCAGGTGGCGCACAGTTTGGAGACGGCACCGCGCAAGGTTTTTTCGAATTCATCGGCGGGGACGCCGGATTTGCTTTCGACGTAGAGCGTGGCTTGAAAATGCTGAGCTTCGCCCTGGTTGATCACCAGGTTAGCGCGGGTGCCCCGCAGCAGCGAATGATGGGTGTCCTTCGCACCGGGCGGGGCCTCGAACCGCCAGCGCGCGGTGACCTTCGCATAGACGCCGCGCAGGGTGTACGCGACATTGCCATTCTGGAAGACGTCGAGGTTGCCGTCCACGCCAACATCCTTCTTGAGATAATCGGGATACTGCTCCAACCCGGTGGCGCGTTTAAACTGCGCGGGCGTGAGCTTGGTGGGCCAGCGGCCGGCCTTGAGCACTTTAATGTCCTTCTTCCAGTCCAATGCCTGGTCGGAGAAACATTCCCACTGGACGAGGTCCACGAGGTGGGTGCCGACGTCCATGACGGCCTCGCCCTGCTGGCGGACATCAAAGAACCACGCCGGACGGGTCAAAGGCTTGCCGGCAACCTCCTTGAAAAAATGATGGACGCTTTCCATGACAACGGCCGGCCCTTCCGCGCTGCCCTTCTGGAGGGTGCCGAACAGCTCCGGCATCCGGGCCAGTTCGCGTTGCAGGATAGTAGTGATCTCAAAGCGCTCGGTCATGATGTCATAGAGCAGAAGCTTGTCCCTGGCGGCGCGGTCAAAATCCTTACGCAGCAGAGCGAAGCCCTCCGGAGTGATGGCCATCGGTTTGTCGGCGAGGACATTGAAGCCGGCCTTGATCGAGCGGTCGATATATTCGGTTTTGCGCAGATTGTTGCCGGCCAGCACGACGACGTTGCCGGCTTTTCCCTTCACCATGCGTTCGAGGAAATCGGGGCCAGCATAGACCTTCTCCCCCCAGTGGGTTGGGTTCTCGGCACGGGTGTTGAAGCTTTGGACGCGCTGGAGGTGTTCCTGCAGGTCGGGGCCTTCCGGGGCATAGACGTGGACGACCGGACTGACCTGAGGGTACATGAGTTTCTGGACCAGCCCGGCATGGAAGTGTCCCGGGTCGAGAGTGATGAGGCGGACAGTCGGTTCGGCAGCCGGCGCGGGTTGTGGGGTCATGAACGTGCTCCAAGAGGCCAAGGCGCAGATAAATCCGAAGGCAGAAATCCGAAGCCCGAAAGAAGGCCGAGAGCCGAAACCCGAAGTCCCCGAATCCGGATTGGCAGAATGATTAGGGCAGAACGATTCTGAATTTCCCATAGGGTCAGGCTTTCTTGAGCGCGCAATCGGTCCCGTAAGGGGCGCGTTGCGGGCGCGAGCGCATGGCGTTGGCTTCATCGTCGTTCGCGAAAACTTCTTTGACGGGGTCCCAGCGGAGCTTGCGGCCGAGCTTCATCGCGATCCAGCCGATCTCGCAGGCGCTGGTCGAGCGGTGGGCTTTCTCGGGAGTGGTGGCGCACGGTTTTCGGCTCTGGATGCTCTTCAGCCAGTCGAGATGATGGTCTTCGCTTTTGTAGAGATGGATTTCATTGGGCCCGATTTCCGAATTCATAATTTTCGGGCTGCTGGCCGCAAAGGCTTTGCTGTTACCGGTGGTGGGATCACTGGCGGTGGCTTTAGCGGAGCCGCGGCTGACAAAAACCCAGCCATCGGAGCCTTCAAAGCGCACGCCGTTGGGAAATTTGTTATCGATGATCATGGTCACGCCGTTGGCGTATTTCATCTCGATATGATAGGGGCCGTGAACATTCCAGAGGCCCTTCCTGGGGAACTCAGCTTTGGCTTCGGCCTCGATGGGACCGGTCAGCTCGGTGTCCATGCCCCAATGGGCAATATCGACATGATGGGAGCCCCAGCCAGTGATCATGCCCAGGCAATAGGATTCAATGCGGAGCCAACCGGGCCGGGAGAAATCGTTCTGGGGATGGACGCGCTCTTCGGTGTAGGGGACAACCGGAGTGCAGCCCAGCCACATATCGTAGTTGAGATTGGGGGGAACCGGCATGGGGGTTTCGTTTCCGCCCGAGGGGTCGGTGGGCAGGCCGATCTGGACCGTGTGGAGCTTGCCAACGCGGCCATTGCGCACCAGCTCGCAAGCGCGCCGGAACTGGGGCCAGGGGGCGTCCGACCGTTGCTGGCTGCCGATCTGGAAGGCGCGAGCTTTGAGGCGAA
This sequence comes from Binatia bacterium, assembly GCA_035566895.1. Classification (GTDB taxonomy): domain Bacteria; phylum Verrucomicrobiota; class Verrucomicrobiia; order Limisphaerales; family UBA8199; genus DATMQA01. Next base: position 14,839 of record DATMQA010000028.1, read on the forward strand.
GCGTATCGCTGACGGCGCGTCCTTCGACCAGAGTCATCGAGAGCGGTTTCTGGACATAAACATCTTTACCCGCCAGGGCGGTGGCGATGACGGGTTCGGAATGCCAGTGGTCGGGGGTGCTGATGGCGACGGCGTCAATGGCGGGATCTTTGAGCATTTCGCGATAATCGCCGTAGGTCTTGACCGCCATGGCCTTTTCGCTGCCGGTCTGTTTGGCGTAGTGCGCCTCGATATATTCTTTGGCGTTGGCCAACCGCTTCGAATCCAGGTCGCACACCGCAACGTAGCGGGCGAGGTCATGTTTAATGATGCCGGGCAGGTCCATCTCATGGGCAATACGGCCACAACCGATGTGGGCGACGTGGATTTTTTTGCTCGGCGCATTTTGACCGAACACCGAAGACGGAACGATGGTGGGCAGGGCGACGGCGCCGACGGCGCCGGCCATTGAAACCCTGAGAAATTGCCGTCTTGATAATTGCAGATGGTCTTTCATAGATGATTTTGAATGTTTTCGAACAGAATTGGCCGGTGAGTTCCCGCGCTTCAACTGCTCGGCTTTTTCCTCATTTGACTCGTTTAACCTACTTAACTGTTTTTACGTTTTCCGGCCCTTTGGTTTCGCCCATCGCCCAGAGAATCCCGCCGAGGATGTGTTTGGTAAAGACGGGATCGGAATAGTGTTCCTTTTGGTGGCCGAGAGCGGTGTACCATTCGCGCCCGCCGTCATACTGATGGGACCAAGCGAGCGGAAACTCGTCACCGAATTTTTTGCCTGGGTATTTTTCCTTGCCCGGGTCGTCGAGGTTGGTCAGCTCACCAGCCAGCAGTACATGCAATCCCTCGGGCATGTTATCGACATAATAGAATTCATCGATCCATTCGAAAGTGGCGGGGAAGTGCGCGGTGGAAATGTCTTTGGGGTCCTTCACGCGGACGGTGAACTTTTGCAATTTGGCGTGGCGGCTGAATTTCCCGCCGAGTACGGACCAAAACCAGGGCCATTGGCGCATGGAACCCGAAGCGGAATGAATGCCGACGAAGCCGCCGCCCGCGCGGATGTAGGTTTGGAGCGCGTCCTTTTGCTCATCGTTATCCAGAATCTCGTTATTGGTGTTGTCGAAGATGATGGCCTTGTACTTTTTGAGATTCGCGGGCGAGAAAGCCGTGGGGTCGTCGGAGACATCGACGGCGAAGTTATTTTCGGCGCCGAGCTTTTGGATAGCTTCGACGCTGGCGGCGATATTGTCGTGGACGTAAAGGCGGGGGCCGATTTGATTCCTGGTATAAAGGAGAACGCGACGGTCCGGTTCAGCGGCCCGGAGGAACCCCGGCGCGATGCCGAGAAGGATGCAAATAAGGGAATTCCGGATTACGGCGTGCATAGCAGGTTATCAATTCGGCGGCATCGGCGAGCCACACATGCCGGGTGGCCAGTGGCGTTATTATGGGCCGGGCGGGGATGGGATCAAGTGCTATTCTGCGCTGATCATCGAAGTGCTGTGCGACTCAACAGAGGCCTACGATCGGGGCAAAAAGTTCGAACATTACCGCCAGATCGCAAGCCGCCGGGAATATCTGGTGGTCAGTCAAAAGGAACCGCGCATCGAACAGTTTATTCGGCAACCTAATGGGGAATGGAATCTGAAAGAAGCGGGCGGGCTGAGCGGCGAGGTGAAGCTCCCTTCAGTTGATATTGTCCTTAGACTGAGCGAAGTCTTTGCAAAGGTTCAGTTTACTCCTGCCAGGCTGAGGACAAGGACCTGATTCGGCACTACGACATCTATGGTTGCCGTGGAGGGATGTCTTTCGAATTCGACGCCGAGGGGTGCGCCTGCATTTCAAGCCTTCGGGGCAGAACCAGCCTTATGAGGCAGGCCGTTGGCCTGCAACTGCAAATCGGTACGATGAACCAGGCCTTCGGCCTGGGCTGGTATGAGACAGGCCGTTGGCCTGAAGCCAAGGTTGTCGACCTCACAGGCCTAACTTTGGAGGAACGGCGGGCTAAAGTAATCCATAGGTAAACAACGCCAAAGCGCTCCCGCATTTGTCGGTTCTGCAGCCTAAAGGCCGCGCTCCGATTCCAACCGCTTGCACCCTCCGGGGTGATGGGGCACTCTTTTGTCGTGAGCGTTGCCAATGCCAAGCCGGAAACCGTCAGGGAAACCCCTTCGCTCCCGCGCGATACTGAAGCGGCGGTCCGCCAATGGGGCGAGAAGCTGTTCGGTCTCATCGACACGGCGGAAGGTCCGTCGCTGTTCAGCCGGAAGGGGTTCTACGGAACCTTGATGGAGTGGGCGATGCGTGATGAGCATTTCAAGACGCAGCTCTTCCGTTTCGTGGATGCGCTGCCGACCCTTACATCGTCCGGTGAAGTCGCCCGCCATCTCCAGGAATACCTGGGGGACGACCAAGTGAAGCTGTCCCCTGCCCTGCGGCTGGGGTTGAAAGCCGCCGGCGGTGCTTCCTGGCTGGTCGGCGCCGGCATCAGGACGCAGGTCACTGGGATGGCGCGGCAGTTCATGCTCGGCAATGAACCGAAAGAGATCGTCGCGACGCTGCGGGAGTTCAATGAGCAGGATATCGCCTTTACCGTAGATGTGCTTGGCGAAGCCGTCGTCAGCGAGAGCGAGGCCGACGAATATGCCCAACGCTATGTCGATTTGATGGACTTGCTTGGGCACGAGATTCCGACCTGGAAGCATCGCTGCAAGAGCAACCAATCGACCCGCGGCGAGGTGCCGGCGCTTAACCTTTCCGTCAAAGTTTCGGCGCTATATTCCCAGGTCCACCCCACCGACCCGGAAACTGCCCTGGAAAAGATCTCCGCCCGGCTGCGTCCGCTGCTGCGCCGCGCCAAAGAACTGGGCGCGTTCATCAACTTCGACATGGAAAGTTACGCGCTCAAGGACCTCACGCTCCAGCTTTTCAAGACGATTTTCGCCGAAGTGGAGTTCGCCGAAGAGCCTGCGTGCGGCCTGGCGTTGCAAGCTTACCTGAAGGATAGCGAGACTGACTTGCAGGGAGTGATCGACTGGGTGAGGGAACGCCGACATCGAATCACCGTGCGCTTGGTCAAAGGAGCGTACTGGGATTACGAAACACTCATCGCCCGCCAGCGGCACTGGCCGGTGCCGGCGTTCGGCACGAAAGCCGAGACCGACGCGAATTTTGAGAGACTTTCGCTCAAGCTGTTGGAAAATGAGGAGGTGATCGATGCCGCATTCGGCACGCACAACGTGCGCAGCATCGCGTTTGTGCTGGCGCAAGCGGAGCGCCTGGGTGTCAACCCGCGAGATTTCGAGTTTCAGATGCTGTATGGGATGGCCGAGCCGATCAAGGCGGCGGTGCTGCAACTCGGTTGCCGGCTTCGCGAGTATTGTCCGGTTGGCGAATTGCTGCCCGGGATGGCCTACCTGGTGAGGCGGTTGCTGGAGAACACTTCGAATGAGGGTTTCCTGGCAAGTAAATTTGCAAAGGGAGCCGGCCGGGAAGAGTTGCTGAAGGCTCCGCTCGGTGCTAAAGGTGAATCGGATACGCTCCGTGAACCGCAAGCTGGTAAGCGACCCCTCACCCCAACCCTCTCCCCTTATGAAGGGGAGAGGGAGAACGACCCGGCTCAGCGTTCTCAGGCAGCTCGTTCGTCGGAGTTCGATTCTGGTGCCGTTGTTTCCAAATCAGAGCCTCCTGACGTCGGCTCCTACAAGGCAGAACCCGCTGACGCCGGCTGCTACGAGGAGGGGTTCCGCAATGAGCCTCACACGGATTTCACGAGGGCTGGGGAGCGCGAGAAAATGCGTTTGGCGATACAGACCGTGCGACGGTCGCTGGGCCAGAGGCATCCACTGGTCATCAATCACAGAGCGGTTTCGACGCGTGATTGGCTGCCGTCGCTCAATCCGGCCAACCAACAGGAGATCGTCGGTTATGCTGCCCAGGCGACTATTGCCGATGCCGATGCGGCACTCGCGGCTGCACGTGCGGCGCAACCGAAGTGGGCGCGCACGCCAGCCGCCGAACGCGCGGCGCTCCTGGAAAAAGTCGCCGACCTCATGCGCCGGGACAAGGCGGCACTGTGCGCCCTCGAAGTTCTCGAAGCGGGCAAACAATGGGCCGAAGCCGACGCGGACGTGGCCGAGGGGATCGATTTCTGCGACTTTTACGCCGCGACGATGCGCGGGCTCGGCCGGCCGCAGCGCACGCAAGCAGTCGCCGGCGAATCCAACTTCCAGCATTGGTGGCCGCGCGGTGTGGGTGTGATCATTTCACCCTGGAATTTCCCGCTGGCGATTCTCACCGGCATGGCTGCGGCGGCAGGAGTGGCCGGCAACGCAATCATCCTGAAACCTTCCGACCAAACGCCGGTCATTGGCGCGCGCCTGATGGGGCTGTTCATGGAGGCCGGGATGCCCGCGGGGGTGGTCAATCTACTGACGGGCCCGGGAGGAAGCGTCGGGGCGCACCTGGTGGGACATGCCCAGATTGATTTCATCGCATTCACCGGATCGAAAGAGGTGGGTCTGAAGATTTGGGAAACGGCAGGGCGCACCGCGCCCGGGCAGTCAAACCTCAAAAAGGTCGTTTGCGAAATGGGCGGCAAGAATTGTCTGATTGTCGATAGTGACGCGGACCTGGACGAAGCGGTGGCGGGCTGCATGAGTTCGGCGTTTAGTTACCAGGGGCAAAAGTGCAGCGCCCTATCGCGGTTAGTGGTCCTGGCGGAAAACTACGGCAAATTCCTTGAGCGGCTGGTAGCCGCCGCGGCGTCGATGCGGGTTGGCCCGGCAGAGGTTCCGGGAACGGTGCTTGGCCCAGTTATCAGCCGGGACGCTCAGCAGCGGATTCTAGCCATAATCCAAGCCGGAAAGGCCGAAGCGAAACTGGCTTGGCAAGGCGCGGTTCCGGACGAGCCCAACGCGTGTTACGTTCCGCCGACGATTTTTACTGACGTTCCGCCGACGAGCCGGCTGTTCCGGGAGGAAATCTTCGGGCCGGTGCTGGCCGTCACCAAGGCAAAAGATTTCGACGAGGCGCTGGCGCTGGCCAATGACAGTGAGTTCGCGCTCACCGGCGGTTGTTACTCCCGCAGCCCGGTGAACATCGAGCGCGCCAAGAACGAACTGGTGTGCGGCAACCTCTACATCAACCGGACGATCACGGGAGCGATTGTCGAGCGGCAACCGTTTGGGGGCTTTAAGATGTCCGGCGGGGGCACCAAAGCGGGTGGGCGGGAATATTTGCAGAACTTCCTTGTGCCGCGCGTCGTGACTGAGAATTGCATGAGGCGAGGCTTTGCGCCGGCGGAAGATTAAGGGTTGGCCCGCAGATGACGCAGATGGGGCACGATGGGGGCTGACAGGTTAGACGTCCTGAAGTTTGCCGCTCTGATACGTTTCGTAGGCGCTGAGGTCGAGCAGGCCATGGCCGGAAAGATTGAAGAGGAGCACACGTTTGCGCCCGGCCTCGCGGGCTTTGAGCGCTTCGGCGGCGACGGCGGCGATGGCGTGAGCTGATTCGGGCGCGGGCACGATACCTTCGGTTTGCGCGAAGAGGGTAGCGTTCTCGAAAACTTTGGTCTGGTGATAGGCCTCGGCCTCGATGAGTCCCAGCTTGAGGGCGTGGCTGACCATGGGGGACATACCGTGATAGCGCAGCCCTCCGGCATGGATGGAGGGCGGCATAAACTTGTGACCGAGGGTGTACATCATCAGGAGCGGCGTGGTCTCGGCGGTGTCGCCGAAATCGTAGCGCAGTTCGCCTTTGGTGAGAGTGGGGCAGGCCGACGGCTCGACAGCGACAAGGCGGTACTTCTTTTTCTCGGTGATTTTTCTACGCAGGAACGGAAACACCAGTCCGGCGAAGTTGCTTCCGCCGCCGCAGCAGGCAAAAATCGTGTCTGGCTCCTCACCGGCCATTTCCATCTGCCTGATGCTTTCCTGGCCGATGACCGTCTGGTGAAGGCAAACGAGATTGAGGACGCTCCCCAGGGAATATTTGGTGTTGGGATGCTTCATCGTGTCTTCGATGGCCTCGCTGATGGCGATGCCGAGGCTGCCCTGGCAATGGGGATCTTCGGCCAGCAGTTTACGGCCATACTCGGTCTGGTCGCTCGGGCTGGGATGCACGGTCGCGCCCCAGGTGTGCATCAACATGCGGCGATAGGGTTTCTGCTGATAGCTGACCTTGACCATGTACACATTGCATTCCAGGCCAAACAACTTGGAGGCCAGCGCCACCGATGAACCCCATTGTCCGGCGCCGGTCTCGGTCGCCAGGCGCTTCGTGCCGGCAATTTTATTGAAGTAAGCCTGGGCCACGGAGGTATTGACCTTGTGACTGCCGGCTGGGCTGACGCCTTCGTATTTGTAGTAGATATGGGCAGGTGTTTGCAGCGCCTGCTCGAACCGCACCGCGCGGAGCAACGGCGTCGGGCGCCACAGCGCGTAGATGTCGCGCACCGGGTCAGGGATCTCGACCCAGCGCTCGGGGCTCATTTCCTGCTGGACGAGGTTCTCGGAGAAAATAGCGAGCAACGCCTCTGGGGGGATGGGCTGTTTCGTTCCCGGGTGCAGCGGAGGCGGCAGGGGCTCGGGAAAATCGGCGAGCAGGTTGTACCAGGTCTGGGGGATATCGTTTTGGGTCAGGTCGAAACGTGTTTGCATGGCCAGTTCAGATTCAATTGTTCCGGGTCGAACAGTGCGACATTAGTAAGAAGGGTTGATGGGGTCACGCAATGAGTTACATGGGTTACATGGTTACATGAGTTACATGGTTACACGGTTACATCGTTACATGGTTACATTCGTTACATGGTTACATGACGGATGCTTGCGTCTTTTGGTGGCACTAACCAGATGCGCCACGTCGAAATGGCTGCGCTCAGCGGGGGATTGCTGGCGGGCCGGGCTTCTGGTATGCGAAAGGCGGCACATGTTATGGAGTCGAAACCGTTAGTTCTGATACTTTGCACCGGCAACTCCTGTCGCAGCCATATGGCGGAAGGCATTTTGCGCGCGGCGGCGGGGGATATTTTGGACGTTCAAAGCGCGGGGTCCAAGCCGGCAGGGTTTGTGCATCCGCTAGCCGCCAAGGTTATGGCGGAGATTGGCATCGATATTTCCAAGCATCACTCGAAACACCTGGACGAATTCCTGAAACGCGACGTCGAAACGGTCATCACGGTGTGCGATAACGCCAACCAGGCCTGCCCCATCTTCCCCGGCCAAGTCAACCGGCACCATTGGGCGTTTGAGGACCCGGCTCACGCGAGCGGGACGGACGAGCAAAAACTCGAGGCGTTCCGCCGGGTGCGCGACGAACTGCGGCGCGTTTTCGAGGCTTATGCTGCGGGACGGCGAGAAAGGGCAGTGGCAACTAAAACACTTCCGCCTTGAGCCCGGTCCGCTGGCGCACTACTTGGGCGATGCGAGAGAGGGCTTTGAGAGGCAAATGGCCGCAATCGGAGCTCACCGAGGGGCGGGTGGCCGAGTAAATCTGCACGAGTGAAATTTCAGCGCCGGCCTTCTTGAGTTCGAGCAGGCGCCGGGCGTATTGCTCGACTTCTTCCAGCGGCGGTTCCTCGTGCTTGATCGCCGGGAAGAGGCTTTGGATGACGATGGGCCGCTGGCGGCCGAGCGTCAGGATATTCGAGAGAATCTTCTCGAGCGGCACATCGGCCTGGTTGACTTTGTTCACGTAAGCCTGAGTGCCGCCATCGAGCTTGGCCCAGATTTCATCGCTCCGGGTGAAATACTTGAGCCCCTTTTGGACGAGCGGGAGGTCGAGCCCGGTGGCATTGGTGATCAGCACAAGTTTGAAGAAGGGAAAGCCGCCAAGGGCGCGCACGTGCACAACCGCTTGCAGGGCCTCCGGGAACCTGGGGGAGAGGGTAGGTTCCCCATCGCCGCTCAAGGCGACGTGCCGCAACTGCAGCAACTCGTCCGGCAGCCCATGATACCAGGGCCGTTCCCGCAACCGGCCCGCCTGCACGAAAGACAGCGTTTTCCTCAGTTCCACTGCCATGGTCTCGACGTCCAACTCATGAGGCAGCGCGGTTCCATTGCGGTGCACTTCGCAATAAACGCACCGGAAATTGCAATTCTTATCGGGGTTCATGTTGACCCCGATCGATAATCCCCGTGCACGCGGCGAAACCACCGCATATACAAATCGGTTGTCCAGAAAATCGCGCGGGGCGCCAAAGGCTGTCTCGCGGGGGTCAATGGCCGGAGGCGGGACCTTCCTCTTCGGCTCGGTCACTCCGACGCTATGTGTATCAACGTCTTCCACAATGTCGAGTTAAGCCTAGGACTGGACCGCCAAGCGCACTACACTACGCTTGCTAAAAATAGGACATTTTTTGGTGGCTTGGATCCTTATGGAAGACAGTTAGCCGGACTGATTTTAACCCCGCTCCCAGGCTGGAATAGCAAGGATCATGGCCCACCTTCGGCGCGCGGTCCAAAAGCAGCACTGATTACGGGCAATGGCCCCAGGAAGGTGCTTTTCAGAATAAAAGGCAACTTCACCTTTTATTTTTCGATTGTGACTTGCTCCTGCTGAGCGTGCCGTTGACGCTCATTCTCTGGCTGTTCAGAAAGTAGCTCAGCGCAACTCCGCCGCCAGTTGCTGCCCCAAATCCACGGCTTCCTTAAGCGGGCGTTTGCCCTCGGCACGACGAACCGGGCCGGAAGCAAATGAAAGGGCGCGCATGTGGAGTTTGTTGCCGCTGACTTCCGCGTAAGCCGCGACGGGGCTTTGGCAGCCGCCGCCCATCGCGGCCAGAAACGCCCGCTCCGCGGTGACGCACTGAAGCGTATTGAAATCGTTCAGACGCTCGCAAATCGTCCCGATGCGCTCGTCTTCCGCGCGAACCTCGATCCCGATGGCGCCCTGGCCCACGCACGGCAACATGACCTCCGTGTCCAGCACCGTGGCGAGCAGGCCGTCCGGCACGGCATCTCCGCGGAGCCGTCCTTCGGGCGTAACCTGGAAGTTCAGCCGGGTGAGGCCTGCTAGTGCCAGCACGGTTGCGTCGAGCTCTGGTTTATCCGCGAGTTTCTGCATCCGGGTGACGACGTTGCCGCGAATGTCGGGGCATTTGAGCCCGGGATTCTGCGTCAGTAATTGCGCCCGGCGCCGCGTGCTGCTGGTGGCCACCACGGCGCCTTCAGGGAGATCCTTTATCCTTAGGTTTCGCTGGAATCCGCGACGAGACGGTTTTCCCGGAGAGCCATCCTGGCCGGCTTCGGCGGCGCTAAACCAGGCCGTGTCGCGATAAATCAGCACGTCGCGCACGTCGGCCCGTTTGCCGACGGCGCCGAGCTTCAATCCGGACGGCAAATCCGTCGGGAGGTCTTTGAGGCTGTGCACCGCCAAATCGGCTTTATGCTTGAGGAGGGCGACCTCCAGTTCTTTGGTGAACAGCCCCTTGGGCAAGGTTGAGCCTTCCTGGGCCAGCGAGGCGGTTTGGAGTTTGTCGCCGGTGGTTTTGATGATCTTGAGTTCGAAAGCGAGTTTTGGGAAAGCGGCGCGGCACTGAGCGAGGACCAGGTTGGCCTGGGCCAGGGCCAGCGCGCTGCCGCGCGTGGCGATGCCGATGGGCAAATTGGAACGAGGCATGGGGCGGGCTACGGGGGGTTAAATGGGTTACACGGTTACACGGTTACATGGTTAAAAGGTTACATGGTTAAAAGATTAAAAGGTTAAAAGAGTTAAATGGTTAGATCGCGAGGAGGATGTCCGGAGACTCGTAAAACGTAAAACGTAAATCATAAACTCTGAAGACGGGTCATTGTCGGCCGAAGGCAGGCCTGGCTTCTGGAGCAGATTGAGCCGGGCGCAGGTGGCCCAGGAGGGCTTCGGCCTTTTCGCGAATGATACGTTCGCAACGGGTGGCTTCTTCCTTGCGTTGCTTGAGGTAATCGTCAGCGATAGCTTGCAGGTCATCGATGTTGTAGAGGAAGACATTCTCCATGAAGTTGACCGCAGGGTCGATATCGCGCGGAACAGCGATGTCGATGAGCAGTAAAGGGCGGTTGTGGCGCAGTTTCATCAGCGGTTCCAATTTGGGGCGGTCCAAGATGTAATGCGGCGCGGAAGTACTGCTGATGACGATGTCAACATTTACAAACTCTGCGGACCAGGTGTCAAACTGTACGGCACGCCCGCCTAACTCGGCTGCCAGGGCGGCAGCTTTATCGTAAGAGCGGTTGGCGACGATAATGCTACGCGCCCCGCGCGAGAGCAGCGCCCGCGCCGTCTTCTCGCCCGTGTCGCCGGCCCCGATGACCATTACCTGCCGTTGGCTAACCTCGCTGAAAATCTTCTCCGCCAGTTCCACCGCCACTGAACCAACAGAGACGCTGCCGCGCTGGATGTTGGTCTGGGTACGAATGTGTTTGGCGACATTGAACGCACGCTGGAACGCCTTGTTGAGCCGGCTGCCAGTGTGGCCGTTTTGGAGCGCCAGGTCGTAGGCTTTTTTGAGTTGCCCGAGGATTTCGGTTTCGCCGAGCACCATTGAGTCGAGACCGCAGGCGACTTTGAACAGGTGATGGATACTCTGGGGCTCTGTATAAGCGTAGATTTCGTCCGTGAGCGGCTCGCGGTAATCGTGGGAGGTGACCAGAAATTCCCGCAGGGCGCCAAAAGCAGTGGAAGGTTCGGCCGAGGTGGCGGCGTAGATTTCAACCCGATTACAGGTGGACAGAATGACCGCCTCCTGTGCTGTTCCTGACTCCCGCAGCAATCGCAGCGCGGCCGGAAGACGAGCCTCAGCAAAAGCGAAGCGCTCCCGCACGGTGACCGGCGAGGAATGATGGCTGAGGCCGATGACAACGAGGGGCATGCTAAGGAGTGCAGAGTGCGGAGTGCAGAGTGCAGAGTGGGTGGCGGCGGGATGGGGGATGCGGGAAACGTGAACCGTAAAACGTGAAACGTAAAACGTGAAACGTGAAACGTGAAACGTGAAACGTGAAACGTGAAAAGCGGTCAGGAACATCGTTCATTAATCGCCCGTCGTCACCCGTTACTTCGTCACTCGCCACTTTCCGGTTCATGGATGGTGGAGGGAGTCGAGGGCGTTAGTGCCCCAGAAGGTTAAGAGCACGAAAGCAAAACTCCCGATGGCTCCGAGGGCGAACCGCCGTCCGCCCTGCGAGAACTTCCAACGCATCACGATGAGCCCCAGGTAGATCAACCAGACCAGCGCCGACCAAACGATCTTGGGCGAGCCGCGATAGGCCTGGGGATTGGGCATCTGCGCCAGGGCGTAGGCGCCGATGGCGAGTCCGAGACTTAGCAGAATGAACCCGGCGACCAGCAGCCGCCCCATGACGACCTCGAGCCTTTGGATGGGGGGGAGCACTGAAAAGATGGCCTGCAACTTGTGCAGTTTGAGATTGTGCTCCTGCGTCAGGTACATGAGGGCGGCGATCGAGCTGAGGCCGAAGGCGCCGTAGGCCAAGGAGAGGAGCGCCGCATGCACGCTGGTCCAGACCACCGGCAGGTCCGGGTTGACGTTCCGCGGCGTGTCCAGCGAAGGCATCAGCGCAAAGATGCCGATACCGAAGAGCAGGGGCGCGGCAAACGCACCCAGGAATCGCAAGCGGGACCAGAGCCCCAACACCAGATAAACTGCGACAATGCTCCACATCGCAAAGGTGGTCGCCTCAAACAGGTTGGTAACGGGGCAATGATTCAGCCGGAACCCGCGCAGGAACATCGAGGTGGTGTGCAGTCCAAAAGCGGCCAGCAGCAGGAGATAATTGACATGGTCATCGCGGCGAAAGCCTTTCCGCCACAAGAAAACCGAATATAGCGTACTCAATCCGTAAAGGATTACGGCGAGCGCGAAGAAATGTCTGTCAGTGAACCAAGCCACGTCGAACAGGGTAACCCTTGAGAGGACGGGCGCAAGAGTAAACCCGAAATCCGAATTGGACGGCAGGATGATTAAGGCAGAATGATTCCGCCATAACTCATTGGCGCAATTGTTTTGGAGCGCTTTTGGATTTTGGAGCGCGGATTTGAACCTGGCCAGCGCTCACTTGCCGCCGGCGATTTTGATGCCGAAATTCTTTTGGATAAATGACTGGGCCTGGGCCGTGGTGGACTGATTGGCATCCATATAGCCGGCCGCAGTGCCGCTGGTGAAGGCCGCCGCCGGGGAAGTACCCACCACGGACCAGGGCTGGTTATTGTAAACAATCATGCTGGTGCCGGGCGCGCCCAAGGAAATCCAGCTCCCATGGTCCGCGTAGGAGGCGATGTGGGTCGGGTCGCTGAGGGCGGTCACCGGATTGACGCCTTGATAACCGGCCGGATAGATCAGGCTCGAGTCTCCGGTATTCCCGGCCGCCGCGACCACGAGGATGTTATTGGCCAGCGCACTCTGGATGATGCTTTGCAGGAAAGGGCTGTCGCCAGGGCTGCCGAGGCTCAGATTGATAATCTTGGCTCCATTATTGCCCGCTTGCTGGATGCCGCTGGCTACATCGAAAGTGGTGGTGGTCTCGTTTGGGCCAAATACATCTACGGGCAGAATCTGGACTGAGGTATTCCCGGCGGTCATTGACTGAATGCTGCGGAGTAGTGTCTCAGCCATCGAGGTGCCGTGCGAGGGGGAGTTTGGATCCAGTTGGGAATCGCCGGCCACCGAGATTTGTTTGAGCACGAATTGGTCGAGATTGTTGCCCAACGGTTGGACAGCGGTATCCACCAGGCCGACAATCACCCGGCCACTGTCGGGCGGGGGTTTAATTTGCAACTGCGGTGGCGAGACAGAGCTGCCGCCGGACTGCAGGGGGTGAGGGGCAGGCGGGGGGTCCACGGTGTAGTTGCTGTCCACAGAGGCGACATCGGAATTGCCGGTGAGTTGTTCGCGAGCTGAGTCGGCGGCTGCCTGGTCGTCGAATTGGAGCCGATAGGCGTTTAAACCGTCAATTCGACCGATTACCTTCGCGCCCAATTTCCGGGCCAGGTCGTCGATTTTGGCTCCGGGTTTGAGCCGAACGATCAGTTCGTTGGCGAGCAGTTTCGATTTGGCAGCGGCGTCGTTGGCCGGGGGGACCAATTGGGTGGCATTCTGCCGGGAAGTGCGAAAGACATAAAGCCGGGTGCCGGCATTGGTGGTGGCCGGCATCAGAGCGTAGTTCACGTCTCCCAGCAACAACGGCAGCGCTTCACCCGGGCGGAGGTTCTCAAACTTGGCAGAGACGGTGTGCCCCGTCTCAGGTTCCATAAACACGTGCCATCGGGTTGCCGTGGCGATTTTCTCCAGCACATTAAAAAGCCTAGCGGTTTTGATGTCAGCGGTGACGCGGTCCCGGTTGGTGTTCCAGGAGAGAGTGTCCACGGCGGAGGCGGAAAAGGAGGCCGCGCAAAGCAGGACCAGCCAAAAAGCCAAGAGCGCGCGATAGGGCGCTGCTCGGCGGGCGGGTGGGCACGACGTTGTGACGGAGCTAATCGCAATCATTCCTGCTTTGTCAGACTGGCTTGCCGGGGTGTGCATTCAAAGTTCGCCTGGCTCAAACATACTCACTCGGAGGACCGAACGCGATAGAAACGTTGCGGCGACGGCAGGTTGGTGTCGGCCCAACGCGCGGCGGAGTTGGAAGGAACCAGGCTGGTGGTGAGTTGAAAGGGGGTAGCGAGGTTGGTCGTGCTCAGAACGTCATAACCGCGGCCAGCGGCAGCGGGCCAGAGGAGCGTGGGTGGAGGATTGGTAATGGCGATTGGAAACGGCGCGTCCGCTCCGATGAGGCGAATCCATTTTGTTTGGGTGCGATATTGTTTCCCGCTGCTGGCGGTGACCAGGGCGTAGAATGGATGGAGCCCGATGCCCAGGTTAGTGCCGGCGACCGCAAAGAGGGCGTTGGACTGGTTGCGGACGCTGCCGAGCGAGCCGCCGGTGCTGAACAACTCGATTTTGCTGATGTTGTTGGTGCTGGCGACGACAGAGAATTGGAGAGTGCCTTCGACCGCGGAATTGGTATCGCCGACGAGGGTGGCGAAAGTCGCGGCGAGGGAAGTGTTCTGGATTTGAATGTTCTGCGCGACACGCTTTTGGGTCCGGACATGACTCCCTTCATAGACCACAGCAGTTAATTCATGAAAACCGTCAGCCTGAACGGCGGTGCTAAAAGGGAACGTGAGCGCCAGGTTCGTTACCCCGGCGGTGACATAGAGATGATTGCGCGGCTGGAGGTCGGGGTGGTTATCGGTCACCGTCCAGGTGCCAGATGGGGAAATCGAAAAATCCGCAGCAGAAGAACCGGTGAGAGCGACCTGAATCGTGGCAGCGTTCCAGCCGGCAGCACGCGGATAGACATTAAACTCGGCGGCGTGGTCGTTAGTATCAACATGGACAGAGTAATCGATAAAATCAGCGGCCAGACACCCGTCACCAGCCGACAGCGCGGGATTGCCGTTCACACCATTCACAAGGTTGGAAACCATCAGTGGAATGGTGGAGCCGGACGCGGGATTGGTCACGCCGAGGTTCACGATGCTGCCGTTGGTTTTGGTTACGCTCAGCAGCAGCCAGGAACCGGGCAAGGGAGGGTCGTTCGTGGACATGTTCACGACGAGGTTGTGCCGGCCAAAGGCAATGGTATCGAGAAAATTGGTGCGGCTAGCGGCGATGAAAGTTGTGGGCGCAGAGCCCACGGAGACAGTCGTAAAACCCAAAACCGTAGCTTGCGCGCCGGTTTTACTGCTATCCATCGAGCGCAGCTCGATGCGATCGCCGTGGGCGAACGCCGCGACTTTGGTGAGGTTGGAATAGCCGGTCTCATTGAGTCGAGAAGTAAGATTGGAGGCGACGGATTGGAGCGTGGCATTTGCCGGCACGAAATAATTGGTGGCGAATCCGTTGAGAGTAAGGTGGAGGTTATCGTTTGGCTGGGGTGGAATGTTGGTCAGCGTCTGGAGCCAAAGGCCATCCAGGAAAAGGTCCACCTGTTGGACCGGGTGATTCGCGTCGCTGGCATTAAACTCCAACGACAGGTTCGTCGTGCCGGCCAGGACAGGAATGAGCGGCAAACTCAGCCAGGACCCGCCGGCCGGCTGCGCGAACGGGGCGGCCAAAGGTTCGCCCACCAGCACGCCCTGGTAAGGATTGGTCAAGCTCTGATAATAGCATTCGGCCAGGGTGAAGCCACGCGCCTGATAAAAGTAAACCTCCGGCGAGGGGAATTTCTCCAAATAATTGCATGGTTCGCTCAGGGTGCCGTAGCTGCCGGAGGCGCCGGCCGCCAGCAGAGAGAGGATGCTCAGATGTCCGCTGTTATCGGTGAGGAACAACCCGCCGTAAGAAGTGAGATTGTCAGCCAGACCGCCAGGCGCAAACGCAACACCTCCCACAGTATAGGAGTAGGCACCGCTTTCGAATCCGAGAATGTTGCCGAAGCCATAGATGGAAAAAACGTTGGTTTGTTGCATGGAATAATTGCCACGCAACCGGGCATCGAAAATAGCGTTGTCGAAAAGCACGTAGCGCACGTTCCGGTCCACGTCGCTGCTTTTGGCCAAATAGACCGTTTGGGTGGGGAAGCTGGAATCGCTTGAGACACCGCTATCGACGATTCGTTTGGCCAGGGCCAGGTTGCTCGAGGTCATCATCACAGACAGGAAGGAGTTGCTCCCGGCACCGGTCGGCGGAATGGACCGGAAGATGTCCTCAGTCCCGGCGTAAAGATTGGTCGAACCCAGGGCCATTGAGCAGGGCGGGTTGGGATCGGGCTTCCAGCCGTAGAACAGCGCCGAGGAGCTGCTGTTGTTATTGTAAATATTGGTGGTGGTGGTGATGAGATAAGGGATATCCATGCAAACGGCCACGTAGTCGATTTGATTGGTCAACTGACGGCCGGCGAGCATGGCCAGGAGCGGGTTGTAAAGGTTGGTCGCGAAAGCCGAGATGTCCCACATCAGCGGGTCGCCGGTCCAATTAATGCGCAAGACGTTCTGGGGCGGAACCTGGCGCCGCTCACAGTAATAGTTCCCCAACTGGAGTGAGTTAGTACTGGTTTGATTTACCACCACCAGGACATTGAGCCCGCTGCCCCCGGCCCAAGCCCGCCCTGCCAGGGCGCACAATAACACCAATGCCGGCCCGGGCTGCCAACGCGATTTCATAGCCTACTCTCGCTGAGGTCACGAACAGAGTAAAGCCGAGGCGAAAGCGAGCGCAGTGGTACCGAGCTGCGGGAACGAATTGAGCCGCGTTTCATCCCATTCGGCGAGCCGTGAGTCGAATTCGTCAGGGCGGCCAGCCGCGTTCCAAAATGTCAGTTCGTCAGGGGGCTGAAGAGGGAGGCGTTAGTGCCAACAGTGGTCGCTGAAGCGAAGCTAAGGGTCTCCAGGCGAATCCGTTTGATATCATTGACACCCAACTCGAGCAGAGCGGCGTTGGAATAGAGGTCAAGGTTTTGGGTTACGGCAGGGGCCTGGGCGGCGCGGCGCTGGCGCACCAGTTCATTCAGCGAAAGCACGTCCAGCGCGACCGGGTCCTTGCTGAAGCGCAGTTCATTGAGCATTGCCGAATAGTGGAGCAGTCCGCGCTCGCCACCTTCGTACTGGCAGATCAAGGCATCAACGACACTCAGCACCACCTTGTCGCTCAGGTAAGGCATGGCATAAATCTCCGGAACGGCGTTAGCCAGCCGCCCGGTGTCGGATTCAAACCGGGCGAAGTTATCGACGCTGCCGGCCGCGAGACTATAGAGGTTGCCCGAGACGCCCGCCTCGTTGTGATTTAATAGCGGGGTCACGTTGATAATCCTGGTTATCTCCCGGCTGACGAGTTTGGAGACGAACGATTTGCGGCCGACCCCGGTGGTCTTCCGGCCGAACTCGAAATCGCCCCAAACCAGATCCCCCAGCAACGGCGAATCATAAAACGCGGTCTCATCGTAGCCGGCATCAGCGCTGCCGGCCACCCGAATGCCGTAGTGCGCGGCCAACTCGAAAAAGCCCGCCAGGCGCAAGTCCACCACTCGCTTGTCCCAAACCACAATCCGTTGGGGCGGCACGCCCGCGGCCAGCAAACCCTCCACGACCGCCGCGACAACCGCCGGCCGCGTGCCGCTGTTGGGGCCCGGCACAGAATAAACCTTGATGCCAACGACGTCGGTGGTGGAGACAACGCCGTTAGTGAACACCGCGTTGCGCCACGCCTCGGCGAGACTGGCCTTGCCGGTAAGGTTGGTGATGGCGCACTTCACCATCGCCGGAATTCGTTCCTGGCGCGGACGAAAGGCTTCCGTTGCGTCCGGGTCCCGCACCGTCACGACAAGGGCGTGGGGGCCGTTCGTGCCGGACGAGGAAGGTTCTGCGGCGGGCGAGGCGGCAAAGCCGGCCGGCAGGAGCAAAACAGACAGCAGCGCAAGCACGCGCGCCGGCGCGGAAGCGTGGCGAAGCGCACGCGCGCTCTTCGAGGTCACGCGGCGCAAAAGCATTCGGTGCGGGCTAAAAAACATTCGACACTTTCAGCTTCTAATGATACCACCACGCTCGATGCTGACCATCAAAAATCAGGTCGGCCAACATGTTATCCTGCTGGTGGCCGCTGTCACGCTGTTTGCCGGGTGCGGTCCGGCCGGCCCGCGGGCCCTGTTCAAAGGCAAGAAATTGATCGAAGCCGGGCGCTACGAGGAAGCGATCGCAAAGCTCAAGACTGCAACTTTGTTCCTCAACACCAATGCACAGGCCTGGAATTACCTCGGGCTGGCTTACCATCAGGCGGGGCAGAGCGAAGAAGCCGCCAAGGCCTACAGCCATGCTCTCGCCCTGGATCACGACCTGAGCGAGGCCCACTACAACCTCGGCTGCCTCTGGCTGGCTCAAAACAAGTTCGAGGCCGCCAAGACCGAGTTCACCGCCTTTACCCTGCGCCGGAGCAATTCGCTTGAAGGTTTCCTGAAACTCGGCACAACCGAGTTGCGTTCACACGAGTTGGCTGCGGCCGAAAAAACCTTCAACGAGGCCCTCCGGCTGAGTCCGCAGAATCCCGAAGCACTGAGCGGCCTGGGGCTCGTTCGGCTGCAACGCGGACGCCCCGATGAGGCCGCGCAACATTTTAACAAGGCCCTCAAGCAGCAGCCCGATTACGCCCCCGCGCTACTTAACCTCGCTATTGTTCAGCAGGAATACCTGAACGAGCGGACCGCGGCCTTGCAAAAGTACCGTGAGTACCTTGCATCGCGGCCACCACCCGAAAACGCTGACTCGGTGAGGGCCGTCGTTCGCCAGCTCGAACAGGAACTTGCCTCCGGCCCACGCCCGGTCTCATTGACTGCTGCGCCTCAACCGAACACCAATTCGTCGGCTGTGAAGCCCGTGCCCTACGAGTCTGGCCATATGACAACTGTTCCAAAGGCACCTCCGACCAACGCGTCTCACCTCGCAACGATTCCTAAAGCCGACGCCACGGCAAGCGCTTCAAGACCCGCTCCCGCGACCAATGTCCCGAAGCCGGTGGTGGCGGTTGCTCCCGCTCCCACAGTGCCTTTGGAAATGGTAAAGCTTTCTGACGAGCCGGTACTCAAACCCGCGGAAGACCTTTCACCACTTTCAAGCACCCCCCGGAGTTCGCCATCCCAGTCTGCTCAAGCCACCTCCTCTGTGCCGGCCGGACCGCAGGAATCAAAAACCGGGAGGCACACCTTGCTTCAGCGTCCAAACCCGTCGGGCCTGCAGAGCAATGAGCAGGCGTCAGCCTGGCGCGGTGCTTCAGCAGCAGATGCTGACCCGGGCTCAGAGGATACGGCTGCCACGTTAACGCCGGATGGGCTTAGCAGCGGCACTTCGTCCGCGGCTCGCTACGTATATAAAACGACGCGTAAACCTGCGCCGGGAAACCGTGCGGACGCGGAGCGCTCTTTTGCACAAGGAGTGCAGGCGCAAGAGGCCCAGCGCCTTCCGGAAGCCATTCAGGCGTATCGCCGGGCCGCGCAAGTGGACCCGAGCTATTTCGACGCCTATTACAATCTCGGGCTGGCGGCTTCCGCATTGGGGAACCTGCCGCTGGCACTCAGCGCCTATGAAAGCGCCCTGGCCGTGCGGTCAGAATCGCTGGATGCGCGCTACAATTTTGCATTATTGCTCAAGCAGGCCAACTACCCCCTGGATGCGGCTCAGGAACTGGAGAAGTTGTTGGTCAAATTCCCCAACGACAGCCGCACACATCTGGCGCTGGGCAACCTTTACGCCCAGCAACTTCATCAACCAGCCAAGGCGCGCAGCCATTACCTGAAGGTTTTGGAAATGGATCCACGCAATCCCCAAGCCGGCGCCATCCGCTATTGGCTCACCGACATTCCGCGGTAGGTGCCTGACGAGGTCGAACCCAGTCCCGTCTGGATAGCCATCTACCCAGACGGGGCTCCTTGGCCTGCTGACGCAGAAATCAGGGGTTGCTGCTCGAAGAATTGGTATTGGTAAGCGAACCACTGGTGCTGCCGCCTAGCGTGGTGGCCCCACCCTGGCTGGAGCTGCTCGGTGTGATGCTGCTGGGTGTAGTGGTGCTGAGCGTGGTGGTGCTGGGCGTATTGGTCATTCTGCTGCTGCCGCTGCTGGCGCCGCCCGGTTGGTCGCTTGTGCCGCCCGTATTGCTTTGCTCACTGCAGCCGACAAGTAACAAAGCAGCGCTTAGAATCAGGATCGTTCTTTTCATAATTGATTCCCTTATACGTTTTATTTCGGTGTCTCACTTTCTTAGTCTCGCCATTAAAGTAGGCGCCGGCGGTTTTGGCACAACCCGGTAAAACCCTCCCTCCTCGGGAGGGAAGACCCCAAACAGCACTGGGGTGGCGGAGTGGTGGAGTATTGGAGTGATGCGAAGAGCAGGCCCAACCTGACTATTCCCCGAACGAGAGCCTTTCAAAACTTTCCTCGATAAAAGTCGTGCCCTGGATGCGAGCCAGGCGGCTGTAGAGCGCGTTCAACGCCATTAATTCCTCATGCGTACCGCGCTCGACGATTTGGCCCTGGCGCAGCACGAGGATCTGGCCGGCCGCGCGGATAGTGCTAAGCCGGTGAGCGATGACAAAACTGGTGCGGTTAGCCATTAACCGTTCCAAGGCCTGCTGGATGAGACGCTCAGTGGCGGTATCCACGCTGGCGGTCGCTTCATCCAAAATCAAAATGGGGGCGTCTTTCAGCAGCGCCCGGGCGATACTGACGCGCTGCTTTTCTCCCACACTCAGCTTGACGCCGCGCTCGCCGACGCGCGAATCATAGCCTTGGGGGAGGTGGACAACGAAATCGTGGCAATTGGCCGCGCGCGAAGCCTCAAGCATCTCCTCATCCTTCGCCTCCAGGCGGCCATAGAGGATATTTTCGCGAATGGTGCCGTTGAAAAGGAACGGTTCCTGACTGACCACCCCAATTTGCGCGCGCAGAGTTTCGAGCGAAAGTCCGCTGATGTCCCGGCCGTCGATCAAGATGCGGCCCGACACCAGTTCATAAAAAGCGGGCAGCAGGTTGACCAGGGTGGATTTACCCGCGCCAGTGGGACCGACCAGGGCAACCATCTGGCCAGGGAGCGCGTGGAGACAAATATTGCGCAGCACCATACGTTCGGCGCTGTAGCCGAAACCGACATTTTCATAAACTACTTCGCCCCGAACTGCGTCGGCGGGGTTCATGCCGCCGGGAGTGCCGGCATCCGTGCAGGCGGCCAGGCAAGCTCCTGGCGCCGGGAGGGATGCCGGGGCTCCCAATGAAGGCAAATCAAGTGTGCCATTGGCTCGCTCAACCGGAGCGTCGAGAATATCGAAGACGCGTTCGCCGCCAGCGCGGGCGGCCTGGAGCATTTGGTTGAGTCCATGCAAGCGGGCGATTGGATCGTAGAACATGCCCAGATAGCCCATAAATGCGACCAGTTGCCCAAGCGTCATCTGGTCGGCCAGAATCTGGCGCCCGCCCACCCATAGGACAAGCCCCAGACCCAGCGCGCCGGCGAAGCTCATCGCGGGCGAGTAGGCGGCCCAGACCCGCATGACGCCGAGGGTCCCCTGGCGCAGGTCATCGGCCCTTTGCGCAAACCGGAGGTCCTCGTGGGCCTCGCGTCCAAACGCTTTGATTTGGCGTACGCCCTGGAGATTATCCATGAGCAGGGCATTCATGGCGCTGGCGGCCTGGCGTTGCGCGCGGTAGCGGCGATGAGCGGTCAGGGTGTACCAGAGCGCGCCACCGGCGAGCAATGGCAGGGGAATCAACGCGATCGCGGCCAGAGTCGAGTTGGTGAAAAACATGATCGCCGTCACGCCGACCAGGGTAACGATCGCCACACTCCCCTGCTCTGTTCCGTCGATGAGCACGCGCTCGACCGAATTGACATCTTCGATCACGCGAGTCATCAGGTCGCCCGAAGCGCGCTGGTCAAAATAACCGACGGGCAGCCGTTGCAACCGGGCGTACACATCGCGGCGCATATCATAAATGACGTTTTGCTCGAAAGTATTGTTGATGCGAAGGCGAAGGCTGTTGAAGAGGTCGCGCAACAGAAACGCACCCAGCAGCACCAACATGATGGGCGCCAGCAATTGAACCCGCTTGTGCCGGATAACCTCGTCGATGATAAATTGTGTGAGCTTGGGGTACGTCAGCGCAAAGGCCAGCGACAGCAAGGCGCAGCCGATGTTGCCGGCAGCCATCAGTCTGTAGGGACGCAAGTAGACCCCCACGCGCCGAAGGATGTCCCAGGTCGAACGCGCTCTGGCGACGAGTGTTGGGTCCGGTTGCTGACGGTGATGCTGATGCACAGTTAGATATTCTCCAAAAGGGCCCTGGGCACAAGGGGGAACGGAGGCGGGGAAATCCGTGACGGAGCGATGGAGTAGTTGAGTAATGGAGCATTGGAGTGGTGCAAGACAGCCGAGAAAATCCAAATTCCAAACACCCAGCCTCGGAAAGCTTCAAACGTCAAAATCCAAGCATGACCTGGAGTCCACTAGCGGACCACCCCTCCACTCCATCGCGCTCCACCGGCACGGCGTCCCTTGTTCCAAAAAGGGCGTGCGCTTCAGCGGCCCATGGGGTAGGGTGCGGTTGTAATGTATCCTCCGGTTGTCACCAAAGACCCGACTGCCGTTGAAGCAGAAGTCCAGGCGATCTACTTGAGCATGTTCCCCGCGGGCGACCCGCTGTTTGTGCCGCGCGTCTTCGGGTGGGCCATCGAATGTTTTACGGGCCGCTACCGCAATTACCAGGCGGTGGACGCACGTTACCACGATTTTGAGCATACGCTTCAAGGGACGCTGTGCATGATGCGGTTGCTGCGCGGACGCCACCACGCCGGAGCGCAGCCGTCGATGACCCAGCGAATGTTTCAGCTCGGCCTGCTGGCAATCCTGCTGCATGACACGGGTTATTTGAAGCTGCGCGAGGATATGCAAGGCACCGGTGCCAAATACACGATTGTGCACGTCGGGCGCAGCGCTGAGTTCGCCGGGCAACTGATGGCCGAAAAGGGATTCAGTGCCGCCGACATCCGCTCCGTCCAAAACATGATCCGGTGCACGGGCGTCAATGCCAACCTGGCGGCGCTCCCCTTTCAGAGCGAGCTGGAGAAACTCGCGGGCTTTGCGCTAGCCAGCGCCGACCTGCTTGGTCAAATGGCTGCTGATGACTACCTCGAAAAGTTGCCGATTCTCTTTGCGGAGTTCGCCGAGGCAGCGCGATTCAGCGGCGATAAAACACATTTTGTTGCGAGCTTTTCCAGCGCCGAGGACCTGGTTGAAAAGACGCCGGCCTTTTGGGAAGGTTTCGTGTTGCAAAAACTCAACCGCGATTTTGCCGGGTCGCACCGCTTCCTGAACGACCCTTACCCGTCGGGCCCAAACTACTATTTGCACCGGGTCGAAGCCAATTTGAACCGGCTAAAACAGCGGTTGGCGATGCGCACGGCACCGGTGGCTTAAATCCTCCGATCCACTGGAGATTAGGAATCCCCACTCGAGCCAAATTCGCAAACTCCTGGCGCCCGCGACTCGGACCTTGCAGCCGCTCGCTTGTTTTTCAACATTACGCATAACAATTATCCTCATTGTAGCATCGCTCCGACCACGCCTTTTGGCTCATTGCTCCGCTTCCCATTCGACATCGCTCCGGCCCATGATTACGGTGAGAACATGTCGCGTGAGTATGTCTTGCAACCGTTCCGCGCGCCGCTCCGCCTGCAGCTCGATTATGCCCGCGAACTCAACGAGCAGCAGTTTGCAGCGGTGACTGCGCCACCAGGGCCCTCGCTGGTGATTGCCGGCGCGGGCTCGGGCAAAACGCGAACTCTGATCTACCGGGTCGCCTACCTGCTCGAGCAAGGCATTCCCCCCGAGCGCGTCCTCCTGCTGACCTTCACCAACAAAGCCGCCAAAGAAATGATGCGGCGCGTGGCTGATCTGCTGGGACAGGAGCTGGCAGCGCTCTGGGGCGGAACGTTCCACTCCATCGGCAACCGCATTCTGCGCCAGCACGCCGACCTGCTCGGCTACCAGCGCGATTTCAGCATCCTGGATCGCGAGGATGCCAAGGACCTGATTAAGGCGCTGCTGGGTGAATCGGACATCGACGTCAAAGCCACCCGGTTCCCGAAACCGGAAGTGCTGGTCGAGGTCTTTTCCCTCGCGGTCAATACGGAGAAAGCGATCCCGGATATTCTCGCCCAACAATACGGTTTCGACAATCTTGCGCCGCAGATTGCACATCTCCAGCAGCAGTACGCCGGCCGAAAACGCGCCACCAACGCGATGGATTTCGATGACCTGCTCCTGCTCTGGCTCCGGCTTCTCCGGGAACACGAGGATGTGCGCGACCATTACCAGCGCCGGTTCCAGTTCATTCTGGTCGATGAATACCAGGACACCAACAAACTTCAGAGCGACCTCATTGACCTGCTGGCCGCCCGGCATCAAAATGTCATGGTCGTCGGGGATGACGCTCAAAGCATCTACTCCTGGCGTGGGGCCAATTACCAGAACATCCTCCGGTTTCCCGAGCGCTATCCCAAAACGAAGATTTATAAGATCGAAACCAACTACCGCAGCACCCCGGAAATCCTTCACGTTGCCAACGCGGCCATCACCCCGAACGTCCACCAATTCACCAAGCAGCTCGCTCCGGCCCGCAAATCCGGCCTGCGGCCCGGCCTGGTCACCTGCAACGACGCCGCCCAGCAAGCGACCTTCATCGCCCAGCGGGTACTGGAACTGCGGGATGAAGGCACGGACATGAGCAAAATGGCGGTGCTCTATCGCTCGCACTTTCATGCGTTGGAGCTGCAGCTCGAACTGACCCGCCACAATATCCCCTTCAGCATCACCAGCGGCATCCGCTTTTTCGAGCAGGCCCACATCAAAGATGTAGCGGCTTACCTCAAGTTCATTACCAACCCGAAGGACGAAATCTCCTTCAAGCGCGTCATTCAACTGCTGCCCGGTATTGGCGGCAAAGGCGCCGATAAATTGTGGAAAGCATTTTGCAAGGTGCCATCCGGCGCACCGGTCAACGGCCCACCGTCGCCCCCGGCTTCGGCCGCTCTCGACCCGTCAGCCCTCACCCCTCATCCGTCGCCCGCAACTTGTTCCGCCACGCGCCTGCAGTTCTGCGCGAAGCAGGTCCCCAAGAAGGCCGCAGTCGCCTGGGCGCAGTTGGTGGCAACGATGGCCCAACTGGAAACCCCCGAGGTGCGCGGCAGCGCGTCGGAAATGATTCGCCTGGTGCTCCAGGCCGGCTACGAGGACCACGTGCAGGAGAATTATACAAACTATCGTTCCCGGCTGGAGGACCTCGAACAGCTCGCCATTTTCGCCCGCCAGTTTGCCAGCCCGGAGGAGTTCCTGACCCAATTGGCACTCCTCACCAACCTGGAGTCGGAGGATGATCGGCCGGCCCGGCAGGATGACGAAATGCTCCACCTCTCAACCGTCCATCAGGCCAAAGGACTCGAATTCGACGTGGTCTTTGTTATCATGCTTTGCGACGGCCTTTTCCCGTCAACCCGGTCGGTGGAAACCCGAGATGGAGAAGAGGAAGAACGGCGCCTGATGTACGTAGCGATTACCCGCGCCCGGAATGAATTGTATCTGACTTACCCGCTCATTCGCGCCGGCTACGGCAATACCGGCGACCTGATGCAACGCCCCTCGCGTTTTTTGAAGGACATTCCTCCGGATTTGCTCGAGGAGTGGAACCTGCGAACCTACGCTTGATGTTAGTTGAAGGTTGCAGGTTGAAAGTTGCAGGTTGACCGGCCTGCGATGCGGGAACTTTCAGCTTTCAACAACCTACAATGGTTCCGAAACCCTGGCTATGCTGAGAGCCCGTCCGCTGTGCTCGTCGATCTCCACCAGAGCGCCCTGCAGCAGCACGCGGCCTTGGGCTACGTCAAACTTCTGCGGCATGTTCGTCATGAACCGCCGGATAATCGGTTCGATTTCCCGGCCGATGACGCTCTCGTGCGGGCCGGTGAAGCCGGCATCGCAGAGGAAGGCGGTGCCACCCGGGAAGATCTGTTCATCTGCGGTTTGCACGTGGGTGTGCGTGCCGACCACGGCGCTGACCCGGCCATCAAGCAGGCGAGCCAGGGCAACCTTTTCCGAAGTCGCCTCAGCGTGGAAATCGATGAAGAGCACTTTGGTCGAGCGACGCAATCGTTCGACTTCCGCCACCACAGCATGGAACGGGTTTTCCAGCGGCGGCATAAACGTCCGACCTTGCAGGTTGATGATGCCCACCGGCAAGTGGCCCTCAAGTTGCACCAGCGTGCTGCCGTGCCCCGGCGTTTCCGGCGGATAATTCAACGGCCGCACAAATCGCGTTTCCTTTTCGAGCAACTCCATCACTTCCTTTTGGTCCCAGAGATGATCACCGCTGGTGATCACATCGACGCCGGCAGAAAAGATCTCGGCTGCCGTCTTGACCGTGATGCCCGAACCGCCGGCGGAGTTTTCGCCATTGGCCACGACGAGGTCAACCGCATGCTCCTGCCGAAATTTGGGGACGAGTTCTTTGACAGCGCGCCGGCCAGGTTGCCCGACAATATCCGCGATAAACAGCAGCTTCACTCCACCAAAGTAATGTTCAGGTGGGGGGGAGCAAGAGGTTTTGGCACTTTGTCCCTTTCGCAGCCTCGATATTCGTTTCTGAGAACCCGATCGAGGACCGGGACGAGGATCAAAACAGGGCCGGATCAATCGCCTGCGATCATGGTCCACATGCCCCTGGGAGCGTTGGTGGTGCCGGTGCCGATCGTGTCCGTGATGCGGAGAGTTTGGACATGGTTATCATGGAACAAGTAATTGAAGCGCCCGCCGTGCAGTCCATAGGAGGCGGCACCGTAACCGTAAGTCGATGTGCCGAGTTGGAAACAATCGGGAGTCAGATAGGGAAAGTTGCCGATGGAATTGACCGGACCGGCACAGAAGGACGGCCAGTCGTTACCGGCCATGTTATTGCCGTTTGGCAGTTCCGCCAGCAGGATCGTGCCGGAGTTATCCGGGATAGTGCTGGCCTTGTAGCCTTTCGGGTCCCAGTCCGGTTTCGAGCCGTCGTTATTGGCGAGATAAGTACCGACGCCGAATTTAGCAGGCGGTAGCGGGTCATTTTTGCTGCTGGTCGAGCCCGCATAATTCATGGAGTAGGAGCGCCGCGCGGCAAAGGAACCCCACCCAATCGAGACCGGGATGAGATCGGCGGGACATTTCAAAACCTTGGGGACCATATTGGGAGCGGTGATGCCCACTTCCAGATCCGCTTCGGAATCGACGCCACCAACGTTCCGATGAATAAGATCGTCCCAGGACAATTGATACTGATAGTCCCCGGTGCGGTAAGTGGCAGGCGGGTATTTGTCTTCGTGCTCACTGACGAAGACCTGAATCCCAATGCCGAGTTGTCGCAGTTGTGAGGTGCACTGCAACCGCTGGGCGCGAGCTTTGGCCTTCGTAAGCGCCGGGAGCAACATGGCCGCGAGAATCGCAATAATAGCGATGACCACGAGAAGCTCAATCAAGGTGAAGGCACGCCAGCCCACTCGCCTGCTCAATCGCATAGAGTAATAAAATCCATTATAGTGCACCGAAACCGGTTCACATGTCATCAAAAGGAAGGACAGGCGGAATAACGAGTGGCGGGCGACAAGTGCATTACCTCACTCGCCACTCGACACAGGAAATGAACATCGGTATGGTGAGGCGATGAGTTCCCTTGCAGCCAGCGCCGGGACGGCTCCGGAGATTTCGCGCCAAGCCAGGTTGCTGGCGCGGATGACTGCTCTCAAGATTCGGGAAGAGGACATCGAAGAGAGCTTTGCGCGTTCCGGCGGTCCGGGCGGCCAAAACGTCAACAAAGTTTCGACAGCCGTCGTGTTGACCCACAGGCCGACGGGGTTGCAAGTCCGAGCCGAAAGCCAACGGTCGCAGTGGCAGAATCGATTGAAGGCTCGAGAGGTGCTCCTGCAAAAGATTGAGGCGCGACGACGGGGGGTGCTTGAGGCACGGCGAGCTGAACTGGAACGGGTGCGACGCCAGAAACGCAAACGGCCACGAGGCGTGCAGGAACGCATTCTGCAGAACAAAGCACACCGCTCCGAAATGAAGCGATTTCGCCGGAAATATGGGCCGGAGGATTAGGCTTATGAAACGAACCTCAACCCCTGCCAAAGGACCACGGGCCCGCAACGTGGACAAGCGCGCTGGACGGGGCCGAAGCAAGATTCATCCGGTGATTATCTACCCGTTCAAGCATCCAAGCGAGTACACCGACCTGCAAGCCCTTTATCAGCTCGTGGCGCGTCTGGCGGCGGAGCCGGAACGATACAGCCGGCCGTTGACGGTCATGGACCGCAAGACGTTTCGGGCGATGGCCGGGGACCCAGCCTTCCTGACTTTCAGGAACCGGACGGTGGCGCGGCATTCAGACATTCTGGATGCGTGGTGCGTCGATACCTGCCAAATGTGGTACACCGGCCTGGGGCAGGCTTTCGAGCGGGGCCGGGCCGGGGACATCTATTGGCTGATTCCCGGCGATTTCAACTACGGCGCCACCGTCGGCCAGGAGGTTCTTGGCCGCTTGCACGACCTGCCGGAAATCATTGAGGAATTGGACCAGGACTTCTGCATTGGCGAAATCGCCACCGACCATAACAATTCCAAGCAACTGATTGATACCTATGGCACCTTTGCCCTGCTCTACAACTGGTTTCCGGCTGAAGCCCGCGAAATTCGGCAGTTCACGGAGCGTCCGCGCTCGGAGTTCTTCGCGCTGCGGCACAGTTTTCTCGCTGAGGCGCTCGCCTGCCGGTGGTATCCCTATGAACAAACCGTCGTCATGCTCCTGCAGGCCCTCATCAGCAAGAATCGCATCAGCCGATTTTTCGTTGGAAACATTTCCGACCTGCCCGAAGGACGCGAGTCCCTGGCGTCGGCGTTGCAACAGGTCGAGCGCGCCGAACGAGTGCTGAAGTCGCTTTGGCGCGAACATCATCAAACGCAAAAGAACTGGATTGAGCAATATCGCCAGCTCGAGGCGCAGTCCGGACAGGTCCGCCGGACAGCGTTGACTATTCTTGAGAACGCTTTGGGTTGAGAATACGAATGAGCGCGAGGGCGGCGACGCCGCGCGATGCAAGGAGTCAAAAGTTAAATGAGTTCGTTAGTTTATCATAAACCTCTGCGGCCGATTAATTTTATCTGCAATTCGCCGAATGCCAAATCTGTCAGCCTGGTGGGGGACTTCAACCAATGGAACCCGACACTCCATTCGATGAAACAGATGCCCGACCGCTCCTGGCTGCTGACGGTAGAATTGAAACACGGCCACCATCGCTATGCCTTTCTGGTCGATGGGGTTTTGACACTGGACCCTCGCGCCCAAGGCATCACCCGTAACGACAAGGGAGAGCGGGTGTCACTCGTTCCAGTTAGCTGAAGACCCGTTAATCTAATGTTTGGGCCATCGTGCGCCTCGTTATGAGAGCCCGACAGCCGTGTTCCTACATAGGGGGACTTTCACCCCATCAGTTCACGCCCACTTCAGGCGCACACCGAACACAAAGGAGCATGGCGAAGAAGGCCGCAACCCGGTATTGCCAAATGGTCGGAGGGGAGTAGGATGCGCTCCATGAGGCATCGATTTCCATCGGGCCGTGGGTCAGGTGCCTCGAAGAGACCGGCCCTTGGAAAGGTTCGAGCCGTGTGAAGCAAAAGTTTCACGCACGGTTCTTAGCGGGGCGTGAGCGGGCAACCGCTCGCGCCTGCGCAGCGGCCGCCTCGACCTCACACGATTATGTTCGGTCTATTCAAAAAGAAAGAGTCAGGTCCGTTCATGGAGCATCCGGCAGGCGATTTCGATTCCGCTGTCGCGGCGATGGAGGATGCCGTCACCCGTTTGCGTAAGCTTCCGAAATGGGAGCGGTGGATTACCTTTAGCGCGCAGGGCGAGGGACATAACCCGGACAGCTACGAGTTTGCAGAAGTTCGAATGCTTGGTGACAAACTCGATGTTGGTGACAAGCCGCTGGATCTTGCTCGGATGGTTCAGGCAGCCCGCACGAGCACATCTTCGCTTGTCGCAGACGGGGCGCACTGTTCGGTCGCTGCAGCATCGCCACGAGAGGTCGCGCAGATTCTTGACGCCATTTTCCGGCATCATTTTGGCCTTCGCCCGTTCGCGGACGAGGACGGCGACTATGCCGTTGGAGCAGAGTGGTAGAGTGTTTCGTGGTCGTCCTATGACCCAACAGGAATCTGAGGCCATGCTGGTGCTGGCTCCCGGGGTTTTTATCCGGGCTGGAGTGGGTTGCCCGCATTGCCGGCGCCGGATGCACGCTCAGCACCAGTGGCGCGTCAGAGATGCGTTGATAGACTGGGCCTATGTTTGCCAGCGTTGCGGCACAGTCCTGGACTCGAATATGAGAATTGTCAGATCGTCGTGGGTGTGGCGGCTGCCGGGAAAGCCCGCGCCGGGGAGCCGAAGTCCCGCAGGGACGATGCGATAATAGCCCGGAGTAAGCGATGGTGGCAGTCCGCAAGGACCGCCGCCCTGGGTTAGAGACACAAACTGAAAGGGAGATACATTGAAAGGAAATTTGAAATTATCGGCGAGGGCCTGGATTGCGGTCTGTTTCGTCGTCGTACTCTACGCGGCCATCGCCATCACCGGCAAGAACCCGCTGGCCGAGTTCTTTCTCCTGGCGGTTGCATTCAGCACGGCGGGGATCGCGGCATTGGACTCCATGCAGGTTCAGCTTCGGCGCTACCGGAGCGGTATAGCGTACGGACCCGTGGGGCTTTTCCTCGCTTGCTCGCTATTTTGGCCGGTCGCCCTCATTTGGTATTTCTTCGTTCGCGTACGCATTGCCCGCGGAACGATGCCCCTGAAAGATGAGATATGCGAGTGATCCAATGCGAACCGAAGCGGCACGCGGAAGCAATTCTCGCGATCTTCAATGACGCGATTATGAATTCGACGGCGCTTTACGACTACAAGCCGCGAACGATCGAGATGATGGCTGCCTGGTTCGACGCCAAAGCGAAGGCAAAATATCCGGTCATTGGGATCGAGAACGATGCTGTCGACCTGATGGGGTTTGGGAGTTATGGGACATTCAGGGCATGGCCGGCCTACAAGTATTCGGTCGAGCGCTCGATTTATGTTGACGGGCGCTTTCGCAGACGAGGGTTGGGAAGCGCGTGTTGCAAGAGGTCATCGCCGCCGCCCAGGGACAGGGTTACCACATTCTCGTGGGAGCCATTGACACCACCAATTCCGCGAGTATCCGTCTTCACGAGATTTTAGGATTTACCTATTGCGGCATAATTCGGCAGGCAGGTTTCAAATTTGGCCGATGGCTGGATCTCTCGTTTTATCAGTTGATCCTGTCCACACCCTCGAAGCCGGTTGATGGATGAGGCCGGGCATGAGGCAAGTGCAGGTTCCCGACGGCTACCGCCTGTGTTTCGAGAGTGAGGCATGAAACAGCCAGGTGAACAACACATGGAGCCAATCCCGTGATGACCTCCCGGTTTGATGCCGGAGCCCAGTGGCTCGGGACGGCTGATGGCCAACCTTGGGCGTGATTGCTGCGCCCGGGGACGGGCGCACTCCGGTCCGGGGCGGGCTTGCTCGCGGCTCATTGTGAGGTAAAGTTGAGGCTGTCTC
Organism: Binatia bacterium; assembly: GCA_035566895.1. GTDB lineage: Bacteria > Verrucomicrobiota > Verrucomicrobiia > Limisphaerales > UBA8199 > DATMQA01. Next base: position 46,000 of record DATMQA010000028.1, read on the forward strand.
CACTATTCCTGGCTCCCAGGCCAGAGCCACTAAGCGTGGTGACCCGCTCGTGGGCGCAACCTCCCAGGCCTTGAGTTATGAAGCAAATTGTCGCGTCGATTATCGGAACAATCGCCATCAGCCTGCTCCTCCCGATCAACCCCGTTTTCGCCCAGGGCACCGCCTTTACCTATCAAGGGCGGCTGAATGACGGCGGCAACCCGGCGAACGGAACTTACGACTTGCGGTTTGCCATTTACGATTCGACCAACAGCCCCGGCATCCTCATTGCCGGCCCGCTGACGAATTCCGCCACGGCCGTCAGCAACGGGTTGTTCACCGTGCTGCTCGATTTTGGCACGGGCGTGTTCATCGGTCCGAGCCGCTGGCTGGACATCGCGGTTCGCACCAATGGCGGGGCGGCCTTTGTCAGCCTGAGTCCGGGCCAGCCCCTGACCCCGGCGCCTTACGCGATCATGGCCAACAGCGCCAGCAACCTCGTGGGCACGCTGCCCGCAACCCAGTTGAGCGGCACGGTTCCCCTGCCCCAATTGCCAGGCGCGGTGCTGACCAATACGGAGAGCGGGGCGACCCTCGGCAGCCTCACCCTCAACGGCCCCTTGTACCTGCCCTCCACCGGCCTCAGCCCGGACATCTTCTACTCCGGCACCGCCCTGCTATTGTATGGTGACAACAATCAGAACTTCTTCACGGGCCAAAGCGCGGGCAATTCCGCCTCGAGCGCCTTGCTAACCGGCATCTCCAACACCGGCGATGGGTTCCGGGCCCTCTACAGCAACATGAACGGCTCCGACAATACGGCGGTTGGCGCCGATGCGCTTTCATTCAACACGAGCGGCTCCGGCAACTCGGGCATCGGCAGCGGAGCCCTGTTCGCCAACAGCAGCGGCTCGATTAACACCGCCTATGGTTACCAGGCCATGACCAGCAACACCAACGGGTTCGGCAACACTGCCGATGGCGCTCAAGCCCTTCTCAACAACGCCAATGGCGCCTACAACGGGGCCGATGGCTACCGCGCCCTTTACAACAACACCATCGGCTTCTACAACACCGCCGGCGGCGCGTTCGCCCTTTTCAACAACTCCAGCGCCAGCTACAACATCGCTCTCGGTTACCAGGCGGGCTATAACCTCACCACCGGCAGTTCCAACATCGACATCGGCAACCCCGGCCTTTCCACTGACACCAACATCATCCGCATCGGCTCGGGCCAGGCCCAGACCTTCATCGCGGGCGTGCTGAATGGGAACGGCGGTGGGTTGACCGGGCTCAATGTGAGCGCCGCGCAATTGACCAGCATCGGCGACACCAATGGGGGGACGGGCAATTTCTTCCTCGGGCCGTCCGGCAATTCCAGCATGACCGGCTCCTACAACACGGCCGATGGGCTTGACGCCTTTTTTTCCAACACCACCGGCCCCGGCAACTCGGCCTCCGGCGCCTTTGCCCTTTCCGGCAACACCACCGGCGGCAACAACACCGCCGTGAGCGCCTTTGCCCTCGAGTCCAACTCCTCCGGCTCCCAAAACTCGGCCTATGGCGCTAGTGCCCTCTCGGACAACACCACCGGCAACAACAACACCGCCATTGGGTTCCGCAATCTGCTCGCCAACACCAATGGGGCCAACAACACGGGGATCGGCGCTCAAGCCCTGGAATCCAACACCAGCGGCAACAACAACACCGCCAGCGGTTTGCAGGCCCTCCAATCCAATTCCACCGGCTCGGAGAACACCGCAAGCGGCGCCGAGACCCTTTTCGGCAACACCACGGGCAGCTTCAACACCGCCGGCGGGTATGCGTCGCTGCAGGACAATACCACCGGCAGCTACAACTCCGCCGCCGGTTCCGAGGCGCTTTTGTTCAACACCACCGGCAGCTACAATTCGGCCAATGGCGCCCAGGCCCTGTTCAGTAACACCACGGGCTCGAACAACACCGCCAACGGCTACCAGGCCCTTTACTCGAACACCAACGGGTTCGACAACACGGCTGAGGGTGCCTACGCGCTTTACAGCAACACGAGCGGCAACTACAACACGGCCAACGGCATTGCGGCGCTCAACAACAACGCGAGCGGAATCGGCAACACCGCCGATGGAGCATTTGCGCTTAACCTCAGCACGACTGGCAGCAGCAACGTCGCGGTGGGTTTTCAGGCTGGCTTGAACATCCACACCGGCAGCTCCAACATCGACATCGGCAACCTCGGCCTTTCCTCCGACAACAACCTCATCCGCATCGGCTCCGGCCAGGCCCAGACCTACGTGGCGGGGATTTATGGCGACACGGCCTCCGGCGGCGTGCCGGTGTATGTCAATTCTTCGGGCCAGCTCGGCACCGCTTCGGACGTCGTCAGCGTCGCCCTCATCAACGGCAGCCAGACCTTCACCGCCGCCAACGCGTTTAGCGGCGGGGTCACCCTGTCGAGCACCGTCCAGGTTCTTGGAAGTGTGTTCATGAACGACCATGACATCCAATTCCGAGGTGACACCCTCCACGGTGTGGGCTGGTATGGCGCCGGCAAGACCTTCGCCGGCTTGAATGTCAATGGCCCGGCCCTCTACGGCAACTCCGGCGGCGTGCTCGGCAGCAAGGGCGGTTCCACCACCAACGCCGCCTTGTCGTGGGATTTCACCGGCAACGTCGAGCTCGACCCCAACAGCGCCAACACCGGCAGCCTCCTCCCAGGCCTGACCTTCGGCGCCGCCGGCAGCGAGGGCATCTCCTCGAAACGCACCGCCGGCACGGCTCAGTTCGGCCTCGACTTCTTTACCGGCGGCGTCCTGCGCCTGATCATTGCCAACAGCGGCTTCGTCGGCATCGGCACCAATAACCCCCAGCAGGCCCTCCACGTCGTTGGCAACATCCTCGCCACCGGCAGCAGCGACCGCAACGCCAAGGAAAACTTCGTTCCGGTCAACCCGCGCGATGTCCTGGACAAAGTCGCCGCCCTGCCCATCTCCCGCTGGAATTACAAGCACGAATCCGACGTCACCCACCTCGGTCCCATGGCCCAGGATTTCTACGCCGCCTTTGCCGTGGGGATGGACGAGAAACATATCAGCATGGTGGACGCCGACGGCGTTGCCCTGGCGGCCATTCAGGCCCTGAACGAAAAACTGAACCAGAAAGACGCCGAGCTCGCCTCGCTGAAGCAGCGCCTGGGCCGGCTGGAGCGACTGCTCAATGAGCGAAATGGGGGCGAAAGATGAAAAACCCGACACCACTCAGAAGGTCGCCGCCGACCTTGGGGTTATTTCTCCGCAAATCTTTGGTAGAAATTCGCAGGTCTGCTTGGAGAATCCTGTGGAATCGGAAGTTCGTCCGCGCTAGCTAGACCTCTGCATTCCAGGTGGCGCAGCCTTCGTAGATCGAAGCGAACTCGTTGCAACCCAGCCACCAGTCTTTCAGGAGTTTGGTGATTTCCATTCGCTTTTGCACGCTCACGGGCTTGACCACGAAGGAATTGACGCCCAATTCGTAGGCGCGGTCGATGTCCCTGGGATGGGCCGAGGAGCTGAACATGATGACGATCAACCCCCTCAAGCTTGACTGTGAGCGAATCCAGTCCAGGACCACAAGTCCGTCCTTCCTGGGTAGTTGTAAATCCAGCAGCACGACACAGGGCAGTGGATACCTTTCCCGGTCCTCGAAAGGCGCGGTGCCCGCGAGGTAATCGATCGCCTCTTGTCCGTCCCGGACGACTTGCAGGGGTTCGGTGATGCCAACTTCACGAAAGGCATCTTGCATGAAGAAGACATCGTTCTCGTCGTCTTCGACATACAGCACGGACCGGCGCCTCGGTGTCTGTCGTGCCACGGAGTCAACATACACCCGATTCGACCAGACTCAAGGAGGCCAGCGGGCGGTAATTGCTGCGCCCGGGGACCGGGCGCGCTCCGGCGGGAGGAAAAAATTGCAAAAAAACTCTTGTGAAATTTTTGGGCATCGGGCACTTTTTGCGGGCTTCAGGCTCGAAACGTCGGTTTGACACCGAGGGATAAGGTGTCCCTCGGGATAGCCTTCCAAGCGCAAATGCGATTGTTCAAAGCCATTTTGCTGTGGGTGCTGCTGGCGGGCGCGCCGCTCCTCAGTTGGAGTGCCGAGCCGGCCACGGGCGTTGCCGAACCGGGTCTGAAGGCGGAGGCAGCCGCTTCGGAACACGAAGAGCATGGGGTGCCGCAGAAGGCGGTGCCGGTGGCGACGCTACGGACGCCGCTGGGGCCGTTCATCATCACCAATTCGATGGTGGTGACGTGGATCGTGGCGCTGGGGTTGATTGTTTTCGCGCAGACAGCGACCCGGAACATGAAAGAAGTCCCGGAAGGCGCCCAAAACTTCTGGGAATGGATGGTGGAGAGCCTGCATAGCTTCCTGGAAGGGATTATCGGGCATCACCTGGTGAACCGGACTTTCTGGTTTTTCGCGACGGTGTTTATTTTCATCCTGTTTGCGAACTGGACGGGGCTGATACCGCTGTTCGGCACGATGGGTTGGGGGCACGCGACGGCGCATGGGTTCCATGTTGACCAGCCTTTCCTCCGCGGGGCCAACGCCGACCTGAACATGACGCTGGCGATGGCCCTGGTTTTCTTTGTCTGCTGGGTGGTGTGGGCAGTGCGCGAGGTGGGCCCGATTGGTTTTCTGCTGCATTTGTTTGCGCCCAAAGGCGAGACGACCGGGTGGCTCAAGGCGCTGATGGTGGTGGTCTTTTTCGCAGTCGGCTGTTTGGAAGTGTTCTCGATATTGTTCCGCCCGGTTTCGCTGAGCTTCCGGCTTTACGGCAATATTTTTGCGGGTGAGAACATGCTGGAGGCGATGTCGAACCTGGTGCCTGGGCTGGGGTGGTTATTGCCGATCCCGTTTTATTTCATGGAGCTGCTGGTGGGGTTTGTGCAGGCGCTGGTATTTATGCTGCTGACGGCGGTGTTTACGATGCTGATTTGCCAGCACGACGAGGAAGGCCACGCGGCGGCGCAGCACTGAGGGAAGGATGGATGAATGGATTATTGGATTGGTGGATAAATGGATAATGAACCGAACGTGAAGATTGAGGACATGGGATACGGCGACGTTTTGCTATGTTTCCAATAATCCATCAATCCATTAATCCACTAATCCACTTTCCGCATGATTTCGGCGGTTTGACCGTGTTCAATCGCGGGAGCCGCTGAGCAACAGAAGAAAGGAAAATAGATATGACGTTAATGCCTATGTTGGCAGAACTGAATGGCAACCTGCATGTCGGGTTGGCGGCGCTCGGCGCGGCCCTCGGCGTAGGGTTCATCGGCATGAAGGCTTCGGAAGCCGTCGGACGCAATCCCGGCGCGGCCACGAAGATCCTCGTGCAATCGATCCTGGCCATTGCGTTCGCGGAGGCCATCGTGTTCTACGCGTTGTTCCTGGTGAAGGGATAGAGAATTGCGGGCGCAGGGCCCGAAACGGCTCTGCGCCCAGCGATAACAAAATCGGCACATGAATCAGTTTATACTTTTGGCCCAGGCTGAGGCCGGCAACCCGGTGGAGCAGATCGCCCGCACGTTCGGTGTGGATTGGTCGCATTTGATTTCGCAAATCATCAGCTTTCTCATCGTTTGCGGGCTGCTGTACGCGTTTGCCTACAAACGGGTGCTGGCGATGCTGGAGGAGCGGCGCCAGCGCATCGCCGAGGGCCTGGTGAACGCCGACAAGATCAAGACCGAGCTGGCCCGGGCGGAAGTCCAGCGGCAGGAAATCCTGACTCAGGCCAACGCTCAGGCGACCAAGTTTATCGAAGAGGCCCGCGCCGCGGCCGCGCGCGTGCAGGAACAGGAAGCCCAGAAGGCTATCGTCGCCGCCGAGCAAATCATTGCCAAGGCGCGCGAGGCGGCAGCCGCCGACCATGCGCGCATGTTGGCTGAACTGAGGCGCGAAGTCGGACGTTTGGTGGTGCAAACCACTGCGACCGTGACGGGCAAGATTTTGACCCCTGAGGACCAGCGCCGCCTGGCGGAAGAAACAGCAAAACAGGTCACCGCTTAGCGCGCAGTCGCAGAATGAAAACCACGAAATACACGAAGCACACGAAAGGGACCCGCGCGAGTGAGCGACCCCTCTCCCTGCCCTCTCCCCTTATGAAGGGGAGAGGAAAACCCGCAGCCAGAACTCGCGCCACGTGTTTTTCGTGGTCTGCCGCTCCCTCGTGAAAATTTCCAAACAAGCCCGCCGCGAAGGCAAGGAGCTGTTCCGTTGCTGCCTGGTCAACGGTTTGCTGGACGAGAACCGGGCCCGGCAGGCGGTCCGGCTTGTGCTGGAAGGCAAACCGCGCGGTTACCTGGCGGTGCTTTCGCATTTCCAGCGGCTGGTCAAACTGGACCTGCATCGCCGCACCGCCAGGATCGAAGGGGCGGTGCCTCTCCCGCAGGAGCTGCAGGCCAGGCTGCAAGCCGGCCTGACCCGGCTCTACGGACCCGGGCTGCACGTTTCCTTCGGCCAAAACGCTGCCCTGATTGGCGGGCTGCGCATCCAGGTGGGCAGCGACGTGTATGACGGAAGCGTCCAGGCGCGATTGGCAGCGTTGGAGCAAAGTTTTTGATGGCCACGGGTTGATTCGGTTAACTGAGTTAATTGGGTTAATTGAGTTTAAAAGGTTACATGGGTTACATGGGTTGATTGAGTTAGCTGGGTTAAAGATATGAGCAATCTCTTACAGGAAATTGAAGCGCAGATCGCCGGCGTCAAAACCGCGACGAACAGGCAGAATGTCGGCACGGTCCGCGAAATTGGCGATGGTGTCGCCAAAATCGAGGGCCTGACCGATGTCATGCTGAACGAGATGATTGATTTCGGCAAAGGCGTGACCGGCCTGGCGTTGAACCTCGAAGAAACCGAGGTCGGCGCCATCATCCTCGGGGACTACACCAAGATCGAAGAAGGCGACGAAGTTCGCACCACGGGCAAATTGCTGCAAGTGCCGGCGGGCAAGGGCCTGCTGGGACGCGTCGTCGATTCGCTGGGCCAGCCGGTCGATGGGAAAGGGCCGATTAAGGCCGACACGGCGTACCCGGTCGAAAAAATTGCCCCGGGCATCATTCGCCGGCGTTCGGTCAGCCAGCCGGTCCAGACCGGCATTATGGCGGTGGACGCGATGATCCCGATTGGCCGCGGCCAGCGCGAGTTGATCATCGGCGACCGCTCGACCGGGAAAACCACCATCTGCGTCGATACCATCATCAGCCAGGCACGCCTCAACAAGGCTGCCGAAGCGGCGAAAGATAAGGATTACCGCCCGCTCTACTGCATCTACGTCGCTATCGGCCAGAAGCAATCCAATGTCGCGCGAGTGATTAGTGTCCTGGAAGAGCACGGCGCGATGCCTTACACGATTGTGGTGGTGGCGTCGGCTTCCGACTCCGCGACCAACCAGTATCTGGCCCCGTTCGCCGGCTGCGCCATGGGCGAGTGGTTCATGGACAACGGCATGGACGCGCTGATCATTTACGACGATCTCTCCAAACACGCGGTGGCTTACCGGCAGGTCTCGCTGGTGCTCAAGCGGCCCTCCGGGCGCGAGGCTTACCCGGGCGATGTTTTTTACCTGCACAGCCGTTTGCTGGAACGCGCCGCCCGGCTGAATGAAAAGTACGGCAATGGCTCGCTGACGGCGCTGCCGATCATCGAGACGCAATTGGGCGACGTCTCGGCCTATATTCCGACCAACGTCATCTCGATCACCGACGGGCAGATTTACCTGGAGACCGACCTGTTCTACCAGGGCATTCGCCCGGCTATTTCGGTCGGCTTGTCGGTTTCCCGGGTTGGTTCCGCCGCGCAGATCAAAGCGATGAAACAAGTGGCCGGCCGGGTGAAGCTGGACCTGGCGCAGTTCCGCGAGCTGGCTGCCTTCGCCCAGTTCGGGTCCGACCTGGATGCGGCGACGCAGGCGAAGATCGAGCGGGGCAAGCGCGTCGTCGAAGTCTTCAAACAACCTCAATACAACCCGGTGGCCGTTGAAGTACAGGCGGCGGTGTTGTGGGCGGTGCAAAACAACTTTATGGATGATGTGCCGGTGGGCCGCCTCAAGGACTTCCAGGGTAAGCTGACCGATTATCTGACCAGCCGCAAAGCCGAGTTGATGGCGCGCATCGCCAAGGAAAAGGCCCTCAACGATGCGTTGACGGCGGATTTGAAGGCCGCAGTGACGGAGTTTAAGCAAACGTACAAATAGGAAATGCCTAGCCCCCGCGACATACGCCGGCGAATCAAGTCGGTCAAGAACATGGCCCAGATTACCCGGGCCATGCAGATGGTCGCCGCTTCGAAAATGCGGCGGGCTCAGCAGTCCGCCCTGGCCAGCCGTCCTTACGCATCCATGATGAACGAGGTGCTGGGCAACGTCACGTTCCACGCAGGCGATTTCACTCACCCGCTGATGGAACAACGCGAGGTCAGAAAACGCGGCGTCATTCTGGTCAGCAGCGACAAAGGATTGTGCGGCTCCCTCAACAGCAATCTCATGCGGGAAGCGGCCAAATTGGATAAACAGACAACGGTCTTTATCACGGCCGGGCGCAAAGCCGCCCAGTTCATCGCCCGGACCAGGCGCCAGCTCGCCGCGGAGTTCACCTATAAGGACGCCCCTCAGTTCGGCGAGGCTCGCGCCATCTCCAAGTTCGCCCGGGACCTCTTCCTTCGGGGTGAGGTCGACCGCGTCGATGTGCTGTTTACCAAGTTCATCTCGACGCTGAGCCAAAAGCCCGAGGTGCAGCCGCTCCTGCCCGTAGGCGAGTTCAAGCCGGTGTCCGTCGGCATCCCGCGGCCCGAGCAGGAGGAGAAACTGTTGCAAGGGGCGACCGAGTTTCTGTTCGAGCCGGACGCGGAGCAGGTGCTCGGGGCCTTGCTGCCGCACAGCATCAATTTCGAGATTTACCACATCCTGCTCGAGGCCAAAGCCAGCGAGCAAAGCGCCCGGATGGTCGCCATGAAGAACGCCACCGACAACGCCAACCAACTCATCAAAGATCTGACCATCGAATACAACAAGCTGCGCCAGGCCAATATCACCAAAGAACTCCTCGAAATCGCCAGCGCCGCGATGGCCATGGCGTAATTTTAAAATGAATAAAGGCAAAATCGTACAAGTTATTGGTCCGGTAGTGGACGTCGAGTTTCCCGACCCGCTGCCCGCGATCTACAACGCGCTGACGGTCGATTACACCGTCCAGGGCAATCCCACCAAATTGACGCTCGAAGTCGAGCAACACGTGGGTGACAATTGGGTCCGCACCGTCGCGATGTCCAGCACCGAGGGCCTGAAGCGCGGCCTGGAAGTGGCCGATACCGGCGCACCCATCTCGATGCCGGTCGGCGACGGCGTCATGGGCCGCGTGTTCAATGTCACAGGCGACGCCGTGGACGAGCAAGGGCCGGTCAAGTTTGACAAACGTTATCCCATCCACCGCCCTGCCCCGGCGCTCATCGACCAATCCACTTCGCCCCAGGTGCTGACCACGGGGATTAAAGTGATCGATTTGATCTGCCCCTTCCTCAAAGGCGGCAAGGTCGGCGCGTTTGGCGGCGCCGGCGTCGGCAAAACTGTTGTCATCATGGAGCTGATCAACAACATCGCCAAACTGCACGGCGGCATTTCGATGTTCGCTGGTGTCGGCGAACGCACCCGCGAAGGCAACGATCTCTACTATGAAATGGCCGAAGCGGATGTCATCAAATGCGAGAAGGACGAAAAAGGCCATTTGGTGCGAGGCGCCAATGGGCTTCCGATCCTGAAGCCGGGTTCCCGCATCGGCCTGGTTTACGGCCAGATGAATGAGCCGCCGGGCGCGCGCCTCCGGGTCGCCCTCTCCGGCCTCGCCATTACCGAGTATTTCCGCGACGAGAAAAACCAGGACGTGTTGCTCTTCATCGACAACATCTTCCGGTTCTCCCAGGCGGGCTCGGAGGTTTCGGCACTGCTGGGCCGCACCCCCAGCGCGGTCGGCTACCAGCCGACCCTGGCCGCCGAAATGGGTGACCTCCAGGAGCGGATTACGTCCACCAAAAAGGGGTCCATCACTTCGTTCCAGGCCATCTACGTGCCCGCTGACGACATCACCGACCCGGCGCCGGCCACCACGTTCACCCACCTGGATGCCACCATCGTCCTCGAACGAGCGCTCACCGAGCTAGGCATTTATCCTGCCGTCGATCCCCTGGCTTCCAACTCTCGCGCGCTGACCCCCGAAATCGTCGGCAAGGACCATTACGACGTGGCGCGAGGCGTCCAGAACGTGCTGCAACGTTATAAGGACCTCCAGGATATCATCGCCATTCTGGGCATGGACGAGCTTTCTCCCGACGACAAGCTCACGGTGTTCCGGGCCCGCAAAATCCAGCGCTTCCTTAGCCAGCCCTTTAGCGTGGCCGAAGTTTTCACCGGCCGTCCCGGCAAACAGGTCCCCGTGGCCGATACCGTTCGCGGGTTCAAGGAAATCCTTGATGGCAAACACGACGAAGTGCCCGAGGGCAACTTTTATATGAAGGGCGGGATCGAGGAAATCAAGCAAGCGTGAGGCGCACTGTGGCTCCTATGCAACCATGCGACCTTGCAACCATGTAACCATGCAACTTTGTAACCTTGTAACTTTGCAACCTCCCGACCCATGGCCAGCACCCTGAAACTGGAAATCGTCACCCCGGACGCCAAAACCTACTCGGAAGACGTCGAGATGGTGACGCTGCCGGCGGCGGAAGGCGAGATGGGAATTTATCCGCAGCACGTGCCGGTGCTGACGCAAATCGTAGCGGGCGAAATCGCCGTGCGCAAAGATGGCCGGGATTATTTCCTGGCGGTAGGCGAGGGATTCGTCGAGATCACCGGCGAGCGCGTGGCGATCATGACCGACATGGCGATTCGCGCCGAGAACATCGATGAGGCCAAGACCGAGGAGGGGCGGCGGCGCGCCGAGGCCAGGCTGGCCGAGCACCTCGATGGTGAAGATGCCGCCATGGTCAGCGCCGCGCTGGCTCATGCCCTGGCCCAGCTCAAAGTCAAACGCCGTGCCCGCCATTAACGCCCTGCTGGCCGGGACTCTGGCGTTCGGAAGTTGCTGCGGACAGGAATGTCCTCGCTCCGGCCGCGTTTAAAGCTTGAATTTCCGCGCTCAGTCCGAAACATTGCACCCCTTGTATGGAAGCTAAAGTTGCAGAATTGCCGCTCGCAGACCGCATCTGGGCGTGGCTTGAAACAAATCAAAAGCAGGCGCTGTGGTGCGTGGCGGCTCTCGTGGGCGCGGGGGTGGTGGTCGGCTTTTTCATCTGGAATCACGGCCAGAATGAAGACGCCGCCAGCATGGCTCTCTCGAGTGTGGCCGCACCGCAGTTTGTCGGCGGCCTGCGCGTGGACTCGCCGGAGGCCTACCTGAAGCTCGCCGCGAAGTACCCGGGCTCGGGCGCCGCCACCCGCGCTTCGCTCATGGCCGCGGCGGCTTACTTCACCGAAGGCAAATATCCCGAGGCCAAAGCCCAGTTCGAGCGGTTCACGCGCGAACACGGGGATAGCCCGTATGTGGGGCAGGCCCTGCTCGGCATCGCGGCCTGCCTGGATGTCCAGGGAAACAGCGCCGAGGCGGCTGCGGCCTACAAGAACCTCATCGATCGGCACCCCAGCGAAAGTTATATTCCACAGGCGAAATTTGCCCTGGCCCGCCTCTACGAAGCGCAGAACAAGCCCGAGTTGGCCCGCAACCTCTATGAAGAAGTCGAGACGACCGACCATTATGGTTACCTGGGCTCAGAGGCCGGCATGCGCCTGGAAGATTTAAGGACCAAATACCCGAGCCTCGCGCCCAGCACCCCGCCCGCGGGGCCGCAATTCAAATTCGAGAAGAAATAGTGCGGGCACCCTGAGCGCCTGCCCATGAAACTGACCATTATTGGAACCGGCTACGTGGGCCTGGTCACCGGGGCTTGTTTTGCCGAAGTCGGCCACCGGGTGATCTGCGTCGATAACGACGCCGCCAAGGTCAAGGTGTTGCAGGAGGGCGGAATTCCTATCTATGAACCGGGCCTCGAGGAGATGGTGCGGAAAAATGTCGCCGCCGGCCGCTTGCATTTCACCACGAGCACGGCTGAAGGCGTCGAGAATTCCGATGTCGTTTTTATCGCCGTGCCGACGCCGCCGCTGGCCGACGGCGCCGTCGATCTGAGCTTCATCGAAAAAGTCGCGCGCGACATCGCCGGCGGCATGCACCAGTATAAAATCGTCGTCGATAAAAGCACCGTGCCCGTCAAAACCGGCGATAAAGTCGCCGAGACCATCAAGCGTTATTGCAAAGCCAAGGTCGATTTTGACGTCGTTAGCAACCCGGAATTCCTTCGCGAAGGCTTCGCCGTCGATGATTTGATGCACCCGGACCGGGTGGTGATCGGGGTTCGCTCGCAGCGCCCGGTGCCGGCCCTGAAAGAGATCTACGCGCCGTTCAAGGCGCCGATTATCGTAACCGATATCAACTCGGCCGAACTCATCAAGCACGCCTCCAACTCGTTCCTGGCGCTCAAAATCTCCTATATCAATGCCATCTCGGTCGTCTGCGAGGCCGCCGGCGCCAACGTCCAGGAAGTCGCCAACGGCATGGGCATGGATGCCCGCATCGGCCGGCGCTTCCTCGATGCCTCGCTGGGTTTCGGTGGCAGTTGCTTTCCCAAAGACCTCAGCGCTTTCATCAAAATCGCCGAGCAAGTCGGCTACGACTTCGGGCTGCTCAAGGAAGTCCAGAAGATCAACGCCGAACAGATGAGCCGGTTCATCAAAAAAATCAGCGAAACCTTGTGGGTGTTGAAAGACAAGAAAATCGGCGTGCTCGGCCTGGCCTTCAAACAGAACACCGACGACGTCCGCATGTCCCCGGCGATCGAATTGTGCCAGCGCCTCCAGAAGGAGGGGGCCCTCCTGCGGGTTCATGACCCCAAAGCGATGGACAAAGCCAAAGCCGTGCTCAACGGCGTCACGTTTGTCGAGGACATGAACGAGGTGGCGGAGGGCTGCGACGCGCTGATCATCGCCACTGAGTGGGAGGAATTCAAGAAACTGGACCTCGAACGCGCCCGCAAAGGCCTTACGCACCCGATCATGTTTGACGGCAGGAACCTGTTCGACCCGGCGGAGATGGAAGAGCTGGGGTTTATCTATAAGAGCATTGGGAGGTGAGGGAACGTGATGCGTGAAACGTGAATTCAAAGCGCCGCTCCTTCGCGAATCACGTTTCACATTTCACATTTCAGAACCAGCGCCCAACCGCTTTTACGCTTCACGTTTTACGTTTTACGCCATGCACGTCATCGAGGTCGCCGCCGGCCTGGTCTTCCGCAATGGCCGCCTCCTCATCACCCAACGACAGCCGGAGGCGCACCTGGGCGGTCTTTGGGAATTTCCCGGCGGAAAACGCGAGCCGGATGAGACCTTCGAGGCTTGCCTGGTGCGAGAGCTTCGCGAGGAATTGGGCATCGAAATTGATGTCGGCGAACTGGTCGAAAGCCTCACCCACGATTACTCCGAAAAGAGCGTCCAGCTAAAATTCTTCCGCTGCCGCTGGAAGCAGCACGAGCCGCAACCGTTGGGCTGTGCGGACTTTCGATGGGTCACCGCCGCGGAACTGCCCACCTACGCCTTTCCCGCCGCCGACGCTCGACTCTTGGGAAAACTACAGACCAACTCCGCGCTTTGGGTTGATGCCTGAAGTCACGGCGGTTGACAGAGTTCCCACGAAGTTGTTGTACGAGACGACTAAATATTGTAGGAGGCGACGTAAGGAGTCTCTGATCAATTCCTGGTCCGGACCAAAGCCCCCTCCGCGAACGCTACTGATCAGAGACTCCTTACGTCGTCTCCTACAGCTCGCCTTCTACAGCTCACACCTTCCCGTAGAATTTCTCGACGATCTGCCGGAACGTGTTCTCCCCCACGTCGATAATGTCCATTTCCCGTTTGGCATTCTCCGCCGAATCACTGGCGTGAGCCGCGTTGATCATAATCGTCTGGCCAAACTCCCGCCGGATCGAGCCCGGCGGCGCCTTGGACGGATCGGTCGGACCGAG
>DATMQA010000029.1:0-70134 GCA_035566895.1 Binatia bacterium
ATGCTGGCGGAAGAGACTAGGTCTGCACTACAAGGCGTTTTTGAAACGAAATCGGCTGATTTCCACGGAAAACAATGAATTCACCTCGCGAAAATTCTCAAAAACCAGGTCGAGTTGCGAAAGTCAGGTTAGCCTGGAGCACTATCTGGACTTCTCGGAGGAGGAGTTGGTGGCGGGGGGCGAGGGAGGGGGCGGGGCGGTTTCCGGGCCGAGGTCGAGTTTGGTGCGCAGGACGGCGCGCATCGCAGGAGGCAGACCATGCTGGGTATCGAGCATGCGGTTGAGCACGTCTCTTTTAATCTCCTCGATGGGGGCGACGGAGAGCGACTCGGCGCGAGCTTTGGTCTTGTCCTGGTAGGAGGCGAGGACCAGGTCGGCGAGGCGCTTGAACCCGGCGGCGCGCTGCTCCTGGCCGAGGGCCATGCTGGTATAGGCTTGGGCGATCAGTCCGGCGAGAATGGCCTTGACGCGCTTTTGATCCATGCTTTCAGTGACGTCCTCCTGAACGCGTTCAACCGCATAGTCGCTCAGGGTGAGATTCCTCGGATAGGAATTGGCATCAAAATCGAGCAAGGTTTGGTCGGGGTAGTTGGTGCCGAGGTATTTGTACCAGAAAGCGGCCTCGGTGAGGCGGTTATCGATGTAGAGGAAATAAACGGCATCGCGCAGGAAGTTGCGATGGGCCTTGAGGATGTGGTCGCGGTTTTTTTCGTCGTCGACGGCGGCCTGCTCGTAGGCAGCGCTGACTTTGGGGATGATGTCGAGGTTGGGGCCCAGGTCGGGGACTTTCGAGAACGGATTGGGAACGAGGCGACCCTGGTGAAAGCTCAACTGCATGGATTGATAAACCAGGCGGCGCAAGGTGATGAGATCGTCGGAGTTAATTTTGGTGGGATTCTCCTGGGCCTTTTTGAGTCCGAGGACGGCCCAATAGATGGCGTGGGCTTCCGGGAGGCGCCATTCCAAAGGGCCGTAGCGCTGGTCGATTTCCTTCACGAGGTCGGGGTCCATCTTGTATTTTTCGACCAGCAAACGGACGCGATTGGTTTGATCCGCAGTTTGGGGATGAATCAAAGTATCAAAGTTAACGGGGCAGGTGTCGCCAAAGACCCCGGTCATTTCATCGGCCCATTGGCGCTTGTAGTACATATTGGCATCATCGAGGTTCTGGCCCATCTTGTGTTGGAAGAACCAGCCGAGTTCCCGATAGATCAGCGTCTCGTTGGGGTTGTAGCGCAGGCCGTCATCGCGCAGCAGTTCGATGCCCCGCTCGACCCAGCGCCAGCGGTCGGAGAAGTCCTTGAACTTGACGGAGATGTTGTAGGCCATGTTCCAGGCTTGCACGAGCCAGACCTGGACGAAATGCGGTTCGAGTTTGGTAATCCAATCGGCCAGTTGCGCCATTTCGAAGAACTTGTCTTCTTCCTGGAGGTCGTTGGCGCGAATCCAAAGGACGTTGGAAATCAATCCGCGAAACCCGCCCAGCGCGACGGTGGTGAAAGCAAGCACGGGCGGGGCGTTCTCCAGCGGCTGGATGCGGGTCAACCCGAGTTCCTCGCGGTCCTGATTGAGCGACTGCTGCACGAAGGAGACGCCGACCAGGAGCAGGGCAGCCAGTAGCAGGAGGGCGACCTTTTTGAATCCGGGAGTCACGGGGGGAGAAGTCCACAGTCCACAGTCCACAGTCCACGGTCCACGATCCGAAGTTCAAAGTCCAAAGGCAGGCGTCGCGGACTGTGGACTGTGGACTGTGGACTGTGGACTGTGGACCGTGGACCGTTCATTGCGTTCCCTGGGCGGTGGCCAGTTCGCGGCGAGTGAAGCCGATGATTCCGAACAAGCCGAAGGCGCCGCCGAGCAGCAGAACAATCTGCGCGAAGGCCTGGCCAAGCTGGCTCCAAGTGATGCTACGGCCGCTGCTGAGGGCATCGACCGGGCTGAAATCTTTGGCCAGGCTGACGACCTTGAGAATAGCTTTAAAGGCGGGGATGACGACCAAATCGGCGGGGGACCAACCCTTGGTGCTCTTCTCCGAGTCGTAACCGGCGATGGTGCCTTCCGAGACAGCGTTAGCCATGGTGCCGCTGGACAGGACGATGGCGAGCATGCCCAAGGAGAAGAAGGCGGCGACGGGAAAGGACAGGAAACTGGCCGAAGCCAGGCCCAGGGCGGCCAACAGCGCCATCCAACAGAAGATGATGCCCAATCCCCGGACGAAATTGAGGGCGAAACCACCCTCGGGATAGAGCACTTCAATGCCGTCTTCGAGGGCGAAGAGCAAAGTGGTCTCATTATAATTGAGGAACCAGATGGTCAATACGCCGTTCTCATCGAAGAGATCAGGCGGGATTTGGAATTCATGGAAGGTGTCCGGCGCCAGGCTCATCACCTCGCTGCGCCAGAGTTTGGTCTGGCGCGGGACACCGAGCTGCCAGAGGCCGAGGAATGTGCCGGTCGGGTTTTTGTCCGACGAGTTGAATTTGATGCGCAAATGCAGGGGCTGGCCGCGCAGAAAATGCCGCCTCAGACCCAGATCGATTTGCCATATGTGCGCAACTCCGGGGTCCACAAGTTGAACCTCGGCTTTGACCTGCTCGCGGATGTTCTTACGCACCTCGGGCACGTCTGACCGGTCCACGGGAAATTGTTGCAAGCGTTTCTGCAGCCGCAGTTCGGTTTGCTCGTCGATTTCTTTATCCAAGCTGGCCGGCCTGACCGAGCCGCGGGCGACCAGCACTTCGTTGCGCAGGATCCTTTGTTGGTCAGCCGGCAGCCGGGTGGCGCGCCATTGCAGCAGAGCATAGAGGCTGGCCCCGGACAGGGCCAGCAACGCTGCATTGAGGGACATGATGCCCAGCCATTTGCCCAGCCAGATTTGCCAGCGGGCCACGGGCTTGACGACGACCATTTGCATCTGGCAATCCTCGATTTCGCGCGCCAACAGGCCACAGGCCAGCCACAAGGTGGAGAGTCCCAGCAATACACTGATCGTGCTGAGGGTATAGGTGAGCAGAATCTGAGTAAATCCGCGCGCGGTACCGTCGTCTTTAATCAGCAACGGCAGGCCGATGACCGAGACCAGCAACAACACAGCGACGACGAGGAATAGCCGAAACCGGAGGGCGGCTTTCCAGGTCAGCCAGGTGATGGCGAGCAGTTGCTGCATGAGGTCAGGGAAGGGTTGCGCTCATTTACCCTTCGTCCCCAGCAACGACGTGAGTTTTTCGTTGGCTTTCTCCAATTCGGCAGGGTTTTCCGGCACCGGTGGTTTGGGGGAAGGCGCGGCGGGTTCGGTTGGCTGGCTCAGGGTGGCAAGTTTTTGTTCATCCACGGGTTGAACCGCCTCTGAGAGCGAAGGCTGGGCCGGTTGGGCGGGTTGGGGAGCGCTGAGGCGTTCAAGAAGTTGGTCGCCGGCGGGTTTTGTTTCGGCATCGCCGCGGAGGTAGGCGGCGACGGTGGCGCCGGACATGGCGCCCGAGGTTTCCGCGGCGGCTCGACGCGCCTTTTGGACCACCTCGAGAAAGTAGCTTTCGAGGTTTTGCGTGGGAGTGTCGATGCTGACCTTGTCCTGGGCGACGTCTTTACGGATGATCTCGAGCACCCGCTCCATGGTGGGGCGGGACAGAGCCGGGGTGGTGATGCGAACCACGTCCGGGGTGGCCAGGAGTTCTTTGAGCGTTCCCATAGCCTGGATTCTGCCGCCATAATAGATCACGACCCGGTTGCAAACGTCTTCGACGTCGGAGAGCAGATGGCTGCTCAGGATGACGGTCTTGCCGCGGCGGGCAAGAGCGACAATCAAATCTTTGACTTCGCGGCAGCCGATGGGGTCGAGGCCGGAGGTCGGCTCATCGAGGATGACCAGGTCGGGGTCGTTGATCAGGGCCTGGGCCAGACCGATGCGCCGCTGCATCCCTTTGGAGAACTCGCCGACGGCCCGCAAATGGACCTGGCCCAAGCCGACCATTTCGAGCAACTGCTCGGTGCGTTTGTGCCGGTCTCCCTTGTCGAGTTCAAAAAGATTGCCGAAGAACTGGAGGGTTTCGCGGGAGTTCAGATAACGGTAGAGATAGGATTCTTCGGGCAGGTAGCCGATGCGGGCCTTGGTGGCGACATGGCGCGGCGAATGGCCGAAGACCTCGATGTGCCCTTTGGTGGGATAGAGCAGGCCCAGGAGCAGTTTGACGGTGGTGGATTTGCCGGAGCCATTGGGGCCGAGCAAACCGAAGACTTCGCCGCGACGGACCTCGAAATCGACGTTATCGACAGCGCGGGCCTTGGGGCGGCCCCAGAAATCTTTGAAGACCTTGGTCAGGCCGCGAACGGAGACGATTACTTCGCCATTCGAAGGGGGAGTGCGGAGAGTGGAGTGTTGAGTGGGCTCAGTAAGAGTCGTGGGCATGCAATTAATCCTGTTGCTCCGCTGCTTTACGGAAAAGGGCGGCCAAACCGGTTTTGTTCAGATGCTTATTCGCTCCTGCTCAGCGGTTGGGAGCTTCTGGATTTCGGCAATGATTTCAGAGGCGCTCATGGTTGGCAATTCATCAAGCGATTTTCCCTTGGTAGAGATCCGCGATCGGGAAGACCAGGTCGAAATCATTCCAGTGCAACATGCCCTCTTCGACCGTGAAGTTTTTGAACCGCTCGAAGTCCAAATAGGCCCGAATGGAAGGGTGAAGCGAACGCTTGAGAAATGGTCCAAAATCCACCGTCACCTCATGTCCATTGTCGAACCAGATGCGAAGTTTGTACGCAGCAGCATAGCATACTCTCTCGATGCGGACCACCTTTGGCATTCGCTTGGTCTTTTTTTCTTCAATCGTTATCATTTCAGTTTCCGGGTAATTGTCTCAGCTCGCACCGTTCGGTGGTGAACAAAAAACTCGACCCATTTATCAACTATATCCCCTGCCCGCCGGGAGACAAGCAGTTCAAAGTCGGCCAGCGCTTTGCCGGTGAGAGGACGCATGCCTGCTACTCGCAAGATGCGGACCCCGGTAATCGAGCCATTGACAATCACAAGCTCAGCCTTGCTTTCCCGGCCTTGATAAAAGCCGTGGACGTGCACGGGCTCATGGTCGTTAGCATAGAAGTAAACGCGCAGTCCGAAGTAATCATAGAGTTTAGGCATTCGAATTTCCAAAACTCTTTACGCCGCCGCCAGTTCGGGTTTAGGTGTCAGGGCCGGCGGCGGCACGGGTTTTGGGGCGGCGGGTTCGGGGCGATAATGCTCCAACTCCTCACCTTTGCGGACCAGCCGGGCGCTGTTGAAAACGACGATGAGTGAGCCGGTGGTGTGCATCGCGGCAGCGAGCACGGGCGGCACTTTGCCCAAGGCCGCCAGGGTGATGCCGCCGATGATGAAGACAACGCCAAACAGGAAGTTCTGGTTGATAACGCTGCGAGTGCTGCGGGAAAGTTTGACCAGGAACGGCAGCCGCCGCAGGTCGTTGTTCATCAGGGCGATGGTCGCGCTGTGGATGGCGACTTCGCTGCCGGCCGCGCCCATCGCGATGCCGATGTCACCGGCGGCCAGGGCGGGCGCGTCGTTTACGCCGTCACCGACGACCGCCACTCGGTAGCCCTTGGCTTTCACGGCCCGGACGAACTCGACCTTGTTTTGGGGCAGGCATTCGCCTTTCGCTTCTTCGCAGCCAATTTCCTGGGCGACGCGAGTGGCTACCGGCTGGCGGTCGCCGGAGATCATCGCGATGCGGCGCACGCCGTTCTCTTTCAACTCGGCCAGGGACTCGCGAGCTTCGCGGCGGGTTTGGTCCTGCAAACCGACCCAGCCGATGCAACGGTTGTCGCGCGCGACGAAGATGAGACTCCAGCCTTCGGTTTCGTTGAGGTCCACGGATTTGATGAAATCATCCTTCACGCCATTGTCGCGGAGCCATTGGGCGCGACCAACGAGGACGGCGGCGCCATTGACGTGGGCCTTGATGCCGCGGCCAGCGGCCTCGGAAAAATCCTTTGGCTCGATGAGGGGCACGCCCGCCTCGCCGGCGAGTTGAGCCAGGGCCTTGGCGGTCGGATGATTGCTGTATTTTTCGGCGGAGGCGGCCAAGCGCAACAGTTCGGCGGGTTTAGTGTCGCCCAACGGGGCCAGGCGGCTGACGGCGAGTTCGCCGGTGGTGAGGGTGCCGGTCTTGTCGAAAATGAAGGCATTAATTTTGGCGGCCAATTCGATATCGGCGACATTCTTGATAAGGATACCGAGGCGAGCTGCAGCGGAGAGGGCGGCGACCATCGCGGTCGGCGTCGCCAGAATGAACGCGCAGGGACAACTGAAGATGAGAACGGAGATGACGTTGTCCAGCCGGCGCGTGAAAGCCCAGACCAAGGCAGCAATCACCAGCACCAGCGGCGTATAAAAGCTCATGTACTGGTCCACGATTTTCATGATGGGCAGCTTGGTTTTTTCGGCCGCCAGGATCAGCTCGCGCACACGGCCCAGGGTAGTGTCCTGCCCCGCGCGGCTGACCTTGATTTCGAGCACGCCGGTGAGGTTTTGCGTGCCGGCATAAACCTCATCGCCGGGCTTCTTGTCCACCGGCAGCGATTCGCCCGTGATCGTCGATTGGTTGAAGGAGCCCTGTCCGCTGATGATGATACCGTCGGCGGCGACGTTGTCGCCCGGCCGAACCCGGATCAGGTCGCCGACGGCCAGGTCCCTGGCGGCGACTTCTTCTTCGCCCTGGGCCGAAGAGCGCTCGGCAGCCGGGCCGGCCAGCGAGGGCACGGCGGCCAAAAATGCGCCTCCCTCTTTGGCCGGGGTCAGGATGCGGCGGGCCTTGGTAGGCGTAAGCTTGATGAGGGACTCGATCGAGGCACGGGCACCTTCGGCGGTGCGGGTCTCGATGATCTCGCCCATGAGCATGAAGAAGGCAACGATGCCGGCGGTCTTGTAATCGCTGGTGGCAAAGGCCGCCAAAACGGCAATGGCGACCAACTCGTTGATGCTGAACGTCCCGCGGTAAATGTCCTTCATCGCGGTCCAAACGATGGGGTAGCCGAGGATGACGGCGCCGAGCAAGGCGCTGACGCTGGCGACGGTGTGGCCAGGCAGACCGAAGGCCCAATCGACGATAAATGCGTTGAGGACGAAGACGACTCCGACCAGGGTTTGCCAGAGCCGCACCGGGGCGTGTTCGTGGTCGTGGCCGCAGGTGGAGCAGGACTCGTCGTGTTCGTGCTCGGTCCGACTTAAGAGAGAGGTGACTTGCATAGAAAATGACGGGTGACGGGTGACGGGTGACGAGAGAGTTTCGAGTTTCGGGTGATGGCTGATATTTGTTCGATCTGTTCCCCCTCACCCCGGCCCTCTCCCCTAGGGAGAGGGAGAATCATGGGCAGGGCGTCCGCAAAAGTGCGGCGTGACGGGTTATGAGCGTTCACAAAGAACTGCCAGGAGAGTGTCACGGTTTTGTTTCTTCGGTTTTGGGAGGAGGCGGGCGGTTCAGAAGGGCCCGGAACTCCTTGGGTTTGCCGTTAGCGCTTTCGGCGAGGAAGATTTTGTCCTGCACATTGGTGAGAGCCCGGCCGAGAGTTTCATTAAGGCGCTGCTGGAAGAAGAGGGCGGGGTTTTCCTGATACCTGGGCAGAATCTCGTTGAAGCGTTCGGCCTGGCTGGTGATGTCGTTGACCAGGCGGGCGCGCTCAGACTGGGCGGAATTGACGCGCGATTGAGCATCAGCACTGGCCTGACTGGTTACCTGGTTTTGATAACTGCGCGCCGAATCGAGTTGTTTGCTGCGGCCCAACTCCGCGTTAAGCACGCTGTCGAAGGCTTCTTTCAACTGGCGCGGCGGGCGGCTTTGCACCTGGCAGCCATCGACGACGATGCCCAGATTCTGCTGTTCGACCAGGCCCTCGACTCGCTTTTGGACAGCCTCTTTGAACCGGGCGACGTCACGGCTGAGGATGTCATCGACGTGGAACTGGGCGGCGGTGTCCAGCAGAGCGCTATCCAGGGTGTTCTGGACGGCGTTGGAAGCGTTGACGAAATTGAAGACGTAGCCGACGGGATCGGCAATGTGATAGGTGAGGGTGGCCCGGGTGTGAATGATGTTGTTATCGGCGGTCAGGACATAACCATCCACCAGCGGGTTGATGGGAGTGTTTCCAAACACAGGCGGCTCGATGCCGGCGGCTTCCTGGGCGGGGGTGATGGCGAACCAACCTACCGTCGAAGTGACTTTTTGGATCGAGGAGATGGGGACCTTAATGTATTCATCGATGGGGTAAGGCCAGGAGAGGTGCAAACCGGGACCGAGCAAGGCGGCCTTGCCCTCGCCGACGGGTTTGCCGAGGTGAATTCTCATGGCCTGTTCCTGCGGCCCGACGATGAAGATGCCCGAGCCAAGAAAAACGAGCACCAGCACGGCCATGACGAATTTGACGATGCCGAAGCTGCTGCGCAAGGCCTCGGAGAGGGCCTGAGACCCGGCGTCGAGCGCGGTTTCCGGCGGGGAGAGCGGCTCGCGCAAATCCTCGGGGGAATGAGGTTGGTCCGGCATACTTATTTGTGGAGGAGATTGGTGGGGTTAACCGAGACGCCGGTCAACAAATCAAAGGGCGGTGTTTGCTGGTCGAAGATCAGCGTCGAGCCCTTGAGGGAACCTTCGAGCGCGCTCAAACGGAAGATGAAGCTGGCCAGCTCGGGATTCTGCTGAAAGACCTTGAGGGATTTAATCGCTTCGGCTTCGCCTTTGCCGCGGATTTCGGTGGCCTGGGCCTCGGCGGTGGAGAGCAACTCGGAGGCTTTGCGGTCAGCTTCAGAGCGGATTTTTTGGGCCTCAGCGACGCCTTCGAACTCGGAGCGGTCGGCCAGGACCTTGCGCTCGGATTTCATCCGCTCGAAAACCGAAGTGGTGACGCTTTCGGGCAACCCCAATTTTTTGACGCCGAGAAACTGGATTTCCAGGCCGTAATTCTGAGCGCGGACCTCGGCCTGGACGAGGTTAAGGATTTCCTGTTCGATGGCGGCGAACTTGTTGCCCTCACCTGCCGGGGCGAGAAAGTCCGCCAAAGGATGGTTGCCGATAACCGCGGTCTTGGCGCCACCCAACATGCGGTCCATGACCTGTTCGGCAGCGGCAATCGGGTCAGCGGTGCTGGCGAACTTAGGAAAGAAGGCCTGCGGCTCGGTAATTTTCCAACCGACATAGACGGAGGCCAGCAAGTTGAAACTGTCAGCGGTCAATCCTTCGGTGAACTTGTCCTCGAAATTCTGGACGCGCTGGTCGAAGCGGTGAACGCTTTGGACGGGCCAGGGCAATCGGGCATAGGGGCCGCCGGGTTCAGTGATGGTGCGGGTGGGTTTGCCGAAGGTCGTGACCACAACGACTTCGGATTTGCGGACCTGGAAACTGAAGAGCAACAGGCCAACGATGGCGAGCATGAGCAGGCCAACAATGATCGTGAATGGATTCTTTGTCATGGGGGATTATTTCTTGGGGGCGGGGACGGTGATGTTAAGAATGTCTTTCGCCGCGGATTCCTGGAGGTCAAAGGTGATTACGTCGTGGGTATTGGTGGTGAGCATGATATATTTGCGCGCATTGGCAGTGGCCCGTTCGAAGGTCCGCAAATACGCGCGTTGGGCATAAACCGTGGGAGCCGTGGCGAAGGCGGGAAGCTGGTTGGTGAAGAGTCCCGCCTGGGCGACCGCGCCCAATTGACGAGCCGTGCGGTCGGCCTGGGCACGGTTGAGAATGGTGGTGGCTTGGGCATCGGCCAGTACGTTGGTGCGGATTTCGTCGGCGCGGGCGGCCAGGACTTTCGCCTTTCGGGTTTGCTCAGCACCGACGACCTTTTCGTAGTCCTCGGCGACCTTGACCGGGGGGTGGAGGTCGCCCAGGCCGGCGGTGATGATGCGGGCGCCGAGTTGGTGCTGGTCGGCGGCGGCCTGAATGCGCTCGACGAGGGATTTGGCAGCCAGCATGCGGCCTTGGGTCATCAGTTGGTTGAGATCGACTCCAGCCAGATAGCGCACCACTTCGCGGGTGGCGAGGTCCTGCAAGAGTGAGGGGGCGTCTTCGTTGTTGTAAGCCCAATCCTCCAGGTTCGTAATCTGATATTGGACCGGGATGCTGACGGTCAAAAGGCTTACCGGGGGTGTGCGTTTGCCGGCGGCTTCGTTCGTTGCGGTCAGCGAGGCGGCCTCGCGGTGGGCGATGAGGAAATTCTCTTCTTTGGTGTGAGCAACCGTCCAGAGCACGGCCCGCTCCTTTTCCTTCTCGGGGTCCTCAGTGAAGCCGACATCGAAGGTCTGGATTTGCTCGGTGCGGTAGCGATAGACCTGGTCGATGGGCCAGGGCCATTTGAAGTGCGCGCCGGGTCCGAGCACAGGCCGGCCGTCGACGGGCTTGCCAAAGCGCTCGAGGAGAGCCTGCTCGCCCGGCTCAATGACGACGAAGCCGGTGGACAAAAGCAGCAGCAGCACCTGCAGAGGCAGCAGCCAAAAAATCGCGCGCCGAAAGAAAATATAAAACCAGGTCTCAGATACTTTGAACCCGAACTGATAATCGATGGCCTGGGCCGCCGTGGTGATGAGGCCTTCGGGCTGGCCAAGCAGGCCGACGAGCCGGCTCTCATAGAGCGGCCGCTCAGGCTTGCCTTTAAGGCGGGGGCGGTAAATCTCCAGGACGAGGGCCACCATGGTCTCGACGGCCAGGACGGCGAGCAACCCACATAAGGCATACGCCAGGTAGAAATCCGTCCGGGCAAAGCCGGCTATCCCACTGGCGATGCCGGCGCAGACGGCGGCGCAGACAATCGCGTTGAGGAGCAGGTAGCTGGCGCCGGGACGCAACAGGCGCTGGTTTTCGAGACGGGCGAAAGTCGCCGAAAAGCGGCCGAGCAAAAAAAGGACCAGCGCGAACAGCAGAAACAGGAAGGCGCCGGCCGTCGGTTCTTTAAGCTCGACGAGAGTGGTGGAACGGGAGAGCCAGCGCCAGAGAGACCAGGCGCCGCCAGCCTGGACGAGGCACAGCAGAACGGTGAAGGCCGGCACAAAAAAGCGCTCGAACTGCTCCCGCGCACGCTGGGCCGGGAAGATCTCCGCGTCTTTAGCTTCGAAGAGCGCCGAACCGCTATGGCCTTTGGCTAATTCCTCGAGTTCCAGCTTCTCGAGGCGTTCGCTGTCTTCCAGGCGGAGCTGAAACCAGCTCACCGCCGCGACCAGGATGCCCAGGCCAAGATAAACAACGCTGACCAGGCCCGCCAGGGTGTCGCTGTAGCGCGCGACGGCAAAGGCGGCGGTTCCCACCAACAGCAAAACCAGCAGATTGATCAGCCCGTGTTTTTGTATAGTTCGTTCCATTTAAATCAACTGAGTTCCCGCTCCTCGAACAGCACGATCGCCACCGCGAGCGCGGCGCCGACGTACCCGAGCACATAGGCAAAGGCCTTGCCGACATAGCCCCAATGAAAGGGGCCCTTGCCCGCCTCGACCGCGTCGGCGAGCCAGAAAAGCTGCCAATTCGGAGTGATGGTGTAAAGGACAGAGGCCCACCCGGAGCCGCCGAGGCCGGCACGCGCCAGCCGCGCTTTGTCTTCGGCGCCGATTTTTTGCCGCTCGGCCGAGTCGAGGGTGCCGTTGTGATCGGTGTCGTATTTTTCGACGATTTGCTTGAGGAGTCGTTTTTGAGGTTCGGACCAGCGGGAGCCGCTCATTTCGGCTTTCAATTCATAGCGCCAGACGGGGTCGGCGCGGCGGCCGAAAAGGTAATCGGACATAATGCCGAGGAGAAAGAAGGCCGAGCAGATGGCCAGCGTGGGAATGATGTCCAGGCGGGTCGAGCAAGCCAGCGCGAGCGCTGCCAGAATCCAAAGCGCAAACAGAATAAGGACGCCCGCAGGAATCATGCGCCAATCCACGCCGGTGGCGAACGCCTGGGGTTTGGCTTCTTTGGTGTAGAAATTGATGACCACAAAGGCGAGGGTGAGCATCGCCAGCACGCAAAAAACCGCGTCAGAGACAAACGGGCGGCGGAGGAAGAAATTGCTGAAGCCGCCCAAGAGGTAGGCGAGGGCCAGGGCCAGGGCGAAGAGGCCGAGGGCAAACAAATCGGTGGACCCGTAGGCGTCGAAGGCCATCCGGCTAGCGAGCAGTGCGGCTACGAGGTTGACGTAGGTGAGCAGGGTGAGCGCCGCGATGAGGCCGGCGTATTTGGCCAGCAGGAACTGCGCGCGCCCCACAGGTTTGGACAGCACAGCCAGGGCAGTTCCGGTCCGAATCTCGCGCGCCAGCGAGGCCGAGGCGCTGAGGATGGCACCCAGCAGACCGGCCAGCAGCATGACGGCCAGGGTGCTGTTTTTGACGAGCTTGGGCTCGTCGCCGAAAGCAAAGTAATAGGGGGTCGCTAGAAAGATCTCGAACAGGGCCGAACAGGTCATGAGCAACAGGAAGACCGGTTGCCGGACCAGTTCCATGAGCGCGTTGGTGGCGATGGTAATGAACTGTCGCATCTGCTAGTCAGTCAAGCGTGACAGGATATGAATCATAAGTCCGAATGCAATTCCATAATCCATTTAACTTGACCGCATTGTGGAAAACTTGTTCGAGGAGGGAACTGTGCGTTTGAACGCACACGGGTGTCCCTGAGGTTGCGGACCCGTTTGCTATTGTTGGCGCGACTCGTCCGGGTTTAAAATTGGTAGTGATCACGGCTCAGGCATCGCTCATCCCGTCTGGCACAGCCCACGCATCGCCCTTCACATTAATCGCCGCCCTGCTCCTCACCGCTTGCCGCCCGGAGCCGGCGGCCGACCTGGTTATCGTCAACGGGAGTGAGCCGGAGTCGTTGGACCCGGCGCTGGTGACCTCCATGCCGGACATGCGCATCACCAAGGCGCTGTTCGAAGGGTTGTTGCGGCTGGATGGTAAAACCGGCCGGCCCGCGCCGGCACTGGCGCAAAGCTGGGATGTCTCGCCGGATGGCCGGGTCTACACCTTCCATTTGCGCACGAACGCGGTTTGGTCCACCGGTGAGCTGATCACCAGCGGGGACGTAGTTTATTCGTGGCGCCGCGCCCTGGCGCCGGCCACCGCCGCCGATTACGCAGGCGAGCTCTTCTATATCAAGAATGCCGAGGCCTTTTACACCGGGGCAATCAAAGACCCGGCGCAACTCGGCATCCGGGCCTTGGACGCGCGCACGCTCGAGGTCGAGCTCAGCTCTCCCGTGGCGTTTTTCCCGGACCTATGCTGTCTGCCAGTCTTGGCGAGTGTGCCGCAACAGGCAATTGAGAACCACGGTGACCGTTGGCTGATGGAACGGCCTTTGCCGTCGAGCGGCCCTTACGAACTGGTAGCCTGGCGCCTGAACGACAAAGTTCGCCTGCGCAAAAACCCGCGTTACTGGGATGCGGCCAACACCAGGAGCGCGGTCATCGACCTTTTGCCGACGCCTTCCCCCAACACCGCGCTAAACCTCTACCAAACCCACGAGGCCGATGTCATCTGGGACAAAGACCTCGTGCCAGTTGAACTGATGGACGCGCTGATGAAACGGCCGGATTTTCATAATTTCGCATTTCTGGGCACGTATTTCTACCGCTTCAATGTGACCCGCAAGCCGTTCGATGACCCGCGCGTGCGCCGGGCCTTTGCCCTGGCGACAGATAAACAACGCATCACGCGCAAGTTGACTTTCGGTGGCGAAAAGCCGGCGTTTCATTTCGTGCCGGAAGGCGTGGCCAATTACCAATCGCCGCAGGGCCTGCCGTTTGACCCGCCGCAGGCGCGCCGATTGCTGGCCGAGGCCGGCTTCCCGGGCGGCAAAGGGTTCCCCCGCTTTCAGTACAGCTTTTTCTCCTCGGCGGGCGGTGCGGCAAAGATCCAGGGCAAGATCGCGATCGAGTTGCAACAGATGTGGCGCCAGGAGTTAGGCATCGACATGGAACTGCGTCAGATCGAGCGTAAAATCTTTTACAATGCGCAATCGCGGTTGGATTACGATGTTTCGGCTTCCAGTTGGGTGGGCGATTACAATGATGCCAATACTTTTCTGGATCTTTACCTGAGCAACAGCGGCAATAACCGGACCGGGTGGAAGAACCCGCGTTACGATCGCTTGCTAGAGGAGGCCAATTGGCAAATAGAGCTGAGCCGCCGCGCCGATTTGCTCCGACAGGCCGAGACGCTATTGATTGCCGAAGATGCCCCCATCGTGCCGATTTATTTCTATTCGGGCTTCATGTATTTTAATGATGCTAAGATCAAAGGCATTTATCCCAATGTGCTCGATGAACATCCGTTGCAGGACATCTGGAAAGTGAAGTGACGATGTACTTCCTCAAACGCCTCCTCCTCCTCCCTCCGCTGTTGCTCTTGATCAGCTTCCTGGCGTTTGGGCTGGTGCACCTGACTCCCGGCGGGCCCTTTGATCGTGAACGCCGGCCCGCTTCGCCCGAAATCGAACGCGCCGTCAAGGCGAAGTACCACCTCGACGAACCACTGTTGAAACAATATTTCCGCTATCTGGGTTTGGTTTGGGAAAGGGACAAGAATGGGCGCTGGAGACACGCCCCCGCCAGCTTCGACACTTCCCTGAGGTACCGGAATCACGCCGTGAGCGACGTCATCGCGCAAGGCTTGCCGGTGTCGATGTCACTGGGCCTGGTGGCGTTCGGTTTTGCGCTCGGAGTCGGGTTGCCGGTGGGCTATTTCACCGCAGTGCGGCGGGGGCACTGGGAAGAGTATGCGGGCAGTTTTTTGGCGATGCTGGCCGTCTGCATTCCGGGCCTGGTGGTGGGGCCGCTGCTCATCATGCTTTTTGCAATTAAATGGCGGTGGTTTCCGGTCGCGCTGTGGGGCTCGGCGCAGCATGCCATTCTGCCGGTTATCGCCCTTGGACTGTTCTTTTCCGGCCGCGTCGCCCGGCTGCTGCACGCAGGGATGCTCGAGACCATGCAGGCCGAGTTCATCATCACGGCCCGTGCCAAAGGGCTGAGCGAGAATGCCGTGCTGCTGAAACATGCCTTTCGGCTGGCGGTCCTGCCGGTGGTTTCCTACTCTGGCCCCTTGCTGGCGGATCTGCTGACCGGCTCATTTGTCATTGAAAGCATTTTCCAGATTCCCGGGCTGGGATTGCAGATGGTCAATAGCTCCCTCAACTCGGATTACACGATGACGGTGGGTTTGGCGTTACTCTATGCCGTGCTGCTGGTGCTGTTGAACCTGCTGGTCGATCTTGTTCATGTGCTGCTGGACCGGAGGGTAAAGTATGGATGAGCAGAAAGTGCAGCCTCGAAGTCCGGGCCCTCTGACCGTGAACCATCGATTGGCTCGTTTCCGGCGCAATCGTCCGGCGTTGCTTAGTTCCTGGTTCCTGGCGGCGCTCCTCCTGCTCGTCTCCGCCTGGCCTTTCGCCCTGAAGCTCTCAACCCTTTCGGGGCCCAAGGGAGCCGCCTTCGCCCAGCGCTTTGACCCCGACCAACTTTCCGACGACCAATTCCAGCCGCCCAAGGCAAACCACTGGTTCGGCACCGACGTGCATGGCCGGGACTTGTTCTCGCGGGTACTCTACGGCGCGCAAATCTCGCTGCTGGTCGGACTGGTGGGGGCGGGGGTCAGCCTGGCCATTGGCGTATTGTGGGGCGCGATCGCGGGCTACGCCGGGGGACGTGTCGATGGCGCGATGATGCGGTTCGTCGATATCCTCTACTCGCTGCCGTCGATCATTTTCGTCATTGTCCTGATCACGACTCTCGAAGGCGTGTTGAAGCGATGGCTGGGCGGCATCGGTTCGCCCAACGTGGCCAAATCCGCGCGGCTGATGTTTCTGTTCGTGGGTTTGGGCGCGGTTTCCTGGCTGAACATGGCGCGCATCGTCCGCGGGCAGGTGCTCTCGCTCAAGCAACGGGCCTTCGTCGAAGCCAGCCGGGCGCTGGGTGCCGGGCCGGTGCGAATCCTGGTGCGGCATATCATCCCCAACACCCTCGGGGTCGTCATCGTGTATCTGACCCTGACCGTACCGGCGATTATGCTCTATGAATCGTTTCTGAGCTATCTCGGCCTGGGGATTCAACCGCCGATGGCGAGCTGGGGCTCGCTGATTGCCGAGGGTGCCGACCAGATCAACCCGATCCGTATTTACTGGTGGTTGATTGGCTTTCCTGGCGGGTTTTTGGTGACAGCGCTGTTGGCGCTGAACTTCCTGGGCGACGGCCTGCGGGATGCCTGGGATGTGAGGGGAGGGTGACTGCGAGGGCGATGTTCGATGCGCGATGCCTCACGGCTATCAACCATCAAGCAGCATGTTGCGCATCGAAGAATGCCATCGGTAAGGATGCGCGCACGCAAGCCGCCGCGGCCTTGCAACCAATCTTCGGCTCCCGGACCGAGGGCGGAGTTCATCCAATAACAGGGTTTGCATTCCTCGACGCCGGTAAAGCGCACGCCATGAAACTCAAATTCAGCGCCAATCAACTCATTTAAATCCATACCGGCGACAAGAAGATTGCGCCGCGTGGCGGACGGTTGAACTTGGGGCAGGTTGAGTTCACGCCGAAGGGCCTCGAAGACTTCCACGCAGAAGAATGTAATTTGGCCTTTGTAGTTTTCCTTGAAGTCGAAGAAGCGGTCGCCCCTGATGCCACGACCAGCGACGCATTCGATCTGATTCACTTCGATCATGGGATTCTGGCCTGGGGGTTGCCCGTGATGGCCGAAGAACCTGTGCCCCGGCGAAATGAAAATTCGCTCAAGCCTAATCTCGAGTGCGGTATTCATCGGATCATTCGCCGAACAACACCTGCAAGGCGCCCAAATCATGCCGCCGTGTGAATTGCTGGAAAGTCTCATGGGCCTGACGGTGCCTCAAATACGCGCGGAGCATTCGCTCGATTGTCCGCGGCAGCTCGTCGGCCGTCACGCCGCTGAAGACCTGCCGGCCCACCGCTTGATTTTTCCCGAAGCCGCCGCCGACAAACACGTGATAGCCGTCCACGCTCTCCCCGGCGAGCCGGGTCTTCACACCCAGGCAACCGATGTCGCCCATGTAATGTTGCGCACACGAGTTGGGGCAGCCGGTGAGATGGATATTCACCGGCTGGTCCAGCTCGAGGCGCTTTTCCAATTGCTTGATCAGTTGGAGGGCGTGGCCCTTGGTGTTTGACTGCGCGAATTTGCAATAGGAGTTGCCCGTGCAGGCGACCACCCCGCTGGCGAGATTCGACTGATTCGTCATAAACCCAGCCTTCTCCAACGCCCGCTTGAGCGTCGGCACGAATGCATCGGAAACATTCGGCACGATAAAATTCTGCCAGACGGTCAAACGGATCTCGCCGCTGCCGTAGCTGTCAGCCAGGTCAGCCAGGCGCAACATTTGTTTGGGCGTGATCTGACCGACCGGGCAGGTCGCACCGACGTACTTTAAACCCTTTTGTTTCTGGGGAAAATCGCCGACGTGTGAATGCGGCAATTCCTGGCTCGCCCAGCGCACTCCGGCTGGGTCGAAAAGGGCGCGGCGTAGTTTTTGGCCGAGTTTTTTCTCGACCTCGGCCAGGTATTCATCCAAGGGCACTTTTTCGAGTAGATGTTTCAGCCGCGCTTTTTTGCGGTCGGTGCGACAACCGCGCTCGATGAACACGCGCACGATAGCCGCCACCACTT
This sequence comes from Binatia bacterium, assembly GCA_035566895.1. Lineage (GTDB taxonomy): Bacteria > Verrucomicrobiota > Verrucomicrobiia > Limisphaerales > UBA8199 > DATMQA01. The sequence goes on from DATMQA010000029.1 coordinate 17,627, forward strand.
TGGTGATCTCCACCGGCGGCACCACCACGCCCAGATCGCGCGCGAAGCTCTGATGCCCGGTCGCGCCGCCCAGTGCGACGCGGAACAGAATTTCATCGCCCAACCTCACGGCTTTGACGCCGATGTCGTTGGTGTCCTCGACCGAACCGATCAAACCGCCCCCATCAAAAGCGATATTGAATTTGCGCGGCAGGTTGTAGAAAGAGCGGTCATTGATGATGATTTGGGCGAGGTCCTGCACGAAGGGCTGAACGTCAATCAACTCCACCGGGTCAACGCCCGCCGTGGGATTCATGGTTAGATTGCGGATGTTGTCGGCGCCGGCACCGCGCGTGTGCAGGCCGACGCTTTGGATCCGGCGCAACACCTCCGGCGCGTCCTTGGGCTGGATCAGGCGCATTTGCAGGTTCGCGCGCGTGGTGAGCTGCACGTAGCCGGTGGTGAGTTCCTGCGCAATGCGGGCCAGTTCGCGGAGTTGGTAGGTTTTCACCACGCCCCCGGGAATCCGCAGGCGCGCCATGAACGCATCTTTGACCGGCGTGAGAAAGAAGAGGCCATTCCATTTAAAACGGAACAGGTCTTCCTTGTCCGGCGCCTTGTTCGCGAGCGCGTTTTCGACAATCTGTTGATAGGCATCGAGCGGGTGCAATTCGCGCTTCACGCGTTCCTCGAAAATAAGCTCGTCGTTTTTCGGTGCGGGCGGGGGTTCAACATCACTGAAGCGTTGGCCGCGCGCGGCGAGACCGGCGAACAGACCCGTCAGATACTCTTTCTGCTCCGGAGAAAAACCTGCGCTCGCCAACGGTTCGGGGAGGGTCGCGCTCATTTCAATACACGTCCCGTTGATAACGTTTGTCGGATTTCAGTTTAGCCACGTAGTCTTTGGCGTCATCCGCGCTCTTCTGGCCGGCCTTTTCAATGACCGTGTGCAGCGCGGCATCCACGTCTTTGGCCATGCGCGACGCGTCGCCGCAGACGTAGAAGTGCGCGCCGGCTTCGAGCCAGGACCAAAGCTCAACGGTGTTTTCCAGCATGCGGTGCTGGACGTAAACCTTTTCCGTTTGATCGCGGGAAAAAGCCACATCGAGCCGGGTGAGGAGACCGTCCTCTTGCCAACCGGAGAGTTGCTCCTCGTACAGAAAATCTCCGCTCCGGGTTTGCTCGCCAAAGAACAGCCAATTCTTTCCTCTCGCCCCGGTCGCCTGGCGGTCTTCGAGAAACGCACGGAACGGCGCGATACCCGTCCCCGGTCCTACCATAATCATCGGTCTGTCGCCGGTCGGCGGTGGCTTGAAACCGGGTGACGGCTGAACGAACACCCTTACGAACTCCGTGTCACCCACTCGATCGGCGAGAAACGTCGAGGCCACCCCCTTCCGGCCGCGGCCAAAACTCTCGTAGCGGAGCGCGCTGACGGTCAGATGCGCCTCACCCGCATGGGCTTTCGGTGACGACGCAATGCTGTAAAGCCGCGGCGCCAGTTTTCTCAACATCTGGACGAACTCAGTCACTCCGATCGGCTGCGGCAGCAGGTGAAGCAAATCGATTACTCCGCGTCCCCAGAGCCACTGCTTCAATTCCTCACATTTGTCCGGCAACAGCAGCCGCGCGAGTTCGCTGGCGGGTGCGGCCCTCGCCACAGCTGCGACCAACTCCTGAGACGGCCGAGTGACGTCCAGGTGGCGGGTGAGGGCTTCGCGCAGCGGGAATACCGAACCGCCGAGCCTGACTTCCTCGTCTTCCTTGCACCGCAGCGCCGCGATAATGTCGCCTACCAACTCCACGCAGTTTGCCGGCACGACGCCTAAGGCGTCGCCCGCCTCGTAGGTCAATCCGCTGCCAGCGAGCCTGATTTCATAATGTCGCACTTCCTTGCTCGAACCGGGTTTGTTGAGAAGGACCTGTCTCAAGAGCTTCGCCGGGAACGGATTGGATTTCCCGTAAGCAGGAGCAGATTTTGGGGTCGCGCCATTACGGTGGAAAGAGCCGTTGGAAGTCCCATTGGCAGGAGCCGGTGCGGCGTCTGGGCAAAGTTTGTTCCACAATCCCTCGACCCAGATCTTCGCTGTGGTTTCGTAATCCGAATCGCATTCGGCGCGCGGGGTAAGGCGTCTTGCGCCGAGCATTTCGAGGCGGGAATCGAACTTTTTGGATGCGCCACAGAAATCGGAATAGTTTTTATCGCCGAGACCGAGTACGGCGAAGTTCAGTCCCTCCAAACGCGGGGCGGAATCAGCCTTGAGCCAGTTCCAAAAATTAACGGCGTTGTCGGGCGGGTCGCCGTCACCCCAGGTGCTCGAAATGATCACCGCTTTGCCGCCGGCAGCCAGATTGGCCTCCTCATAATCGTTCAACGCCAGCACCTTTGGCGCGAAGCCGCGTTGCTGCGCCTCCTTCGCAACACGCCGGGCCAGTCCTTCCGCCGTGCCGGTCTGTGAGCCAAACAGGACGAGCAACGGCTCGCCGGGCTTCGCCGACGCCACACCCGAAGGCGCGTCGATTTGCGGAGCTACACCTTGTGCGAACAACCCAGCGAGAAAGCCATTGAGCCAGGCCCGTTGCTCGGACGTAAACGGAGCAGTCTCGGGAATGTAGGGAATGTGGGTCATCCGAATCGGCGTTTGTCCGTTGAAATTCTCTCCAAGCGCACCGCGCAATGCTTGTAACTCGGCTGGCGCGAGTGCGGGTCGAAGTCAGCGCAGGTGAGTTGATTGGCCACGTCGTAGTGCATCGGGAGGAAGACCTGGCCGGGCTGCACCGCGGGTGTGATAAACGCGCCGCATTCGATGCGGGCGCGCCGCGAGATCACCGCAACTTTCCCGTTCGGTTCGAGGCCGAGTTCGGCGGCGTCGTCCGGGTTGATTTCGAGGTAAGGATTCGCCGGGTAGAGCGTGCGCAGGATGGCAGACTTGCTGGTGCGGGTGTTTGTGTGCCACTGCGCCGACGTGCCTCGACCGGTGAGCAGCACCCATGGAAACTCGGCATCCGCCGGTTCGGCCACAGGGCGCGGCGCGTCGAAAATGAACTTGGCCCGCCCGTCGGCGTGGAAGAACTTTCCGTCCGCGAACAGGCGGCGCTCTTGGAAGGCAGAGTGCCGAGTGCAGAATGCGGAATGACCGCCCGAAGTCCGTAACGGAGCATTCCGCGTTCTGCACTCGGCACTCTGCATTCTGGAGAACGGCCATTGGATACCGCCGTTCTCATTCAGGTGCTGGTAGTTCTCGATGCCGGTGATGTCGCACGGCTGTCCGGCGGAGAGCCTTTTCAAAATCTGAAACACTGCTTCCGGCGAAACCCATTCGCGGAACATCTCGCCGCAGCCCCAGTAATGCGCGATGAGGCGGAAGATGTTGAAGTCGCTCAAGGCCTCACCGGGAGCGCGGCTGACTTTTTGCACCACCCCGAGGCGCCGCTCGCTATTAATGAACGTACCTTCCTTCTCCCCCCAGCCGGCGGCAGGCAGGATTAAATGCGCTCGTTGCGCCGTCTCGGTCGTGGCGAACATCTCCTGCACGGCTAGAAACTCCAGTTTGGCGGCGAGGGCGTTGAACTTCCTTTGATCAATCCACGAGTGGGATGCGTTCGTGGCGATGACCCATAGACCCTTGATTTTGCCCTCGGCGATCCCTTGGACGATTTGGTCGTAGGCCCATGAGTTTTGGCTGGGGATTCGTTCAAGAGCAATGTGGAGCAGTTCGGCGACCTCCACGCGGTCTTGAGCCCTCAGAAAGTCGCGCCCTCCGAAAAGGTTGGTGATATTGGAGTAAAGCCGTGAGCCCATCGCGTTGCACTGGCCAGTAATGCTGTTGGCGCCCGTGCCGGGCCGGCCAATATTACCAGTCATCAACGCGAGGTTGATGATGGCCTGCGCGGTGCGGGTGGCTTCGTGGCCCTGGTTCACGCCCATCGTCCACCAGAAACTCACTGCCTTCCCCTCATGAATCGCTTCGGCGAAACGGTAAATTTGTCCGACGGTCAGGCCGGTTTCGGTGGCCACTTTGTCCGGGGTAAACTGGTGGACGAAACCGGCGAATTCGGCAAACCCAGTCGTGCTCCGCCCGACGAACGCGTGGTCAATCCAGCCGTTTTGCACCAGCAGATTCGCCACGCCATAGAGCAAAGTCAGGTCGGACTTGGGCCGCAAGGCGAGATGCTGGCTGGCGTTCATGGCCGTTTCGGTCCGGCGCGGGTCAACGACGATAATCTGTGGGTTGTTTTTGTTGCGCAGGACGCGCTGCCACATGATTGGGTGCGCGATGCAAGGGTTGGCGCCGATGAACACCAACGCGTCTCCCGCTTCGAAGTCGGCATAGGTGAACGGCGGCGCGTCGAAGCCGAAGCTCTGTTTGTAGGCGACATGGGCTGTGGCCATGCACTGGCGTGTGTTCGAGTCGCAATGCAGCGCGCCCATCCCGAACTTCCAGAGCGCGCCGAGCAGCGCCATCTCTTCGGTGCAGATTTGGCCGGTGCTCAAGAAGGCCACGCTCTCCGGCCCATTCGCCGCCATAATGGTTTTGAGCTTCGCGACGAAGGTTTTCATCGCCTCCTCCCAGCCAACCGCTTTGAACGACCCATCGGACTGGCGAAGCAGCGGCGCGGTGGCGCGGTCCGGCGCGGCCAGCGGGGTGAGGGCCTCCCAGCCCTTCGGGCACGCCAAGCCCAGGTTCACCGGATAATCCACCGTAGGTGTCAGGTTCACAGCGACGCCGCCTCGCAAATGGATGTCGAGCGAACAGCCCGTCGAGCAAAACCCGCAAACGGAGCGCGTTGTGGCGTGAGGCTTGAGGCGCGCGGGAACCTGGCCGAGGCCGAAACCGCCTGGCGCGGGCTGCAGTTCTTCAGTGAACGCGCCGTGCCAGGAGCGGAACAGCGAATTCCGTACGTTCATGCAGCCACACCTCCGGGCATGCGTTTGCTCGCGCTCGCGGCGAAAAAAACGTAGCGCCCAATGATTTCCGAACCGAAAGTCGTCAACGCCGTCACGCTCGCCCAGACCGGCGCGAGGTCCGCGCCATTGCTGAGCGCCAGCAGGCCGGATAAGGTCGCGGCGATAAACAAAGCCGTGTGGGCAGACATCATCCACGGCAACAGTTCGCGGATGACTCGGGCATTAAAGTGAAGCGGGCTCTGATCGTCGCGGAGCGCGGCGTCGAGTTCGAGGCGACGCCATAAGAACAGCGCGGTGCGAATGACAAGCGCCGCGAGAGCGAACGGTTGGGCGAGGTTGACGTTTCCTATCCAGCTAAGCACGAGGGCGGCGCAGGTCGCCCCGAGCAGCAGCGCTGTGCCGAAGAAGTTGCAGAACGCGAGCCGCGCGTTCCACAACGCCCGGCCCGTGTCCACGTAGACCATCGCTGACGTGAACACGCCTACGAGGCCCAGCAGGGCAGCCAGCGGCACGAGTTTGCCCATGAAAACAGCGGCGCCAGCGGCGGCGGCGAACCCATTGAGGGCGATGACCTCGCGACTTAACCAACTCTTACGCCAACCGAGAAACGAGCGCCACGCCTTTAGGGGTTGGCCCAGGTGTAGCGTGGCCGTGGCCAGGCCCGCCACAAGCAACCCCAGACCCGTCACCGTGAGGGGGAACGGATGCGCGGCGGTTCTGCCCAGCAACGAGGCGGCTACCAACAAGCCCGCCGCCGATTGGGTGAGCACAAGCATGATGACCAGGGGCCAGTGCGGTGGTTCGAGGCGCAGCGCCGCGTAATCCGCAGCGACGAGATCCGCCAGAACGGGGTTCCTGGAAACATAACGTGTCGTTGGCAGAGTCAAAGCGGGGTCAGGCGAGTCCGGCAGGAACAGATTCTGAGGAAACTTTGTTCTAATTCTTTCGCCAGGAATGAGACTCGTCACCCCCTCACCCTCAGCGCCAGCCGACACCGCCGGCCCGGTTCGGAATCTGGCCGTGACGTCATCGCGTTCCACGACAGTGACACGGATGGCCTCGTTCGGGCAGGCCTGCGCACACGCCGGGGCTTCGCCGACGGCCAACCGGTTTGCGCACAGGTCGCACTTGCGGACGATGCCCAGGCGACTCGAGTACTTCGGCACTTCGTAGGGGCATTTCATAATGCAATACTGGCAGCCGATGCATTGGTCATCGAGATGGCGGACGATGCCGGTGATCGGGTCCTTCTCGTAGGCCAACACCGGGCAGCCATTCAGGCAAGCGGGGTCAACGCAATGATGGCAGGCGGTGGTGACTTGCACCTGCGCTACGGGTGCTGTTTTGCGGGTGGTATGTCCCGGAGTTGAAGGCGAGATCAGTAGTCCGACGCTACGCCACGTTTCTGTCTCATCCAAACCGTTGAGAGAGTGGCAAGCGGCGACGCAAGCCTTGCAGCCGCTGCACTTATCCAGATCGACTTCAAAAGCGTACTGCTCGCCCTCTTTCGGCACCGAGACCGGCATAGGCCGTCGATAATGGGCCCTGTGAGTGTGGTCCCTTCGCGATTCGTGCCAACTGGAAAATCGCTGGGCCGCAGTTAAATCACGCTGTTCGGCCAAAAGAGCGTCGATGAGCGAAACCGGCTCATCTTCGATTGGTGGAACCAGTGTGGTCATGTGCTGCTAAAACTAAAACGTGAAGTTGACCTGGAGGTAGGAAAAGTCGGCATCGCGCGAGCCAAAACCCGGCGCGGCCCAGGTCTGCTGAACGTAATTCCCCGAAAAGAAATGGCCGTAACCGGCCTCGAGCTGGAGGCTGCGCGACACCGCCAGACCGGCGACCGCGGAAAACTCCGTCCCCAGGAAGCTGTTGTAACCCGGGTTGATGCCGTAGCCGTTGCCGGGGGTCGCCGCGATGCCACCGCGCGCGGCCCCAGCGACGGTGTAGAAATTATCGTGTGTGTCGGCCAGCCACAAAGCGTTGCCCATGAATGCGACGCTGAGCCGGCGTGTGGGCTTGAGCGTAAGACTGACGCCGGCGTCCTGGATATTCTGCAGCGAAACCAAATCCATCATGCCGTAAAACTTGTGGTTCGTCGGAAACAGGTTGTCGAAGGTCCCATGCGTCCCATCGTTCGCGTTGCTGTCGCCCGAGCCATAGTCGAATTCCACACCCAGGCGCGGCGTGGCCCAGAGTTCGCCAAAGGTGTAACCGGCTTGGGCGACGGCCATGAACGCGTTCTGAGTCAGCCGCGGCGAGTTGCCATTGATGGTGAAGCGCGGGTCGCGGTAATCGCCGAACTGATAGGCGCCTTCGAGCGTGTAGTCAAACCCGTGCTGTTCACCCGGGAGGGATTTCAGCCGGCCGCCGACAGTATAAATATCGCGGGCGCTGGGCTGCGGAAATTGCGGGCTGGAAACATCCGAGGCGGCTTGCGGGTCGGCGTTGCGGGCCAGCAGGTAAACGTCGAGCGCGTGCTTGGGGATTTTCGGCGTCGTAGCATAGATGCCTGAAAAATACTCGTGGTCGTTATCGACATCGAATTTTCCGTCCCGAGGAATGACGACGTGACTGGCAAAAAAATCTGAGGCGAACCATTCGTTCTGCCAACGCAGCTTCACGGCATCGAACACGCGGCCGATATTATTCCAGCCGTACGGGCCGATCAGGCGTTCCTCACCGTAGAGGAATTCCTGCCGGCCTACCTTGAGCGAGAGCGGAAATTCCTTGTGGTTGCCCAGAGTCAGATAGGCCTGGTGCAGGTTGATGCGGTCGTCTTCGGGGCCATTACCCTGTCGGGCGGACGTGGCGGCTACCGCGGGAACGTTCGCGTACGCGAAACGCTTGTCATTGGCTTCCAAACTGCTTTGGCCTTCGACGTACGCGCTCCACCATTTGTCGGTGTAACCAACGTGCAGGCGCAGGCGCGACAGCAAATAATCGTTGTACACGTCGGCGCCGTTGGCGCGAAAATCATTGTTCGGTTTGGCGGGCGTGCCTGGCCTTCCGGCGATGCCATAGCCTTCGTGGTCTTCAAAGCGGAGCCGTTCCACGCCGCCGATGTCCCAGACGCTCAGATAGGGATTTTCCTGGCGCAACAATTCATTGATGTATCCCGCAAAGGGCTGAGGCGAGGGCGGGGGGGTGTACTGGGCGTGGGTGTTGGCGGCAGCGCCCAAAGCGAGCGCGCCCAGGGTGAGTTTGTTGGTCAAGTTGCGGGTTTTTCGTCTCATGTAGGGATGGTTTCGAGTTTGGGTTCTACGTTCCGAGCGAAGATCGGCGCCTGCGGACGGTATTCGGCCGGCGCGAGTGGAGGCGATGCTGGCGGTTTTGAAAAAGCGTTGCTTTTCTTGTGGGCGCGTTCCTCCAGAAAGGTGATGAGTTGCTCTCGCAACTTGTAGTAATCGGGATGTTCCATCACGGCCTTGCGCTCGCGCGGGCGTGGGAAGGGAACTTCGAGAATTTCGCCGACTTCGGCTTCGGGGCCATCGGTCATGCAGACGATGCGGTCGGCGAGAAACAGCGCTTCGTCCACGTCGTGCGTGACCATGAAGGCCGTGACTTTGTTGTTTCGCCAAAGGTGGATGAGCACCTGTTGCAGCTCGTAGCGTGTCAGCGAGTCAAGCATTCCGAACGGCTCATCGAGCAGCAGCAGTTTGGGTTTTAAAGCGAACGCGCGAGCGATCCCGACGCGCTGCCTCATGCCCTGGGAGAGTTCCGCGGGCTTCTTGTGCATCGCCTCGCCCAGGCCGACCACGGTCAGATAATACTCGACGATCTCGCGCCGCTCCTCCCGGCTGGCCGTGTAAAAGACCTGGTCCACACCGAGCATCACATTCTCGAAGGCCGTCATCCAGGGCAGCAGGCAGGGCGACTGGAAAACCAGCCCGCGATCCGGCCCGGGTCCGGCCAGCTCCCGGCCGGCAAGAATGATGCCGCCGCCGGTGATTTCAGTAAGCCCAGCCAGCATGGAAAGGACTGTGCTCTTGCCGCAGCCAGAGTGGCCGATGAGAGCGACGAATTCACCCTTGCGGATGCGGAGGTTGAAATCCCTCACGACCACCATCGCGCCTTGCGCACTCGCGTAATGCTTTGTCAGATTTGAAAGTTCGACGTAGTCGCTCATTCTACCTCAACCATTTCTTTCTTGATCTCGCTGCGGCGCTTTGGTCCGGGGCGGCCCGCTAAAACCGCGCGGGGACGGCTAAGGTCCTCGGGCTCGATGTCCGGCAGCACGAGTTTCTTCGTCAGTGTCGTGTGCCGCTGGGCTTTCGAATTCAACAGAAAATCAGTAATGTCGCGCCGCAGTTCTTTGAAGCGGCCATCATGGTTGATGGCTTTGCGGTCGCGCGGTCGGGGAATCCCGACTTTGAACGACGGTCCCAACGTCGCGCCCGGTCCCGCGGTTAGCGGAATAATGCGATCGGCCAGATAAATGCCTTCATCGGGGTCATTCGTGATCAGCACGACCGTCTTTTGGTTCTGGCGCCAAATGGTGGAAATCTCGTCCTGGAGCGTCGCGCGGGTGAGCGCGTCGAGAGCGGACAGCGGCTCATCCAGCAGCAGGATTTGCGGCTCCATCGCGAGCGCGCGGGCCACGCTGACCCGCTGCTTCATTCCCCCGGACAGTTCGCCGGGTCGCTTGTCTCGCGCGGCGGTGAGATTGACCAGGGCAATGAATTTCCCGACGTGCGTCTTTTTTTTCTGCGCCGACCAGTTTGGATTCACCCGATCTACCGCCAGGAAAATGTTTTCCGAAACCGTGAGCCACGGCAGCAGCGAATAATTTTGAAAGACGACACCGCGGTCGGGCCCGGGCTCAGTGATTTCTAGATCATTCAACTTGACGACACCTGAATCCGGCCGCAGCAAACCGGCCATCAACGAGATGAGCGTGGTCTTGCCGGAGCCGCTGAACCCGACGATGGCCACGAACTCGCCCTTCTCGATGTGCAGGTTAATATCCTTGAGCACCGGCAAGCCGCCGAAAGATTTGCTGACGTTTTTTAGTTCGAGGAAAGCCATGGAAACAAAATGCTCACGCTGTCTTGAAGCTCCCTTCTACCACGCTCATCAGCCGGTCCAGCGCGAAACCGACCAAGCCGATGGTGAGAATGCACAGAATGATGTGCGAGTAATTCAAAGCGTTGTATTCCTGCCAGAGGAATCCGCCTACGCCCGGCCGCCCAGTCAGCATTTCTGCCGCGACAATCACTAGCCAGGCAATGCCCAGGCTTAAGCGAAAGCCCGTGAACATGTACGGCAGCGTCGCGGGGATGAGCACTTTGAACAGCGTCTTGCTGCGCGAAAGCTTGAGCACCTTCGCCACGTTGAGATAATCCTGCGGAATCGCGCGCACGCCGACGGCGGTGTTCAATACCGTCGGCCACATCGCGCAAACGGCAATGGTAAAGAGCGCCCCAAGGTCGGAGGCGCTCTTTCCCGCGCTCAAAAAGAGCACCAATCCCAACGGCAGCCACGCCAGCGGCGATACCGGGCGCAGGATTTGGATGATGGGGTCGAATGCCTTCGCAAAAGGTTTCGACAGCCCCAGCATGAAACCAATGGGCGTCCCGACGACGAGCGCGAGGGCGTAGCCCTTAGCGACCAGCAGCAGGGAATACCAGGTGAAGCGCAGGATGCCCTGGTCCATTTCACCTCGTTTCTCGAAGGGTTTCAGGATGTAATCCTTGCTTTCCTGCCAGGTTTTGCCGGGTGAAGGCAAATCTTTCGAGACCGTCTGGCTTAAGATGTGCCAGACCACCACCGCCGCCATGAATCCCAGCAGCGGAAGAATCAGCCAGTCGAGTTTGAATTTTCTCATACCTGTATCTCTTCAGCGTGTGTCCGCTTCAGCCTTTGAGGTTGTTCACCGCGAAGCCTTTCGCGTAACCCTCCAGGTCGCCTTTCGGATCAAACGCCACACCGTCGAAGAGCGTTTCCGGGTCATTGTTCTCGCCTCCGTGCGCATAGCCGATTTCCTTCATCGCCTCCTCGTAAATGTCCGCGCGCATGACCTCCTTGGCGATGCCGGCGTAGTTCGGCGTGCCGGCGACCAGGCCCCAGCGGCGGTATTGCGTCAGAAACCATTTGCAGTACTTCGGCTGGGGATAGTTGCAGTTGCGTTTGCTGAAGTGCATGTAGAACTCGTCCTGCTTTTGCCGCCCGTCGCCGTAGTCGTAATGGCCCTGCAAACGGCCGAGGATGATGTTCTTGTCGCAGTTGATGTAGGTGGCGCGGGAAACGAGCTCGCATTGTTCGGGGCGGTTGTTCAGATCGTCCAGCCACACGCTCGCTTCGTGCAACGCCTTCAGCACGGCTTTGACGGTCTTCGGATTCTTGTCAGCGAACTCACCGAGAAAGGCGCAGACCTTTTCGGGGTGATCCTTCCACAGGTCTTGCGTCGAGACGGACGTGAACCCGATGCCGTCGGTGATGGCGCGGGCGTTCCACGGTTCGCCGACGCAGAAGCCATCCATCTTGCCAATTTTCATGTTGGAAACCATCTGCGCGGGCGGCACGACGATGAGGCTCACGTCCTTGTCGGGATTGATGCCGCCGGCGCCCAGGAAGTAGCGCATCCACATCGCGTGCGTGCCCGGCGGAAAGGTCATGGCAAACGTGAGCGGTTCGCCCAGCTTTTTCGCCTTTTCTTCGAACGTTTTCAGCGCCTTCGGGTCGCTGGAAACTTTGCCTTTCCATTCTGTCTTGAGGGTGATGGCCTGGCCGTTGCGGTTCAGCAGCCACGGAATGATCATCGGCTTGCGGGGCGAACCCGCCAGGCCCATTGTGCTGGCGATGGGCATGCCGATGAGCATGTGAGTCGCCTGGAGCACGCCGCTGCTGAGGTTGTCGCGAATGGCCGCCCAGTTCGCGCCTTTTAGCACCGTTGAATCGATGCCGTATTTTTTGAACAAGCCTTTCTCGTGCGCAATGACGATGGGTGAGCAATCCGTCAGTGCGATGATGCCAAACTTCATCGCGGAGGTTTCCGGCGCATCGCTGGCGAAGGCCGTGCCGACCCAGCCCTTCGGCAGACCGGCTAAGAGCGCGGCGAGCGTCGCGCCTTTGGCGGTCCGGGCAAGAAAGTCGCGGCGGTTGAGCTCAGACGAGCAAGAATTCTTTTTTGGTTTCATGTTTAGTATTGGCGGCCTTGGGCGAGAAACGGTCCAGGCGAAGCGCCTGTTCGTATATGTCCGTTCGGAACACACGCCGGCCCAGCGCGGCATTGAGGACGGCGGGGTCCTTGCACAGCCCGCTTTGCCGCAGGTGTTGCAGCACCCACGCGGCCTTATCGGCCGACGGTTCATTGGCTTCCTGGCGGTGAAAGACGGTGAAATCCGGGAACGAACGGACACGGCCATGGCCGAAATCAAATTCACCATGTATCCCGGCGCGCAGCGCCTTTTCCGGCGCACCGACGTATTCCGGGCGGGCTAGAGTGGTGATGACCCGGGCTCGGTTTTCCGGGGTATCGCAAAACGCGCAGGCCTCGAGCAACGCCGCTACTAGCGCGAGGTGCTCGCGCTCGCGCCGTTCGGCAAACTCACGGCGGACAATCAAAACCTTTTCCGGATGGCCGGGGGCCAGGTCGGCGCTGGCCGCCACACTCCAGCCCTCCCGCGACTGCACCGCCATGGAATTCCACGGCTCGCCCGCACAAAAGCCGTCGAGATTCCCGGCCTTGAGGTTGGCGACCATCAGGGGCGGCGGCACGATGACAATCCGTGCATCGCGCTCGGGCCGGATCCCGGCGGCAATCAACCAGCCGCGCAGCAGGAAGTTGTGCGAGGAGAAAGGGTAAACGACGCCGAAGGTGAAAGTTTTTGTGCCGCGCATGTTCTGAATTTCCGCGCGCAGCGTCGCTGCATCGCGCACGCCGGATTTCCAGAGTCGGTTTGACAGCGTAATGGCATTGCCGTGGAGATTGAGCACCAGCCCAGTCAGGCAATCGCATTTGATTGATCCCAGTCCCAGCGTCGCTGCGAAGGGCATGCCGGCCACCGCGTGCGCCGCATCCAGTTCGCCGTAAATGATCTTGTCGCGGATCGTCGCCCAACCGAGTTCGCGGCTGAGGACGACCTGGATTCCGAACTTACGGAACAAACCGAGTTCGCGCGCCATGATCAACGGCGCGCAATCCGTCAGCGGCACAAAGCCGAGCCGCAGCGCCCGGGGCGGCTTAGTCAATTTCACGGTTTGTATTTCTTTGGCCATTGCACGGCAGATTTCTGCTGCCGCGCTGGATTTAGCGGCGTTGGTGCCAGTTGGCGGATTTGGTGCAAGGAATGCTTCGCTTAATGCGCATGGAAACCATGAATGGGATTCATACATGAATAACCCGCTGGACAGCCGGCAGGTTCGCGCGTTTTGCGTGTTGGCTCGCACGGGGAGCTTTACGCAGGCGGCCCGCGAGCTGCACGTCACCCAATCGGGCGTAAGCCATGCGATGAAAGCTCTGGAACGCGATGTGGGCTGTCGTCTTTTAGACAGGCTGGGCAGAAAAGTTGTGCTCACCGAGGCCGGGGAACAGCTCCTGCATCACGCCAAAAAGATTTTGCAGGAGATGGAAACCGCGCGCGAAACCATGACCCAACTGGGCAAATGGGGGCGGGGCCGGTTGCGGCTCGGCGCCAGCACCACCGCTTGCCAGCACGTCATCCCGGCCGTGCTGCGAGAGTTCAAGGAAAGCTTCCCCCACCATGCCATCACGATTGAACCTGGCGACACGCCGGCCCTGGTGGAGTTGCTGCTCCGGCATCGGATCGATCTGGCCCTGACACTCGAGGCCGACAAAGAACCGCAACTTGCCTTCCACCCGCTCTTCTCGGACGAACTCCAGTTCATCGTGGGAGCGCTGCATCCCTGGGCCCAGGCCGGCCGCGTCGAACGAGCCCAGATCCCCCGGCAGAAATACATCCTTTACAATAAAACCAGCATCACGTTCCGACTGATCCAAAATTACTTCAGCGGCGAGCAGATGGTGCTCAACACGGTGATCGAGCTTGGCAGCATGGAGGCGACCAAGGAGTTGGTGAAGCTGGGGCTCGGCGTGAGCATCGTCGCGCCGTGGATCGCGCGCCGGGAAATCGAGGAGGGGTCACTCGTGGCGCTGCCGCTGGGCCGGCGCAAGCTCGAGCGCCGCTGGGGCCTTCTCCACTGGCACGGCAAACGGCTCAACCTGGCTGAAGAAACTTTTGTTGGCCTGTGCGAATCGGCGACCACTTTGTTGGAAACGAAAGCGGCCTGACCCAGGACTCTTTCACACATTGGAACGAAATTGTTCCATTACGGCGGACATATCTTTGTCGCCCTGGCCGGCGGCGATCGATTGGTTAAAGACTTCGAGAGCGGAAGCTGCCGTTGTCAGTTTGAGCAAATGCTGCTGGCCTTCGGCAATGGCATACCCGAGGTCCTTGGCCATCAGCCGCAGGAGAAAATTCGGTGTATAGTCGCGCGCGGTCATGCGGTCGGAGAGCGTCCGGAGGAGCGGGCTGCCGGGAGCGCCGGTTGTAAGGACCTCGATAGCCTGGTCGCGTGTGAGTCCGCCTCTTTCGATTAGGGCGAGAGCTTCGGCAAGGGAGGCGACCTGGACCCCGCAGAGAAAATTGTTGATGAGCTTAAGCAAGGCGCCGCTGCCGGTCTGACCAAGATGAATAAGCGCGCGGCCCATGGCCGAGAAAGCCGGACGCGCGATTTCCAGCGCGGCGGCGGGTCCGCCGACGAGGAAGCAGAGTTCGCCGGAGGCTGCCTGTGATTTGCTGCCGGTTACCGGCGCATCCAGCAGCTCACATCCGCCGGCCGAGGCGGCAGCGGCCAGTTCCTTCACCCACCCCAAGGAGAGCGTGCTCGATTCGACCAATACAGCCCCTTTAGTTGAGCCGGCCAGGGCGCCGTTTTCACCCAACCATATGCTGCGGGAAGCGGCGTCATCGGCCACCATACTGAAGATGACCTGGGCATGTGCGGCGGCGTCTCGCGGTGTGGCGGCAACTTGCGCGCCCGAGGTCTTTAACGCGGCGGCCTTCTCCGCACTCCGGTTATAGACCGTCAAAGGGAATCCATTCGCGAGGAGACGGCACGCCATTCCCGCACCCATCAATCCCAGGCCGCAAAACGCCACATGAGGTTTTGACATAGTTCATTCAATTACGGTGAACCGTTTGAGTCCCTCTTCATTGATCGTCACGCCGAGGCCGGGAACCTTCTCGTCCAGGTCAATGAACCCATCTTTGGGCATCGGTTCACCCTTAAAAATGTACCAGAACAACTCGTTACCGACCTCGACATCCACCGGTGGAAAGAATTCCGCCATCGGCGAGTTGAGGCTGGCCATCACGACATGAAAATTATGCATTTGGCCGGCGTGCGGGATGACGGGCACCGAGTGGGCTTCGGCGAGCGCGGCGATCTTGCGGGCTTGCGTCAGCCCGCCGACCCGGTTGGTGTCGAACTGGATGTAATCCACCGCGCGCGCTTCCAACAACTCACGAAAACCATAAACCGTAAATTCATGTTCGCCTCCGGCGATGGGGATTCGGCCGCACCGTTTTAGCTCGGCATAGCCGTGGATGTCGTCCGGGATGACCGGCTCTTCGAGCCAGCGCAGGTTGAAGGGCTCGAGCAGCGGCAGCATTCGTTTGGCGTAATCGAGATTCCAGCCCATATAAGCGTCCGCCATGATGTCGATGCCGTCACCGACGGTCTCGCGCACGGTGCGGATCAGGTCGAGATTGCGCTGCATGCCCTCGGCGGCGTCGGTTGGCCCCCAGCCGAACCGGAGTTTCATCGCGCGGTATCCTTCCTTTTTGTAGCGCGCCGCTTCGGCGGCGAGTTCCTCGAGCGGCGTGCTGTAAAGGCGGCTGGCATAAACGGGGATACGCGCCTTTGTGCGTCCACCCAACAACCGATAAACCGGCTGCCCGGCGGCCTTGCCAAGCAGGTCCCAGAGGGCGATATCCACCGCGCTGATCGCGACCATGCCAATGCCCCTGCGGCCAAACGCCATGGTTTTTCGATACAAGTGTTGCCAGAGGAATTCGAGGTCCCACGGATCCGCTCCGAGCAGCAGCGGTTTTAAGTAGAGGTCGATAACCTGCTTGGTGACGCGCGGCGCCAGCGCGGCGTTGCCGATGCCCACGAGGCCGTTGTCGGTGAAGATTTCAACGACCAGCCAGCCATGGAAGGTGAAGGTGCCCATCGAGGCCTGCGGCAACGAAAGGAGGTCCATGGGATTAGTGCAGAAATGGGGCGGCAACGGCACGGTTTTACCGCGCCACTCGACGACTCGTGTCCGAATCTCTTTGATCTTCATCGATTGATTCAGGGTTGAAGTGCAACGGGCCGATCGCAGGTATGATCAAACAAAGTGCCAGGAAAGCAAGGATGTGAAACGAACCCGCCAGCGCAAACACCAGGCCGTAACCCGAGCCGTGGTCGAGGAGATAGCCAACCAGTTGCCCGAAAACCACTCCGCCCATGGCGCCCCCAAAACCCACCAGGCCGGCGACGGAACCCACCGATGCTTTTTCAAAAATGTCAGCGGGCAGCGTCATGATCAGGGTGGACCAGGATTGCTGCCCGAAATAGGCAAGGCTGAAGAGGGCAATCGCGCCGGCAGCCGGCACGTGAGGAACAAACAGGATAAAGGGCATCATGGCAGCGCTGACTCCGAGCGCCAGCTTGCGCGCGGTGTTGAGCGAGAAATGGCGCTGCAGGAGCAAACTCGAAAACCAGCCGCCGCACAGGCAGCCAATGCCGGCGGCCGCGTAGGGAATCCAGGCGAAAGTCCCCACCGCTTTGATGTCGAAGCCGCGGGCGTCGTAGAGGTATTTCGGGAGCCAGAACAAATAGAAGTACCAGGCGGCATCGCTCAGGGTTTTCGCTATAACCAACCCCCAGGTTTGGCGATAACGGAAAAGCTGGGACCATTTCAATCCGGCCGGCGCGGCCTGGCTGGCCTGGATGACGGACCGAAGCTGCTGCCGCTCCGCATCGCCCAGTTTCGGATGGTTCGCCGGCAGAAAGTAGTCCCGGCGCCACCAAACCGTCCACGCCAACCCGAGTGCACCCGTGATAAAGAAAACCCACCGCCAGTTGGCGAAGGACAACACTAGCGCGATGAGGGGCGGGGCGGCCACGGCGCCCAGCGCGGTGCCGGCGTTCATAATACCCATCGCCGTCGAACGTTCCCGTTCCGGAAACCACTCGGCCATCGACCGCGTCGCGGCCGGAAAGCCGCCGCCCTCGCCCATTCCCAGGAGCAACCGGCTCGCAGCGAGCATAGCCAGATTGGCGGCCAAACCGTGGCTGGCGCAAGCCAGGGACCAGAACGCCATGACGACGGTGAAACCCAGGCGTGTGCCCAGGAGATCCAGCAGCTTGCCCCCGCCGGCATACATCAGCCCATAGGCAACCAGGAAGGCGGTATTAAGGAACGAAAACCGCTCGTTCGAGATCGGAATATCCTGCTGGATCGCTTTGATTGCCACCGGCAGTGTTTGCCGATCGAGATAGCTGATCGCGATAGCCGCGCTCACCATGACGGCGATTCGCCAGCGGAGGGCCGGAACCGTTTTGGATGTGCGATCCATGTGTCTATGGGCTCACAAAAGGCCAGGCATTACAAGTGACCGCTTTTAGCCGGAACCATGTAGAAGACAACCACAATGGACACAGCGCGGCTGACGCCGCAACCAAAGAGTTAAACACCAAGGAGTTAAATGGGTTAAAAGAGTTAACTGAGTTAAATGAGGAACAGCACTTTTGCGAACGCACAAGAAATCTTCGCGAGATTGCGCGTTGCGAGGTTTGTTCACGTTGTCACGGTTCGGAAGGCGAATTTGTGGATAGCCGCTAAAAGCGGGTCCAGGAAGATGGGTTAATGTGGATGGACAGGAAATGCTGCGCGCGCGCAGTATGTGTTTTTACCCGCACCGTCGTGTCAAGCCGCTGTTTACGGAGGTTTTTTGAATTTGTAGCCGTGCCCGAGGCGTGCCCCGCTTGGTCCGGCGGGAGGATGATGGATTAATCCTCAATCCACCAATCCGTACCGATGCCCATGCGCCGCCGAATCCTGTCAGAAGCCACATGATTATCGGTAATTCCCGGATAAAAAGGATGATAAATCTACAGCCTCTGTCTCGTTTTGCTGGCCGTATGTTTATACGGTTGGTATAACCTGATTGGACAGGTACTATTGCAGTGTGAGTAGCAGCACCCTGGCCGTCGTGCCCATTCAAGTCGCTATCGTCGAAGATGATGAGGAGATTCGCGCCAATCTCACCCACCGCATCACCGAGAGCGGTTCCCTGCGACTCTTGCGCAGTTACCCTGATGCCGAAACGGCCTTGAACGACCTCCCCCGGCACAAGCCGGACGTCGTGCTGATGGATATCAACTTGCCCGGCATGGACGGCGTCGAATGCGTTCGGCGATTGAAACCCAAGATGCCGGATGCCCAATTCATCATGCTGACCGTTTATGAGGACAACAACCGCCTCTTCAAATCGCTGATCGCCGGCGCCAGCGGCTACCTTTTAAAACGTACACCGCCCGCCAAGTTGCTCTCCGCCATCCGCGAAGCCCACGAAGGCGGCTCCCCCATGACACCCCAGATCGCCCGACGCGTCGTGCTCCATTTCCAACAGGTCCCCGAGCCGTCTTCCGAACTGCAGAAGTTAACTCCGCGCGAAAAGGAAGTCCTTAACCAACTTGCCAAAGGTTTCCGCTACAAAGAAATCGTGGATAACCTGCATATCAGCCCCGGGACGCTCCACAGCTACATCCGCAACATCTACGAGAAACTCCACGTCCACTCCCGCACCGAAGCGGTAGTGAAGCTTCTGAATCGGTGAAAAAGTAGTCGGAATCAATGAACTTCAGGAGTTTGATGTTTGGAGCTTTCTCAGGTGTTTGGTGTTTGGTGTTTGTTGTTTCCTCTGTTGCCGCCCCCCTCTCCGACCCCGCGGTCGATGCCTACAACGCGCGCATCGGCACCCAAACGTTCGCGGGCGTTTACAAATTTACGACCAACACCCTGCTGGTGGAAACCGCCCAGGCCATCACCAACCTCGGTAGCGACACCATCAAGATGTACCTCGGCAGTAATTACCCGAAACAATATCGCTATAACCTGGCGGGCAATGTCACCACGCTCATGACCCTCGCCAAAAACGATCCCAGTTGCCATGCGGTCCTCGACTTGCCTTTCCGCCACCTCATCTGCTGGGCCTATCCTTTCTCCAATCCCGACGCGCCCTTTCAGGACGGCAATTACACCTCGACCGAGCAGGCCAATGATTATCGGGAGATGTACGACCTGACCAGTTACCTACTGACCAACTACAATAACTCCGGCAAGACTTTTTACCTCGGCCATTGGGAAGGTGACGGCTACCTCAGCGTGAATAACTGGACCACCAATCCCAGCCCGGCCGTCGTCTCGAACATGATCATTTGGGAAAACGTCCGCCAGAAAGCGGTGGACGACGCGCGGACCGCCACCGCCCATAATAATGTCGGTGTCTTCTACTATCTTGAAGTCAACCGTCCACGCGACGCCATGCTCAATGGCACCAACAACAACGTGCGGATGGTCAATGCCGTTCTGCCTTTTGTCACCAACATCGATTTCGTCTCCTACTCGTCTTACGACGCGATGAATCTGGACAGCGCCAGCCTGTACACGACGCTGCACTGCATCGAGACGAATACGCCGCCCATCCCACCCGCCAAAGCTGGTCTCCTGCCCGCACAACGCCTCTGGATTGGCGAGTACGGCTGGGGCGGCAGCCAGACCCCCGCCCAGCAGGAACCCACCACCCGCGCTTACCTCCAACGCCTGCTCAGTTACACCAACACCTTGCCTTACATCCTGTTCTGGGAGATTTACGACAACGAAACCAACACCGACGGGTCGCCGAAAAATTTCGATCTCATCGATTCCAGCAACAACAAGGCTCCCTGCTATTATCTCCACTCCTACTTCATCAATGAAGCGCGCCTGTTCACCGGGCAATTCAAGGAAACCAATGGCCGCTTGCCGACCGATTCCGAGTTCGTTTCACTGGTCTCTTCCAGCTTGAACAATCCCTTGTCCGCGCCCGTTCAGCTCACGGTCGTCAATTCCGGTTCCTCTTTGCTCACCGCCAGCGCGGCTCGGGTCGCCGGCGCTCTCACTCAGGGTATTTATGGCGATGACCGCGCGACCGTTTGGGTCTTTTGGGGAACACAGGACGGCGGCAGCGTTAAAGGCAATTGGGCGCAAAGCCAACTCGTGGGCGTGAACACGAATTTCAATCCGGCGACCTTTACCGCTACCCTCAGCAACTTAACCGCCAACTCCACTTACTCATTCCGTTTTTACGCCACCAACGCCAGCGGCGAGGCCTGGGCCCCCGCCTCCGGCCAGTTCACCACGCCCACGCAGATCAACCCGTCGGCTTTTGCCTGCCGGCTTAAGCTCAGCTTTCCCGGCTACAACCGGGGTGAAACGCTGAGCAACTTCCCGGTGCTGGTGAACTTGAGCAGCAATTTGAACGGCTTTTCCTACCGCCAATTTGCCTCGCCCACCGGCGGCGACCTCCGGTTCACCGATAGCGGCGGTTTATTTTGCATCCCGCACGAGATTGATGAGTGGAACACCAACGGGACCGCGACCGTGTGGGTCAGCCTGCCGCAGTTGTCCGGCACCAACACGTTCATGTGGATGTACTGGGACAATCCGACCGAGACCAACCCGCCGACGTGGACAACGAATGGGGCGGTCTGGTCGCCCAATTATTACGTTGTTTATCACCTCAAGGAGGGCGGATTTCCGTATCTCGACAGCGCGCAACAACACCCGGCGCTCTCCGGAGTCGCGGCGGCTTCTACCACCGGCCTCATCGGCAAAGGCGCTGCCTTCAACGGCGCCTCGGAGTTCCTCGATGGAGGGCCGATCAACCTCGGGAACGCGTTTACCCTATCGGCCTGGGTCAACGTTGCTCCCGCCGCCGGCAGTATTCAAACCCTCTGGGCCAATCAGCGCGGCGGTTATAGCTCCAATGGATTCGCCTTATTCATCGATGCATACCAAACCACCAACAAAGTGGTGGACTTCGCCAGCGGAGACGGCGTCAACGGCAATGAGTCCACCACGGCGACCAACTCGGTGAGTTTTGGCCAGTGGCATCTGGTCAGCACTTCGGTCAATCGCAGCGCTGGCACGGTGGAGTTCTTCGTCGATGGTACTGACCTAGGTAGCTCCAGCCTCGTCGTCTCAGGGTTTGCGAATCAGGCCGACGTCAATCTTGGCCGTTTCACCAATTCCAGTTTTTACTTCAACGGCACGATGGACGAGGCGCGCATCGCCAATGGAACGCGCTCCTCGAATTGGGTTCGGGCGAGCTGGATGACAGTGGTCTCGAATACCACCTTCGCCAGTTACTCGGTCGTGAACCCTCGCCCGACGCTTTCGATTTCTGTCTCCGGGAGCGACCCGTTCTTATCCTGGTCAACCGACGCCGGCGTGTTCACCCTGTTCACCGCGACGAATCTGATGCCTCCGGTGGCGTGGGTCCCTGCCACCAATGTGCCGGTGCAGTCGAATGGCCAATGGCAAGTGCCCCTCGGGACTGCTGCCACGGACAGTCAGTTCTATCGGCTGCAGTAGTGAGGTTTGGTTGGGCGGATTGGATCGTTTTCCTGAGATCCTTAATCAATAGCATACGAGGCCAAGCAAAATGGTGCTGCGAAATCCATTGCGCTTATCCCTTATTTTGGTAAGTTATCCTAAGCACTCGAACGATCATATGCCCACGTTGACGATTCAGATTGCTGGTTTGCCGCCAGTCTCGCACGTGTTGCAGGATGAGATCATCACCATCGGAAGGATGAAGGGCAATGGGATTGTGATCGACGATTCTTCCATTTCGCTGGTTCATGCGAAGATCATTCGCAAAAATAGCGACTTTTATCTCAAGGATTTAAACTCGACCAACGGAACGCTCGTCAATGGCCAAAGTCTCACTGAAGCCAGGCTTCAGGATAAGGATCGAGTCAGTTTCGCCAGTGTGCCGGCGCAGTTTTTCCTGACTGACGAATCCGCCGCGGCCGCGAAAGCGGGCGCGGGGCTGGCTGAATCTGCGGCGCTCACCGGGCCACCCGCGCCCGCGGCGCCGTCCAACGCCACTCGGGCGCCCGCCCGCGCCGCTGCACCCGTGGCCCAGCTCGCGCTGGCCGGGGCTCCATTTTCGAGGGGGACCCCTGCTCCGCAAGCCAACTTTGCGCCGTTGCCCAAACCGGCTGCGAAAACCGAACGCCTGATTTCCGTGGCCGTGGCCGGTCTGGGAGGGCTCACGGCCCTGGCGGCTTTGATATTCATCGGATGGAAATTCTTTCATAACCAGCATCCGGGCTCGGACCGGCACCTGGAGCCCGTTCCCGACTTTTCGCTGGTGGCCAACAAAGCAGCCCCGGCGGCCACGCTCGGGAAGGCCATACTTCCCAAAACCGCCGCCGATTCTTCCACCGGCAACCCACCAACCCAACCACCTCCCGCTGAACCCGGAACGCAGAGCCTGGCGCAGCTTCTTGATTCACTCAAGGCGCCGGACCCGGTCGAACGCCGGCGAGCCGCCAGCGCCTTGCATTCGCTAGGCCCGGAGGCGGGGGAAGCCGTGCCGGCGCTGCGCAATGCCCTCAAGGACACTGACCCGGAGGTGCGGATGTGGACCGCGCTGACGCTCATCAATGACAAATGTTACGACAAGGCGACGATCCCGATTCTGGTGAGCGTTTTGAAACAGGAAAACCCCGTGCTGCGGCAAGTGGCCTGTCTCTCGCTTGGACTGATTCCTTACGAAGGAACCGAAAAGGAGTCGGTGCTTCCGGCCCTGGCCGAAGCGGTCCGCCGGGACACGGATCAGGAGGTGCGCAAAGCAGCGACTGAGGCATTGAAGCTCATCGCTCCCGAATCGCTGGCCAAAGCGGGTGAGAAGAATTAAAAACTACCGCTTGGCGGTCTGCTCGAGATAACGCATCCGCCATTGGGCGCGGGAAAGCTTGCCGCGATGGTTGACGGCCAGGGAATCCACGAACCACCATTCCCTCGGCACTTGCCACGGCGCCAGCTTCGTCATCGCGAATTGTTTCAGGGACTCGCTCCTTCCCTGCAGCTCCCCCGCCACACACGCGACGATGGTCTCGCCGCGGTGCGGGTCGGCGCTGGGAATCCCGAAGGCCAGGCACTCCCGAACGTCCGGGTGCGCCGCCAGCACCCGTTCGATCGCCTCGGGCGCGACTTTGCGGCCGGCCACATTGATCTGATCGCTGGCCCGCCCACGCACATAAACCAGCCCACCGCAGATTTCGCCGAGGTCGCTGGTGCGGAAAACGCCGTCTCGCAACGCGGGGTTGGGGTCCGGCCAATAACCTTGCGCCACGGCCCGGCTGCGCACCTCGAGACAGCCATCTTCGGCAACCGAAACCGACACGTTGGATAAAGGTGCGCCGGCGCGGGCGGCGTCCGCACGGGGGCGGTCGGTCGCGTCATAGGCAATGCCACCGCATTCGCTGCTGCCGTAAAAATTGTGGATCTTGAGGTTTTGTTTCGCGAAGACACTTTGTTCGAGAGCCAGCGGGAGAGGAGCGCCGGCGGAAATCGCCAAACGGACATTGGGCGGGATGGCGTCGGCGTCCTGCCAGGTTCGCCACAAGGCCGGCACGGCGGCGAGGGTCACGGCCGATTCGCTGGTGGCGGCGCGGCGCAAAGCCTCCGGCAGAGTCGCACCCGCCAGGCTCAAAGGGATGCCGTGCAGCAGCAGCGGCAAAACCAGGTTTGAAAAACCGTAGGAGTGCGCCAGAGAAATTAACCCGAGATTCGGCCAGTCCGGCCGCAGACCCATCGTCTGGACGATGTTTTGGGCGTCGGCCATTAATTGGGGGGCGGTGAAAGCCACCAGCCGTGGCGTGCCGGTCGTTGCGGAAGTCGTCTTAAGGTGGACGATACCTACCGGCAATTCCCCGGCGAGCGCCGGGGCCGGCTGGCCGGGTTCGAGAGGACAGACCACCTGCCCCGCCTGCCACGCGCGGAGCACAGCGATAATGAATTCCGCGGAGTTCGCCTGAGGAAAAGCGACAGTCTGAAGGGGGCGAGCACCGTGTTCAACGGCCGCCTCGAGTTGGGCAAAAGTCCATGCGCGGCCCTCGGCCAAATCTTTCAGGGCGATTTCGTCCGGGTGAGCCCGCGCGATTTGCCGCCAACAATCGTAGAGCATTGCCACTTACGTAATGCACCGATAGGTTGTGCCGCAAGCAGGAATGATGAGAGCGCGTTTAAAAAATCAATCCGATTGTAGCAGCCGAAGCAAGGAGGCTGAAATTTCAGGCATCTTTAGTAGAGATCAGAGCCTCGTTACGTCGGCTGCTACAAATTTAAAACACGCTCTGAGGCGCGAAACGAAAGGGTCGAAACGTGGAGGCGAGCAGGGTAGTTGCTCCCTGTCTCTTCCGGCATTCGGCGTTCTTCTCCTGGCCGGCCTCTGCGGGTGCGCCACGCCGCACTTCGCGGCGACCCCCGACGCCCGCGGCTTCGATTTCCAGAAAGATACTTTCGCCTACCCGAACGAGCTGGTCTGGGAATATCATTACGATGCCGCCGGCAAATGGACCACGCACCGCCGCGAACCCAAACCCACCTACACGCTGCATTGTTTTGTCGTGGCGCGGTCCGCCCGGCAGTTCTTCGAGAACGCCCGGTTCGCTCCCGAGCTGCCGAGGGCCACTGAGGCCACCTATCGCCGGTTGATTCGCCGGGTTGTCTCGGTTAATCCGCGCCGGCCCTTGCCGGAAACACGGCGCATCGTCATCCCGGGTTATGCGGATTTGCGCGCCTTCAG
This sequence comes from Binatia bacterium, assembly GCA_035566895.1. Classification (GTDB taxonomy): domain Bacteria; phylum Verrucomicrobiota; class Verrucomicrobiia; order Limisphaerales; family UBA8199; genus DATMQA01. The sequence goes on from DATMQA010000029.1 coordinate 42,398, forward strand.
CGACGCACAGGAGAAACTCTTGAAGGCCGGATGCGGCGGCGCCTGGCAATCTTACTCCCAGCGCGGCAACTGGCGGATGGTTTCACCGTTCACGCGTCACCAGCAACAGCGGATGGCCGAACGGCTCCAGGCGCATCTCACCCCTAACCATCCGCTGATCGTTCATCTCGTCCGATTCCCGCAGCTCACCATCAATCACGCGGTGGTCATCTTTGATGTGAAAGAAACCGACCAGGGCCTGCAGTTCGTCATCTACGACCCCAACCAGCCAGAGAAACCGGGCACCCTCCAGTATGAGCGCGCCACCCGCACCTTCCTGTTTCCCGCCAACTCCTGGTTCCCTGGCGGCCGGGTGGATGTGTATGAGGTTTATTGGAAGTGGGATTACTAACTTAGAACGTGTTTTAAAATTGTAGCAGCCGACGTAATGCTCTGATCAATACGAAAAATGCCGGGAGTTTGAGCCTCCTTACGTCGGCTGCTACAATTTCCAAACACGTTCTCGGGCTCGACTCTCCGCCTCCTCACGTCGGCGGCTACAAGCGCGCTCGGCTGGTCTTCCTATTTCACCTCGTAATTGATCCCCAGCCGGCGGAGAGTCGACCCTTCATCGAGGCTGAGCTGGGAGAGGCTCTTGTTGTACGTGTCCAGCGCCTGGATTTCATTGCCGCGGGCAGTGGTAAGGTCGCGTTGCACCAACAACACGTTATAAGTGGTGCTCTTGCCGCTTTCGAGCTTCTTTTGCTCGGCGTCCAGCGCAGACTCCTGGTACTGACGGGCGGTGCGGGTCGCCTGCACCTGGTCGTAGCCGGCGCGCACGGAGCCGATGTCATTATCGATCTGGACCATGACAGTCTCTTCCAGCTTTTTGAGCGTCAGCACGAGTTGCTGCATGGTCACTTTGTCGGCCTTGTAAGTATTGCGCGTGCGCGTGTCCGACAGCGGTATGCTAATCCGGCCGCCGTAGGTGTAAAACTTTGAGGTCATGGACCGTATGTTGTCCAGGGCGTCGCTGAATTGCGGGCCGGCGCCGTTGTAGCCAAACGTGCCAAACGCATCCAATTCCGGAAAAATCTGGTTGTGGTCGTATTTCAACTGAATGCCCTGCTTCTCGACGTCCATTTTGGCCTGCAGCAGCTCCGGCCTCATCGCCAGCCCTTGGCTCCAACTGTCCTGCAGGTTCAGCACCGGCGGCGGCGCCGCCAGCGTGCCGGACGGATCCAGCACCACGTTCGCCCACTCCAGGTAACGGTCGGTTAGCAACTGTTTGACCAGCCGGTCCTGTGTCCCCAACTGATTCTTGGCCTGGATCACCGCCGCCCGGCTCGACGCCGCCTGCGCTTCCGCCGATTGCAGGTCCAGCGGCGCCAGCGCCCCCACCTCCAGGCGCTTCTTGTTCTCCGCCACCAGCCGTTCGGCCAGCTCCACGGCTTTCTGCTGCACAATCACGTTTTCCCGATTGTAAATGAGATCGTAATACGCCTGCTCCAGCGTCGTGACCGTCTGCATGATCTGCAACCGGAGGGCTTGCTCCGTGTATTTCAGCCGGTTCTTGGCTACCCGGATGTTTAAACGCGTCGTGTTAATCCAGAAATTCTTCAGCAACGGTTGGCTCATGGTCAGGCCCACCGACCCAAACGCGTTGTTCAGGCCCGGCCCGTAAGTGTCCTTGATCGGGCTGGGGAGCGTTCCGAAATTGTACGTGGTCCCCCACGGCAGCGACCCGCTCACCGTCGAGGCGAAACTGTTATCGTCAGACACCGAGCCGGCAATCGTAAAATTGCCGCCGAGCACTTGCGTGCCGGATTCGTTGTGATCATGCTGGCCCGAGATCGTCCAGGTCGGGTCATAATCCCCATAGTTTGCCCGCAGGTTATAGAGCGAGATTTCCGGGTTATACCTGTCAATTTGAAGGTCGAGGTTGTGCTGCAACGCCAATTGGATGCAGTCCTGCAACGACACCCGGCGGACCGACCACGACCCATTCGGTCGCGCCAGCGGCGAGGCATTCGTGTCATCCCCTCTGAAAAAATAGAGGTCGATGAAATCCGTGGAGTTTGTCGGCCCCGGCACCCCGGCGCCGGCGCCACTGATGCCGTAAGCGTCGGTTTTGCCGGTGGTGTTTGTTTGGGCCGGCACCGCCGTAGCAGCCGCGGCCAGGACCAACCATATTCTAAACAATCTCATGGGCGCGAAGATTGAGGCATTCGCCTCATTTCGTCAAACAATCACAGAGCAGACTGAGACCGGGTCGTCACGCGCTGACAATGCAGACTGACGGAGAGCAGGCGTTCGGGTCTTAGCCGTATCCATTTAGTTGAACAGAAGCAACCGAAGGAAACAAAGGCTTTTTGAGCTGCCGAACGAGGGCGGTCAAACGGCGGAAACCGCACACGATTTGGCGCTTACCGGCGCGCACTGGGTTCCCGATACCAGACGTCGCCTTCGCCGTAACTGAACCAGCGGCTCATGGTCACTTTCAGTTGCGTAAAGAATTGGACGCCTTCTTTGCCCTGCATATGGAGGTCGCCAAAAAAGGACTCGTTCCAGCCGTTGAACGGAAACCAGGCCATCGAGGCGGGCACGCCTACGTTGATGCCAACCATGCCGCACTTGATGCGGTGTTTAAATTCGCGCGCTGCCTTCCCGGAGCAGGTGAAGATCGAGGCGCCATTGCCGTAGGGCGAACGGTTCGCTAGTTCGATCGCGGCGTCCAGATCTTCCATGTGCATCACGTTGAGCACTGGGCCGAAGACTTCTTCACGCGCGACCGTCATGCTGGGCTGGACCTGATCGAGAATGGTTGCGCCGAGGAAAAAACCCTGGGGCGCAGAATCGACCTTCACGCCGCGGCCGTCAGCGGCGACCCGGGCGCCCTCTTTCGCGCCGGTTTCGATGAGTTGGGCAACCCGGTCGCAATGTTGCCGGGTGATGATGGGTCCCATATCGGGCTGCGGTTCGCGATCGGTGGGACCCACTTTGATACGGCGTGCAGCTTCGACCAGCGGAGGCAGGACCTTTCTGGCAGCGTCCCCGACGGCGACGGCGGTGGAACCCGCCATGCAGCGTTCGCCGGCGCAGCCGAAGGCCGCTTCGATGACGCCGCGGACGGAGTTGTCCACATCGGCATCGGGCATGAGCAGGATGAAGTTTTTTGCACCGCCGTTGGACTGGACTCGTTTGCCGTGTTTGGTGCCGGTTTCGTAGATGTAACGGGCAATGGGGGTCGAGCCGACAAAGGAAATCGCCCTTACCTTCGGACGAGTCAGCAGGGCATCGACGCATTCACGACCGCCGTGGACGAGGTTGAGCACACCTTTGGGCAAGCCGGCTTTCTCCAACAACTCCACGACTTTGATGGAAGTCAGTGGGACTTTTTCGCTGGGCTTGAGGACAAACGTGTTGCCGCAGGCCAGCGCTACAGGGTACATCCAGAGCGGCACCATGCAGGGGAAATTGAACGGCGTGATGCCGGCGCAGACCCCGAGCGGCTGGCGGACGCTGTCGCAATCAATGCCGCGCGCGATGTTCTCAAGCGCCTCGCCCATGAGAAGCGAAGGTACGCCGCAGGCAAACTCAACCATTTCGATGCCACGTTTGACGTCTCCGCGCGACTCGACGAGCGTCTTGCCGTGCTCGCGAGTATTGCAGCGGACGAGTTCCTCGAAGTTTTCCTCCAGCAGCGATTTAAAACGAAACAGGATGCGGGCACGGTCAGTCGGCGGGGTCTCCCACCAGGCCGGGAAGGCGGCGGCAGCGGCTTCCACCGCCTGGTCCACGTGTTTGGCCGTGCACATTGGTGTTTCGGCGATGATCTCACCGGTCGAAGGATTGTGAACGGGCGTGGTGGCGAGATTGGCGAGACGATTCCATTCTCCGCCGACAAAGACCGGGCATGGGGCTGGATTCATGAGCGAAGGGTATCAGGCAAGGGATGGAGTTCAAGAGTGCACCGTGCCTCAAGAAGAACAGAAGGACTGTTCGGTTGCAGCGGGGCGCTTCGAGCGGCTAGACTTTCGGAGATGTCCTGCAAACCATGACCTCGAAGATTGTCGTTCTGGATGGCTTTACTCTCAACCCTGGCGATCTGAGCTGGGACGAGCTCACCTCGCTTGGACCGTGTGTGATTTATGACCGGACGCCACCTGCCGAGGTGTTGGCCCGCGCAAAAGATGCTGAGATTCTCCTGACAAACAAAACCGTCCTGAATGGCGAGCACATCCAGCGTCTCCCCGAGCTGAGGTATATCGGAGTGGTGGCGACCGGCACCAACATCGTGGATCTGGCCGCCGCGCGCGAACGGGGCATTCCCGTCACGAACGTTCCCGCCTATGGCACCCGCTCGGTCGCGCAGACGACGCTGGCCCTGCTGCTGGAGATGACGCAACAGGCCGGGCACCACGCCCGGACGGTGCGTGAAGGCCGCTGGACCCGAAGTCCGGACTGGTGCTACTGGGACTACCCGCTGGTGGAGTTGGACGGCCTGACGATGGGCATCGTAGGGCTGGGTCGTATCGGATTGGCCGTGGCCGAGCTGGCAGCCGCTTTTGGGATGAAAGTCCTCGCTTGCACGCCGCATCCGAAAAGCGTGCCGGCCTTTATTCGGCTGGTCGAGCTGCAAATGGTGTTCCGAGAAAGCGACGTGGTGAGCCTGCACTGCCCGCTGACCGCGCAGACCCGGAACCTGGTCAATGCCGAGCGCCTGTTGTGGATGAAGCCGACCGCGTTTTTGCTCAACACCAGTCGTGGGCCGTTGGTGGACGAGCAGGCCCTGGCGGACGCCTTGAATGCCGGCCAGCTCGCCGGCGCAGGGCTGGATGTGCTGTCGGCGGAACCGCCCCCGGCGGACAACCCGCTCTTAAACGCCAGGAATTGCATTATCACGCCCCATCTGGCGTGGGGCACGGGGGCCGCCCGGGCGCGCCTGCTGAAAATTGCGGTCGAAAACGTGCGCTGCTTCCTCCAAGGCAGCCGCAGAATGTGGCGAGTACGGTTAAATGAGTTAAATGAGGTAATTAAGTTAAACGAGGGTCCATCTGTGAGGCAGGAGGAAATCGCGCGACTCGGACGACCTCGCCAGCCTCATTTAACTGCTTTAACTCTTTTAGCCTATTTAACTCGTTAACAGCTCAACGTTTTTGGCGATTGGATTTTTCCGGCGTTTCGGGCATGCTGACCGCTTATGCAGTTTGTTCGAGAGATTTACGCCGCCGGACGGGCCGCGCGCCGGCCGGTGATTTCGTTTGAGTTTTTTCCGCCCAAGACCGAGGAGGGCGAGCGCAACCTGCTGGAAAAGACCATCCCGGCGTTGCTGCAGGCCGGGCCGGATTATTGCTCGGTCACCTATGGCGCCGGGGGCAGTACGCGCGAGAAGACCCTGATGATTGTGGATCGTATCCAACGGCAGCACGGTCTCACCGCGGTGGCCCACTTGACTTGTGTTTGCGCGACGAAGGAACAAATCCGCGAACTGTTGGCCCAGATTCGGGCGCTCGGCGTTCAGAACGTGCTCGCGTTGCGTGGCGACCCGCCCGGCGGCGGCGAATTCCAGCCCACACCAGGCGGATTCGAGTTTTCCAATGAACTGGTGAGTTTTATCCGCGAGCAGGGAGATTTCTGTATTGGGGTGGCTGGCTTTCCCGAAGGTCACATCGCCTGCAAAGAAGGCAAACATGTGGACTGGACTTATTTGAAGCAGAAAGTCGAGGCCGGCGCGGATTTCGTGCTCACCCAATTGTTTTTTGACAATGCGGATTACTTCGAGTTCCGCGACCAGATGAGCGGTCACCACGGGCTGAAGGTCCCACTGGTGCCGGGCATTGTTCCCATCCTGAGCGGGTCGCAAATCAAACGTTTCACGGCGCTATGCGGCGCGCGGATTCCGGCCGCGCTGGGAGCCAGGCTCGACGAGCTGGGCGAGGATGATGCCGCCGTGGCGGACTTCGGGGTCGAATACGCGACCCGCCAATGCGAGGAGTTGCTGCGCGCCGGGGCGCCGGGCATTCATTTTTACACGTTAAACAAAGCACCCTCAACCGTGCGGGTGTTAAGGAATTTAGGAATCACCCATCAGCGATTACCAGTGACCCATCAGTGAGCACCATTATGAGCGAACCAAAACAAAGCGAATTCGAGCGCGCCGCGGCGCAGGAGGGCCGCGGCGGCTTCCTGCGGGAGATCTGGGGCTTCATGAAAGAGAACAAGAAATGGTGGCTGCTGCCGCTGGTGGTGGCGCTATTGGTGCTCGGGTTGCTGGTCCTGCTGTCCGGCACCGGCCTGGCCCCGTTCATATATACCCTGTTCTGAACCTTGTCTGCCGTTGCCAAGCCTTTGCCGCGTGCGTAAGATGGTCGGTCCCGGTTACGATGGCTGAATATAAGGTAAAATTCGAGGTCTTTGAAGGGCCGCTTGATTTACTCCTTTATCTCATCAAGAAGGAGGAGGTCGATATCTACGAGGTCAACCTGACGGAGTTGGCCACGCAATTTATCGAATACATTGAGACGATGCGCTTACTGGACCTGGAAATCGCCGGGGAGTTCCTGGTGATGGCAGCCACGCTCATGTATATCAAAAGCCGCGAATTGCTGCCCGTGGACCAGCAGGTGCAAGTCGAAGGCGAGGATGAGGGCGAAGACCCGCGGTGGGAACTAATCCGGCAGTTGGTCGAGTACAAGAAATTCAAGGACGCCGCTGCCCAACTCGCGATGCTCGAGGCCCGCCAGGAGCAAATCTTTCCCCGCGCGCCGGGCAAACTCGAGTTCGAGGCGGAACCGCCTCGGCGGAACGAGGCCTCCCTGTTTGACCTGCTCAACGCGGTCAACAGCGTGCTCCAGCGCTTTACCCAGCGCGCCGACCAACGCGATATTTTTGAGGATAAATGGAGCGTCAGCGAAAAAATCGAACAGCTCATGCGCGCGGTCGGTGAGCAGTCCGGCCTGCGCTTCTCCGAGCTATTCGCCGGCGTCACCAGCCGCTCCGAGGTGGTGGTGACTTTCCTGGCGTTACTCGAACTCATCCGCCTCAAGCAACTCATCGCGGTGCAGCGCGAGGCTTTTGGCGAAATCGAAATCTGCCGCGCCGAGCCTGCCGCCACGAACTCCCCCACGCCGGAGACTGCCCCCGAACTTGCCCAGCCGAACCCACGCGCCCCGTGAAATCTAAATTAGTCGCATGGACCTGAAATACATCCTGGAAGCTATTCTCTTCTCGGCGCAAAAACCGCTGAGCCTCAAAGAACTCCGCGAGGTCTTTGCCGGCGCGGTCGAGCACGCGGAAGGAGATGAGACCGCCCGGGGATTGAAAAAGGTCAAGGAGGAGCAACTGACCGCCTCGCTGGAGGAATTGGCGCGCGACCACGAAACGGCGGCTCGCAGCTTCCGCCTGGTGTGCGTGGCCGGGGCCTGGCAATTCGTCACCCAGCCCGAATACGGCGCGTGGCTCAAGGCGCTGGTGGGTCACCGGGCTCGGCCGCCGCGGCTGTCCCAGCCCGGACTGGAGACCCTGGCCATTATCGCTTACCGCCAGCCGATTACGCGCGCCGAGATCGAACAGGTCAGGGGCGTGGCAGTGGACGGTGTGATGCAAACCTTGCTTGAGCGCGGATTGGTCGAGCAACTGGGCCGAGCGGAGGTGGTGGGCCGGCCGATGAATTATGGCACGACCTCGCTGTTCCTGGAATACTTCGGCCTGCGCTGCCTGGAAGATTTGCCGGCCGCCGACGAATTGCGCCGCGTAGTCATCCAAAAGCCTGAGACACTTGCTACCGCCGAGGCCGGCCTAGCCACCGTGCCGCCTGAGCAACTGAACCTGCCCAGCGAACCGCCCGAGCCAGCGCGCGAGCAGCCCACCGCCGACGCGCAGGCAAGCGCTCCCGAGCCCACGAGCGACCCAAATGAACACAGCAGAGCGTAGCGGCCGAGGCGGAGCGCATGCTCCTACGTTTCGGCGCTCCATCAATCCACCACTCCATCACTCCATCACTCTATTCTTCCTCGGATGAACATCCCAGAACATCGCAAGGCGATTGACCGGCTCGACGCCCAAATCGTCAAACTCCTCAACGAGCGGACCCGGCACGTACTGGCCATCGGCGAAATCAAGCGTAAGGCGGGAGCCGAAATCTATGCCCCGCACCGGGAACGAGCTGTGTTCAACCGGATTTGCCGGGTCAACTCGGGGCCGATCACGAATGACTCGCTGAAGGCCATTTACCGCGAGATCATGTCCAGCGCCCTCTCGCTGGAAAAATCCATGCAAATCGCCTATCTCGGGCCCGAAGCGACGTTCACCCATCAGGCCGCCATCCGCCGCTTCGGAGCAAGCCTCCGCTACTGTCCGCTCAAGACTATTAGCGACGTCTTCACTGAGGTCAGCAAGGGGCGCGCGGACTATGGCGTGGTCCCGGTCGAGAATTCGACCGAAGGAGTAGTGACTCATACCCTGGACATGTTCGTCGATAGCGACCTGAAGATTGTGGCGCAAATCGTCCTGCCCGTGCAGCATTGCTTGCTGAGCAATAGTCCGCGTTCGCAAATCAAGAAACTCTTCGCTCATCCGCAGTCCCTCGGCCAATGCCGGCTCTGGGTCCAAAATAACCTGCCGCGGGCCGAAATCATCGAGACCTCCTCCAATGCCCGGTCGGCCGAACTGGCAGCGCGCGAGAAGTCCACCGCCGCCATTGCCGGCCTGCTCGCGGCCGAGAAATACGATCTGGACGTGCTGGAGTATGACATCCAGGACAACGCCGCCAACGCGACTCGGTTTCTGGTGCTGGGCCGGCAGTGCAGTCCGCCCACCGGCCACGACCGCACCAGCATCATGATCAGCATCTTTGACCGCGTCGGCGCGCTTTATAGCGCCCTGTCCGCGTTTCGCAAATACCGCATCAACATGACCAAGATCGAGTCCCGGCCCAGCAAACGGAAAGCCTGGGAATACTTCTTCTTCATCGACTGCGACGGCCACGTGCAGGATCGCAAAGTGGAAAATGCCCTCGGCCATCTGGGCGAGCACTGCAACTTCGTCAAAGTGCTGGGGAGCTTTCCCAATACCGAGTAGCCGCCTCCGTAGCGCGCAGCGCAAGGCCGATTCTTTCAGGTTGAATCGCACGATTCCTGCCCCCATCCTGCCCTCGTGAATCACCTGGCCCAGGCCCGGAAAGTCTTCTCCATCGAGTTGGCCGCGTTGAAAGCCGTGCGCGCGCAATTGGACGGCGCGTTCAGCGCGGCGGTCGAACTGGTCGTCCAGACCTTGCGCCAGCGCGGCAAAATCGTCGTCGTCGGCATCGGCAAATCCGGCAATGTGGGGCATAAAATCGCCGCCACGCTCACCAGCACCGGCTCGACCAGCGTCGTGCTCAACAGTGTCGATGCGCTCCACGGCGATCTGGGCATCGTCAACGACGGCGACGCCATCCTCGCGCTGAGCTATTCCGGTGAGTCTGAAGAATTGCTGAATCTCCTTCCCGCCCTGAAACGATTTTCGGTAAAAATCATCGCCATGACCGGCGCGCTCAAATCCTCCCTGGCCCACCACAGCGATCTCGTCCTCAACGTCCGCGTGCCCAAAGAAGCCTGCCCGTTCAACCTGGCCCCGACCGCCAGCACCACCGCCATGCTCGTCCTGGGCGACGCTTTGGCGATGGCCGTGTTGCAGGCGCGCGGTTTCAAGCGGCAGGATTTTGCCCGGCTGCATCCTTCCGGCGCGATTGGCCGGGCGATGCTCTTGCGGGTGAGCGAAATCATGCGAACCGGCTCGCGCAACGCCGTCGCCGGGGAGAACCTCACCGTCAAAGAAGCCCTGATGGTGATGACCCAATCCAAATCCGGCAGCTTGAGTGTGGTGAACGCTCGCGGCAAGCTGGTCGGGGTCTTCACCGATGGCGATTTTCGCCGCCGCATGGCCGACGATGACAACCTGTTGACCCGGCCACTTAAGCAAGTCATGACCGCTCGCCCGATTTGCATCCGCGACAACGCCCTGGCGGCTGAGGCTCTCAAGATATTCAACGAGCGCAACATCGACGATTTGATCGTCGTCAATGCCAAGAACGAACCAGTCGGCCTGGTGGACTCCCAGGATTTGCCAAAGCTAAAGCTGATGTAGAACTGAAAGAAAACTGCGATGCGACAAATCCTCTCAACCGGCGCCGCAGCGTTGTTCACGCTGACTGCTTGCACCTCAACCAAAGCGGCCGTCACTTCAAACCAGCCGCCTATGCAAATGGCTAAAACATTCAAGCTCCAGAAGACTCAGCATCTCGACGTCAATTACCTGTTGTTCCTGCCCAAAGACTATGAAGCGAAATCTGCGAAGCGCTGGCCGCTGCTGCTCTTCCTGCACGGCATTGGCGAGCGTGGCACGGATGTCTGGAAGGTCGCCACCCACGGGCCCCCTAAATACGTCGCCGAACATCCTGATTTCCCGTTTATTGTGGTCTCGCCGCAGTGCCCCGACGGTCAACTCTGGTCCAACGACACCTTGCTGGCCTTGCTCGACGATATAATGAGCCATTACGCCGTCGATACGCGTCGGGTTTACCTGACCGGCCTGAGCATGGGCGGTTACGGGGCCTGGAGCCTGGGTCTGGCCCACCCGGAGAAATTCGCGGCCATCGTGCCCATCTGCGGAGGAGGCGACCTCATCACCCTTTTCGTTTCCAGCCACGACAAGCCAGACGCTTTGAAGGCTCTGGCCGTTTGGGCGTTCCACGGCGCCAAAGACCCGGTAGTCCCGGTGCAGGAATCCCAGCGCATGGTCGAGCTACTGAAGAAATTCGGGGTGTCGGAAGTGAAACTCACGGTGTATCCCGAGGCGCAGCACGACTGCTGGACGGAGACCTACAAAAACCCGGAAGTTTACGACTGGCTCTTGCAGCATGAAAGGAAGTGATGGGTGGCGGGTGACGAGTGACGGGGTGACAAGCTCCTCGTCACCCGCCACCCCTGAACTCGTCTCCTCAATTGGGGGGTGTGCATCCAAACGCACAGTTGGCAAACCCTGGAACGGGAGTAAAAGCGAGAGTAGCAACTGCTACATTATGGTTGTGGTTGGTTGTAAAGTTGGGGGCTGGTGGCAGTAACCACGCCGTGCAACCGGAACTTGGCGCCACCAGCCCCTGCATTTTAGGAGGGTGACAAGCGACGGGTGACGGTTGACGAGCAGTTGGTCACCCGTGACCGTGTCATTTCCTTGTCTCAGTCCAGCCCGCTCGCCTTCCTGGCCCGCTGCAAGACCTTCTGCGCCAGGCTGCGCGCTCTCGCCGCACCATCGGCCAGGACCTTTTCGACATAACCCAGGTTGGCTGCCAGCTCGGCCCGTTTGGCTCGCGCGGCCGAGAAATAATTCCAGTAGTGCTCGAACAGCGCCTTCTTCAAATCGCCATAACCCAGTCCACCCGCGCGCAAACGTTCCTCAAAATCCTTTGCCGTGCCGGCTGGGGCCACCAGGTTTAACAATTGGATCGCCAGGTTCTGGTCGGCGTCCGGCTTGGGCTCTTGCGGGGTGCGGCTGTCCATTTTGATGCTCATGATTTTTTTGCGTAGCGCCTTTTCCTCGCCGAAGATCTCGATGGTATTGCCGTAGCTTTTGCTCATCTTCTCCCCGTCCAGCCCGGGCACTTTGGCGACCTCGGACCGAATCTGCGGCTCAGGAATCACGAAGGTCTGGCCATACTGCTCATTGAATTTGACGGCGATATCACGGGTCACCTCGACGTGCTGTTTTTGATCGAGCCCCACCGGCACAATATTCGAGTCGTAAATCAGGATGTCGGCCGCCATCAGCACCGGGTAGGCGAACAGCCCGTGATATGGCGAAATACCCTTGGCGACCTTATCTTTGTAGCTCGTGCACCGCTCCAGCAATCCCATCGGCGTGACCGAGGTCAGAATCCAGGTGAGTTCCGTCACTTCCGGCACGTCCGATTGACGGAAGAAAACCGTTTTCTTCGGGTCCAGCCCACAGGCCAGAAAATCCAGGGCCGCATCCAACGTGTTTTGGCGCCGCTCAGCGGGATCAAACAGCGAAGTCATCGAATGGTAATTGGCGATGAAATAAAACGCCTCGCCCTTGTCCTGCAGATCGAGGGAGGGCTTCATCATCCCAAAATAATTCCCCAGGTGCAGCGCGCCCGAAGGCTGGATGCCGGATAAAATTCGCATGCGGCAAGGTAGCAACGAGGCGGGAGGTCGGAAAAGAGGAAAACCAGGATTTAAGAACCGGCGCTGCTTCCCTAGTCCTTCTTTAGCGTTCCTCCCATCACCATCCACCGCTGCGCCTCCTGTGCCTGCTCTGCCGGCCAGTTCTCCTCCGTGGCCGTCATGAAGGCCTGCCCTCGCGCCCGGTGCGCCTGCTCCAGCAACGGCAAAAAGCCGCTCCGCCGTTTGGCGTCGAGTTCGCCCATGATGTCGTCGATGAGCAGCACCGGCGGCGCGCCGTACAACGCGGTGAGGTGCTCCGCCTGGGCCATCTTGAGCGCGATGGCCAGGGTGCGCTTCTGGCCTTCGCTCCCAAACTGCGCAGCGGAGCGGTCATTGAGCAGCAGTTGCAAATCGTCCCGGTGCGGCCCGATGAGGGTCGTGCGATAGGTCCGCTCGCGCGCTCGGGATTGCGCCAGTTCAACGGTGAAATCCCCCTTCACGCTCGGCGCGTATTCAAGGCGAAATTGCTCCGCGTCGCTGGCAATGCGCTGGTAAGCCAGTGAGGCCAGGGGCGAGAACCTGGGGGCCAGCTCGCGGCGCAGGCGGATGATTTCCTGGCCGGCGCTCACCAATTCGCGGGAGAAGCCGTCCAGCGCCATCGGGTCGAGCATGGATTGCTTCAACAGCGCATTGCGCGAGCGCAAGGCCTGGGTGTAGCGCTGCAACAGCGGCAGATAACCCGGGTGCGTTTGCGACAGCAGCAGGTCCAGGAAACGCCGCCGGCCGCGGCCCGGCCCTTTGATGAGCAGCAAATCTTCCGTGCAAAAGACCACGGTGCGCAGCACCCCCAGGTATTCGGTGAGCTTGCGCACCGGGCGGCCATCCAGATTGAGGCTGCGCTCCTGGACCGACCAATACATTTTGGTCTCATGCTGGCCCAGGCCGACGATTTGGCTGCCGACAAAATACCCCTTTTGCCCGTGCCGAATCATCTGCGCGCCGCCGACACCGCGAAACGACCGCAAGGTCGCAACCAAATAGAGGGCCTCGAGGATATTGGTCTTGCCCTGCGCGTTATCGCCCAGCAGCAAGTGAAAACCCGCCGCAAAATCGGCATCCAACCGCCCATAATTGCGGAAGTCGCGAAGCCGGAGATGCGCCAGGTGCATGGGGATTGATTGCCACAAAAGAACACAAAAGAACACAAAAGAACATGAAGGGCCTGCCACGAAAAGTTGGAGCTTTAGACCGCGGATAACGGCTCGCGCGGATGAAGAATTAACGGAAGGTGAAGAGTATGCAGCAGGGAGACGGCCGTCTCATTTCAAAATGTCATGCGCTCCCGGTCTTCCGGTATCCGCTCGAGGCTTGCTCCGGGGCGGCGGATGCCCTACAAGCATCGCCGGCGGGAGCAACGCCGCCAGACGCTTATGTATAAAATCATCGGGGCGGATCAAAAGGAGTATGGCCCGGTCACAGCAGACCAGTTGCGTGAATGGATTACCCAAGGGCGCGCCCATGGGCAGACGGCGGTGCTGGCGGAAGGAGCGCGGGAATGGAAGCCGCTGGCGACTTGCCCGGAGTTTGCGGAGGTGTTGACCGGAAGTACCGGGCGGCTGCCGAAGGCGGGAGGAACGTCTCCACCAGCAAACTTGGCAGTTTGGACGACGGAGGTCCTCGCTCGGCAGCCCGTGGTCCAGATCGGCCGTTGCCTTTCCCGAGCGGGCACACTCTTGAAGGCCAATTTCGGGCTGCTCTTTGGGGCGACCGCTGTGGTGTGGCTGATAAGTTTGTGCCAGCTCAATCCGTTTGTCGGAATTATTTACTGGGTTCTTTCCGGCCCCTTGCATGGGGGGCTGTACCGGATATTTCTGAAACGGATTCGCGGCCAGCCTGCCGCCATTGGCGAGGTCTTTGAAGGGTTCAAGCAGGGCTTCGCGCAGTTGATGCTGGCTGGAGTGATCAGCTCGCTCTTGAGCGCTATTGGCATGTGTTTCTGTGTTTTGCCGGGTATTTACTTAATGATCGCTTGGGTCTTCGCGGTACCGCTCGTGGCCGACCAGCACCTGGAGTTCTGGTCGGCACTGGAGCTAAGCCGAAAAGCGGCCACCCGAGTTTGGTTCGAAATGCTCGGACTGCTTCTGCTGGCCTTTTTGCCTTTAATCCTGGTCGATATTTTCGTTGGAATTAAGACCTCTTTGACAGTTTTCTCGAGCCTCCAGGGATTACTGGGTACCGGGCAACTTGATATCGAGCGAATCGTCCACGCGTTTGCCCAAATCCCTAAGAGCAACTATTTGTTCGGCCTCTTAACCAAACTCGTTCTCCTGCTCAACTTGCCGTTTGCGTTGGGCGCACTGATGGTAGCGTATGAAGATATCTTTGGCGCTCGGCCCGCGGAAACCGCTTAGCCGCCAGACCGCCTGGGGGTGCCTCACCACCAATCTCGCTCTGCCCGGTTTTGGTTCCCTGGTAGCGGGGCGTGCTGTCGGCTATTGGCAGGCGGTGCTGGGCATTGGCGGCCTGATCTTGACCGGCATTTACGGCGTGCGCTTCATCTACTGGAACCTGACCAATTGGTCGCGGCTGCATGGGCCGCAAGCCGATCCCTTCACCGTGTTCGGTGAGATGTGGATGGAGCTGCGCTGGGCACTGCTTGGCATGGCCGTGTTTCTCATCGGTTGGCTCTGGGCACTATCAACCAGCCTGCAGATTATTCAGGAGGCCAAGAGGAAAGAACCTGGCCTGACCCCGCCACCTTTCACCTGACGGCAGTCCGGCACCCGCAGCCCGAACCACCTGTTGCCGGCCCGCCCTGCACTTTACTCCCTAAAAGAAAACGGGCACGTCCGCCTGTTCTGCACAGGCTGGGGCGTGCCCAATTGTTTTTCCGATTGTGCCCTTACCTGCCGTTCTGCGCTGTCACCGTTTCCGAGGACGCACCGGTATCGGCGATGCGGTTGGCGACGTTGATGCCGTTCACGTCGTTGTAACTCAAGGTGAGTTTGTCTCCGGGGCGCAGGTCGCGCAGATGTCCGTTGGGTTTACCGTTAAGCACGATGGCGCAGTCATGGCCTAGATTGAAGGCCCTGCCGCCGAGAAGACCCTTGGCCTTCACGGTCCGCTCGTCCAGATCGATGGCCGTGAGCGTGCCGGTGAAGGTCGCGCTGGTTTGCTCGATCTCGCACGCCGTCGCCCCCTGTTTGGGCGCCTCATAAATGACCGTCACGTGTTCACCGGGCTGTACGTCGGCGAGCGTGCCGGATTTGTTTTCATAGAGCCGGACTTTGCAGTCATCGGCGAGGCGGAAAGTCTTTTCCAGCACCCCATGATGCACGGTGAGGGTGTGCCTGGTGGCATCGAGGGCCTTCACTGCGCCCTCATACCGCAACGGTTCCTGGAGGACGCGGTCCGCCACCAGCACGCCTTCGGCATTCTGGTAACCGATACTGACCTTCTGACCCGGATGCAAATCCGCCAAGGCGCCCGAACCTTTGGCCAGAAACGTGTAAGTGCAAGTGTCGCCAAGGTGGAAGCGCTTCTGGAGGAGCACTCCTTGCACCTGCAGCACGTGTTCTTTCGCGTCCACGGCGGAGACCGTGCCCGTGAACATTTTCTCGTGTCGAGTGACATTGGCCGCCTGGTCCGCCGGCACCCTCAATACCCCTGCCGCCAAAACGGACAGACACACAACCGTCGAACTTAATGCAGTAGTTTTCATAGCTATACAAGGTACGCTGAAAGTCGAAGTCGTTCAACCCAGCACAACTTGCTGATAAGTAATAGCTTACGCTGGTCGCTCCGCTCTTACTTTGAAATTCCTGGCGCCGACCTGGAATCCCAAATCCAGTTTGGCAGAATGATTCTGCACTAATCATTCTGCCTTTCGGGTTTCGGATTCCGGAAATTGAACGCCCTCTCCCGGCGGGCGTCGAATGTCCTATGAACGCCTCAACCTTCCGTTCCCGTGCGCGGCGCTGGTGGCGCAAAGAAATCCGTCCGCTGCTCGTGGTGGCGCTGGTGGTTTTTTCCCTTCGGTCCTCGCTGGCGGACTGGAGCGACGTGCCCACGGGCTCGATGAAGCCAACCATCGTCGAGGGCGACCGCTTGTATGTGAACAAGCTGGCTTACGACCTGAAGGTGCCGTTCACCACCTGGCACTTGGCGGAATGGAGCAACCCGCAAAGGGGCGACATTGTGGTTTTCTTTTCACCTCACGACGGACAGCGTCTGGTCAAGCGTGTTGTGGGTCTGCCTGGCGACACCCTGGAGTTGCGAAATAATGTTTTGGTTCTCAACGGCCAGCCGGTCGAATACAAACCGCTTCCTGAGCAATTGTTGCGGGATGTCACGCCGGCCGAGAGGAACACCCAGGTCTTCGCCACCGAACAACTTCCTGGCCAACAGCACGCTGTCACAGCGATTCCGTCGGTTGCGGCCAGGCGCGATTTCGGTCCCTGTCTCGTGCCCGAGGGAAAATATTTCATGATGGGCGATAACCGCGACAACAGCTTCGACTCGCGCTATTTTGGGACCGTGGAGCGCCGCCGCATTGTCGGCCGCGCGACCGCGGTGGCGCTCTCCTTTGATCGTCAAAATTACTGGAACCCACGTTGGCATCGATTCTTCAGCTCGCTGAAGAGTTGAGCAATACTCCATCTCCCCGGTCCCCCACCCCGTCCACCACATTGACATCGAGTTCGGGCCGTGACTATATTTGCGGCCTTTATGAACCGCAGACCGCATGTGGCCGTAGTCGGTGCAACAGGCGCCGTCGGCATCGAGATGATCAAGACGCTGGAGAAACGCGATTTCCCTGTAGGGAAGTTGACGTTATTGGCTTCCGCTCGCTCGGTGGGCAAGAAGTTGAAATTTCGCGGCGAAGAGCTGACGGTTCAGGAGCTCAAGAAGGATTCTTTCCAGGGAATCGAGATCGCGCTGTTTAGCGCCGGAGGAAGCATCTCTAAGGAATTCGCGCCGCTTGCCGCGCAGGCCGGCTGTGTGGTCATCGACAACTCGAGCGCGTTCCGCATGGACGACAAAGTCCCGCTGGTGATTCCGGAGATCAATGCCGCAGATGTAAAATGGCACAAAGGCATTATCGCCAATCCGAACTGCACCACCGCCATTACGCTGATGGCGCTTTACCCGCTGCATCGGGCGTTTAATTGCCGGCGGATTTTTGCCTCCAGCTACCAGGCGGTGTCGGGCACGGGCGCAAAGGCGATTGCCGAGCTGGAGCGGCAGGTGGACCAAATTGTTCACGGCCAATCGGCAACGCGCGAAGTTTATCCGCACCAGATTGCTTTCAACGTTCTTCCCCACGTGGATTCTTTCCTGCCGACCGGTTACACGAAGGAAGAGATGAAGATGGAGAACGAGGGCCGTAAGATCATGCACCATCCGAGCTTCCGCGCCAGCGTCACTTGCGTCCGAGTGCCGGTGTATCGCGCGCACTCGGTGGCGGTGAGCGCCGAGTTTGAAAAGCCAACCAGCGTCGAGGCCGCGCGCGAGGCGCTGAAACAGGCACCTGGCTTGCAGGTGATTGACGAACCAGGCAAAAATCAATATCCGTTGCCGCTCAACCAGGCCGGCCAATACGATTGCGCCGTGGGGCGCTTGCGCAAGGACTGCGCGATGGACAACGGGCTGGCGTTCTGGGTTTCGGGCGATCAGCTCCTCAAAGGGGCGGCGTTGAATGCGGTCCAGATTGGCGAAGAGCTGATGAAGTAACCGCTTGTGGAGACGACGTAAAGAGGCTCTGATGACGTTTTTTGACGCCCGGGCCTCCGAACGAATCAGAGCCGTAAGTCGTCTCCTGCAAGCTCTATTGGGGCTTCGGAACTTCCTTGGTAAACGCACTCACGGCCTCGATTTTGAGCTTCGCTTCCTTGGCCGCATCCATGACTTTGACGAGTTGTCCCCACGGCGCCTTCTTATCCGCGTTGATGGCCAATTTTAAATCGGGATTCTTCGCCACAGCCGCGAGCAACTCCTCTTTCAAGCGGTCCACGGTCACCGGTTTGGCTTCGGCGCCGAGACGGAGATTTCCCTCGGGATCGATGCTGACGACCAGCGGCGCGTTTTCGCGCCCGCCGCTCTTTTGGGCCTGAGAGGACTCCGCCAGGGCGAGTTTGAGGGCCGGCTGCTGTTTGAAGCTTGTGGTTACCATCAGGAAGATGAGCAGCACGATCAGAATATCAATCAGCGCCACGATGATGATGGCGGGGGGCTGGCGGCGTTTGCGATGGTAAAAGCGCATGGGACAAGTCCTTAGTTAGCCCTTGGCCTTCGAGTCCTGGGCTTCTTCCCGGTACTGACGGCGGACGAACTCATCGCAGAGGGTTTCCATTTCGACAGCGATGGTTTCGACCTTTTTGGTGTAGTAACTCCAGGAGATGAGTGAAGGAATCGCGATGAGCAAGCCAAAGAGGGTCGAGCGGAGAATGAGCGAAATGCCCTTGGCCAGGTCCGCCGCATCGACCTGACCGGCCTTCCCAACGTTGCCGAAGGCGGTCATCATCCCGAGAATCGTTCCCACCAACCCCAGCAGGGGAGCGATGCCGACGATGATCTCGAGCACGACCAGGCCCCGCTCAAGGCGCGCGATTTCGTGCCGGGCGCGGGTTTGAACCGCATCGATGACCTCGGCCTTGGGCCAGTCCAGGTGTTCGGCGGCCAGCAGGAGCAACCGGCTCATCGGGGCGTCGTGCTGCTGGCAAACACGCTTCAGCATCGGCACATCGTCCGGGGATTCGCAGGAGCCGACGGCGGCCTCGACCTCCGGGGGCGCAACGCGGCGCCAGCGTAGCGCCAGCCCGCGCTCAATGATAAAGGTCAGGCCGACGACCGAGGTGAGGATCAACAGGAGATAGACGATGTATTCGAACATGATTTTCCTTAGTTATAGAAAAATGTGAATTGGATGTCGCGAGTTTCGCCGACGACCCGGCGCATGTCGCCGGGGAAAGGCCGATAGGGGTTGGGCTTGTCCACCGCGGTGCGGCAAATCCAGCCAGGCACCGATCCGGCGGTGTTTTCCGTCACCGTTAAATCGCTGATGCGCCCATCTTGGTGTAGCCGGAATTGCAGCACGACTTTGCCGCGGTAGTCGGAAGCGTATTGCTGCGCGTCCAGCAAGTTGTACCAGCATTGTTGAATGGCCTCGATCAATGAATAATCGTACGCGCCGAACGCAGTTGCTTTGGCGTCGAGCGAGGCGAGTTCCAAGCGATGCCTGACCCCGCCTTCCTGCTTCATCTTCTGCCCCGCCAGGTGCTCGTCCGGCATCCGCGCTCGCGCCTCCTGAATCGTGCGGGGCCGAGCATGCGGGGCCTCCCCCTCATCCTTTTTCGGGGTGGGGTCCGGTTTCGTCAAAGTAAGGTCGCCCGGTTCCAACGCGGGTTTGGCCTTCATCTCTTCTTGTTCTTTCGGGGCCTGGTCGGCCGGGGCCGTGGGTTGCAAGGGAGAAAACTTCGGACGCGGCACATTCTCGGTCTTGGCCATCTCCTGCTGGGTGCCGGTGATTTTGGGAATGTCCGTTTCCTTATCGGCGTCGGGGTTGGCTGCGCGGGAATTCTTGTCGGAATAGAATTTGGCCTCCTTCGGCGGTTCGGTGGCAGCCTGCGCGGGGCTGACCTCGAGGAAAACAAGCGGAACTTCCTGCGGTTGGGGCGCCGGCGGCGGTGCCTTCTTCTGGAAAACCTGGGCCAATATCCTGGCCTTTTGCAACCAGGCGGGCCAATGGGCCACGTCCCACCAGTTTAGTCTCTTGCCGAGGTAATATCCGCCGCCGACCACGCCATGGCACGCCAAAGAAATAGCCAGAGCCAGAGCCAGATGCAAAGACTCGGCCCGTTCCAACCGCAATGATGATTTCTGCTTATCGGCAACAGCCATGCCACGTAAACTTGCCGCAGCCAAAGGGCAGGGGCAACTGTTTAGACACCCCGGAGCCCGCGCGGCTCAAGTATCATAGCACTTCTGATGCCGGGGAAAAGCGGTCCGATCGATGCGCTCTCACCCCACCAGCGCCGCCAGGATTTCCCCGATGCGCCCGAAGGGGAGCGAAAAATGCCCTTCATCAGCATAAAACCGGGAGCGGCAGTTGCGAATGCGCCCAGCCAGGGCGCGGCCCATGGCCGGCGGCACGTTTACATCAAGATCTCCGTGCCACAATTGCACCGGCACGCGAATTTCCTCCAGCTCAAAACCCCACGGCCAGGCATACAGACAGCCATCCCAAACCATTCCGCGCGTTCCGGCGCGAAAGGCCTCTTGCCAGTTTGCCAGAAGAGTTCGGCGCAATTCCGGACGAGCCAGGGTGCGTCGGTCGGTTTCGGGCAGGTGAGCTTCCACGCGGAGAGGGAGAACATCTTTTTCGTAACGCCACAATACCCGCACGACCGGTCCGGCCAGTAAGCGCGCCAGCGCGGGAACCGTTCGGGCCAGGAACAACAGCCGACGGTTAAATCCCACCATCCCGCGCGTCGCGCCGGGCCCGTCCAGCGGCCCTACGCTACAGACCATTCCTGCCACGGCTACGCGCTCGGGCATTTTTGCCGCGCATACCGCCGCATACGGCCCGCCGCCGGAGACGCCCAAAACCGAAAAGCGCTCCAGGCGCAAACTGTCGGCCAGCTCGCCGATGTCCTTGGGCCAATCCAGGATTCGGCGGTTGGCCTGGAAATCCGAGAGACCGTATCCAGGCCGGTCCACTGCTATGATTCGAACGCCGAGGTCAGGACCGGCTTCTGCCACGGCGCGGGGTTCAATCCGGGAGCCTGGCCAGCCGTGGAAATAAAAGACCGGGGTTCCGTTCGGGGGACCATATTCGGCAAACCCGATCCGCCGCCCGTCCGATAACGCGACTTGTTGATCTGAGGTTATTTATCCCCCGGATTGAGAAACTTGAAGGTCAGTGCCGCAACCGCGCCGCCGCAGAAATTGGCTATCAGATAAATCCAAAGATTCGACCAAACCGAAAGACCCATGATCGAAATGCCGAGAGCCACCGCCGGATTGAAAACCCCGCCGGAGATGCTGCCGACGGCGAAAGCCCCGGACATCACCGTGAACCCGATCGCCAGGCCGTAGAACGAATTGCCCGCGTTGGCTTTGGCCGTGGCGCTGTTGAGGACGACATAAGCGAGTGCAAAGGTGAACAGGAATTCGGCCAGCAAGGCGGGACCGGTTTTGAGTGCCATGCGCTTGGCGCCCGCATCGCCCTTAAGGTAATTCAGCACCGCGGCGGCTACGGCAGCAGCAATGAATTGCGCCAACCAGTAACCCACCGCGTCTTTTGTCGGACACCGCCCGCGCCGCCAGACCGCCAGCGTTACCGCCGGGTTATAATGCCCGCCGGAGATGTGTCCGCCGGCGTAAATCATCACCATTAAAATCGAGCCGATGGCCAAAGGAGCAATCACCGCCGCGCCGCCGATAATGACGCAGCAGCCCACGGTGAGGACCAGGAAGAATGTGCCGATGAATTCAGTGATGTATTTGTTCATAGTAGTAACCCTGTGGAATCTTGGCGGTAAGCTTATCCCCTCAGCGGATGGGGCGCAACTTGGGAGACGCGACCTGCTCGCCTGCTCTGCGCTCCGCCACCACTACACCGACGACCTCCTTCTTCTTGCGCCGGTGCTCTTTCGCGGTTACATATTGCTTCCAGGCTGTGGCGGAAAACCAGCCTGGCAAAATAAAAACCGCATGAGTTCTACCGGCATTTTTTCAGCCTTTTCCGCGCGTTTCCGCGCGTTCATGCGTTGCCCTGGTGACGAACCGGAGTTTGCTCGGCTGGCGCTGGATTTATTCGCCCTGCAGTTCCAGCATAATGCGGCCTACCGGGCATTCTGCCAGACCCGGCAAGTGTCGCCTGGAACAATCGAGCATTGGAGCGAAATCCCTGCTCTGCCGGCTTCGGCCTTCAAAGAACTGGAGCTTTCCTGTCTGCCGCCGGCTGAGCGGACAGTTGTTTTCCATTCGAGCGGCACCACCGGGCAGAGGCCGAGCCGGCACTTTCATCATGGCCCATCCCTGGCCATTTATGAATGTTCGCTGCTGCCCTGGTTTTGGCGGCACCTGCTGCCTGATTGCCACTTATCTGCCGCCCATGCCCAGGGGATCCACTCTCGGAAAATTGCAGACCATTCGGCCATTGATAATTGGCAACTGGCAATCCTGACGCCGCCGCTCTCTCGAACGCCTCATTCCTCTCTAGTCTATATGTTCGAGACCATCCGCCGCGCTTCGCCGGCTAAAGAATCCGCTTTTCTTGGGAACGTGGCCGCTGATGGCAGTTGGACCTTGGATTTGGAAAAGACGAAGAAAACACTGCAACTCGCCGCCGGCCACAATCGACCGCTCGTGCTTCTAGGCACAGCGTTCGGATTCGTGCATCTGCTGGAGCACTTGGCCGAGCAAGATTTGAGCGTTAAATTGCCATCCGGCTCCAGAGTGTTAGAGACGGGGGGATACAAGGGCCGCTCGCGAGTGCTGCCGAAATCAGAACTACACGCTCTCTTCACCTCGCGTCTGGGTGTTCCGGCCGGCTACATCATCTGCGAGTACGGTATGAGCGAGCTAAGTTCACAGGCTTACGACCACAGGGTGGGGGACCAGGAAGTGACCCGCGACGAGCCGGCACCTCGTCTCGCCTCCCGTGTCACCCGTCGCTTCCAGTTTCCCCCATGGTGCCGCGTCCAAATTATCTCGCCCGAGACCGGCCGCGAAGTGGGAGAAGGCCAAACCGGTTTGATTCGGGTCCTTGATTTGGCCAATGTGTATTCGGTGATGGCGGTGCAAACGGAAGATTTGGGCGTCCGGCGAGGTCCCGGTTTCGAGTTGCTCGGGCGCAATGCCTTGGCCGAACCGCGCGGCTGCTCCCTGATGGCCGTTTGAGCATGAACCTGCCCAACTATTTTCTGGCCGACCTGGCACCTGACGCCACGCCCAGTGCGGAAATGCTCGCCGAGGCCTGCCGCACGCTCCGGCGGAACCGCGAGCGTTATCTGGCCCACCACTCGACCCAGAAGATGGTCAACTTGTTGAGCAGCGTCGGCAAGAGCTGGCTCGAACCGGACAATCGGTTTCGCAAGTTGGCGCTCGAACAGGGCCCGGGCGCCACCGGCTTCTCCTCGGTCACCCTCGCCACCGGCCTGGACGCCTTTTTCAAGCAACTCAATCCGGAAGGTTTCCAGGCGTTACTCGAGCAAGACCTGGGGCATCCGGAGCGGCTGGACCGCCTGAGCGCCACAGCCCCCGAACGGGAATTCCATCGGGCCGGCCTGGCGACTGCGCCGGAACTGCTGGTGCACATCGCCGCGGGCAACTTGCCCAATCCTGCTCTCTCGAGCATCCTGTTAGGAGTGTTGGTCCGCTCGGCCCAGTTTGTGAAGTGCGCCAGCGGCACCTCGTTGCTGCCGCGGCTTTTTGCTCATTCGCTGTATGAAGCGGAACCCAAACTGGGCGCCTGCCTGGAGATTGCTGAATGGCCGCGCGGACAGGTTGAACTGGAAAAGGCGCTGTTCCAAGAAGCCGACTGCCTGACCGCCACCGGCAGCGACGAGACCCTGGCGGACATCCATCAACGGCTGCCAGACAAAACCCGGTTTTTGGGTTATGGCCACCGGGTCAGCTTTGCCTATGTGGCGAACGAGGCGCTGACGGTTTCAAGCGAACGCCACGTGGTCGCCCAGGCGGCTGCCGACGTTGTCGCGTGGAACCAACTCGGCTGCCTTTCGCCGCATGTCATCTACATTCAGCAGGGCGGCTCGTTCGGGCCGGAACAGTTTGCGGAAGTCCTGGCGCGCGAACTGGAGCGCCGCGAGGAACTGGAGCCGCGCGGGGAATTGCCCGCGGAAGCGGCGGCTGTCATCGCCTCACGCCGCGCACTTTACGAGGTGCGCGCAGCCCATTCGCCGGATACCCGCCACTGGGGCAGCAAGGGTTCGACCGCTTGGACGGTGGTTTACGAGGCCGACGCGCGCTTCCAAGTCTCGTGCCTGCATCGGTTCATTTACGTCAAGGGTGTGAAGGACTTAACCGAGGCCTTGCAAGGCGCCGACAATATTCGAGGCAAAGTATCGACCGTCGGGTTGGCTGCGCCGGCGCACCAGGCACCCGAGTTGGCGCTGGCGCTGGCGCGCTGGGGCGCCAGCCGCGTCTGTCCTTTGGGTCAAATGCAGCAGCCGCCCTTGACCTGGCGGCATGATGGCCGCCCTGCCCTGCGCGACCTGGTGTCGTGGACCGACTGGGAGCAATGATGATGCCCATGGAACTGCGAAAAGCTTTTCAATTCGAGGCCGCGCATATGCTGCCGCGGCTGCCCAGGAGCCACAAGTGCCGTCGGCTGCACGGACATAGTTTCCAAGTCGAAATCGTTGTGGCCGGCGAGTGCGACCCCAAACTCGGATGGCTCATTGATTACGGGGTCATCTCCCAAGCCTTCCAACCCCTTTGGGAAAAACTCGACCACTTTTACCTCAACAAAATCCCGGGCTTGGAGAATCCCACCAGCGAAAATATCGCCGTCTGGATTTGGAAGAAGCTCAAACCGCGCTTGCCGCTCTTGACGGAAGTCGCGGTCGCCGAGACCTGCACTGCCCGGTGCGTCTATCGCGGTGAGTGAAGCGTGGGCTCAGCGGAGTTGCGCCACGGCCATCGCGCTGAGCCGGGCTTCGGCTTGCCGCGAAAGTCCCGTAAAAACCATCGAGACGTGATAACCGCTGTGCTTATTTCCGCTGCACGAAATGACCACTCCGTTGCAGTGGACCTTGCCGCCCTCCCGCGGAGATTGCAGCGTCAGCGTCATTTCCGCCCAGGGCGAAAAAGGCGTCGCGCTGCGAAATTCTATGCCGTTCTTATGGATAATTACGGAATCGGGGGAGAGTGACAAACGCGTCTGCCGCGCTTCGACTGTGACGTGATGGACATTGTTGACGTGGTGCAACGACCCAATTTCAGCTTTTCTCGCGCTCATACAGCAGTTGTAGCCTATCACATCCCGCCCGGTCGTCAATCGGGATTGCGTCAATTCAGAGTCCGTAGTATTTCGGTAAATGTTGAGGAGCCGACGAGAACCAGACGGAGTCGTTCAGCCTGATTTTGAAAAACCCGTTTTCAGAGTCGGCTGCTTCGCTGCCCCGCTCTCTGTCCATAGCCAGAGGCCAATAAGAATCGCCAGCCCGATGCGATACCAACCGAACACGATGAACGTATGGGTCTGGATATACCGCAGGAGCCACTTCACTGCGATGAAGGAGACGAGCGCAGAAATGACGAAACCCAAAAGCACCATGGCCCAGTCTTCGGGCACCGCCCCGGGTGGCGGGTGATGCAAGGCCTTGAATATTTTCCAGGCGCTGACTCCCAGCATCGTTGGAATGCCCACCAGAAAAGTGAACTCCGTTGCCGCGACGCGGTTCAGTCCCAACACCAGCGCGATTAGAATTGTCGCGCCGGAACGCGACGTTCCAGGGAAAACCCCGGCCACCAATTGGGCAATCCCGACTGCGACCGCAATCGTCCACGTCACCCGGTCGCCTTGTTGCCGGCCGCGCAGCCAGCCCTCGATCATTACAAATAAAACGCCGCCCACAAATAGGGCTATGGCAATTCGCGATAGCGTGTCGTCGAGCTTAAAGTCCTTCTTGTCCAACACGTACCCGACCGCGCCGGTGATCGCCACCGGGACCAGCAGCTTCAGCAGGTAATCGCGCGTCGCCGGTTCGCGCCAGTGGAAGAAAAACTGGCGCAGCCGGTCTGGAAACAGCGGGAGCACCGCCAGGACGGCACCCGCCTGGATCACGATGTTGAAAAGATCGCTTTGGTGCGGCAACCAATGCTCGGCCAGCAGCAGATGGCCGGTGGAGGACACTGGCAGAAATTCTGTGATCCCCTCGATAATACCCAGCAGAACAATCGCAATCCAAAGCGGCATCCGGCTAGAAACAAAAAACCCCGCCCCAAGGCAAGTCCGGAGTTAAGAGAAACAGAGTGAAAGAGTATCTGCCTCCGGAGTGCGCCCGTCCTCGGGCGCAGCCATTGCCGATCGCGCTGCCGGCCCCGCGACCGCTATCGTTCCTTCTTGGAAAACATGCCTGCCAAACCGGTCTTGGCTTCACCGGCGCGCTGGCGGACCTTTAGCTGGCCGAGGATGGCGTGCCAGCCGATGTAAATTTGGTGCCATTGATTCTCAAGGTTGCGCAGCACACCCTCGTTCATCTCGCTGAGATAGCGCAGGGAAGGGGCATTCCCGACCAGGGAATGGACCTGCTCGCGATTGGGGGAGGAGACCTCCAGCGAGGCCAGGATCAGTTCCAGTTCCTGCACGAGAATGCTTTTGACCTCGAGGAACTGCGTATCATCTTCACCGGCGAATTTCTTGGCGCGGGCGAGGTTGACAAACTGGTTGAACTGCTTCCAGCATTCGAGGTAATTCTCGAGCTGGTGGACAAGTTGATCCAATTTTCGTGTGCTCATAAACCGGCGGTTTTAACTGTGTTTAGTGCGTGCGGAAGAGGTTTTCGGCGAAAGGAACATAATCGCGCCGCCACGCAATTCGCGCGCGGTGATCTTTAAAGTGGGATAGTTGATGGTCAGTTCGGCCAGAGGCAATTGCGCCTCGGCGGCGCTCTGGAACGCGCCCAGCACATGCCGGGTGATCACCCCCATCAGGTGGCTGGGAAAGCTCGAAGAGATCGTGCTGGCCAGCACCGACCCGGCCCGGTCCACCGTGAAACTCCCGGCCGGCAGGCGCACCAGCGTCGGTGCCGGTTTCTCTAGAAAGCTCAAGAGGCCCATAATTCCAACACCTTCCTCATTCGTTCTCGAATCTGGCCGGAGCTGACCGAAGGCACCCAGCCGACGCACACATCGGTTTCGCCCTGACCGGCCAATGAGACGTTGCGTTGTGGCCCCAGCGCGTCGATCTGTTCAAGGGGGCCGGCTTGCAACTGCTCACCCAGGGTGCGGAATTGTTCAAGGTTATATCGTGCCCAGGCCGCCATGCGCTCGGGATTCTCCAATCCCCGGGCCACCTGGTGGCCGCTCTCGCCGTTTTTTATTGCCAGCACGAACTCGATCCCCTCGATCGTCGAAAGCTGGGCCAGCGGCAAGCTCGAGCCCGCCACCGCCCCTTCAGTCGTCGCCTCGTTGCGCGCCTCATCCAGCACTTGGGCCGATTCCAAAAGCAGAGCGTTATAGGATTTGAAAACTGTCCGCGGCCGGGCCGGTTCCGCCGGCAGCGTCTCGAAGGTGCCCGTCCGCCATGAGAGGATTTTAGTAAACGCCGGTTCACCCCGCAGGTCGCCGGCCTCCGCATCGATCACCTCGCCATCTTGAATCCAGATTTTGCCGCTCAGCGCCCCGTTGGCAATACGCAACACGGACGAACTCTGCGAGAGGCACTCCAGTTGGACGATATCGACCAGGCTCTTGCTTTGCACCCCGCGAAAGCCGGAGTCGGTCTCCTGCCCCAGCAAGGATTCGAGGCACTCCAGGAACATCGCGGTCTCCTGTTCGCTGGTGGGTTTGTGCCAGAAGAGGTCCACCCCGAGAGCATAAACCCGCGAGCGGAACTGTTCGTCG
>DATMQA010000030.1:0-75648 GCA_035566895.1 Binatia bacterium
GGGGAGAGGGCAGGGGTGAGGGGTCCGCTCCTGTGTCGTGGTTCAAGAACTCTCAATCGCCTAACCCTACTAGCAACTCTCTGCGCCCTGCTCGCCGCCTTTCAGCTCCCCCTCTTCGCCGCCTCCACCGAGGACGAGCAACATTTCATCCAGGTTCTCCAATCCAATGCTTCCCTGGTGGAAAAGGATGCCGCGTGTGCCCGGCTCAAGCGCATCGGTACCGTTCACTGTGTCCCGGCGTTGGCCGCTCTGCTTCCCGATGAGCAGCTCTCCCATTCCGCCCGCTACGCCCTGGAATCGATGCCTCTCGCCGAAGCCAGCCAGGCTCTCATTGGCGCCTTGGACAAAACTTCAGGGCTGACCCGGGTTGGCATCATCGATTCCCTCGGGTTTCGCCGCGAACCTGACGCTGTCCCGGCTTTGGCGAAATTGCTCAACGGTCCAGCTCTGCCCTCATCTGCCGGCGCTTCCGATGTCACCATTGTCTCGGCCACGGCCACGGCCCTCGGGCAAATTGGCGGTCCCCAAGCACTCAAAGCGCTCCAGGCAGCGGTGAAAAAATCCTCGGGCCCGGCGCACGATGCCGAGGTCGATGCCCTCTTGCGCTGCGCCAATCAACTGCTGGCCACAGCCAACGATTCCAAAGCCCGAGCCCTCTTTAAGAGTCTTTACGACCGCGAAGGGAAAGACGCCATCCGCATCGCCGCCTTTCGCGGCATGGCTCGCGCTTCGACCGATGGCGGCCTGAGCCTGATCATCGGCGCCATCGCCGGCAAAACCGGCCCCACCCGGACTGCCGCCTTGCAGTTGGTCCACGACCTGAAAGCCCCTGAGGCGACAAAAACCCTGGCCGAACTCCTGCCCAAACTCCAGCCGCTCGTCCAGGCTGCCCTCATAGGCGGGCTCACTCAGCGCAACGACCCGTCTGCGGCGCCCGCCATCATGCCCTTGCTCACCAGCCCTGCTCCCGGCGTCCGCCTCGCCGCCATCGATGCTCTCGGGACCCTCGGCGATGCCTCTGCAGTGCCGGGTCTTGCCGCGGTGGCTGCCTCCGCCCCCGCCGATGAACAAAAGGCCGCCCGGCAATCTCTTTGCCTGTTGCGTTCTGGCAATGTCACCGAAACGCTTTTGGCGCAACTGACCACTACCAGCCCTGAAGTTCAGGCCGAGGTCGCCCGTGCCCTTGCCGAACGCGGCGACAAATCCGCCATTCCCAGATTGGTCGAGCTGGCGGAAACCGGGACAGCCCCTACCCGCCAGGCTGCTTTGCAAGCCCTGGCCTCCCTCGCGGAGGAGCCGCAACTTGGCTCGCTCGTAGAGTTCGTTCTGAAGGCCAAAGATCCGGCCGCCCGCGCCAGCGCGGTTGAGGCGCTGAGCTCTGCCTGTCGCCGGCTTCAACTCGCTCATGGCCACCTCAATACCGAAGCTCTCGCCAAAGGCCTCCAAGTCGGCTCTCCCGACGCCCGCATCGCTTTGCTTCCCGTTTGCAGCGGTCTGGTCTCGCCCCAGGCCCGCGTTGCCCTGCGCGCCGCCGTCCAGGATTCCGATGAGCGCATCCGTGCCGCCGCGCTCCGCGCCCTTTGCGATGCGGTTGATACCGACCTTTTGCTCGACCTTGCCGACGTCGCCCTCCACGCCAAGGACCAAACAATTCGCGCGCTCGCAGTCCGGGGCTGCGTGCGGTTGAGCACCCAGGACGAAACGCCGAAACTCCCCAGGAAGCTTCGCCTCGGTGCTCTCAAATCCCTCCTCGCCGCTTCCCTCCCGCCTGACCAAACCCGCCAGGTTCTCGCCGGCCTGGCCGAAATTCCTGACCCGGACGTCCTCACGCTCGTCGAACCGTTGCTGGAAGATGCGGAGGTAAAAAACGAAGCCGTCCGCGCCGTGTTAAAAGTCGCGGTGGCGGTGCCCACCACCGAATCGCCGGCGGCCCTGGCTGTGTTGAAAAAGGCTCTTGCTGCTGCGGCCGACGATGCCACCCGCCGCGACTGCCAGACCGCAATTAAGGACATCGAGACCAGGGCCGATTACATCACCTCCTGGCAAGTCGCCGGCCCTTACCGCCAAAAAGGCAAGGATTACTCCGCTCTGTTTGACATCGCTTTCCCTCCCGAACCCGGGTATTCGGAAACGGCAACGCCGGCTCCGCCCGCGACCATCGAGCCGGCTTCTCCGCCCGAGAGTCAGCAAAAGGTATCTGCGCCCTCTGCCGGTCTTTCGCCTGCCGGCGGCTCTCCCTCTTCGGCTGCCTTGGTCCCCTGGAAAAACCTTCCTCCTGGCGGTGACACCAAGCGCCCTTACGCCATGGATTTGCTCAAACCTCTCGGCGGCGGGGAACAATGCGTCGCCTACGCCCGAACCTGGGTTCAATCGGACGACACCCAGCCCGCCCGCCTCGAGGTCGGCAGCGACGACGGCGTCAAAGTCTGGCTCAATGACAAACTGGTGCTTGCCAACAACGTTTCCCGCGCGCTGCAGCCCGGCGCCGAAAGAGTCGATGTCACGTTGAATCGCGGCTGGAATCTATTGCTGTTCAAAATCACTCAGAACAATCGGGGTTGGGCATTCTGCGCCCGCGTCCTCAAACCTGACGGCTCCCACCTCGATGGCCTCACCTTCGACACCACCCGCGCTTCGCTTCCCCAAGGCCAGTGACAAAATGTCGCGAAAGGGGGGGCCTGACACCCAGCCTGGATCACCGCCTTTTAGGGGTCCTTTCGCCGGTGTATTCCGGCACCCATGGCCCACAGTCTCCTGCCAAAACCCCTCATCTTTCTTCCCTTTTCCCGTCCTTCATTTTTTTCCAAATACCTGTTGCATCCGAACTTCCCTTTGCTATATTCCCCGTTCCGTTTCACCCGATTCGGGTGTGGACAGCATAACTCGCGGAACCGATAACTGACCCCTCCGGGTGGCAGGATTAATGGCTTCGCTCTCCAAGTAGCTGACTTGGGAAACGTTATTGATTGAAACCGTGTATTGGATTTTATGCCAGTAAAGACATTTAGACCGCTGACGCCCTCGACGCGCTATATATCGTACGCGGACTTCAGCGACATCACCAAATCCCGGCCCGAGAAGGACCTGGTGCAGATCCGGAAGCGCACCGGCGGCCGTAATATGTACGGTCGCGCCACGGCCCGGGGCATTGGTGGCGGTCACAAACAGAAACTCCGCCTGGTTGATTTCAAGCGAACCAAACATGGAGTAGAAGCCACCGTGGCTGCCATCGAATACGATCCGGGCCGCAGCGCCCGCCTCGCGTTGCTGGAATATAAAGATGGCGAAAAGACCTACATCATCGCGCCCAACGGTATTCAGGTCGGCGCCAAATTGATGAGCGGCCCGACCGCTCCCCCGGAACTCGGCAATAGCCTTCCTTTGCGCACCGTCCCCGTCGGCCTGCCCATACATAATATCGAGATCATTCCGGGCCGTGGCGCGCAGATGGTTCGCACCGCCGGCGGCGCCGCCACCCTGATGTCGCGCGACGAGGGCTATGCCCAGATTCGCCTCCCCTCGGGGGAAATCCGCCGCATCAACGAAAATTGCTACGCCACCATTGGCCAGGTCGGCAACACCGAACACGAAAACGTCGTCCTAGGCAAAGCCGGCCGGTCCCGCCACCGCGGCATTCGGCCCATCAACCGTGGCGTCTCGCGCAACCCCGTCGATCACCCTAATGGCGGTGGCGCCGGCAAATCCAAGTCGGGTGGCGGTTGGCAGCAGTTGACTTCTCCCTGGGGTCTGCTGGCCAAAGGCTACCGCACGCGCAATAAGAAAAAAGCTTCAAACCGGTTCATCCTCGTCCGCCGCGACGGCCGGCCAATGAAAAACAAATGAAGAAAAACAACTGGAGTATGGGAGTGCTGGAATGCCGCAGTATCGGCAGCCAACGTCCCGTCGCGCATCACGCTCGCCTCCATCATCCATCATCCATCATCCATCATCCTTTTTGCTCCCATGGGACGCTCAATTAAAAAAGGGCCGTTTATCGACGGCCATCTGCTGGAGAAAATCCAGAAGGCGAAGGACACCAAGTCCAAGTCGCCGATCAAGACCTGGTCGCGCCGCTCGATGATCACCCCCGATTTTGTCGGCATGACCTTTACCGTGCATAACGGAAAAGTTTTCAACCCGGTGTTTGTCACCGAAAACATGGTCGGGCATCGGCTCGGCGAGTTTTCTCCCACGCGCACGTTCAAGAAACACGGCGCGCATACGGCCAAAGCCGAAGCCAAGTAACCCTATGGAAGTCCAAGCCATTACCAAAAATGTCCGGATGTCGGCCCAGAAGATGCGCGAGGTCGTGCGCCAGATTCAGGGCTTGCCGGCCGCTCACGCCCAGGCCGTTCTGGCCGTCGTGCCCCGCAAAGGCGCCCGTTTTGTCGCCAAGACCCTTAAGTCCGCCATCGCCAACGCCGAGGACCTTAAAACCCATCACAAAGATTACAGCGAGCTTAACACCGACCGCCTCGTCATCAAAGAAGCCCTGGCCCAAACCGCCAGCACGTTGCGCCGTTTCACCCCCAAGGCCCGCGGTTCAGCCGGCCCTATCCTCAAACGCAATTGCCACATCAAAATCGTTTTAACGGATGAATAAGAACACCATCCATCATCCATCATCCATCATCCTTCTCTGATCCATGGGCCAAAAAACCAATCCAATCGGTCTGCGCATCGCTGTCAATCGCGATTGGCGCTCCAAGTGGTACGCCGGTAAAAAGGAATTCGGCAATCTGCTCACCGAGGACCGCAATATCCGCGAGCTGCTCAAGAAGAAGCTCGAGTCCGCCTCCGTGCCCCAGATTCGCATCGAGCGCGCCGCCAACCGCTGCCGCATTACCATTATGACGGCTCGACCGGGCATCGTCATCGGCCGCAAAGGCGCTGAGATCGATAAGCTCAAAGAAGAGCTCAGCAAGATGACCGGCAAGGAGATTTACGTCGATATCATCGAAATCAAGCACCCCGAAATCGACGCGCAGCTCGTCGCTGAAAATGTCGCCCTGCAATTGGAGCGCCGCGTCTCCTTCCGCCGCGCGATGAAAAAGGCCCTCCAGACCGCCAAAGATTTCGGGGCCGAAGGCATCAAAATCCGATGCGCGGGCCGCCTCGGTGGTGCCGAACTGGCTCGCGTCGAGCAGTATCACTGGGGGCGCGTCCCCCTCCACACCTTGCGGGCCGAGATCGACTACGGGTTCGCCGAGGCCCGCACCGTCTATGGTAAGCTGGGCATCAAATGCTGGGTCTGCAAAGGTGAGACCAAAACCCAAAAACCTCAGCCCCAACTCCAATCTCAGCCTCTGCCTGAGCCTGCTGCTGCTTAAAGTCCTAAAACCCTTTTAACTCTTTTAACTTTATTTAACCCATTTAACTTTTTGCTCCGCTTATGCCATTGATGCCCGAAAGAGTTAAGTACCGCAAGATGCACCGCGGCAACCGCGCCGGCCTGGCCTCTCGCGGGCACACCGTCGCCTTTGGCGAATACGGCCTCATGGCCCTGGAACGCTGCTGGCTCGATACCAAGCAGATCGAGGCTGCTCGCGTCGCGGTCGCCCGTAACATGAAACGCCACGGCAAAATGTGGATCCGCGTTTTTCCGCAAAAATCGTTCACCAAGAAGCCGCTCGAGACGCGCATGGGCAAGGGCAAGGGGCCGCTGGAATCGTGGGTTGCGGTTATTCGCCCGGCCAACGTTCTCTTCGAGGTTGATGGCGTGACCGAGGCCGTCGCCCGTGAATCGCTTCGCCTGGCCGCCACCAAGCTGCCGATTAAAACCAAATTTATCTCCCGCCACCGAATCCAGGGCTGAAAATTCCTATGAAGAAGACGCAACGCAAAGAAATTCAGGAAAAGACCTTGGAAGAATTGGTGGCTGACAGCCGAAATCTGCGCCAGGAAATCTTTAACCTCCGCCTCCAGCAGGCCAGCGCCCAGCTTGAAAAACCCGCTCGCCTGCGCACCCTCCGCCGTGACATTGCCCGCATCGAAACCCGCGTCTCGGCCCTCCGCAACAAAGCCGCATGAATAACCCTGACACCGCCACTACCAATCCGCCTGCAACGCCCGCTTCCGCCATCGACCGCGCCAAGCGCAAAGAGCGCGTCGGTGAGGTCATCGCCAATAAAATGGCCAAAACTATCACCGTGCGCGTCCAGCGCCGGTTCCCCCATCCCAAATTTAAAAAGGTCGTCACCGGCTACAAGAAGTTTTACGCTCATGACGAAAAGGCCGAAGCCAAAGTCGGCGACCGCGTCCGCATCGAAGAAACCCGCCCAATCTCCAAAACCAAACGCTGGCGCCTGGTCGAAATCGTCGAACGCGGCACCGAAGTCGCCCCAATCAACGCGTGATATGCGGCAAACCACCAGCCAACATCTTTCGCATTTCACGTCTTACGTTTCACGTTTTGCCTAACTTTTATGCTCCAGGTCCGCTCTATCCTCGACGTTGCCGATAACACCGGCGCCAAACGCGCCGCCGCTATCGGTGTGCTCGGCCGCAACCAGCGCTATGCCCGAATCGGCGACATCATCAAAGCCCATATCAAGGAGGCCACCCCCGATGGTACCGTCAAAAAAGGCGAGGTCGTTGATGCCGTCGTCGTGCGCACTCGTGAGACCATCCGCCGCACTGACGGCTCCTGCCTCCGCTTCGACAGCAATGCTATCGTCATTATCGATAAAGAACTCAACCCCCGCGGCACGCGCATCTTTGGCCCGGTCGCCCGCGAGTTGCGCGACAAGAAATTCATGAAAATTGTCTCCCTTGCGCCCGAAGTTATTTGAAACTATTCCCGGTAATTCCCAATAATTCCCGGTTAAAAAAATGAACAGCTTTCACATCAAGAAAAACGACCAGGTGGTGGTCATCGCCGGCGCCGACAAGGGCAAGCGTGGCCGCGTCATCGCCCTCGAGCCCAAAAAACAGCGCGTTATTATTGAAGGCGTGCACATGATCAAAAAGCACATGCGCAAGAGCCAGCAATATCCCAACGGCCAGATTGTCGAACGCGAAGGCACCATCCACCTCTCCAATGTAATGCAGGCCGAGAAGTTCGACGCCCGCGCCGCCAAACACGGCGCCACCCCCGCTCCGGCCCAAGCATGAACCGACCATGAAAGCCAGATTGTATCAAAAGTACGTGAATGAAGTGGTGCCGGCGCTCAAGCAAAAGCACAAATACACCAACCCCCACCAGGTGCCGCGCATGCAAAAGATCGTCGTCAACATGGGCATCAGCGCTTCGTTGGAAAAAAGCGCGCTGGACGATGCCGCCAAGGACCTCGCTCTGATCACCGGCCGCAAAGCCGCCGTCAGCAAGTCCCGCCACAGCATTGCCAATTTCAAGCTGCGCGAAGGCCAGCCCATCGGCTGCCATGTCACCCTCCGGCGCGAGGTCATGTATGAATTCTTCGACCGCCTCATCGCCACCGCCCTGCCGCGCATCCGTGACTTCCGCGGCCTCTCCCCGCGCTCGTTTGATGGGCGCGGCAATTACTCGCTGGGCGTTGGCGACCAGACCATTTTCCCCGAAATCGAACTGGACAAAATCAAGCGGCAGCAGGGGATGGACATAACCATCGTGACCAGCGCTCGCACCAACGAAGAGGCTCTGGACCTGTTGAAGCTTATGGGCATGCCCTTCGCCGAAATCAAAGCCAAGGAAGCTCCCAAAGAAACTCACGCCCAGCCACCCGCAGAAACCCCAACCACCCAACCTCCTGAACCCGTTAAGGCATGAGCATCAGCACCCCAGTGCCATCATCCATAATCTATAACCCACCATCCATAATCCTCTGATATGGCTAAAATCTCCTGGATCGAACGCAACAAGAAGAAAGCCGCGACGGTTAAGAAATTTGCCGCCCTGCGCGCCGAATTGAAAGCCAAGCGCGACTACGCCGGTCTGGCCAAGCTGCCCCGCAATGCCAGCCCGGTGCGGGTAGTCAACCGCTGCTCCATGAGCGGCCGCCGCCACGGCTATTTGCGCAAATTCGGTTGCTCCCGCTTGACCTTCCGCGAAGCCGCCCTGAACGGGCTGATCCCGGGCATCACCAAAGCAAGCTGGTAACCCTTTCAAACCATTTAACTCAGTTAACTTTTTAACCATTTAACTCTTAACTCTTCTCGCGTGAACGATCCTATTTCCGATATGCTTGCCCGCATCCGCAACGCCAACCTCGCGTTGCTGCCGGCCGTCCAGATGCCTCACTCAAAAATGAAGGAGAGCATCGCCGGCATTCTCAAACGCGAAGGCTATATCGCTGATTTTGTCGTCGAAGGCCAGCTCCCAAAAACCATCAAGCTCAAACTCAAATACCAGGGTAAAAAGAGCATCATCGAGGGCTTGCGCCGCATCAGTTCCCCCGGCTTGCGCCGCTACGTCGGCTCAACTGAAATCCCTCGCGTCCGCGGCGGTCTGGGCGTCTCTCTTCTTTCCACGTCCGAAGGAGTCATGACCGGCACTCAGGCCCGCAAGAAAAACCTCGGCGGTGAACTGCTCTGTTACGTCTGGTAAACGCGCCCATTTGCCTTTTGAACTCATTTAACCTTTTAACCCATCTAACCGCGCCATGTCTCGTATAGGTAAGCAACCCATCGCCATCCCGGCCAAGGTCAAGGTCGAGATCAAAGGCCAGCAGGTCCTCGTCGAAGGCCCCAAAGGCAAGCTCAACTGGCAACTGCCGCGCCGCACCAGCCTGAAGGTCGAAAACGGCAAAGTCGTTGTCAGCCGCCAGGGCGACGATGCCCAGGCTAAAGCCCTCCACGGTCTCAGCCGCGCCCTCGTCAACAATATGGTCCGCGGTGTCAGCGAAGGTTTCGTAAAAAAGCTTGAAATCCAAGGCGTCGGTTTCAAAGCCGCCGTCCAGGGTAAAGTTGTCAACCTGAACCTGGGTTACTCTCACCCGGTCAATTACCCGATCCCCGACCAAATCAAAGTCACCGTCGAGGAAAACACCAAGCTCACCATCGAAGGCCCCGACCGCCAGGTCGTCGGTCAGGTCGCCTCTGAAATCCGCAGTTTCTATCCTCCCGAGCCTTATAAAGGCAAAGGCGTTCGCTACCTGGGCGAGCACGTCACCCGCAAGGAAGGCAAAACCGTCCAATAATTTTACTCCCGATGAGAACCGAACAAAAACATCAATTGGCGCAGCGGCGGCGCTGGCGTGTTCGCAAGAAAGTCAGCGGCACCAAAGACCGCCCGCGCATGTGCGTTTGCTTTACCAACAAAAACATTCACGTCCAATTCATCGACGATGCCGCCGGCGTAACCCTGGCCGCGGCCTCAACGGTCAGCAAGGCGGCCCCCGACCGCGCCAAGCTGGCCGCCAACGCCGCCAGCGCCAAAACCGTTGGCACCCTGGCTGCCCAGACCGCCCTCGGCAAGGGCATCAAACAAGTCATTTTCGACCGCGGCAGCGCTCGTTATCACGGCAAGGTCAAGGCGCTGGCGGATGCCGCGCGCGAAGCCGGCCTGCAGTTCTAACATCCCATGGAGAAAAGTTATTGTGGCTGAACCAATCAAACCAGACAACGGCGAGAACCTCGAACCGGTGGAACCAGCGGCCGTTGAACCAGTGGCCGTTGAGGCCGTAGCGGAGGAACGCGTCGAGCCGCGCGCAGAACAACAACGCGGCGGGCGCGGTGGCTTCCGCGGGCGCCGCAACCGGCCCCCGGAATCCGATACTCGTCTCGAAGGCGGGCAGGAGTTGGTCGAGAAGGTCGTCTTCATCAATCGCTCCGCCAAAGTCGTCAAGGGCGGGCGCCGCTTTAACTTCAGCGCCCTGATTGTCGTGGGCGACAAGCGTGGCCGCGTCGGCGTCGGTCTGGGTAAGGCCGGCGAAGTCGCCGATGCCATCCGCAAGGGTGGCGAGATGGCCCGCGCGGAAATGGTCGGCGTGTCCCTCAAAGACGCTACCATCCCTCATGAAGTCCTCTCCCACTATTGCGGCGCCAAAGTCTTGTTGCGGCCCGCTTCCCCCGGCACCGGTATTATCGCCGGCAAAACTGTCCGGTCGGTCCTCGAATCCGCGGGCGTCAAAGATGTCCTGAGCAAATCTCTCGGTTCGAAAAACGCCGCTAACGTCGTTAAAGCAACTCTGCAAGCGCTCCTGAGCCTGCGCTTGCGGGAAGACATCTATAAGGGCCGCGGCCTCGAAATCAAAAAGGTCGCTCCACCCACACCCCCCGGAGTTGCGACCCCGCCGGCGCCGCCTTCTGCCGCGAGCTCGGTATAAGTTCTATAAGTCCCATATATCCCATTTTCTATGAGATTACACGACCTCAAACACCGTCCCGGCGCCAAGCACCGCCGCAAGCGCCTCGGCCAGGGTGAATCCAGTGGCCATGGCAAAACCAGCGGCCGGGGTGGCAAGGGCCAGACCGCCCGTTCCGGCAGCTCCATCCGCATCGGTTTTGAAGGCGGCCAGATGCCCCTTATCCGGCGCATCCCCAAGCGCGGCTTCAACAACGCCCGCCATACCATCCGCTACCTGGCCGTCAACCTCGAAGCCCTCAATCGTTTCGATGAAGGCGCTCGCGTCGATGAGGCCGCCTTGCGCGCCGCCGGCCTGGCCAATGGCCCCGCCGCGGGCGTCAAAATCCTCGGTGATGGCGACCTCACCAAAAAACTGACCGTCAGCGCCCATGCTTTCAGCGCCTCAGCCAAAGCCAAGATCGAAGCCAAAGGCGGCGCGTGTGAGATAGTAGGCCCTAAGAAGACCCAACCCTGATGCAGACCCGAAGCCCGAAGGCCGAAGTCCGAAACCCGAATAACTGCTTCGGAAGCTATTTTGCTTTCCGAGCTCGGCCTTCGGAATCCGGATTTCTTTCGGCCTTCGGTTTTCGGCCTTCGGTTTTCATTTCCCCCAAGCTCCCCTGCTCCTGACCGCCCATGCTCAAGGCCATCATCGATACTTTCAACAATTGCTTCAAAATCCCGGAGCTTAAGTCGCGGATTCTGTTCACCTTTGTGGTCCTGGCCATCTGCCGTTTGGAAGCCGTGGTCCGCATTCCCGGCCTGGACGGCAGGACCCTGGCCGAGTACTTCCGGACCCATGCCGCAACCGGCGCCTCCGTCCTCGGAATGTACAGCCTCTTCACCGGCGGCGCGCTCGAACACTGCGCCATCGGTGCTTTGGGGATCATGCCCTACATCAGCGCCACCATCATCATCCAATTGCTTACTGCGGTGGTTCCCCAACTGAGCAAACTCGCCCGCGAGGAGGGTGGCCGCGCCAAGATCATTCAGTATGGCCGCTATTTGACCGTGTTGCTCTGCCTGGGCCAGGGCCTGTTTATGTCTTTCGGCTGGGAGCACCCGGAAAAGATTTTTGGCCAGGGCATCGGCTCTCTCGTCCTCTACAGCGACTCCATGATCTGGTGGTATCGCATCCAGACCACCGTTGTCCTGACCACCGCCACGATGCTCTTAATGTGGCTCGGCGAACAAATCACCGAACGCGGCATCGGTAACGGCGTTTCCCTGGTGATTACCATTGGTATTCTGGCCCGCCTGCCCCAGGCCATCGTCGCCCTCAAAGACATGTTCTATCCCGCCGGCGGCGAGGCCCAGTTTAACTTCGGCCACGCCATTGCCCTGGTTTTGCTCCTGGCGGGTGTCATCGCCGGGGTCATTGCTATAACCCAGGCCCAGCGCAAAGTCCCTGTCCAATACGCGCAGCGCGCCGTCGGCCGCAAAGTCTATGCCGGAGGCACCTCGTTTATGCCCTTGCGCGTCAACTATGCTGGGGTCATGCCCATCATCTTTGCCCAGGCCATCCTCATGTTTCCGCAGAAGTTTTTTTTGTTCGCGGGCGAAACCTTCAGCAACTCGCATACCCCGGGCGCGAAATTAATTTCCGACCTTTCCCTCGGAATTGCCCGCCACCTCGCCGAACGGTCCGCTGCCTACCTCATCCTGTATGGCTTGATGATCCTCTTTTTCTCCTATTTCTGGGTCGCCACCCAATTCAACGAGTTGCAAATCGCCGATGATTTGAAGAAGAATGGCGGCTATATCCCCGGCGTCCGCCCCGGCCAGGCCACCAGCGATTATCTGCACAACGCGATGAGCCGGATTACCCTGGCGGGTGCGGTCTTTCTTACCGTCATCGCCATCATCCCGCTCTTATTGTATAACGAGATGAACATCCCCTACGCCGTGGCCACCTTCTTCGGCGGCACCAGCATGCTCATCCTTGTTGGCGTCTTGCTGGATACCATGCGCCAGATGGAAACCCACTTGCTGATGCGCCATTATGACGGTTTTCTCAAGAAAGGCCGGCTCCGCGGCCGGTTCTAAGCGCTCTTTGACAAAATAGGACCTATCGGTCCTATTAGTCCTGTAATGATTCTTATAAAAAGTGACCGGGATTTGGAAGTGATGCGTGAGGCCTGTGCCGTCGGTGGCGCGGTCCTCAATGACGTCGCCGCCTTCATCCAACCTGGGGTTACCACCCGTCAGGTGGATGATTTTGCCGCCGGTCGCATTAAGCATTATGGGGCGGTGAGCGCCTTTCTCGGCTATGTCCATCCCGGCGGCTCGGGGCGAAACCTGCGATTCCCGGCTCATACCTGCCTTTCGGTCAACGAGCAGGTCGTCCATGGGTTGGCCGGACCTCGGGTGTTGCAATTCGGAGACATCGTGAGCCTGGATATTGGCGTCATTTATCACGATTTTATCGGGGATACCGCCCGAACGGTCGCCGTGGGCGGTTGTGGCGTGATGGCCCAGAAACTGATGGATGTCACCGAAAAGGCCCTCTACGAAGGCATCGCCCAGGCCCTGCCCGGCAAACGTGTAGTTGATATTTCCCGCGCCATACAGAATTATGTCGAGGGCAATGGATTCAGCGTCGTTCGCGAGTTTGTCGGCCACGGCGTCGGCCGTTCCATGCACGAAGAACCCCAGGTCCCAAACTTCGTGGACGGCAAATCCTCGCCCAAATTGCGGCCGGGGATGACCATTGCCATCGAACCGATGGTCAATGCCGGGTTGCCGGGCGTAAAAATCTTGAAAGACGACTGGACAGTTGTCACGCAAGATGGTTCATTATCTGCCCATTTTGAGCATACGGTGCTCATCACGGAGTCCGAACCGGAGATTTTAACATGGCCCGAACGGATGCCATCGAAGTTGAAGGCGTAGTTGTGGAAGCCTTGTCGAACAAGACGTATCGGGTGGAACTGGCCAACGGCCATCGCCTGCTGGCCTTTGTCGCCGGCAAAGCCCGGTTGAGCTTTGCCCGTTTGGCGCCGGGTGAAACGGTCAAACTGGAACTGTCGCCTTACGACCTGTCCGAAGGGCGCATCGTCGGCGAAACTGAAAAAAATGAAAAACTGGATTAATGGATTAATGGATTATTGGATTAGTGGTCGGCGGGACCGCGCCCGTGCCGTTTTTCCCAGTAATCCATCAATCCATTAATCCAATAATCCATTTATGAAAGTTCGCGCATCAGTTAAAAAGCTCTGCGAAAATTGCAAAATTATCCGTCGCAAGGGCGTCATCCGTGTGATCTGCACTAACCTTCGCCACAAACAGCGCCAGGGCTGACCACGCGCCTTTCACCCATTTAACTCATTTAACTTTTTTAACCTGTTTAACTCCTTTCACAACCTATGGCTCGCATCATCGGCGTTGAAGTCCCCCCCAACAAGCGCATCGACATCGCCCTGCGCTACATCTACGGCATCGGCCCCAGCAATGCCAAAGTCATCCTGGCCAAGGCCAACATCGACCCTTCCATCCGCGCCAAAGACCTGAGCGAGCAACAACTCTCGCAGATCGTCCACGCCATCCAGGACGGCAAATACGTCATCGAAGGCGACCTCCGCCGCGAAATTGGCATGAACCTCAAACGCCTGCAGGGCATCAAGTGTTACCGTGGCATCCGCCACCTACGCGGCCTGCCCGTCCGGGGCCAGCGCACCCAAACCAACGCCCGCACTCGCAAAGGCCCGCGCAAGACCGTCGGCGTCGTTCGGAGCCCAACCGCCAAGACCGGCATCCACTAATTCTGCTCCAGCAACCAGCAACCATCTACTATCCACTGATTCATGGCCGAAGAAAAAAAGAAATCTGCCCCTAAGAAACCCGAAGGCGCCGCCGAGAAGCCCGCCGGCAAACCTGCGGGTGAGGGTCACCCTGCCAAAGCTTCGAAAAAAGGTGCTGAGAAAGGCGCTGCCCCGGCTGCCGCTCCCGCCGGCCAACCGGCCGCCGCATCGGCTCCGGGCGCCGAAGCTCCCAAGCCCGCCGAAGGCGCTCCCGGTGCTCCGCTCATCCCGGTCGCTGGTGCCGCCCCGACTGCTGCGGAACTCCTGGCCGACGATCAGGCCGGGAAGAAAATCGTCAAGGCCAAGGGCGCCAAGAACATCATCAGCGGCATTGCCAATATCCTGGCCACGTTCAACAACACCCAGGTCAGCATCACCGATATGCAAGGCCACGTCATTGGCTGGTCCACGGCCGGCCGGGTTGGATTCAAGGGCTCGCGCAAAAGCACCGCCTATGCCGCCCAGCAGGTCGCCCAGGACGCCGCCCGCCAGGCCATGTCCCATGGCATGAAAGAAATCGAAGTGCGCGTCAAAGGTCCGGGCTCCGGCCGTGAATCGGCCATCCGCGCCCTCCAGGCTATTGGCCTGGAAATCACCACCATCAAGGACGTCACCCCCGTTCCTCACAATGGTTGCCGCCCCCGCAAAAAACGTCGCGTGTAACATGAGTCCAAACTCCAAAGTCCAAAGTCCAAAGTCACCACGCGCTTCACGTTTCACGTTTCACGTTTCACGTTTCACGCATCACGCATCACGCCTTACTGGCCGCTCCACAATTCCACCCATCCACCACCCCATTCCCTGACTTATGGCTCGTTACACTGGTCCTCGCGTTCGCATCAGCCGCCGCTTCGGCGTCCCCATCTTTGGCCCGTCCAAATACCTCGAGCGCCGCAACTACGGCCCCGGTGTCCACGGCCCCAAGTCCCGCCGCAAACACACCGATTACGGCCTCGGCCTGATTGAAAAGCAAAAACTCCGCTATTTTTACGGGCTCCTCGAGCGCCAGTTCCGCGGCGTCTATGAGCGTGCCCTCAAACGCCGCGGCGTCACCGGCGAGCAGATGCTCCAAATCCTGGAAACCCGCCTGGACAACATCTGCTATCATCTGGGTTTCGCCAATACCCGCGCCGCCGCCCGTCAACTCGTTTGCCATGGCCATGTCCGCGTCAATGGCCGCAAGGTCGATATCCCCTCATTCGGCGTCAAGGTGAATGACGTGGTCGAAGTCAAAAATTCCAATGCCGCGCGCCAGTTGGCCACGCGGAATCTCGAGATCGCCGGCAGCCGGGCGGTCCCCGATTGGCTCACACTGGATAAAGAGGCCCTCAAAGGCGTCATCATGCGCATCCCGACCCGCGATGAAATCCAGCCCATCGCCAACGAGCAGGCCGTCGTCGAATTTTATTCCCGGTAACAAACAAACAACAGAGTAACTGGAGTGTTGGAGTGATGAAGTATCGGAAAAACGTAATGGTGGAGCGTGGGAGTGCGGGAGTGATGCCGGGCATCGCTCCGCGGTTCCCTTACCCCGCCAGCCCGTTCCCCTTGCTCCATCACTCCAATACTCCATTACTCCAAAACAATTATACGGACCCCTCCGGCTCCCGGGA
The DNA here is from genome assembly GCA_035566895.1 of Binatia bacterium. Lineage (GTDB taxonomy): Bacteria > Verrucomicrobiota > Verrucomicrobiia > Limisphaerales > UBA8199 > DATMQA01. Next base: position 15,678 of record DATMQA010000030.1, read on the forward strand.
ATAACCGCCGGGGGAGTCAGTTTAAAATTGTTGAAAGGAACATATGCCAGTACGTCTAGGACGTTTCGAAATGCCCAAGCGGTTGGTCAAAGAAGACACTACCGCCACTGAAACCTACGCTAAATTTGTCGCCGAACCCTTCGAAACCGGTTACGGCCATACCGTCGGCAACTCCCTGCGCCGCGTGCTGCTTTCCTCCCTGGAAGGCGCCGCCATCGCTTCCATCAAAGTCGATGGCGCGATGCACGAGTTCGCCACTATCGATGGCGTCGTTGAAGACGTTACCGATATCGTGCTGAACCTCAAAAAGGTCCTGCTCAAGGCCCACAATCGCGAGGCCCAGACCCTCCTGCTCTCCGTCAACAAAGAGGGCGATGTCACCGCCGCCGACATTCAGCTCAACCAGAATATCGAGCTGGTCAATCCGACCCAGCACATTTGCACCCTCGATAAAAAGAAAAAATTCGAGATGGAGCTCGAAGTCAAAGTCGGCCGCGGCTTCCTGCCCGGTGATGAAAACAAAAAGCCCAACCAGGCGATTGGCGTCGTCGCCATCGACTCCCTTTTCTCCCCGGTTACCCGCGTCCGCTACGCCGTCGAAAACGCCCGCGTCGGCCAGCGCACCGATTACGACCGCCTCATCCTCGAGATCTGGACCGATGGCCGCATCTCCCCCGACGATGCCCTGACCCAGGCCTCCGCCATCCTCCAGCATCACCTCGATGTCTTTGTCGGCTACGACAAAAACGCCGTCGAATTCGAAGAGGTTGTTGATAAGCAGGACGAAGAGAAGACCAAGCTCAAGAAACTGCTCAATATGAGCGTCAATGAAATCGAGCTGAGTGTCCGCGCCGCCAACTGCCTCAACAACGCCAACATCACCACCGTTGGCCAACTGGCCATGAAGACCGAGCAGGAAATGCTCAAATATCGCAACTTCGGCAAAAAATCACTCAACGAGATCAAAGAAAAACTCTCCGCCCTCGGCCTGACCCTGGGCATGAGTTTCGAGCCGGACTTGCTCGAGACTGCCAAAGAAGAGCCCACTACCCTCATGCGTTGATCGCGTTTCACGTTTTATTCTCTATGCGCCACCTCAAGCGAACCGCCAAGCTGGGCCGTACCGGTCAGCATCGCAATGCGATGCTCGCCAACCTCGTTTGCAGCCTCATTAAACACAAACGCGTCACCACTACCCTGGCCAAGGCCAAGGCCGCCCGCTCCGTGGCCGAAAAAATGGTCACCCTCGGCAAAAGCGGCACCATTCACGACCGCCGCCTCGCTGCCTCTCGCCTTCACCAGGAAGATGCCGTCAAAATCCTCTTCGCCGAAATTGCCCCGGCCCAAAAAGAGCGCCGCGGCGGTTACACCCGCATCGTCCGCCTGAACCAGCGTCAGGGCGACGCCGGCCAGCGGGCCATCCTCGAATGGGTCGAACTCCCGGTCGAGGCCGCCCCCGTCGAAACCAAGCCCGCCGAAGCGGCCAAGCCCGCCGAGGCAGCCGCGGCTACCTAGATTCAAACTGGAACAGTTGCGCCGCGTGGGGCCCGAGGTCCAGATAAAGCCCCGGGCTTCGCAACTCGGCCCCGGACCGCAAGTACTCCTCTGAACCCAACAGGTCCTTCATCCCCCAGGGCTTGAGGGTGGGCTCCGGGATGCGCAACGGCACATAGCATTGGCTCCGGTGAGGAGCGAGGTTTGTCACCGACAGTTCAAAACGCGAGCCTTCCTTCCGCCATTGGATTGCCACTATATTCTGCGCCGTCGGATTGTCCGGCCAGGCGGGGCAGGGGACCAGCACGGTGCCGGTTCCTTCTCCAACGCCTGTACGCCGCAGCGCCGTCAGGAGTTGCTCATACATCCTCTCAATTTCCGGCTGGTTCGGTTCGGCGGGCCGTCGTAGCAGTTGGACCGGCACCCTGATCCTGGCTCCCGAGAGTTGGCCTTCGTGGAGAAACCGCAGCCCCGGCAACCCCAGGATAAGCAACGCGGCCGCGCGCTGTTCGGCCGGCGAGAACAACGAGGCGATGCGCGGTTCATCGTGGTTTTCGAGAAGATGGCCCCCGCCGCAAAGGCAGTTGGACGTAGCGTCCTCTGTCGGGGACGACGCAACCTCTGTAGGAGACGACGTGAGGAGTCTCTCACCTATATTCTCCACAGACGACGTAACCTCTGTCGGAGACGACGTAAGGAGTCTCTCACCTCCATCCTCCACCGTCTGCCCTCGGCCCTGTTCCCTTTCACACCCCTGCGCCGCCAACAAATGCTGCTGCACCCCGGCGGCGTCCCGCGAAACGAGTTTGTCGTATAGCGTTTTATCGTAGGCATAATCAAAACCGAGTTCGCGCAACCGCCCCTCCAGCCCCCAATAAGCCTCGGCGAGGAACAGAAAGTCAGGCCGGCCGCGTTTGACGGCCGAGATGGCCTCTGACCAGAACTCGGAGCTCGGCGGTTGCTGATTCGCACCCGGCAGCCGTCCCCAGGTCCTGGCGAAAACCTCGTTGAGAACGAGCATTGCCATGTCGCAGCGAACCCCATCGCAGCGGCTCGCCACTGCTCGCAACAGGTCAGCCATCGCCGCCCGGGTGGCGGCCAGCCGGTAATCAAGCTGCACCGTATCAGTCCAGGGCGGAAAGTAGGGATCCTTCCCGTAAGCCAGCCAGCGCACGCCGGCTGCCGTTTGCTGCGGGAACGTTCCCGGCACTTCAACCGGACTTTGGACGAAGAGCTCCGGTCTTTCCCGCAACCACCGGTGGTCCAGGCCAAGATGGTTGGGGACGAAGTCGAGGATCAACTTTAGTCCCCGGGCGTGAAGACGCGTGCGAAACTCTTGCAATCCATCGTTGCCGCCCAGGTTCGGCGGCACCTCGTAATCGGCTATCGCGTAAGGCGAGCCGGCCACGTCCTCTTCCCGCCAATCAGGCAGAACCTCCGAGTAGTGTTGGCGCAGGTCGCGGTTGGTCAGCGCCTCGGCGCGCGCGCGCGGTCCGCTGCTCCATACCCCCATCAGCCACACGTGCGTGAAGCCGAGCCCCTCCCATCGCCCTAATTCGGCCTCCGGCACATTGTTCAGCGTAATCGACTCTCCCTCGCGCCGGGTCAATTCATTCAACCAGCAGCGAGTGTTAATCTCGTACAGAATTGGGTGCTTCGTCACGAATAGCCCTTGGCGTCGAAGGCGAATGAAACCGCCCTAAGTTCACGTTTAAAATTGTAGCAGCCGACGTAAGGAGGCTCTGATCGATGCTTAGTGATGCCTGAAATATGAGCCTCCTTGCGTCGGCTGCTACAATGGGAATGATTTTTCAAACGCGCCCTAAGATCTTCACGTTTCACGTTTTACGTTTCACGTTTCACGTTTTACGTTTCCCGCCTCACGCCTCACCCATTCAGAACCGCCATCGCCTTGGTCGGATTGGACACCCGCATCACCATCAGGCCTTTCTTGGCGTCGGGCGGGGTCGCGCTGTAGCAGTACTCGATATTCACCTTGGCATCAGCCAGCTTATGGGCCAGCCGGGCCAGTTCGCCGGGTTTGTTGATGCCATCGACCAGCAGCACATCATCCTCCACGACCAGCGTGCCGTGTTCTTCGAAAACATGCACCGCCTTGCGATAATCGCTGACCACCATCCGGATCACGCTGTGATCCACCGTATCGCTGGTGGTCACCGCGTAGATATTGATCTTGGCCGCCGCAAGGGCATCGGCCACCCGGGCCAGCATCCCGGGCCGATTATCCAGGAAAATGGCGAGTTGCTTGGTAATTTGCATAGTTCAATTAGCGATTTGAGGTTGAGGTCATGGATGCTTCCATCGGCCAAATTAGCCGATCCGACGCAAATCGCCAAACGGTTCTTTCTTCCGCTCCGGCCTCGTGTTAGCTTCCGCTTATGGGTCTGGATGCGACAGTGCGGCGCCGCTGGGTCGGCGCTTTGGCTCTCCTGGCGGCCCTGGTCATGCTGGTGGCGGGCCAAACCGTCCTCGAAGGCCGACTGACACCGGTGGCGTTCCTGGTTTACTGGCTGGTCTGCGTTATTCTGACCGGCCTGGCGATCTTCGTCGCCTTTGCCGATGTGCGGGCCTTGGCTTACCGCACCCATCGCGAGCAGCGCGATTTGCTCCAAAACACCCTCAAAGAGATCGAGACCGAAGCGCGGCGCAAAGCCCGGCAACCCCCGGCCGGCGATGCCAAGTGATTGAGCCCTCGGGTCGGGGAGTGTCGCCCTCTCGCCGCCCCTCCATCATTTCTTCGCTCCATCATCCCGTTCCCGCCTCATGCGCACTTTGCTGTCGAATATTCAAGAGAAAAATCTCGCGCGCGAAAACTTTCTTCATTGATATCGCCGTCCGCTTTTGTTCTACTGGTATCGTCGCGAAGGCGTATGAGTTTAGCCGAGACCATCGCATCACCACCGGCCCTCCCGGAGAGCCAGAAAGCCGCGCTGCTTAAGCTGCTGGGCGACGAAGACCCCGCCGTTTTTCACGCCGTCCGCGACAAAATCCTTTCCTATGGCCCCTCGGCCGCCGACTGGCTGCGTCCGCAGACCTTGAGCCGCGAACCCGCCCTGCGCCGCCGCGCCCAGGAACTCGTCCTGCGCTTTGACGCCCAGGCCGCCGATAACCATTTCCTGGCCTTCTGCCTCAAACACGGCGAGGAATGCGACCTCGAACAAGGCTCCTGGCTCCTGGCCCAGACCCAATACCCCAACATCAATGTGGACGGTTACCGCGCCGTGCTGGATAGTTTTGCCCGTGATTTGCAGGAGCGGTTGGACGGCCCCAGCCAACCAAAAAAAATGCTCGAGAGCATCAATCATTACCTTTTCTCCGACCTGGCGTTCAGCGGCAATGAAAAGAATTATTACGACCCGGAAAACAGCTATCTCAACCGCGTGCTGGACCGCCGGATGGGCAATCCGATCACCTTGTGCCTGGTCTATATCCTCCTGGCGCGCCGCTTGCGCTTGCCGGTCGCCGGCATCGGCCTGCCGGGCCATTTTATCTGCCGCTACCAATCCAGCGCTACCGAGGTTTATATCGACGCCTTCAATCGCGGCAAGCTTCTGACCAAGGCCGATTGCATCCAGTACCTGCTCCATGGCAACTACAGCGTGCGGGACGATTACCTGGCGCCGGTCAGTCCGCGCCGGATGCTCCTGCGCATCTGCGCCAACCTCCACCAGATCTACCTGCAACTCGAAAAACAGGAACCTGCCACCCGTCTCCAGCGCTACCTCGTCGCCCTCGCCCGTTAAGAGTTAAATCAGGTAAATGAGTTAAATGAGTTAAATGGGCTGCGCCGGGCGCCCGCGCAAAACCTCCGCCCTCTTTTACCCCAATTAACTCAATTAACCCTTTTAACCCTTTTAACCGATGTAACCCATGTAACCATGTAACCATGTAACCATGTAACCATGTAACCATGTAACCCATGTAACCATGTAACCCATGTAACCATGTAACCATGTAACCCATGTAACCATGTAACCCATGTAACCATGTAACCCATGTAACCATGTAACCCATGTAACCATGTAACCCATGCAACCATGCAACCATGCAACCATGTAACCCATGCCCCATCGAACGCTCTCGAAACCGTCACGCCTTACCACTGGCTCGTGTTCATGCTGGCCGCTGGCGGCTGGCTCTTCGATTGCATGGGACAGCGCATTTTCGTCCTCGCTCGCGAGCCCGCTTTAAAAGAACTCCTCGGCGCCTCCGCTTCGGATGACGCCGTGCGCCGCTGGGGCGGCCTGGCCACCCTGCTGCTGATGGTCGGTTGGGCCACCGGCGGCATTATCTTCGGCACCCTGAGCGACCGCCATGGCCGCGTCAAAGCCATGATCGGGACCTTGCTGGCCTACACCGTTTTCTCCGGTCTGTCGGGGTTTGCGCGCAGCGGCTGGGAGTTTTTGGTTTATCGCTTCCTGTTCGGGCTGGGCGTCGGCGGCATGTTCGGCGCGGCCACCACCCTCGTCGCCGAGAGCGTCCCGGCGCGATTCCGCACATTCGCTCTCGGCCTGATGCAGGCCCTCTCGGCTGGCGGCAATATGCTCGGCTCTGGTCTCAGCCTGCGCATCAACCCCGGCCAGGAGAATTACTGGGGCCATTTCAGCGGCTGGCAGGTCCTGTTCTTCATCGGCCTCTGCCCCGCGCTCCTCGCCCTGCCCATGGCCCTCTTCCTGAAAGAGCCCGAGCCGTGGCGCCGGGCCAAAGCCCTCGCCGCCGCGGGCCCTGCCGGCAAAGCCGTCGGCGCCATTACCGACCTCTTCGTCCATCCGCGCTGGCGGCACCACATGATTTCCGGGGTCTGTCTGGGTGTTGCCGGCATGGTCGGTCTGTGGGGCATCGCGTTCTACTCCCCCGAACTGATCACGACCGCGTTCAAGAATCGCCCCTTGCAAACCGGCGAAGTTCGTCAACCCGCCCGGCTCTGCTTGGCGTTGAAGGACCCGCCCGATCCCGCCGTCGCCCTGCTCAAAACCAGGTTGGCCCCGGCGGTCACCGGCCAGTTGGACTCACTCTCCGGCGGCGCAAACGTTCCGCCCGCCCTGACCGGCGCCCTCGTCCAGGACCTCAACCGCCTCATCAATGCGGACAACCTTTATGACGAAGCGGCCTTCAAATCTGTCACGTTGAAACGCGCCACCCGGCACTTGGCCCAACGCCTCCAGGCCCACCCCGGCGGAGCGCAGAACTCTGCTCTGCCGGACCCCGACGAGGTTGCCTTCCTGAACCGGCAACTCGTCGAACAACTCTTTCCCGGCGCCATTTACGAGCTGCAAAAGACCATCGACAAAACCAAGAGCAAAGGCACCCTCCTGCAGGACGTCGGGGCCTTGCTGGGCATGTTCGCTTTCACCTTTGCCGCGGCGTACTTTAATCGGCGGGCGGCCTTCCTGGGTTCCTTTGTCCTCTGTTTGGGCGTCGTCGCCTATGTCTTCTATTCGCTGAAAACAGAGGCGGACGCCTATTGGATGCTGCCGCTGGTGGGCTTCGTCACCCTCTCCTCTTTCGCGGGTTACTCGATTTACTTCCCCGAACTATTCCCCACCCGTCTGCGCGGGACGGGGGTGGGCTTTTGCTATAACACCGTGCGCTACCTGGCCGCCCCATTTCCATTCCTGCTGGCCTGGCTGAGCTCCCTGGGGCTGCCCTTCCGCACCGCCGCCGTGGCCATGTGCTCCATCTACCTCCTGGGCATCATCGCCCTCATCTGGGCCCCCGAAACCAAAGGCAAACCCCTCCCGGAGGACTGACACCCTCCTCCTCCTTCTCGGGTTTCCCCCATGTAAACCATTTAACCCATTTTACCCATGTAACCCTGTAACCCATGTAACCCTGTAACCCTGTAACCCTGTAACCCTGTAACCCATGTGACCCATGTAACCATGTAACCCTGTAACCCTGTAACCCATGTAACCCATGTAACCATGTAACCATGTAACTTTTTAACTCTCCGGTTGCGTCCCCGCCTGCTCTTTGAGTTCTTTGTGTTCTTTCGTGGCTAAATTCCTTTCGCCCGTTGGTTTTTGGCTTCTCATCGGTCCCCTTTCCACACAAAATCACCGCGCGCAAACATCAATGACTTTAAATGAGCTTCGATTTTCCCGATAGACTCGCCCATCTGATATTCGAGCATTGGGGGGACCAGCCGGTTGCCTCCGGCGGTCTCCTCACCCGATGTCCGCCGTTGCGCGTGCTTGTCACCCTTCTCAATACCTGCTTCTTCGCCAGCCTGAAACGCGAGGAAGAGCGAACCACCCAATTCGATTTGGCCTTGTGCGGCCCCCCCGACTTGCCCGAGGCCTCCTTCCGCTACAGCAAGTTTACCCGGACCTTCAACCTCGTCGCCTTCGACGATTCCCGCCCGCTCTCCGTCAACGAGCTGGTTCGCCTGGCCCCCGCCTGTGACCCGGAAAAAACCATCATCCTGGTCCGCTACGACCCCAAAACCGGGAGCCTCACCCTCCGCGGCGTCGTCGATGTCGGGCGCCGTCCCTCGCTGGCGGCCGCCCAATTGTCCGAATTGCGAATCCGCGTCTCCGGCCCGGGTGAAATGAAGATCCGGTTGCATACCGTTGCCCTCTGCACTTACGAGGATGGCATGATCTCCTTCCCCGAGCGTTGCCAGATCAACACCGGGCGCGTTTATGATTTCTTCGAAGCCACCAGCCTGGACTTATGTCGCGAAGTAAAATTGGCGGCCGGAAAACTGCTCGACGTTCAGCCCGTTGAAGGGCCCGATTACCGCGCCATGCGCTACCTCTTTGGCCTCCAGGAAATCATCGACCGAATGCAACGCCTCAAACACGGCGGCTGTATCTTGATTGTCCCGGAGGTAACCTGGCAGCAAAACCTGGCCGGCACCACCATCAAATATCGGTGCCGCGATCAATCCGTCTGGGATTGCTTATGCGGCAAATGGATTCTGCACGACCAATTCTTCGCCGCCCTGGACACCGCCCGCGCCGGCGGTCGCAACGCCGAACAAGTCGAGAGCCTGCAAACCCAAAGAGAGGACGTCGAAAACGGGCTCCGCGATTCCCTGGATGCCCTCATCCGGTTCACCGCCGTCGATGGCGCCGTGCTCATGACCCGCAGATTCGAGCTGCTGGGTTTCGGCACCGTCATGCAGCTTCCCCAGAAAACTGAGTACCGGGTCCGGCGCTGCGCCGACCGCCAGGGCGGCCAGAGCGAGGATATTGTCCTGGAGACTTACGGCACCCGGCACCGCTCCGCCTTCGAATTCTGCTACCGCTGCGCCCCTTCCGTCGCCCTCATTTCCTCCCAGGATGGCGGCGTCAAGACCGTCACCCGCGTCGGCGACGATGTATGGTTCTGGGAAAATACGATCATTGACTCCATCGAATTGTAACCCCTTCCCTCAGCGGAGCGGTATTTGGCGTTTGGTATTTGGTCTTTGGTGTTTTGGTCTTTGGTATTTCTACGTGGGTTTAATCGTTCCCTTCCCTCCGTTAACTCCGTTTCCTCCTGTTACCTTCCGGCCGCCCATGATTCTGTCCCGCCATGATTCTGTCTCGTGGTCCCCGCCCAACCCACGGCGCCTGCTCCACCAACGACCATTACCTGCGGCAGGTCCGGGTGAGTTACAACAATGGCGTGACGGTCTGCATCAACCGCCATCCGACGCGGTCATGGCCAGTGCAGTTGGGACAACCCGGCGGGTATTTTAATTTCAACGCCGTGATGAACGGCACGAACGTCCAGTGGGTGGGCCAGACCAATCTGACTTCTTATCTCCTGCCGCCCACCAACGGTTGGGTCGCCTTCGCGCCCGCCCCACCCAAAATTTCCTCCATCACACTCGCATTCTCATTGCACGCAAGCGGCTCGATAAAACCGCGCTTTATCGCTTATGGCATCAGGCGTAAAAGTAAGCGTGGCGTCATTGGCCGTGACATTGGTCCAGGTGCTCCAATTGGAAAAGTCCGGACTCTGTTGAACGATATAGCTACGCCCTCGTTCGCCCTCGACGACAATCTGCGGTTGACCTCCACTGAAGGAGCCCAGCAGGCGCGGAGTCAGCCAGAGGCTCGGCGCCGGGTAGCCCGCCAGGAGTTGCTCGAACGTTTCCAGGTTGCTGTAGTCGTTCTGCCCGGTCGTGTACATGACACCGCAAATGCCGGGGTAAGGACGCGCCGCGTTGAGCCAGTTAGTAACGAGCGTGGGCGCCGCATCGTAGTAGCCGGCGATGAGCTGGCGATTGCCCAGCCCGGCGAAGAACTGAAGCGAGGCCGCCCGCTGGTCGTAGTACCACGGCACGACGATAATATCGCTGTCGAGTCCCTGCCACGAGTTGGTGAAATTGCCGCGGGCCAAATAATAATTTCCATGGGCGTTATGGTTCGGGTCGAACATGTCGGTCCAGACGTAGATACGGCCGCCGGGGTTGACCTGGCGGAGAATGCTGGCGCAGGTGCGGACATTGTCGGCCAGCAACGCACCGGCATCCAGCCCGCGCGCCTGGCAGGCCGCGCACCAGTTGAACACGCGAATCTCGTCGTGCGACATAAAATATCCGCGCGTGCCCCAGGCCGCCTGCATGCGCTGGGCCTGGTCGCGCAGCAGGTTGACCGTGGCGGGTTCGGAAACGCAAATGTTCGCCTGGTCGTCATACACGGTCACCGCGTGAGTCCACGAAACGCGCAAACGCGTGCCGTTGGTCAGTCCCGGCGAAAGAATCTGCAGTTGCGGCGGCGTGTGGTAGATGTCGTAAGAACCTGCCCACGGAACGCTTCCCATGAGCGGGTCGGTCAGGGTGGCGAAATCCGAGCCTTCGACCAGGGGCGTTCCGCTTTCGGTCTGTACGGTCAGCGGTGCGCCGGGCCGGCGAATGAGGTTCAAAAACGCGACCTCCTCGATGACCGCATTGTCCCACCAGAGCGAGCCCGTCGTGCCGCCCCAAACGCCGAAATAAACGTTTACAGTCGTGTTCGTAAGCGAGTTGAAAACCGCGTGGTGGGTGGTCCACCCTTGCGTCGGTTGCACGCGGAGGCCATTGTAATTGAGGGCCAGTCCGCCGCCGAGTACCAGCACTTGCGGCGCGACGACGAAGTTAGTCGCCTTTACTTGCACGGAAATGTGGTATTGGCGAAAAGGCTGGACGGTAAGCTGCTGCACGATCCGCGCGTTGGCCCCATTCGGGTCGGTGACTCTGGCGGTCCCATTGTCCTGCACGACCGTGCTGTCTTTCCAGCTCCAGAGCGCCAGATTGGAGAAATCGCCCCCGGGAAACGCGACTGGCGGGTCCGGCTGAATCAGCGCCACGTCGTTCGATACCACCAGCAGCGCGTTGGTGACGGGCATGCCTTCGATAAGGTTGGGGTCGTTGAACAGCAGGTCATTGGAATAACCGACCGGAAAAAGCTCCGGAACGACTTCGAGGTTCAGATTGGTTGCGGCTTGTTTAATCAGGTTGAGGTTGTTGAAGTAACGGGCGTCCATCGTGGCCAGGCGGCTGAACTTCGAATCGCTGACCAGCATATGGGTGTAACCCGCTTGCGCGGCGCGTTGCATGAGCGCGAGAACATTGGTGACGTTCTGATCGACCCAAAGGTTTTGGGAGACGTAAAACCAGCGTTCAAGAGCCTGGCTGCGCACCGCGCCGGAAAGAACCAGGAGCACCAGCAGCAACGGAATCGGCCGGTGGCGGCAGCGCAGAAGCGTCATGAAACAATTATGGCATACGGCGAACCCTCACGCAGCCAAAAAAGGACTGCGGAGGTGGCTGATGTGCGGGCGGTTGCGGCGGCTACGATGGAAGTGATTTTGCAAACGCGCTCTTAGTCGTTGGGAAGTCCAATTTGCACCGTGCTCTCAATCGAAATCCGAGCAACTGAGGAAATAATGGCAGCGCGGACACCGCAGCTTGCACTTCTCGTTGTGGAGTTCATGGCCGCATCGCGGGCACCAGCGCCAGTATTCGCCCTCGGTGCTGGGACAAGCCGGCTCTTTATCGGGAGCAGATCCCGAGCTCTGTTGTGTTTCTTCAGCACTCATTAAACAGATCTTGGCAATAACCTATCATTTTAGAAAGGGGCAAGCGAAAAGCCTGAAATGTGGACGCTGGATTACTGCGGCACGGCGCTCCTGGAAACGAAAGGCGTCAGTGAATGATAATGTTCTTTCGGCCGCAGTATAGGGCCCATCGCTCATAACGTCCCGAAGTGTCAAAGTGTTGGACCGACCCAGAATCTGTCTGCAGGCTTCAATGTAGTGCGAAGTTATTTGCTCACCTTCACCACGAAGTAGAGGAAGGGCGCGCTGGTTTCGGTGAACCAGTGCGGAACACCATTGGGGATCACGATTACATCCCCCTTCGCAAGGTGACGCACCTCGCCGCCCGCAATCTCTTTGGCGCCAAATTCTCCCGGTGATTTCTCCTTTAGCTCACTCGCCTTCCCACCCGTGATAAACGTCGCCGTGCCGTCCACGATGTAGAAGATGTCGGTGTCTTTTTCATGGATTTCCACCGTCCCCGGACCGTGGCGGTGGCCCGCCATGATCTTGTAATTGTTGGTCTGAAGCAGCATTCCTCCCTCGGCAAAAGTGGCATCCACTTTTTCGTGCCCAAGGTGAATGACGGCTTCCGGTTGCTCTGCCGCGTAAGCCAGGCCGATCCAACTTGCGGCCGCCAGCGTCAGAATGGCTTTTGGAAATGATTTCATGGCGCGAGGGTTCTCGACTTTCAAAATCAAGTCAACCCGCGAAAACGGGTGGACCCTTGCTTGAAGACGGACAATTTTGGAGTAGATTTCGGGTGTTCCCGGCAATCCTGGTTGGTTGGGCCTGAGCCAGCAGGTTTGTCGGCGCCTTTAACCATGACCCGGTTATGAAAACACCTATTGGTAAATTCTCCTTGGCCATAGTCACGCTGACTTTGACCTTCAACCTTCAACTTTCAACCGCGCACGCGGGGCCGGCCGTGACCAGCATCGCCGGCGGGAGTCAACACAGTCTGTTTTCGAAATCGGATGGCAGCCTGTGGGTCATGGGCGACAACTATTACGGTCAATTGGGGCTCGGCTTCTCGACCCTGAGGACTAACTTTCCGTTTCAGCTTCTCTCCAGCGGCGTTCAGAAGGTTGCCGCGGGGGGACACCATAGTCTTTACCTGGCCGGCGGCTCCCTCTGGGTGATGGGTTGGAACCACTTTGGCCAATTGGGTGATGGCACCACCAATGACCATTTCTTCCCCGAGAAGATTTTTACTGGCAGCCCAGGTGTCTATGGTGTGAGGGTCAACGTGATGGCTGGCGGCTATTACCATAGCCTCTATGCTACCTATTCTCCCACCGTCTTGGGCTACAACAACCTCTATGCCATGGGGGCCAACGGCGCCGGCGAGTTGGGTGACGGCACCTTCACCGTCCATTATTCAGCGGAACAAGTCAGGTACAGCACGATCATTTCGGCGGTCGCCGCAGGAGAGGGGCACAGCCTTTATCTCACGGGTAACGGCAGCCTTTGGGCCATGGGCGACAATACCGACGGTCAGTTGGGGCTCGGCTCAATCCCCGAGACCAACTACGCGGTAATGATCGTGTCCAGCGGCGTCACGGCAGTGGCCGCCGGAGCTTATCACAGCCTTTTTATCAAGTCCGATGGCAGCCTTTGGGCTATGGGAGCGAATGGGTACGGCCAGTTGGGCGACAACTCGACCTCTAACAAGTTCACGCCGGAGCAGATTGCCTTCAATGGGGTGACGGCGATCGCGGCTGGAGACGCTCACAGCCTTTTTATCAAATCCGACGGCAGCCTTTGGAGTATGGGCTGGAATTATGAAGGCCAGTTGGGCACCGGCGATTTCATGGACCACAAACTCCCGGTGTTGATCGTATCCAGCAATGTCATCGCGGTCGCTGCCGGAGGTAGCCATAGCCTCTTCATCAAATCCGATGGCAGCCTGTGGGGCATGGGCAACGATCTTGACGGCCAGTTGGGCATTGGCAATACGACGAGTCGCGGTGTTCCGATGCTCATCGTGCGCGGCCCGCCGCCGCCGCCCGCCATCACCGGCATCAGCCTCTCCGGCGCAAATCTGCTCCTCACCGGCGCCAACGGCGTGAACGGCGAAATCCTTAACACCTTGACGAGCCCAGACCTGGCTCAACCCTTGAGCCAGTGGCAGTCGGTGGCGACCAACGTTTTGGGCGCGGACGGCAACTTCACCATCACCGCCGCCAATGCGGTGACTCCGGGCGCGGCGCACCAGTTTTACATTTTGCAGGCGCAATGACAAAACCATGTGAGGGGTCAGTTGCACAGATTCGCATACTGATACGTCAGACCCGCTTGCAGGTATTTGCGAGGATTTTCCTCCGGCGTGCACCTCGGGTGCGGCAACTCATTGCTTGTCCGCCAGCATTCGTGCAATCTCGTGCTATCTACCAGTAACCTAATAACGACTTGCAGAATCAGACTTCCATAGGCGTTCCTCCAAAGGGCAGCCGGCGTCGCCGCGTGTGGCAAGCCATGGTCGTCGTTCTGGCGGCCATTATATTATTGTTCCTCGTCTCTGCGCGGCCGAACGAGCCGAGCTACGCCGGCAAAACCTTGACGCAATGGCTGTTGAATACGAATGCAGACGGATTTTGGATTCCGAACGATGTTTACGGGCACATCCACGATGAACTTTGGTCCGTAGTCAGTGGGCCGGATTCCGAAACCAACCTCACTGGACCGGTTTCGTGGCAACCTGTTCCTGTTCCTGACGAGGTCTTCATGGCAGTGAGGCACATCGGCACGAACGGCATTCCGCGACTTATCCAACTCATTTCTTCCAGGCCCGGCCCTTGGGCAACCATCCGAGGCGCGATTGCCGCACGACTCCCGCAGAAATGGGGCGGGTCTTTTTATCCCTATGATTCCCGTTTTTTTGCCCAGCAACTGAACGTGGCCGCATTCGAAGGCTTTACCATCCTGGGAACCAACGCCGAGCCGGCGCTGTCGGCATTGAGCAATCTGTTGTTCCAGGGAAGGGACCAATTGCAACTGACCTGGGCCATGGCGAACATCGGCCCGAAGGGAATGGCAGTGTTGACCAACGCTCTTGCCCTTACCAATGACAGCTTACGCGACGCGGCTGCGCTCGCCCTCGGACTTAAATATCAACAAGCCAGGCTTGCCGTGCCGGCACTGGTTGACTCCGTTGAGCGAGGGGACGCGACCTATGACGTGCTCGGCGCGCTGGGCCGCATCGGCTGTGATGATCCGCGACTCGTGCCGGCCTTGGTGCGGCTGCTCGAAGCCAAAGGTGCACCGGCCAACCCCAAGGTTAATACCGGTATGGCGTTTCTCCTTCTGGGATTGCAACGCGAGAAGGCGCGCGTGGCCGCACCGCTTGTCATCGCGGAGTACCGCCTCGTGGAAGGCGATGCAATGGCCGCCGCGGAGCGTGGATTCTATCGCCGTATATTGATGGTTATCGCGCCCGATTTGGAAACGCAATTGCCGCCGCGCCCGCCCGACGAAAAGTCCGGGCTTTGGCCTTAACCCGGAGGACGGTTACTTCGCAAATTTCATCTGATTGCCACGTTTCACCGGCTGTCCCCTGATGGGGGTTTGTGCGACCAATTGGGCAACGGAAACATTCGACTCAGCCCTAACTGTTCGGGAAAGCTCATACTGATCTTGAATCAGCCTGAACTGATCCAGTTTGATCACGGACTAAAGATCAGGCGGTAGAATTTGCTCCGCGCGCTGGGTGATGGGGTGATGGCGGCGGTCGTTACAATGTTGCCAGTCGCGTCCGCGGTTTCCGTGAAAGGCGCCGCGGCATTCGCCCAGACGCCGGTGGCCAGGTCGGTAGTTTCCTGGAGCGCATACGGAGCGCCGGCCCAGGTGAGGTTGACAACGCCCCCTACCATTGCAACCGAGAGCACAGGCGACGCGCCGGCCGAGGTCAGGTTCCCGGGAGCCGGGCCGTCATCAGGCGAACCGATGCCGGCGATCATATCATCCGGCAACGCGGTGGCGTGGAACTGGATGCTGGAGACGTAGAACTCGCCGTTGGGCGCAGCCGCGTTCGTCTGAACGGTGAACAGGGTCGGCGGACTGACGGCCCAATTAATCGTGGACGCAGTAAAGGGTATGATACAGCAAATGCAGGGGTGGATAATGATGACGTTGGTCACATTGATAATGGCCCTCAGGGTAACCGTCCCGCCATCCTGCGGATTATCGACCACCAGGGCGATTCGGTTCCAGGTATCCAACGCCATCGGCGCAGGCGTCGCGGCGTCAAACGGCAAACCACCGGAGGACCCCGCAATGTGCAGGTAGTTCGAGGCGTCCAGGGTCAAGGCCAGGCCGTCCTGGCCGCCGCTGGTCAGGTTGCTGACACAGCAGGCAATAGTTTGGAAGAGGGTTCTCTCCGTTCGCACCGAGTCGCCCTTCTCATAGCCATCAAAGAACAGGGTGTAGCTGTCGTCGGAGGTGGTGCCGGAGGCGGTGATGGGCGGCACCTGGATGGAAGCCCCGGCGTGGGGGTTGATGTCCAGGACATTGACCACCTGGCCGCCGGGTGCGGGCAGGCCAAAGTCTTCCGTCGAGCCGACGTTGACGCCGTAGGTGCTGGCAAAGTCCGACCCGACCAGGTTCAAGTCCGGGCCGACGGTGGCGCCGAGCGGCCTGGCCAGCGACGGCACGTTCCACCAACCCCACTGCCACCACCAACGCGAAGTGACATTCAACCGGAGGTTCCAGGTCACGACGCCGCAAGGATTGGAAACGACTACGGTGTAGAGGCCGGCGTCGGCGAAGCCGATCGGAGACATTTGGAGCAGGGAATTGTTGGCGCCGGGCAAATTCACATTGTTATGCAACCACTGGTAGCTCAAGGGCGGTGTGCCCCCGGCTGTGACACCGAACGTGGCAGTGCTGCCCACCTGCAAGGATTGGGAAGGACTGCCCCAGACAATAAACGGCGGGGCGCAGGTGTAGCAATTGGCGTGTGCGCTGGTGAATTCGACGCGCATGCCGGTCCATTCGCTGGTGTTCGTCACGGTGAACTTGAGCGAGTTTAAACCCGATACAAAACCGCCGCCGGCGGGAATGGTAAACGGCGTCCAGGAGAAAATGCCGGGAATGGCGGCCGGCACCGGCACGCCATTGAGCTTCATAGAAGCCGCGTTGTCCGCTGCCCAGCGGCCTGAGATGGTCGCCGTGGCCGGGTTGTAGCCGGCCGGCAAAACGAAGTTCAGCGTATAGGTGTAGGTGCCCCCGGGACAACAACCGTTGTTAGTATAATCCGGAGCGATCCACTTCGACGCCGCCAGCGTGTAAGCCGCATCCGGAGGCAGGCTCCAGGGAGTATATATGTAGCACGTGTAATTAACGTAACCATTCAAATACGCGCAAAGGATGGGGCCGGTGGGGTGGCAGATATCGGAGACCGCGACCGCATTGCCGAAGTAATCGGCGGGCATGCCGCCAGGCACGGCGGTGGGCGGGAGCGAGTAGTAAGGATCAACCGTGGCGTCCGGAAGCAAAATACCGCCCAGCCCAACTCCGGTATTGGTGAGATTGGAGAGGAACGACTGCACTGGGCCAATGATCAGTGGAACCACCTTGGTGGTGACATTGCCATGGCAATCCCGGACGGTGACGGTGATGGAAGTAACTCCCGGACCGAGGGTCGTATTACACGGAGGCGATTGGCTGATGAGCAGCGAGTTTTGCGGGCAACAATTGTCCGTAGCGGTCACGGGCACGCAAGGCACGGTGCAGTTCGTCACGGTCATGCTGGCCGGGCAGGTCACCACCGGGGGGGTTCTGGGCAAGCCCTGGACGCAAACCACGCACGAGCTGGAATTGCCACAGAGGTCGGTCACGGTCACGGTCACACACGCGAAAGTGCCTGCAACAATGGTGCCGGCGGGCGGCGATTGCGTGTAAATCAAGGAGCAGAGAGGGGTGCAGTTGTCGGTTGCGGTGACGGAAATCGGAGGGATGACCAGTTGGCAGTTGGCGTTTAACGAGACGACCAAGGTGTTACTCGGGCAGTGGAGCACCGGTGGAGTGGTGTCAACTACCGTCACCGTCTGGCTGCAATTGGTGCTGGCGCCACAGCCGTCGCTAATCTGCCAGGTCTGGGTGATGACCTTGGGGCAAACCCCGTTGGTCACGAAGCTGGTCGAGGTGATGAGCACGTTGGTTGGGAGGCCGGTCGAGGTATGGAGCAGGTTGGTGCAGCAGGTCGAAACCAACGGCGGATCAAACGTCCAGGTGGTGCCGCATGGCACCGTTTTGTTGGTCGAGCACTGCACCTGCAAACAGTTGGTCGGACAACACCCTGAAACGGTCACCGTCTGGCTGCAATTGGTGCTGGCGCCACAGCCGTCGCTAATCTGCCAGGTCTGGGTGATCGTGAGCTGCGGGCAAGCGCCGTTGGTCACGGCGCCGGACGCGGTGATGAGCACGTTGGTTAAGATGCCGGTCGAGGTCTGGATCAGGTTGGTGCAGCAGGTCGAAACCAACGGCGGATCAAACGTCCAGGTGGTGCCGCATGGCACCGTTTTGTTGGTCGAGCACTGCACCTGCAAACAGTTGGTCGGACAACACCCTGAAACCGTCACTGTCTGGCTGCAATTGGTGCTGTCACCGCAACCGTCAATAATCTGCCAGGTCTGGGTGATGTTGAGTTTCGGGCAAGCGCCGTTGGTCACGACCCCGGTCGGGGTGACCAGCACGTTGGTCTTGAGACCCGGCACGTTGGTAGTGCAGCAACTCGAAACGGTCGGGAGATCAAATGTCCAGGTGGTGCCGCACTGCACCGTCTTGTTGGTCGGGCATAGCACCTGCAAACACGGCTGCGCCAAACCACACATCGTAACCAGAATGTAACAAAGAAATCCGAGCAGACGCGTTCTCATAATTGAACCATTCGAACAGTACCCTTAGCCGTTGAAATTCTCCCCCAGGAGGGAGGGACGGCTGACGAAAGCCCGAGGCCTTTTAGGGATCACCGGCAATGCTACTCCCGCCATTCGTAAGACGCAAGTTATACTTGCAATTAGTTCAAAAATAGTCTCCTGCCATGGTCAACGACAGGTTGGTTCATGTTAAGCATTTAATACACTGATGGATGATGGTGATTGAGTTTAGTCTGTCTTGTTTGTAGAATGTGAGGGTGAGTTTCTTCGCAGCAGAGAAGTTCCTTGCAGGCGGTTGTGGTGCAATCTGTCTTCTGTCGATGGCCGGCGGGGCCTGGGGCGCGACTTCAAAGCCGGCTGCGCCGGGCAATCTGGCCGGGTCTGCCGTCGCTCCGGGCCGGATTCAGCTTACCTGGAACGATAATTCGTCGAATGAAACGCAGTTTTATCTGGACCGGACGAGCAATAATTTTGGCAGCATCGTGCAGTTTGTCCTTGGGGCCAAAGCGACGAATCACCTCGACACAAATTTGCTGGCGGGCAGCACGTACGCTTACCGCGTTCGCGCCTACAACAGCGCCGGTTATTCGGCGTACTCCAACACCAACAGAGCGACCACTTGGTCGGCCCCGTCAATCGTCCAGCCGCCGCAGAGCCAGGCGGTGGCGGCGGGAAGCAACTTGGTATTCACCGTAACGGCCGCAGGCACGGCGCCCTTGAGTTACCAATGGCTGTTCAATAGCTCGGCCATATCGGGCGCGACGGGCACCAGTCTCGCCCTCGTCTCGGTTCAGGCTTCTAACGCCGGCAATTATACGGTCGTGGTGAGCAACGCGGTGGCGGCGGTAACGAGTTCGGTGGCGAGTCTGACGGTCTTGCTGGTCTCGCCGGGAATTGCAGTTCAGCCCGCCAGTCTTAGTGTGGTGGCCGGCACACAGGCCGATTTGAGTGTGGTCGCCTCCGGAACCCTGCCTTTGAGCTACCAATGGCAGCGCGACGGAACTAACGTGGTTGACGGAGGGACCATTCTCGGGGCCGGTTCCAGCGCGTTGCGGTTGTCCGATGTCCAGACGAACCAAGCAGGCGATTATCGGGCGGTCGCGAGCAATAGCGCCGGCACGGTCACGAGCCAGGTTGCCAGACTCACGGTGACGTTGGCACCGGCGGCGCCGACGGTCCTGAGCCAGCCGGTTGCCCAAGTAGTCGCCACCGGCGGCAACGCAGCTTTCAACGTTACTGCGATGGGAACCAGCCCGCTGAATTACCAATGGCGATGCAATGGCACCAACCTGGCGGAAGGCGGCCAGTTCAGCGGGACGGTCGAGCCGGCGTTAAATATTGCCAACGCGCAGCCGGGCAACGGCGGGGCCTACTCGGTGGTGGTGGCGAATCCGTACGGAGCGGTGACAAGCCAGGTGGCCGCGCTGGCAGTCCAACTGTCCCAGCCGCGTTCGGTGGACCTGCTGGTGCTGATCAATTCCCGGAGCGGCCGGTATCCGGATTTTCAACATTATTTGCAGCCCTACCTGGACAACTTCGGCTGTCCGTACACCGTCCTGGATATCGCGACGAACAGCCTTGGGCCGGAGGTGAGCAATCATGCGGTAATTATCATCGGCCACAGCCAACTGGATACCAACCTGACCTGCCTCGGCAGCGCGGCCCAGAGCAACATCGCAACGGCGGTTTCCAACGGGGTTGGGCTAATCAACTTCGATAATAATTTGGCCGGTAGCGGCAACCAGCCGCGCTACCAGTTTGTACAGCAGATTTTCGGGTTCGGGTACGGGACGACCACGCCGGTTTTGAACGTCACTTTGCCCGCGACGGAACCGCAAGGTCAGATGCACTTCATCACGGCGTTGCACGGGGCCGGAGACGTCGTGACCTTGCGCAGCAACCTCAGCCTGCCAAGCCTGGCGCTGCCGGCGGGCGTGACCGGAGTCGCTATGGCCGGCGGGCAGCCGTTCCTGGCGATCGGCAAACACGGCCAGGGCCATGCGGTGCAATGGGGTAGCTATGATTGGATGTCGACTGCGGTCCTGGGACCGGTGGAGGGTCTGGATGACCTGCTTTGGCGAAGCATCGTCTGGGCGGCGCGCAAGCCGTTCGTCATGCGCGGGCTGCCGAACCTCGTGACGATGAGGATGGACGACGTGTCCGGTCCGTTTTGGTGGGTGCGTGTCGCCAACCAAATAGGATTCAAGCCGTGGATGAGTGTGTTTCTCAACAGCATCGACGAGACGGAAGCGGCCGACCTGCGGAACCTTGTGACCAACGGGCTGGCGACGACTTCCATCCACGCTTTCGACTGCTGCAATACCTTCTTCTATTTCGATCACGGCCATGGAACCGCTTGTTCGGACACCGTGATTTCCAATAATTTCTACCAGGGCACGCAATGGCATCTGAGTCACGGTATCCCCATCTCCAAAGTAGTCGGGCCGCATTATTCGGAAATCGGCGCGAACGCGTTTCCGTGGCTGAAGGCGTGGGGTGTGGAATTTGTGCCGATCGAGATCGTCCCTGGGACGGTCGAGTATGGGAGCGCGCCCGCGGCCTGGCTGGTCGGCGGACCCTACCGGCTTTACGAGACCCCGCAACCCGGGAAGGTCAACTGGCCGTTGTGGTACGCGGATTCACTCAGCGTTCCCGGTCACCCGGAATTGGATGGGCAATTCCTTAATTGCTATTCCGAGGTGCGTGATGACGCCTCGTGCCACGAATGGTGCCCGGCGCACAACGACGTTGCCGGCAGCATTGGCCGAGGCACGCGCCAGGTCAAACGCGAGCTCGACAGCATGGTCATGGGAACTCTCTATACCCACGAATGGTATTTGATTCCGATTCCGCAATCCTCCAATCAAACCCCGATGACGACCAACGATTGGGTTGCAGTTCTTCAGGGCATAACCAATAACCTCGCCGCTTGCAGCCCGAGATACGTCACCCTCGATTATGCGAATCAATACGTGCGGGCGACGCGCACCTCACGAATAAGCGCGGCCATTTACGACGCGTTCTCCGGCCAAACAACGGTAACATTGTCGGGCAAAACCGATTTGGAAACCGAGTTTTATCTCTTTGAAGGCCAGGCCAACAATATCAGCAACAGCTTGGTATCGGTACCAGCTTTTTCGGGAACAAATATCACCACCACGACAGGAGCACCGGTGCCGCCCCTCATCCTTATTGGCCCTTCGAGCCTGACCAATGGGGCCGGCAGTACCGCCAGGTTTAGCGTGAGCGCAGTTGGGACGCCTCCGTTGAGCTATCAGTGGCTGGAAAACGGGCTGGAGGTCGGCGACGCGACGAATCCGACCCTGACTTTGGCGAACATCTCCGCGACGGATGCCGCCAGCTACAGCGTGGTCGTGAGCAATTCGGTGGGAACAGCGGCCAGCGCAAGTGCAAGCCTTTTGGTGCTCGAACGGCCAACCTTGGAAGCCGCCAGTTATTCGCCGGAGACTGGATTTTTCACGGTTACCGTGACCGGTTCCGCCGGTTTTCGGTATGGCTTGCAGGCGACGACTAACTTCACCGATTGGGTGGGCCTGGTTACAAACGTGGCCCCATACATCTTCACGGACACGGAAACCGCGGGCTTGAGTGCGCGGTTTTATCGCGGAGTTTACATCCCGTAAAACGTCCGCGTAACGATGGGCGCGAGGGACCGGCGTGTGGCTTGCGAACTCAGGTAGTGTCTTAAGACACTGCCTGAACTCTGGTTGAACTCAGGTAGTGTCCTATTAGGACACTACCTGAACTCTTGTCCCCAGAACTGGTGACTGGCAGAAAACGCCCTGTCGGCTATTCTACAGGCGTGTTGACGGTAGCCCTTGGTGGGGTTGCCGGAATGAATTTAGAGTTCTCTTTGTAGAATGTGTCGGAAAGGCCGGGGTAAAACCCGGCCTTTTTGTTTGGTTCTGGAGTTCTTCGGGAGGTTCGGGTCGGGTCTAATGCCCTTTCAACAGTTCCAGCAGCCTGGCGTCCAGTTTATGGCCGTGCCAATCCTGGTAATCCACGTCCTCGCGCCGCGAGTCTAAAATCCCGAAGTCGCCCCTGAAATTCCACAGCGCATAACCGATGTGGTTGCTGGTCAGGATGTCGAGCACATCCCCGAACCACCCCAGGAAGACGCTGTGCGGGGTTTTGTTCCAGCAACCACACTCCCCGCAGTGGACACCGACACCGCTCCTGGCCAGCTCGATCCATGACTGGTAATAAGTCTCCAGTCGGGGCTTGCCGAACTCTTGCCCGTTCATCGTGCCGGGCCAGACCGGCGTGGGACAGATGTCCGGGTCCTTGTTCGCCCACGGGGCTTTGTAGTGGGAAATCTGGCCGGGAAAATATCCCCGGCAGCTCTGAGCGATATTCAAATCCTTGAGTTCGGGCGTCACGAGGTTGCCGACCTTGTTTCCGTCGGCGAGCACCAAATGGCCCGGGTTGGCGGCGCGAATGGCGTCGGTGGCGCCCTTGGCGACCGCCCGGTAGAGCTCTCCAGGAATCGCGCTGCTGGTGGCGTGCTGGTCGTTCATATCCGAGCGCAGGGACGGTTCGTTCAAGAGATCGAAACTTACTTTCGACGCCGGAACACTCTTGAAGCGTTTGGCCCACATGCCCCAGTGAAAAAAGAAGGCTTCCTGGGCTTCTTTCGACTTCCACAGATCATACGGTTCGTAGAAACCCGCGTTGATGCAATAGCCCGGCGCTCGATGCAGATTCAGGCTGACGTGCAGGCCGTGGTCCTGGGCCTTCCGCACGAACGCTTCAATTTTGTCCACCTCCTGCTCGTTGATTTTATAGACCTCCGCCGGGGTGATGTGTTGCGAACGGTCAAAGTCCACGTAGCGCGGGTAGGCCATCGGCAAGCGGATGAAATCAAAACCCCAATCCACCATCCAATTGAGGTCATCATCGGTGGTGCCGCGCCGAGCCGGGTAAGCGGGGTTGGGCGAGTTGAAGTCCGTCAGGTTGAACCCCCGCCACCTTGTCAGCGGGTTGCCCTTGGAATTCTTGGTTTCAGCCAGGCCCAGCGAGGCCGCGCCGGCGAGCCCCACCGCCGCGGTGGAAACCGCCGCCGTTTTGATGAATTTACGACGATTCATTTGTTGTGTGCCACGGGTTCAAGCTATCCATAAGGTGATCCGGTTGCTTGGATCGCATTCATACCGAGGCCACAAGTATAGCCGGCCTGGAATCAACTGACACGCCTTTTCGTTCGGCTGGGTCTGCCTCTGAGCATTTGGCTGAGATGGGATCAGCAAGGCCCCGGATTGCCGTCCCCTGGTGTTTGCCGTCAACTCGCGTGGTCGATTTTTTTTATGCCTGCATACACCACCAGAAAAAGGATCCTGATTGTCGATGACGACCCGGATGTTTTGGAAGTTCACGCCGCATTGCTCGAAGCGGCCGGTTACGAGGTGGCTCGCGCCGAACATTCGCTGGCGGCGCTCTTCGAAATCATTCGCAAGGCCCCGGACCTCATCTTGGCGGACCTTCGCATGCCGATCATGGATGGCCTCGCCCTGGTCCGCGAACTTAAGGCCCGCCCGGAAACGCGCCATATTCAAGTCGTTGCGCTCACCGGGTACGATACTCCTGAAAGCCGCGCCGCCTCACAGGAAGCAGGTTGTGCCGGCTACCTTACTAAACCGATTGATGCCAGGCACTTCGCGGAGGAGGTCGCCAGGTTCCTCCAGCCCCCCGACTCGTTGCCTGCGATTTTCAAACCCTTGTCCCGGCAGGGGTTTGCAGCCGGTCCAGGCGCGCCAGCGCAGCGGTGAGGTCCTGAATGAGTGCCAGGCGTTCGTTCTCCTGCTGCTTGTTTGTGGTGATGTCCCGCTCAACGCTGGAAACCCCGATGACACGGCCACTGTCGTCCTTAATGGGTGAGATAGTCAACGAAACCTCGACCTTGCGTTTGTCCTTGCGCACGCGCACGGTCTCGTAGTGCTCGACCTGGCCGCCGCCCGGATTCCTGGCGAGGATATCCAGCAACTGTTCCGGGCGTTCGGGCGAAATGACCCTGGTGATCGAAGCACCGATCATCTCAGCTGCCTGATACCCGTAGAGCCGTTCAGCCCCGGCGTTCCAGGTCACCACGATCCCATCGAGAGTCTTGCCGATGATCGCGTCGTCACATGATCCCACCAGGGAGGCGAGATATCCCGCAGTCGCCTCGGCCTGCCGGCGAATGCGCCGTTCCTGGGCGGCGCCGAGTTCCCGTTTTACAACCGAACCCAGGCGCACCAGTTTGTCTTTCGCAACGTAGTCATGAGCGCCGGCCTTGATTATCTCGACGGCACGTTCCTCGCCAATGGCGCCGGATACGATGATGAACGGGATATCCAATCCTCGCTGCTGGTAAAGTTTCAGCGCGGCAGCCCCGTCGAACCCAGGCATAGAATAGTCGCTGATAATAAGCTGCCAGGTTTTTAGTTCCAACGCGGCTTGCATGGCCGCGGCGGTATCCACCCGCTCGCAGGCGACTTCCAATCCATCTCGCTGGAGTTCCCGGGCAATAAGAATAGCGTCCTCGGTTGAGTCCTCCACGAGCAGTGTTTGCACCGGCTCAGTCATAAACGTCCTTGCTTCACATCGACAGTTACTCTTATTATGCCTTCATCTCCGCGGCTTGTCAACTGGGAGTTTCCTTGGCTGGCCTGGGCATTACCCCCAAGGGCAGCGTGGTGGGCCTATGGAGCACCCTCACTTCCCGGGGAGGGCTGTCCTGCAACAGGCACACGGCGTGTCCCGGCACTGGCCCGCTTGCGGATGTTGCTGGGCCCGGGGACGGGCGCACTCCAGGGGCGGTGGCAGTGCCGCCAGCCACTACTTGTGATACATGGCCATGGCGTTTACCAGGCAAGGGCTCATGGGTTGGGAAGCTTTCCTCCTCTTTTCGGCCAACCTCGGGCGCGCTCTGGCAGGGCGTGCTGATCGACAGGCGATGGACTTCTTATGACCGGACACCGAAAGTCCAAGGCCAGCAATACGCCCCTCGGAGGAATTCGTTTCCAGGCGCGCCCGAAGCTCTGTTATTATTCATTGAGCCCCCAGTGCGAATGACTTTCGACCCGCTGGAGGCTTTCCTCCAAAAGCGCGGTTTTGGTTTCCGCGCGGTATTGGATGTCTTCGAAGGTCAAGTCCGAGGTGGGGGTGCCGCCGAAGTGGGGAAAAACCTCCACTGCGGCGAGCCGGGCAGCGGCTTGCAGGGAGGCCAGGATGTTTTTGGCCGGGGCAGTTCCTTCGGTGCCGGCATCGAGCGACACGGCCAAGGCGCGGGGGCTGCCGAGGCGGCGCCCCAACCACCGGTCAAGCCAGGCACGGACCGGAGCGGGGAGCTCACTTTGGCCGTGCGCCGCCAGCACTAGGATGTCTGCGTCCGAACCTCCGTCACCCACCAGTCCGGACAGTTCCGGCTCACCTAGCAAATCGAACCGCAACAAATTCACCTGAAGCTCCGCTTCCAACTTGAGCTGCTCGGCCAGCCGCTCAAGAACCTGCCTGGCGCGGGCGCCGGTCTTCGCGTCCTCGTAAATCAACTGAACATCCAGCGCTAGCAGGCCGTTAATGAAGATGGGGTTAGCCTGCGGGCCCGCACAAGCGCTGGTCGGCATTTGAAAACCAGGCGTGGTCTGTGTTGCGTCACTGATTAGATGGCTCCACTCTCGCAAGGTCTTCATAGCGGCGACAGTCTGCCACTAGAAATGGAACAAGCGCCATCCGGCTGGATGCTGAAAGTATCTCAGCCAAATGCTGAGGCGGGGCGGGGGCCAACCAACTTCGATTGATTCTTAGATTAGGTCCTGGGCACCGGCCCACCGGATACCGTACTTGATAAGTTCCGGACCCGTTTTCAAACCGAGCTTCTCGCGGATGTGGAGACGGTGGGTTTCGACGGTTTTGCCGCTCATATGGAGGTGCTCGGCGATTTCCGCGGTCGTCATCCCCTGGCCGATGCATTGAAAGACCTCGAACTCGCGGTCAGTCAGCGCCCCGATCGTGGTGTCGGCGGCACGCCGCTGGCGTCCGGAGAAGACGTCAAGAATTCTGGCCGACATGGCGGGGCTGACATAGACCTTGCCGGCCAGGACCTGGCGGATAGCTTCGATCAATTTTTCGCCGCCTTCATTTTTCATGAGGTAACCGCGCGCGCCGGCACGCAACGCTCGTTCCGCATAAAGGCCCTCGTCGTGCATGGAGACCACGAGCACCATGATCTCCGGATGGAGCGCCTTGAGGTCCTTGATGAGTTCCAGCCCGTGTTTGTCGGGAAGCGTCACATCGACCAGGACCAAATGCGGTTGGAGCGATTTCACCAGGGTCAGCGCTTCCTGGGCGTCGCCTGCCTCGCCGCAAATCAGCAGGTCTCCCTGCTGGCCGATTAGCTGGGCCATGCCGCGCCGGGTCAGGGGGTGATCATCGACAATTAGGAGCCGGCGCTGCGAGCAGACGGCAGGTTTTCGCGTTTTCATGTTTTGGTGATCGTGGTTGGTTGGTTGGGAGGCAGCGGGAACGCGCACTCGACGATTGTCCCGCCCTGAACTCCCGGCCGGATGGCGAACGTTCCGCCAATCATATCCGCTCGGTACTGCATACTCCGCAACCCCATGCCTCGCGGGTTCCGCACCTTTTCGGAGAAACCGGCGCCGTTGTCCTTGACGCTGAGGACCGCGCCTTCCGCGGCGGGTGCGAGCCGGATCTCAATCTGTTTGGCCTTGCCGTGTTTGATGCCGTTCGTGACGGCTTCCTGCGCTATGCGATAGAGATAAGTGCCAAGGGTAACGTCACCCACGAGCACAGGGGTCGGGCATTGAAACGAGCATTGGACCCGGAAGAGCTCCCGGGTGCGGGCGGCCAAACCTCGCAGACCCTCCATCAAACCTTCGGCTTCCAACTCGATGGGAGCCAGGCCCCGGGACAGCAGCCGGGTATGGTCAATGGCAGCGCGGATCAATTGGGCGATTTCGCTGGCCTGGACCGCGTGGGGCTGCCCCGCGAGCTGCTGCTGCAAGGCCTGGCTGAGGAACTCGATGCCGACCAACTGCTGGCACAAGTCATCATGGAGGTCCTGCCCGATC
The DNA here is from genome assembly GCA_035566895.1 of Binatia bacterium. Taxonomy (GTDB): domain Bacteria; phylum Verrucomicrobiota; class Verrucomicrobiia; order Limisphaerales; family UBA8199; genus DATMQA01. Next base: position 43,168 of record DATMQA010000030.1, read on the forward strand.
CGGCGTTGCTCGCGCTCGCTGATCGCGAGGATTTCGGTTTCCAGGTTTTTGCGCTCAGTGATGTCCCGGGCGATGCCGACGAGGCGATAGAAGCGCCCAATATTGTTCCGCACTGGGAACCCGCGTTCGAGCACCCATCGAACCGAGCCTTCGGGACGGATGACGCGATAGGCATGTTCATAGCCGCCCTCCGGCAAGGGCGCTCTAAAAATCTGGAGGGCGCGGGGCCGGTCTTCGGGGTGGATGGCGTCGAACCAGGAGCGTGGATTTTCGTAGAGCTCCTGGCAGGTGCGTCCCCAGATGCGCTGGTAGGCAGGACTGACGTAGATAATGCTGGTCATCGTCGGATTGCTGAGCCAAAAGACCTCGCGGATGTTCTCCGCCATTTGCCGGAAGCGCTCCTGGCTTTCGACGAGCGCCTCGTTGACGGCCTCAAGGTCGGCCGTTCGCGCCTGCACGCGCAGTTCCAACTGATCGCGCACCTGCCGCCTCGCCTCCTCCCCTTCTTTGCGGTCGGTGATGTCGGTGTTGATTTCGAGGATCGCGCAGGGTGTGCCGTCCTTGTCCAGTTGCAACGACCAACGGCTGGCCACGGCCACAACCCGGCCCGCACGGGTGGTGTAGAGCAGTTCTCCTTCCCACCGTCCCGAGGCCCGCAATTCGGCTTTGATTTGCTCCAGGGCCTTCGGAAATTGCGTCCGCAGCAAGTCATGTGAACGCTGGCCGATGGCCTCGGCGGCCGTCCAACCGTATTGCGCTTCCGCTGCGTGATTCCAAAAGGTGATCCGCTCGTCCATGCTGCGGAATATGACTGCATCATGAGTCAGCTCGAAGAGCATGCGGAACGGGTCGCCGGTCGCCCGCAGCCAACTCGGCGCCTGGGTTTCAGGATCATTCGTCATGCTGATTGACTGATTATAGGCAACTCTTGCGGCTTTACAATGGGTTGGTGAGAGAGCAACCGGTCTTAGTCTCCTCAGCACACCTCTATTAGTCCGTGCCCGGGCGGCTCGCGTGAAATCCACGCAGAATGCGTGAGCGTCACGCCTTTTTCCCCCTGCGCCAACTCCAAACCTGCGGAAACAGGCTGAATTGCGCCTTGGCACCGGCGATGCTAGCGGTGCGCTTGGGTCATAGTTGGTTGAGTAATGGCGTCCGGGGACCGGGATGTGGTGTTGTGCAAGCGGGATGGGGAAGTCCCCGGGCGCCGGCGGGGGGCAGCCGTCCGTTCAGTGGCATGGAAACGGAATAAACTCGAATTACGACTACGTGACCATTGGGTATTCCAGTGGCGGCGTGCCGTTGTGGACCAGCCGTTACAACGGACCTGGAAACGGCCAGGACCAAGCTGCCGCGATCGCGGTGGACAGCCGCGGCAGCGTGTTTGTAACAGGGAGTTCCTGGAACGGGACCAACTATGATTTTGCGACGATCAAGTATGTGGCCGTGCCGCCGACCCCGATTTTTGCTCAACAACTTGGCAATCAACTCGTGTTGAGTTGGACAAACGAGCTCTTTAATCTGCAAACCGCGCCCACGCTTTCGGACACCTTCACCAATATTCCCGGTGCGATGAGTCCCTGCACCAACATCATTATCGGGGCGCAACGATTTTTCCGGCTCATTTCGAAATGACCTTCAACGCGACCGTTGAGGGGGTTTAGCAGAGATTCAAGAACACCGGCTCCGCGCCAGTGAGGCTGGGTGTTTTAATACATTTAGCTTTATTCATTGTGCGGAATCCTAATCGTGCTGCCACCGATGAACTCGCGCAGCACCGCATCGCCGGGGATGATGTCGTAGCCCGTGACTTGTTCCCGGGTCAGCCCCTCGACTTCTCCCAGCAATGCCTTGACCCGCTCATACCGAATTTGCGCATCGAGAAATCCCCCGTACGATTGAAAATCCTCAGGGTGAGGCAGGTAACCGTTGGGCCCGCAGAAGAAGGGCTTTAGCGCCGGTAGATCGAAGGCGAAGCCGCCGTTGACAACGTGATCCGCCACGCCGCTGAGCGGGATAATACTGAAGAGTTCGCCGGCGCGCACATAATGCCAGTGCAGAATGGTCAGCAGCGGGCTATGGTTGCGGTGTTGCACGTCGCGCAACATGCGTCGAAGCAGCCGCACGTCGGTGAACCTGGTTAGCCGCCGCGTGTTGCCATCGCCCTCATACATCACATTTTGCGTCTCAATATAAAGGCGAAACTGGGCGGAAGCGTCGATCCCTTCGGTGATCGGCGGATACAGTCCATGCAGGCAATCTAGCAACAATATCTGGCCTGGCTCGAGTTTAACGGCTTTGCTGGACAGGCGCCGGCCCTCCTTGAAGCTGTACACCGGTTTGTCAATCGTCTTGCCTTCGAGCAAATCGCGCAAGTGACCATTGAGCAGTTGGATGTCCATCGCCTCGGGCGTTTCGTAGTTGCGATCATTAATCCAATCGGTCGGGTGCTCGACCAAGGACCAAAAATAGTCGTCGAGATTGAGCATCAGGAAGCGCAGCCCCTGCTTTTGCAGCCGTTCCGTCAGCTTCACCGTGGTCGTCGTCTTGCCCGACGAACTCGGGCCGCTGACCCACATCATCCGAAGCTTGTCTCCGGCTCGAAGCCGGGCGATAACCTTGGCGGCGGCTTCATCCAGCGAACCCTCGTAACGGGCCAGCGATTCATCCACCAGCGATTTGAATTTCCCGCTGCGAACGATTTCGTTCAGTCCTGCTACAGTGTCACACCCGCGCTGCCGGTTCCAGGCCAGCGTCTGTTCCATCGCCGCCTTGGGAAACCCATTGCCGACAAACCGGTCCGGCGGAATGGCTCCTTCACGCAGCCAATGCCGCCCCCACCGGTAGCAGGCATACGCGTCGGCCGTATTCTGAAAACCGTAGCTGCGCAAAGCATGAAGCACCTCGTCCTGGATCCGCTCAATCGTCGGAGGAAAATTGGCAATCAGGTGGTGCGGGTCCGAATTCAGGCACAAGACCACCGCATCCGCCAGGAAATCGGCGATCTTTTCATCGCTTCCCCACGAGGAGAAAATCTTGTCATTAATGCCCGGCAGATAATCCTGCTGGAAACCCCCGATGGACTCCGCCGCGCGAAACATCGCCCGCTGGATGCGCGCGATATCAAACTTGACTAGCGCGCGATTGCGCTTCTGGACTTTGACAATTCGGTTTTGAACTGGCATGGGGCGCGACTATACACCAGTGTAGGAGGGAGACAATGCGCTAAACGAAAGTTAAACCAAGCGCTTGGAGCGGCGGCCTGGCTCAGGCTGGGCCTGCGCTTACCGGGCTAGTCCGTGGGTTTACTCAGCCACGCCCGTAAATACGCCTCCGTCAGCGCGGCCGGATGACCCTGGTAGCGCACGATTCCCGCCGGGTCCACCAGCAGAACGCACGGAATGCTGGTGATCGCGGCGGCGGCGCTGAGTCTCGATTTGGTATCCAGCGCGGAAGCGAATTCGATCTTGGGGTCGGTCATCTCCTGGACCTTCTCCTCGTGCTCCGCGGTGACCCCAACCACCACCAGGTTGGTGGCAAATGCTTTTTGAAGCTGGTTCCACAGAGGGATGGATTTCTGGCACTGTTCGCTCCACGGCGCCCAAAAGGCGATTAACACCGCTTTTCCTTCCAGTGCGGGTTTCTCCCCAAGCCACTTCTCCACCTCGAGGGCGGGGGCGCGTTTTCCTAGAAGCGATTTGTCGGAAATCGGATCTGCGAGGCTCATTAGCGGAGAGTTTTTCTCCGCTTTGCCGGCCAGGGCCTTTTGTGCCTGGGCCACAACGCTTGAAGCCACGACACCCTGATAACGCTTATCCTCATCGAGTTGCTTTTGCTCGGCGGCAGCGGCGGCATTGGGATCATAATTAAACTGCTTTTGCAGCTCCGGGCTGAGAAATTTCAGCCTCACATTTCCGATGCCGGCATTGTGAGTAAAGTAAAGGTCGGTCACGCTGGCGCCCAGAATGTTCACGTTCGTGTAGGTCCTGGAGCCGACGGTCAGGGTGTCCAGCTTCGATGGCGGAGCCCCGTATGAAGAAGAAACCAGCAGCACCAACCCGGCGATCATTAAAAGGCGTGAAATCATGCGGATGGTTATGCCCCAAGCCGGGAACTTTGACAAGGGCCAACCGGTCGAAAATCAAGAATCAAAGAGTCCTATGCCGCAGGGGTGGGAAAGTGCTCCTTCCGGGGATCGGTCGCTGCAATCACAACGCTGACGGATTTTTGGTTGAATCCTTTAAAGCCGCCATGGCGCTGAAGGTTTTCGAGATGACTGCCGAGCGCGCCGTCCTTGAGGAAACGGTCAAACTGGTCGCGGGTCAGCAAGCCGGTTTTCAACAGGCGCTCAGCCCGTTCTCGTCGCACTGGCCAGCGTTCCCCTTCGGTGAAGGCTTGGCGCAGGAAATTGAAATCGGAGAACGGCTTCATCGTCTGAATGCCGCAGGTCTGCAGTTGGCCGCGCAAAACCTCGAAATCAAACCGGGCTTCCAAGTGATGCATCCCGGCCTCCAGAAAGCTTTCGCCGTGCAGACCCACCCAAAGCCCGACCGTGCCCAGGCGCGGGGCAGGGGAAACTCGGGTCGTCGAGAAATCAATTTCTGTTTCGTCCGGCATCAAATCAACGTCCGCAAAGACCACGATCCGGGTGACCGGTTGCTCCATGATCTGTGCGCCCCACCCGGCCTCGGCGCCGGCGTAATAGCGCTCGCGCTTGGTAAAACCCAGCTTCAAGAGAAACTCGACCAGCTCTACAAAATGCTCGCGCGAACAGCGAAAGGTGTGATGGTCATGATTGCCCCAGCCCAGCCCGAGCAGGTCCTGGCGACGCTTTTGAACCTGTGCCGCGCGATTGCGGCTCTCCCAGTAAGCCCGCTCGGCCTCAAAGAAGTATTGACAGGCCAGATCACGCCCCACCAGGCCCAGCACCCGGTCAAGCGTTTGGTTGGCCAGCCGGAAACCTTCCGCGTCATTGGCGAAGTGCCGTTTGCGGGTCTGCCAAAGCTCCCGCGCCTTGACGATAGCGCGGAGGTCGGGTGGGGTGAGCGGGGTGGGAACAAAGCCGCGATAGGCCCCGCGCTCAACCGCCTCGAGTCGTGTTCCATTTTCTCCCGCAATCACGACGCGGCGGTAGCCCGAGCACGGCTCGCCTTCCGGTTCGCCGGCCAGGTTATGGCGCGCCATAAAATCGGCCACAAATTCAGGGCGTAGTGCAATCACCGACGGACTTTGCTCCGGCCCGCGCCTCACCAGCACGCGCGGCAAGGTGGCGCGCGGGTATTCATAGGCACTCTCGCCCTTGGGTGTTTCTACCAGCTCATCAATCGCGAAGCCCGCTTCGCGCAAATTTTGTTCCTCATTCAGCGGGAGGACGACGTGATCGACCCATTCGAAGAAATCCGTGCCGGTCTCCTCCCGCATCCGCTCGGCCAGGTGCCGGGCAAACCCATTCTTTTTGAGTAATGTCGCGACATGGTCGCGCAGGAACTGTTCCGCTCCCTCAGCCAGTGGCCAGTCGAACGACGCGGGCGTGGTTTGGGCTGGCGACGTGCGAGTCTTACCTGACGCTGTTGGCGGCTTTCGGCCGGCCTGAGTGTTTCCAGGGCTAATCATATTGTCCACGGACTAAAATACCGGCGAACGCCAATGAATCAATGGCCTCCTTCCATGATCCACGATCTATCCTCTTCCTCACGAGCTGGCGCTGGTATAACGGCGGAGCGAGGCGCGCCAGCCCCATTCCGAAACGGCGAAGCACCCCAGGCTCATGGCCAACAACAGCAGCAGGTCCTTGGGTGTTGTCGCCATGTGAGCCAGCACGCGCACCGGCACATTCGAGACCAGCAGCATCGGCAGCGCAAAGGTAAAGACGGCCTTGAACAGCCCATGAAAAGCCTCGTCCGGCAGCCGCGCGATCTGGAACAGGTTATAATAACCCCAAACGATCCCCTGGGCCCGAACGGTCCAGAAGCTGATGCTCGCCAGCAGAAACATCAGCGAGTAATGAATCAGGATGCCGGCCAGGCAAAGCGCGAAGAAACCTGCCACCTCCAGCGGTGTCGGGGTGTGGGCTAGGTGACTGGCGGCATAACCGATCACCCCCAGCGCCGACGTGGCGTTGACGAACGCGCCCAGATCGACTTGCCGCAGCGAAACCACAAATCTCGTGTTGACCGGCAGCAAGAGCAGGAAATCCAGTTTGCCGGTCCGGACCAGCTCCGAAAGGTTCGAGCAGTTGATGAGAAAAAAAGCCTGAAAGATCTGCTGGATGAAATGGCTGGCGCCGATCAGCATCACCACCTGCCATTTCGTCCACGAGCCGATATGGTCCGTGTGCAGGTAAAGCACGCTGATGAAACTGAGCTGCAACCCGAACCACAGCAGTTCCACCACGATCCAGAGCAGGAAATTGCTCTTGAACATCAGTTCGCGCGTGACGGAGTTCTTCCATAGCGCGCCATAGATGCGCAAATACCGAGTGAGGACTGACCAGTAACGACTCATGCCCGATTCAATATGGACTGCTCACCGTGGACTTCGGACTCGTAACACTTTGGACTTTGGACTTTGGACTCACAAGTCACCCTCCCACCGCCGAGTAATGGCGGATCCCCCGCGCCCAGGCAAACCGCGCTACGCCGTACGTCAGCAGCACCCAGCCAGCCTGCGTGACCAAACCGCGCGCTAAATCCGCCCCCGCCGCTTTGCCCATGTAAATGCTGACCGGAAAGAAAAGCTGGTACGGAAAGGGCGTGAAGCTGAGCGCTTGCGCCAGGCTGTGTGGCAGAATGTCCAGCGGGAACATGTGCCCGCTGGCGATGTATTCGAACGCGAACAGTATGAAAATGAACGTCGAGACCTCGAGCACCCAGAACGCCAGCATGGCCATCGTGTAGGATATGAAGAACTGGAGCAGAGCCGTCATCGCGATCGAAAAGAGAAACCAACCCAGAGTGATCCAGTCGTGCGGCAAGACAAAATACTGGTGCAGGCACAGAATGAACACGGTGAGGGGCACTGCGGCGACGGCCAGGTAGGTCAGCCGCCCGGAAAAGAACAGGCAGAGCCGGTAGGTAAGATAATCCACCGGTTTAAGCAAAAACTGGCTGATGTTCCCGTCCTTGATGTCTGCCGCGATTTGCCAATCGTCTTCATTCACTGCCGTCAGGGCGTCCACCACCGCGGTGAGCAGGTAGTAAGAGATCATCTGGGCCAGCGTGTAACTCCCCACCATTCCCCCGGCACCTTTATCGCCATAAATCTTTTGCCAGACGAACAGAATCGCGATCAGCGGGATGAAGCCAAAGACCGTTCGTGCCAGAAAATTGAACCGGTACGTGAGGTTGTTTTGGATCCCGACGTTGATGACGTGCCAGTATTTTCTCACGGTCGCGCTTACCGTCCATACTCTATTGGCGGAGAGGACGCTTGGGAAGAATGAACCAATATCGGAACCTGTGTGAATCGTAAATCTGACCCGGCTTCGTGTTGGCGCCTTATTGCCTGAGCCGGAAGAATTTCGTGCCCGAAACCGGGATCGTTTGGGGGTTGCTTTGGTTCGCGGAAGTAGTCCAGGGGCCGGCGAGGTTCGTCGCTTCCAGCAGAACGGCGTTGCCGCTCCAGCGCAAGGTGACCTGGCTCCCGCTCAGCGAAATGGCTGTGAACTTGAGCTGGCCGACCGTGAGCCTGGCGGCGGAGCTGTTGGTAGCAAGGCCGACGGTGGCGAGGGCGACGCGAAATTGAGAGCCGTCATCGGCGGAAGAAAGTGACGGAGTCGTGTAGGAATTGGCTGTGGCATTTGGTATCGCGGCGAACGCGGACGACCCAAACGGGGCCGATTGCCATTGGTAAGCAATCGGCGGGGCGGGGACGCCTGCGGGGTCGCCGAGATAGCCGGAGAGCGCGCTGACGGCAAACGTCGCATTGGTCCCTGGGTTGGCGGCGGCGTTTTGCGGGGGCGTGGTGATGGTGAGGTAAGCGTTATTGTAAGCGTTGACGGCAACGAGGCTGCCGACGAGAGCGGGTGGGGTGCTGTTTGTGGGGTCGGGCGCCCCGGCAAATATGAAAGTAGCGGCGAAGGCATCGCCGCCGTTCCCCTGATGATGAACGCCCTCGAGATAGTATTGGGTGCCGGCGGTCAGGGAGATAGTGTTGCCGGACGGCCAGGTGGTGTTGGTAAATTGGTCGGAACGTGTATAGGCCAGGATGCTGCCGCCCCCGGAGGTGAGCCACTGGCGGCTATTGGACCACTTGGTTTCCTGGGCAATGAGGTGCTTGTTGGTCGGGTTGGAGTCCGTGCTCAGGAACAGGTCCGAATCATCGTCGGAGCAAACAAAGAAGACATAGTTGGCGGTTTGTGGCGCAATGAAGAGTCCGCTGACCCGCTCGGCGTAATTGATGCCCTGGCCGGAGAAGGTTTCGAAGGAAGTCAGGTAACTGACAAAGGTGGGCGGATTCGTATAGGTCCCGCTCTCAAGATTCGCCCGGGTGGCGCCGGAATAGAATTCCTGTTTCACGAATCCAGGTGAGAAGGTGAGCGAGGCGCTGTTAATGAACGTGGCCGAGACGACGACACTGGGAACAGCCCCCGGCGCGACTGCCATCACTTTGACACCGGCAGTGTTCGTCAACACGAACGAACTGCCATAAAGGGTCGAGTTGGTGGAAGGAGCCGAGTTATCCACAGTGTAATAGAGCTTGGCGCCCGGGGTGGCATCGGCCAGGGAAACGGTGACTGAGTTGGTGAAGTAGCCTCCGCTGGGGCTGATCGTAGGGACCGCGAGAAACGTTGCGTTGCCATAAACCGACAACGCGGACGCGCCGCCGACGTACACCTTGCCGTTGGCGATGGTGGGCACCGTCGTTTTGACCGCCCAGGCAGCGACGTCGCGCGCGCCCGCCTGGCTGCTGTTATAGAGTTCGTTCGTCAGGTTGTACGCATCGTAAGCATGCAGCACCGCCGGGCCCGAAGGCGAACCACTCGTGACCGCGCCGTTGTTCAAGACCCAGACAATGGCGTTGTTGGTGCCGTTAGCGGAGACGGATGGGGTCGCGCCCGGGAAGGGGATAGTGGTGGAGGAGCGATGCGTGGGGGCGGTGGAGAGCGCCCCGTTAGTGATGGCAAAGGCCTTGAGCCGGTCACCATTGCCCTGGTAATAAATCGTTTTATTGAAGTAGGCCGGAGTCGCGAATGAGGCACCGATGGCGCTGATCACAGACTGCACGATTTGGCTGTCGTCGGCCGCATTGAAATGCCCCATGTTGTCGCGGTCAACGAGGTAGATAGTTCCGGCCTTCCCGGCGCCCAAAAGCAGATGGGGATGGGCGGCGCTGCCGACCACGTCGGGAAGCAGGACGGGGCCACCGGAGCCGAGGTCCGTGTCGCCAGAAGCGAGGGAGGCCTGATCGTGGGGGGTGAAATAATCGGCGACAGCCAGCCCATTGGAAGTGGAGAGCTTCATGAAACTATCGCCGTATTCTGTGCCATTGGTATCCACATTAAAAGGTCCGTTGGCGACTTCGAAAAAGAGGTTCGTGGCGGCGTCCACCAGCGGGCCGTTGCCGCCCATCCAGAGCCCGCCTTCGCCGGCATGGACGCCCCAGTCGTTTATGGTGGCGTTTGGGGTGGTGTTGAAGATGCGGTTGGTGAGTTGCTGAAGGGTCGAGGCGTTGAAACCCAGCAGCCAGCCGTGATAAGGGTCCGTATCTGCGAAGCCGGAGTAAGCGATATAAAGAACGCCGCCTGCCAGCGTCAGCGCGGGCCGCTGAAGCCCATTGTTCATCGAGTCGAAGGCCAGCACGCCGTTGGTGCTGCCGACACCGCTTCCGGGAATCGAGGCGCTAACCACCACGGGGCTTGAAGGTTTATCGGCCCCGTTGGTGATGCTCAACGCGTGGACTCGATGGACATAGTTGCTTCCCTCATGCGTGAAGGCATCCACATACAGGGTGCCGGAACCCAGGTCAATGACCGGCGTGCCGACGATCCCCACTTCCGGCCGGATGTCGTGATACGCTCCGTAGCGATTGCCGAAATCGTTATTCGGCGTGACCGCGGAAGTTCCAAGGCTCACATGCCAAAGCAATCCGCCGTTGGCGCCGGCATTGCTGTCCGCGTCGAACGCATACACACTGTCGTGCATCGTCGTGACGAAGACAACGTTGTGGGTCCCTTGCCCCGGGATGGCCAGGCCGGAAACGTAGAGGGGTTGGGAATAGACCTCCCCGTCCACGGTATACGCGAAGAGTTTCCCGAAGGCGTTCGTGTTGACGTTGGCCGGCGTGAGGATGGTTTCGTTAGTGTTTTGGCCGGTGCGGGCGAAGTCGTTGTGGTAGGTCAGGACGTTGACCTGGGCGGAAGCGGCGAGGGTTAAACACGTTGTAAGGGTTACTTGAGTTAAAAAAGCGAAAACACATTGATGATTTCGCCGCCGGCAGCGGGCATTTTTGGTTAAGGTGTGCGTTCTCATGTGTCAAAGGAACGGCCGGGGTCGTAGCCCCGGCCGTGATGTTTGAGGCCAAATGGTGCGCCAAAACGTGCCCGCGCTTGAGCGCGATTTCACAATGACGAAACGAATTTCTTAATCACGTCGGCGACCATGCTCGGCATTGCGCTTCTCATGGATAAACTAGGCGGAAGAAGACGCTGCCCTGGGTTCCGTCGAGCGGGAACGTCAACGTGTTGTTGGTCGTCGAACCGGGGACGGCTACCCAGTTCGTAGTTAAGCCGACGCCCGGCGCGTTGGTTTGGGCCTGGAGACGATAGCCGGTATGGTCCACCGGCCACGTGAGCTGGACTTGGCTCGCGGTCGACACAAAGGAGATTTGTGGCCGGGTGAACGAAACCGGTCGAGCCGATGCTTCGGCAGAGTTCCCGCTCTGGCCGGCCAGGTTGACCGCAGACACGACGTAGTAGTACAGCGTGCCATTGACCACGCTCGTATCGGCGATGGAGAGGGTCGTGATGTTCGAGATGACTGTCGTGTAAGGTCCGCCGCTGACGGTCGAGCGTTTCAGATTATAGCTGTCGGTCTCCGGCACGCCATTCCAGGTTAAGGTCACCTGCCCGTTGCCGGCGGTCGCCGTCAAGCCCGTCGGAGCACTAGCCGGTGGTGCCAGCGGCACGGCCGATGAGAGGTTCACCACGTCGTTCGAGGAAAGGGTTCGCTTAAAGACAGCCACATCGTCGATGGAGCCGTTGAATGTGCGCGCGGGCAGGCCGTTTGGATCGTTACCAATATTAGCGACACCCGCCCACACCTCGTTGTTGTGGTTGATGGCGTTGTTGGTCGTTTGGACCCCGCCAACGTTGATGAGGTAGAGGGCAGCATTGGTGGGGCTGAGCGCCAGGGCGACAAACGACCACTGGCCGGACGGGATGGTCAGTTGCGAACGGAACCCATACGTGGCGGCGCTGTTGCCGTTCCAGGTGTAGGCGAGCATGTTCGAGTTGTTTTGATTGGCGCCGCCATAGTGGAAGCCGGCCGCAGTACCCGCGATGCGAGTAAAGAAGATGCCGGACCAGTCGGCCTGGGTCGTGATACCGCTTGGGTTAATCCAGGCAGTCAGGGTGACCGTGTTGGTGTTAAGGTTGAGTGCCGGGACGGTAACCCAGGATTGGGTAAGGGTCCCGGTGATTTGCGCCGCCAGGTCACCAGGCTCGAATCCCGTGAACGGAGGATTAGGCGGTCCCGCGACACCATTAATGCAATTCGAGCCGTAAGAACCGTCATAGCCGCCCGCATAGTCGTGAGCGACGAGACTGCCGCCGGTCTCGTCTAATTGCCAGTAAGCCAGAGGGCCATAGGAGAGGACAGCGGCCTCGTAACTGTTGGCGGGTGGCGAAGGCAGGACGGTGAGAGTCGCCACCTGGCTGGTGGCGGCGCCGGCCGTGTTGGTGAGGATGAGCCGATAATCGGCCGCATCGGCGGCAGCGACGGCCGGGTTCGTGAAGGTGATGGCGGTAAGGACCGCCTGGGTGATGTTGCCGCTATTGGGCAGATTGGTAAAGACCCCGCCGCTGCCCCGCTGCCACTGCCAGTTGACCGGCGGCGCGCCGTAGCCGGTGGCCTTGAAACCGACACCCTCGCCAAGGTAACGGGTCGTCGATTGTGGCTGTTGCACGATCGCCGGGGTAGAGAGCGTATCGCGCACGACGACGGCCTGGAGGGCGCCGTTGCCGACATCGGTGAAGCCATCGGCCCAACCGGGTAACTGTTCGAACAGAAGCTGGTTGGTGGAGGCGGCGGTGAAGGTCGCCTTCACATAGAAGTTGTTGCTCATGTAGAACGTCGAGGAGAGATTCGTCGCGTTGTACGGGTCCTGGAAGAAAGCCCGGCGGGACTGCTCGCGGTGCTGGCCGCCGGAAGTGTCGCGGTCATCCAACGCGATGAGCTGGAGGCTGTAAGAGCGCCCAGGCACAAGCCCATTAACGGTGAGTGTTTTGGGTCCGCCGTCGTTGCTGAACTCGCCCAGGACCAGGTCGTAGTTCGAGTTGCCCGTGGTGTTGGTATAGCCGGTGATGGTCTTGCCAAACGCGCCGGTGGCAGTGCCGTTGCCGGTGGTCGTGGCGACCGAGCCGTCAGCCTTGAAATCGTAGTTCAAGACGGTTGCGCTGTTAGTGACCGAGACGACGTATTCCGTTGCGCCGAAGGTAGCGGCTCCGACGAGGATGCCGGCCTGGTTCGTGAGCGCGGAGACACTGGCGATAGACGCCGGAGCGGAGAAGACCGGCCGCGCGTTGGTGTTCAACACGGTAAGGGCCACGATGCTGCTGGTGACCGACCCGAGGGAGTTGGTGACGACGACGGAGTAAGTGCCGGCGTCGGCAAAGGCGGCGTTCGTGATGTTCAGGATGTTGGTGCCGGTGCCAAAGAGGTCTCCGCCGTCGCTGATGTTCGTGCCGTATCTGAGCCACTGGTAATGGAGCGGCCCGCTGCCGGCGGCGGTCATGGTGAGTTGGCCGTTGAGCCCTTTGTAAAGGGTCAAAGGGGAGGGCTGCAGGGCGATCACGGGCGGGAATGACGCGCCCGACGCCGCACTGTAAAGCGCGGCGATCTGATCGCCCGATAAGGCGCGGTTCCAAACCGCGACTTCGTCCAGGACGCCCTCAAAAGTGCGAACGCCACCGGCATAGAAAGGATCGGTGCCGAGGTAGGTGATGCCCGCGAAGGGCTGGATGGGGTGGTTCAGCGTGTTGACCGCGACCGCCTGGCCGTTGTTGGTATTGTAGAGGTAGAGGGTTGCGCGCGTCGGTTCGACCACCAGGGCAGCAAACGACCACGAGTTAATCGGCGGCGTCAGGCCGGAGTTCCAGTTGTTGGCCCCGGCAAGGTTATTCCAGGTATAACCCAGGTTGGTCATGGTGTTGCCAAAGTTGAGGCCGGCGACGGTGAGGCCTTGGCGTTGGAAAACCAAGCCAACATAGTTGGTGGTCTGTTGGCTGAGCGGGTTGAGCCAGGCGGTGATGGTGACGGTATTGGTGTTGAGGTTCAACGGCGGCGCGGCGACGTCCGAGCCGGCGGTAAAACTGGTCAATCCCAAGCCGGTGTTACTCACCTCGAATCCCGGGAAGTCGGGGCTATCCGGGCCAGCGGTGCCTTGGCCTGCCGTTTGGGAGTAAGGGCCGTAGGTGGCGGTGAAGCCGCCGTAGTTATCAAAGGCGTACGTGCTGCCCAAGGTCTCATTGAGGCGCCAGTAGGCATAAGGCGCGGCGGCGATGACCGCCGCCTCGTAGCCCGCTCCGGTCGGAGCCGTGAGCGTCAGGGGCGCGATGCTGCTGGTGATGGACCCGCCCGGATTGGACACGATGACGTCGTAGTTGGCGGCATCGCTCGCTTGCACGTTGGCGACGGTGAGGGTGGCGTTGGTCGAGCCGGAGATTCTACCACCGTCGGTAAGGTTCACGCCATTGGTGCGCCACTGGTAGGTGATGGGGGGCAAACCGGCGGGCACGACGGTAAAAGCCGCCGGCCGGCCCGGGTAAAGGTCCTGCGGGCTGGGCTCCGTGACGATGGTCGGGGGCAAAATCGCCCCGGCCGCACGGCCTGCGGAATAGAGGCGGGTGATATCGAGCGTCGAGAGGGAATGTGTGAAAACGGCCACATCGTCGATATAGCCTTCGAGGGCCCGGCTCAGTCCGTAGGTGTCATCTTCGGCGAGAGTGCCGGTTCCGTTGAAGACCTCGGCCTTGTTGCTGAGGGTGATGAACGCGCTGCGAAGCCCATTGGTGTCGCCGCAATAGAAGGTGGCGTTGGTGGGAGTGACTACCAAAGCGACCATGGACCACATGTTCGTGCCGACGATGAGCCCGGAATGGTAGGAGAAGGTGGTGTTATTGTTCCAGGTATAGACCAGTTCGTTTTTGGTATCGGAGAAGTTGAAGCCGGCCTGGCTGCTCCCGTGGCGGCAGGTGAGGATGCCGGCCCAGTTTTGCTGTGGGAACGTCAGATTCACCCAGGCGACAATACTAACGGCGTTGGTGTTCAGGTTCAGGGCTGGAATCGTGACCCACGACTGGTCCACGGGCGTGCCCGCGGCGTTAACCGACACCGAGGCGTGAGTGTTGTCGAAACCGAGGAAATCGGTGGGTTGTGGGCCGGGCTGGCCGGGCGTGCTGTTGGCCAGGTAGGCGCCGTTGAGGCCGCCCTCGTTGTCATACGCGGTGGAACCGGAAAGCTCGCCCAGGCGCCAATAGGCCAGAGCGTGGTTGGTCACGACACTCTCGGCGAAGCTGCCGACCGCAGGCGTGGCCAGCAAGGAGAGCGTGGCCACGACACTGGTCACGGCGCCGTAGGAACTGGTGACCATCAGCGTGTAATTGGCGGCGTCAGCCGACCCGACGTTGCTCACCAGGAGCGTATTAGTCGCTGAGCCGGAGATGGTCGAGCCCGTGCCAGTGGGGCCGTCAGTCAGGGCCACTCCATTCGTCTGCCATTGATAGGTGAGCGTTCCGACACCGGTGGCCGCGGCCAGGAAGTGGGCGGTGCCGCTCGGGTATAGGATTTCACTCTGCGGTTGGGTGGTGATGATAGCGGGTTGCACCACCAGGGTGGTGACGTTGGTGATCGTGCCGGAGCCATTCGCGGCGACCAACGCATAGTCTGCCGTCTGCGCCAGTTGCAAATTGGTAATCGTTAGCGTGGGAGTAGCGGACCCGAACAGATTTCCGCCATCCGCGAGGTTCGTATAAACGCCGCTGCCGATGGCACCCGCCTGCCACTGGTAAGTGATGCTGCAGCCGGACGCGGGCACGAAAAATGACGCCGTCGTGCCGGCGGCATTGGTCTGGCTCGGGGGCGCGGGGTAATTAAAGCTCGGGGCGGTGATGGTGTGCGGAATGATTTGGACGGCATTGATCGGGGAGCGCGTATTGAATTTATCGCTGCGCAGCAGGATCGAGTCGGCCGTCAAGCCAGGGAAAACGGCGTAAGTCCCCGATGCGGCCCCCGCGCCGGTGTTGGAAGTGGTCGGAACCTGCGCATAGGCCGCGAATCCGGTTATTTCCCTGATGAATATGAAGGGCGTCAAATTCGGACCAATGGTCATCGAGGTCCACGCCCCGGTGGCGTTCTCGACCCAGTACTGCCCGATGCGTCCCGTCGTATCTCCCGCAACATAAATGACGACGTCGTAACTGCATGCCCCTTGCCCTGCCAACCATGCGCTGAGCCCTTGGATGTACATCCACGGTTTGTTGGCGGTGCTGCTGGAGAACCCGCCGACGCCAGTCACGATCGTCCCGTCTTTGGCGATGTTGTTGGCGGTCCCGGTCGAGTCGTCGTAGGCATTCATCAGTTTGTTATCCGGCAAGGCTTGGGGGGTCGGGTTGCCGCCGCCCTGCTGGCTCCAAATGTTGTTGGCGTCCCAGTTGACGGTCAACCCGCTGTTGGTGCCGTTTTCGTCGATGGGGTTCACGCCGTTGCCGTAACGGCCGAGGTTGTTCCAGTTGGTCTGGGCGAATCCAGGCGCTCCGGCCAGGTCGAGGTTGGTCAGCGCGCCTGCAGTCGTCGTAGGCAGCAGCCCGCCGTTTCCGTTGAGGCCCAGTTTCAGGCCAACCTGTGCTGCTGAGACCGGGCTCGACCACGCGAGCAAAAAGGCCGTAGCGGCGGCGGCGATGAAGGTGGTTGGTTTAGAGGTCTGCTGGAGGTATTGGGTCAGGGTCAGGGGTCGTTGGGTTTTCATAGGGGGCTTTAACGTTACGAGCGGGGATTGCAGGTTCGGAAACTAAGCGCGGGGAGAAGGCGGAAACCATCAAGAAACGACGATGAGCCATTTGGTCTTCCCAGGTGGTCATTGCTCATATCTTAAAGTCTTACAAGCAGAAAGCAAGCAAAAAAATCAGAGCAAAAGGTAATCGGTCGGAAGCTGTGAAAAAATTGATTTTCTGAAATTTTTTCATTCAATTTCCTTGGAAATTCGCATGGTTTTTTGCCGCTTCGCCAATTTTTTCACACCTTCTCAGTGACAGCGGGCGGGAATAGCGGAGCGCGGACATTCCTGTCCGCAGCAACTTCCGAACGCCAGCACGGCCCGGATTTGCTGCCAATCTCTCGCGTAGCACACTGCTGCGGACAGGAATGTCCGCGCTCCGCCCGCCGTCACTTACCGATTACAGCAAAAAAAATCGGAGGGGTTGTCATCCTGAAAGGATCGCAGCGCTCATATAAGGGTTGCGAGGGACGAGCTGTCTGGGTCGAAAGCCGGAGGAGGCATCTACCCTGAAAGGGTTGCGTCACGGAGCGGGTTAGCCCTTGTGGTCTTCAAGGAGGTGGAAAACATCGGTGCGTATCTTCGCTGGCTCGGCGTTCCAACTCTCCTCCCAGTGTCCGTAAATCTCCCAACAAACACCGGAAAGCTGATGACCGTGCTCGGCACACCACTGACGAATTTGAGAATGGGCCTCGCCCAGATGCGCATACGGGCCGAAGTGGGTGGTAGTCGCCACGCACCCGGCCGGCAATTGTGAACAATGAACGCGGTCATTGCCCGCAAATCGTTCCGTCACCTCCGCCCCCACCTCAACCAACCCTCCCTCCAAATACAGGGCCATGTGGCGTCCTGGACGCGGGAGGCCGGCGGAGCGAATGAATGACCAAACCTCGCCACACGCAGCGGGGACGAACTTCGAGAGCTCCTTCGGTCGCACCCGGCTTCGGATTACAGCGGTGAGAATCGTCTGCGTATTCGCCAGTTTGATTTCGTAGTGCATACGGTCGTTGGACTACCATTTCGGCTGGATCCGGTGGTTGAGCAATCTCATATTTCATTTGCTCCCCTCCATCGCTTCTGGAAGGCGCTTGATAATCTCGCTCGTGGGCTGCGGGCGCAGCACTATAACCTGAGCATGTTCTCGATCATACCCAAACTGAATGGCAACGCCAATTTCTTTAGTCGGGAACCAACCGAGCTTTCCACCGTCTTTCGTCTCAGTCGGCTCTTGCTTCGGAGTGCCAAATGCGGCGCGCAGGAATGCATCGACCTCCGGGAACTGATCTACAGGTAACCGCACAATCACACCATACTGATCCTGAAAATACTCCCAGCGCCCGGTAATTACGGGCAGGTTGTTCGTCCCCACGGGATGCGCCCCACGGGCCAGGGTCTGCTGCAAAATGAATTGCCCGGGGTTCCCGGAACCACCGTTGAATCGCGGTTCCCCCCGGTGAGCGCATCCAGAGATTACGCCGGCTGTAAGAATGACGAGGAATCTTGGAAAGTGCATAAAGCGCGGTGTTTGCTTAACGACCAACTCACTATTAGGATGGTCAATATCAGGGCGAAAAGTCCAAGAACTCATGCAGACATCTCGTAAAAAGCCGACCATGGAATGTCAAGAGTAATTCCTGCTTTCCTCCATTCCTTGCATTCTTTGCGCTCTTTGTGTTCTCTCGTGGCAAATCCGCTTCCTTGGGTCCGGCGCAACGACTCATGGCAACCTGGGTTTTCCCCCTTGTCGCCACCGCCCTATTGCCGCTCCATTCGTGTCCATTGGTGTCCATTCGTGGTTCCGCCTCCCGTATCTCCGCATCCATCTCCCAAATCGGTAATCCATCACCTTCCGCTCCAGCCGCTTCCGCGCCGCCGTCACCGCTCCCACCCGAATCAAACCAAATCATAACCATGAATAAACGCATTGCCCCGACGCTCTAATCCAGTAATTTGTTGCGACTTACTCGTCATGTTTAAGACAGTCGATTCCTGTGAAGGCACTCCCGGGCAGCGTGCAGTTCTTAGCGTTATTATTATGCTGGCACTGGCTTTGGCCGGATGCAAACAGCGTTCGAGCGAATCGACTGGCCCTCCCGGCCGCCCCGGCGGCGGCGGCGGGCCGGTGCCGGTCGTCCCCGGCGTCGTCGAGCGAAAGGACGTCCCGATCTACCTCGAAGGGCTGGGCACCGTCCAGGCCTTCAACACGGTGACGATCCGATCGCGGGTCGACGGCCAAATCCAGCACATTGCCTTCATCGAGGGCCAGGACGTCCGCACCAACGACCTGCTGGCGCAAATCGACCCCGCCCCTTTCCAGGCACAACTCGACCAAAATCTCGCCAAGAAGGCCCAGGACGAAGCCCAACTGGCCGTAGCCAGGATCACTCTGGCCCGAGACAAAGAATTGTTGGCCAGCAAGATCCTGGCGCAGCAGGATTATGACACCCAACAGGCCACGGTCGATCAACTCGCCGCAGGGGTCCAAGGCGACCAGGCCGCCATCGACAATGGGAGGGTGCAGCTCGCCTACACCTCGATCACCTCGCCGTTGGACGGCCGCACCGGCATCCGCCAGGTCGACCAGGGCAATATCGTCCATGCCACCGACGCCAGCGGCATCGTCGTCATCACCCAGGTGCGTCCCATCTCGCTGGTCTTCACCTTGCCCGAGCAAAACCTCGGGCAAATCCAGGAGCACCTTCGCGCCGGTGAAACGCTAACGACCTTCGCCCTGGCCCGGGACAACCGTACCAGCCTCGGCGAAGGCAAGCTCGCGGTCATCGATAATGAAATCGACACCTCGACCGGCACGATCCGGCTGAAAGCGACCTTTGCCAATGAGGACCTGAAATTGTGGCCGGGCCAGTTTGTCAATGCGCGGCTGCTGCTCACAACACGAAAAGGCGGCACGGTCGTGCCGGCGTCGGTCGTCCAACGCGGGCCGGACGGCACTTTCGCCTATGTCATCGCTCAGGATCTGACCGCCCAGGTGCGTCCGATCAAAGTGGCGCTCATCGAACAGAACCAGGCGTTGATCGACGAAGGCCTGGTTCCCGGTGAGCGGGTCGTGGTCGATGGGCAGTACAAGCTGCAGCCCGGCGCCAAAGTGAAGCTGCCGGGTGCGGAGCCGGGCGCGGGCAATCAAAAGCCAGGAGTCCGCGGCCCGCTGGCCGAGGACGGCCGTCAGGGCAGCGGCGGGGGAGACAATTCGAAAGCCGAACCTCCAAGTCCAAAACAAAACCAATATCAAAACGCCAACTGACGCAGCGGCGCGGCCGGTGGGTTACATGGTTAAAAGAGTTACAAGGTTACATGGGTCTGCAACCGTGCAGCGATGCAACCATGTAACCATGTAACCTTGTAACCATGTAACCTTGTAACCTTGTAACCATGTAACCATGTAACCATGTAACCATGTAACCTTGTAACCATGTAACCTTGTAACTCCTCCCGCCTCAATTAACTCAATCAACCCAATTAACTCAACTCCCCCCTCCCCCAGATGAGTATTTCCGAGCCCTTCATCCGCCGCCCCATCGCCACCTCGTTGCTGATGGCCGGAGTCGTGTTGATGGGTCTGCTCGGGTATTTCCTGCTGCCGGTCTCCGCCCTGCCGCCGGTCGATTTTCCCACTATCCAGGTCACGGGCCAGTTCCCCGGCGCCGCCCCCGATGTCATGGCTTCCTCGGTCACGACGCCTTTGGAGCGGCAGTTCGGCCAAATCAGCGGCTTGTCCCAGATGACCTCGATCAGCTCGTTCGCCAACACAAGCATCACCCTCCAGTTCAACCTGGATCGCGACATTGACGCCGCGGCCCAGGACGTCCAGGCGGCTATGAATGCCGCCAACGGCGTCCTGCCCCGGATGCCCAACCCGCCCACGTATAGCAAAGTCAACCCGGCCGATACCCCCATCCTCACCCTCTCGATTACCTCGGACACGTTGCCTTTGGAGAAAGTAAACGACCTGGCCGATACCGTCCTCGCTCAAAAGCTCAGCGAAGTCAGCGGCGTCGGCCTGGTAACCATCGAAGGCAACCAGAAACCCGCCATTCGCGTCCGCGTCAACCCGGCGGCGGTTGCCGGCCTCGGCCTCGGCTTCGAGGACATCCGCACTGCCCTGCTCCAGAATAATGTCAATGCGCCCAAGGGCTCGTTCGATGGCGCGCGCCAGGCCTATGCCATCGGCGCCAACGACCAGATCGTTTCCGCCGAGGATTACGGCAATGTCATCGTCGCCTACCGCAACGGCTCCCCGGTGCGCCTTCGGGATATCGGCGAAGTGGTGGATAACGTCGAAAACGTTCGCTTGGCCGGATGGGTGAGCATCGCTGCCGACAACGTAGCGCAGGCGTCTCGCCTGCGAGTCAGCGAGGGCGTCTCGCCCCGCGCTCCGCAACCGCCCGGCAGCGGGACGCAGCCGGAACTCGCAGGCGGGACGCCTGCGCTACGCCCCGTCGCGGGAACCCAGAAACCCGCCGTTATCCTCGACATCCAGCGGCAGCCGGGCGCCAACATCATCGAAACGGCTGACCGCGTCAAAGCGCTGTTGCCGCGGTTGCGCGCCTCGATCCCCCCCTCGGTCAACGTCGCCATTCTGACCGACCGCACCGAAACCATTCGCGCCTCCGTCCGCGACGTGCAGTTCACCCTGCTGCTGACCGTCGCGCTGGTGGTGATGGTGATCTTCGTTTTCCTGCGCAAGCTCTGGGCGACGGTCATCCCCAGTGTCGCCCTGCCGCTGGCCGTCATCGGCACCTTTGGCGTCATGAAGCTCATCGGTTTCACCCTCGACAATCTCTCCCTCATGGCCCTGACCATCTCCACCGGCTTTGTGGTGGACGACGCCATCGTGATGATCGAGAACATCGTGCGGTTCATCGAAGCGGGTGAGCAGCCGATGGAGGCCGCCCTCAAAGGCGCCAAGCAAATCGGGTTCACCGTGATCTCCCTTAGCTTCTCGCTCGTCGCCGTTTTCATCCCGCTGATTTTCATGACCGGTATCGTCGGCCGCCTGTTCCGTGAATTTGCCATCACCTTGAGCGTCGCCGTCATGGTCTCCGCCGTCGTCTCGCTGACCCTCACTCCGATGATGTGCTCACGGCTGCTCAAGCCCGAAGACAAAACCAAACATGGCCGCTTCTACCAGCTTACCGAGGGATTCTTTAAGGGCATGCTCAATGGCTATGACCGTAGCTTGCAATGGGTCCTCCGCCATCAGCCTCTGGTCCTGGGTGTGGCGATGGTCACCCTGGTCGCGACCGTTTGGCTGTATCTGCTGGCACCCAAGGGCCTGCTCCCGCAGCAGGATACCGGCATGATCCTGGGCATCACCGACGCGGCCCAAAACATCTCCTTTAAAGCGATGGTCCAACGCCAGCGCCAACTCGCCGAGCTCGTCGGGAAGGACCCCGACGTCGTCAGCGTCGCCTCGTTTGTCGGCGCCGGCTCGGTCAACCCCACCATGAACACCGGCCGCCTTTACATCGGGCTGAAACGCCGGGACGAACGCCTGGCCAGCGCCAGCGAGATCATCCAGCGCCTGCGCCAGGCCACCCGCGACGTCGAGGGCATCTCCCTCTTCATGCAAGCCGTCCAGGACGTCCAGATCGACAGCCGCGTCAGCCGCACCCAATACCAATACACGCTGCAGGATGCCGATGAAGTCGAATTGTCCCAGTGGGCCGGCAAGCTCCTCAACCGGCTGCAGGAGCTGCCCGACCTCACCGATGTCGCCAGCGACGAGCAGCCCGGTGGACTCCAGGCCAACATCGTCGTGGACCGCCAAAAGGCCTCGCGCCTCAACATCCTTCCGCAGGCGATTGACGACACGCTTTACGACGCCTTCGGTCAGCGGCAGGTCTCCACGATTTTTACCCAGCTCAACCAATACCGCGTCGTGCTTGAAGCCGACCCCCGTTTCCAACTCAACCCGGAAGCCCTCAATAAGATCTACGTCAAATCCTCGACCGGCCAGGCCGTTCCTTTGAGCGGATTCGCCACCGTCAAAACCGAAACCGCCCCTCTGACCATCGTGCATCAGGGTCAATTCCCCGCCGTGACGCTTTCCTTCAACTTGCGTCCGGGCGCGTCCCTCGGTAGCGCAGTCGCGGGCATTCAGAAGACCGAGCAACAGATCGGTTTGCCGGAAACCGTCGTGACCACTTTCTCCGGCA
The DNA here is from genome assembly GCA_035566895.1 of Binatia bacterium. Lineage (GTDB taxonomy): Bacteria > Verrucomicrobiota > Verrucomicrobiia > Limisphaerales > UBA8199 > DATMQA01. The sequence continues at coordinate 65,553 of DATMQA010000030.1, forward strand.
GCGCCGCCGAGTTCCGTTCCTCGCTCAAGAGCGAGCCGTTTCTGATTCTCGCGGCGATTATCGTCATCTACATCGTTCTGGGCGTCCTTTACGAAAGTTACATCCACCCGATCACCATCCTCTCCAGCCTCCCTTCGGCCGGCGTTGGCGCCCTCCTGGCGCTGATGTTCACCGGAAACGACCTGTCGCTGATTTCGCTCATTGGAATCGTCCTCCTCATCGGCATCGTCCAGAAAAATGCCATCATGATGATCGACTTTGCCCTCGATGCCGAACGCGAGCAAAACCTCCCGCCCGACAAATCGATTTACCAGGCCTGCCTCTTGCGCTTCCGTCCGATCATGATGACGACCATGGCCGCGCTGCTCGGCGCGCTGCCCCTGGCGCTGCAACACGGCGAAGGCTCCGAGCTGCGACGTCCGATGGGCATTGCCATTGTCGGCGGCCTGCTGCTCTCACAGTTCATCACCCTCTACACCACGCCGGTCGTCTATCTATATTTGGACCGCTTTGGTGATTGGGTCCGCCGCTGGCGCGAGGCCGCGCATCTCCCGGAGGCGGAAGGCGCATTGGCGCCAGGCCCAAGCAAAAGTTAAATGAGTTAAAAGAGTTTAATGGGTTAATTAAGTTGGCAGCTCGGTGCGTAGGCACCTGGTAATGAAATTACGAATCGAAACGCTGGAGTTCTTCGCCCATTGCGCATCGCCGCAGGTCTTTCTCCCCCATTTAACCCTTTTAACTCATTTAACTCATTTAACCCCTGCCCGATGAGTATTTCCGAGCCCTTCATCCGTCGTCCCGTCGGCACCTCGCTGCTCGCGACCGGCCTGTTCATGGCGGGCGTGGTCGCCTGGCAGTTCCTGCCGGTGGCGCCAATTCCGCGCGTGGACTTCCCGATGATCACCGTCTCAGCCAACCTGCCCGGTGCCGACCCCGCGACCGTCGCCTCGACCCTCGCCGCGCCGCTCGAACGCCGCCTCGGCCAGATCTCGGGCGTATCCGAACTCACCTCCGTCAGCACCCTGGGCGGAACCGCTATCTCGATTCAATTCAATCTCGACCGCAGCGTGGACAGCGCCGCGCGCGACGTCCAGGCCGCCATCAACGCCGCCGCCGGCGACCTGCCAATCAACCTCCCGGCGCCCCCAACTTATCGCAAGGTCAACCCCGCCGATGCACCCGTCATGATCCTGGCGATGACCTCCGATACGCTGCCGGCGAACCAAATCTACGATTACGGCGATACCATCATCGCGCAACGCCTCAGCCAGGTCGAAGGCGTCAGCCAGGTCTTTATCAGTGGCGCCGCCAAAGACGCCATTCGCGTTCAAGTTGACCCGGCCGCGCTGGCTTCGGCCAACCTCAGCCTCGAGGACGTCCGCGCTTTCCTGGGGCAGGTCAACGTGGACGAGCCCAAAGGCAGCCTCGATGACGAGCGCTTTTCCTACACGCTCGATAGCAACGACCAATTGCTGGAAGCCAAGGACTACCAGAACCTGGTCCTGGCAGAAAAACCCAAAGGCCCGGTCAAGCTCTCGGGCGTGGGCGGGGCCATCGACGGCGTCGAGAATACCTTGCAAGCCGGTTGGTCCGGCACTAACCAGGCGGTCCTGGTGATTGTCTTCAAGCAATCGGACGCTAACGTCATCGAGACGGTCCAACGCATCAAAAAGGAGCTGCCGCACCTCGCTGAATGGGTGCCGCCGGCCATCAAAATCACCCCCATCAGCGACCGCACCCGCACCATCGAAGCCTCCGTCCACGAAGTCCAGATTTCCCTGTTCCTGAGCGTCGCCCTGGTCGTGCTGGTCATCTTCGTTTTCCTGCGCCGCTTCTGGCCCACCTTCATCGCCAGCATCACCGTCCCCTTGGCCCTGACCGCTACCTCCGCCGGCATGTACTTCTGCCATTACACCATCGACAATCTCTCGCTGATGGCCATCACCATCTCTGTCGGCTTCGTTGTCGATGACGCCATTGTCGTCATCGAAAACATTTACCGCCACATCGAGGCCGGCGACACCGCTTTTGTCGCCTCGCTCAAAGGCGCCAAACAGATCGGGTTCACGATCATTTCCATGACCACCTCCCTGGTGGCGGTGTTCATCCCGCTGCTGTTTATGGGCGGTTTGATCGGGCGCCTCTTCCACGAATTTGCCGTCACCCTCAGCATCGCCGTTTTGGCTTCCGGCGTCATCTCCCTGACCCTCACCCCGATGATGTGTTCGCGCTTCCTGCGGGCCGAGTCCAGCTACGGTCCTCCCGGCCTTTTCTATCGCGCCGCCGAGGGCTCTTTCAATTGGCTGGTCGGCGGCTATGGGGCCGCCCTCAAATGGGTGCTCCGCCATTGGTATTTCATGCTCGGCGTGTTCGTCGCGACCCTGTTCGCCACCGTGCTGCTCTACAAGTACGTGCCGAAAGGATTTTTCCCCCAGCAGGACACCGGTAGTTTAATGGGCACCACTGAGGCCGCCCAGGACATCTCCTTTCAAGCGATGTCCATACTTCAACGCGAAGTCCTGAGCATCGTCATCTCCGACCCCGCCGTCGAATCAGTCGCCTCGTTTGTCAGCGGCAGCGGCAATTCCACCGTCAACAACGGGCGCATGTTCATCACTCTCAAACCCATCGAGCAACGCCGCGTCAGCGCGGATGTCATCATCAACCGCTTGCGGAAAGCGACCTCTGGCCTCCCGGGGATCACTCTTTTTATGCAGGCCAGCCAGGACATCCGCGTCGGCGGGCGCATGAGCAAGGCCCAATACCAATACGCGCTTCAATCCAACGACTTGGACGAACTTAAATACTGGTCGGCGGCGCTCCTCAAAGCGCTCCGGCAAAGCCGATTGCTGCGCGACGTCACCAGCGACCAGTTGACCGGCGGCCTCCAGTCCAACGTCGTGGTGGACCGCGACGCGGCGGCCCGTTTGGGTATCACCGCGGCGGCCATCGACAGCACTCTCTACGATGCCTTCGGCCAACGCCAGGTCTCCACTCTCTACAAACGATTCAACCAGCATTTTGTCATCCTCGAGGCTGAACCGGCTTTCCTGACCGACCCCGAATCGCTCCGCAAAATCTTCGTCAAATCGAGCAACGGCCAGCTCGTGCCGCTTTCCGCCGTGGCCAAATTCCAAACCGGCAATGCCTATCTCTCCGTCAACCACCAGGGCCAATTCCCGGCCGTGACCATCTCCTTCAATCTTGCCCTCGGAGCTTCACTGGGCGAGGCAACCGCGGTGGTGCAGAAAGCGGTCGATGAACTGCACATTCCTTCGAGCGTGCAGGGCAGTTTTCAGGGGACCGCGCAGGTTTTCCAGGCCTCGGTCGCCAGCACACCGCTGCTGGCCCTGGCTGCCTTGATTGCCGTTTATGTCGTCCTGGGCATGTTATATGAAAGCCTGATTCATCCCATTACCATCCTTTCTACACTGCCCTCCGCCGGTGTCGGCGCGCTGCTCGCCCTGCTCGCCACCCGCCTCGAGCTCTCCCTGGTCTCTTTCATCGGCATCATCCTCCTCATCGGTCTTGTCAAGAAGAACGCCATCCTCATGATCGACTTTGCCCTCGAAGCCGAACGCCAGGAAAACGCCACCCCCGAGGACGCCATCTACCGCGCCTGCGTCATCCGGTTCCGCCCCATCATGATGACTACGATGGCGGCCATGTTCGGCGCGGTCCCGCTGGCCATCGGCATTGGCGCCGGTTCGGAGCTGCGCCAGCCCCTCGGCATTGCGATCGTCGGTGGCCTCATCGTTTCCCAGGCGCTGACCTTGTTCACCACTCCGGTCGTGTATCTGCTGTTCGAACATCTGCGCCGCCGGTTTGCCGTCTGGCGTCCGGCCCTGGTCGCCGCCTTCCGTCGCCGCCGCGCGCCCATCGCAATTGACGGGACGCAATAGCGACGAACATCTCTGAGTTCGAACATTGCATGAGCACAGCAATTTTCGTTTAATTGGCCGGCACGTATGTATCGAAACAAGAAAGTCGTGGTCGTGATGCCCGCGTACAACGCCGCGCTGACCTTGCGGCAGACCTATGCCGAGGTCCAGGAACAGCAAATGGTGGACAAGATCATCCTGGTGGATGATGGCAGCCGTGACGAAACCGTGGCCGTTGCCCGAAGTCTGGAAGGCATCCAGGTCCATGTGCATGAAGTCAACAAAGGCTACGGCGGAAACCAAAAGACTTGCTACCGCCTCGCCCTGGAAGCTGGAGCGGATATCGTCATCATGCTCCATCCCGATTACCAGTACACCCCGAAATTAATCCCCGCGATGGTTTCGATCATCGGCAATGGGTTGCATCCCTGCGTGCTCGGCAGCCGGATTCTCGGCGGCTACGCCCTCAAAGGGGGCATGCCGTTCTGGAAGTACATCTCCAACCGCTGGCTCACCCTGCTGGAAAACATCCTCCTCGGCGCCAAGTTGTCCGAGTACCATACCGGCTATCGGGCCTTCTCGAGGGACATCCTCGAGAAACTGCATCTCGCTGACAACTCGGATGATTTCGTTTTCGACAACCAAATGCTGGCCCAGATTCTCTGGTACGGCTTTACCATCGCTGAGGTCAGTTGCCCGACGAAGTACTTCCCGGAAGCTTCCTCCATCAACCTGCGCCGGAGCATTACCTACGGCTTTGGCTGCCTGTCGACCGGCTCGCAATTTCGCCTGGCGAAAATGGGCTGGGCCTCAAAACTCTTTCCGCCGCTTCCCGCCAGTCCGCTGGCAGCCGTTGCCAGTTGAAAATGGAACGCTGCCAGTGTCTTGACAGGGAAGCCGCAACTTTCAACCTGCAACCTGCAACCTTCAACTTTCACTTCGCGCGGGCGAAGCGGAGGGCCAGTCGGGATTTCTTGCGATTGGCCGTGGCGCGGTGGATCACGCCGCCTTTGGCCGCCTTATCGAAAGCGGAGGTGATCTGCTGCAGCGCCTTGGCGGCCTCGTCCTTCTGGCCTGCCCCCAGCAAATGCAAGTAGGCCTTTTCCAGAGTGTGCAGGCGCGATTTGATGCTGCGGTTGCGCAATTGCTTGCGGGCGCTGTTGCGCATTCGGCGTTCGGCTGATTTTGTATTCGGCATAAATCAATGTCTAATCGATCGTTTAGAGCGGGCCAAGCTAGCGTAACTGCCGGCGTTGTCAACGGCGGGTTGCGTCTCACGGCGCTCAGGGGCGCTCATGCAAGGGTCCCAACGCACACCCGTGTTTTTGCGGATAAGGGACGGGAATTAAACGGATGGCTCCGGCCCGTGATTCAGGTTGATTTATCGGAGGTGTTTGTTAGCCTGCTGCTAAGTCCTGAAGGACTGCCTTGCGTGAAATCCGACTTCCATCGCTGGTTCTTGCGGGGGTCTTCCCGCCGGCCGTTGGGCCGCTGCCTCCGGCTACTGTTTCTTTTCGGCACTGCCGTAGGGGCCATCCACGCTGCCAGCCCTCCGGAGAGCACGGTGGACCTGTCCGGCACGTTGGAGGTGATGGTTGCGGATGATTTTGCCGGCCACCACGTCGAAATCTCTCACTTCCTGCAAGAGACCGGAACCGGCCGTCATTTCGTTCTGCGGTTTTCCCAGGGACCCCCGCCCGTGCTTTCGTCGGGAACGCAGGTGCGGGTGCGCGGCCAGTTGCACGGACAAGAGCTCGCGGTGGCAGCTCTGAGTGGTTCTGCGACACAATTGCAGGCCGGTGGCACGCCTTCTCCCCTGGTCAGCGGCAGTCAGAAAACCCTTGTGCTGCTCGTCAATTTTACCAATGCCGCCGTCCCTTGCTCGGTCGAGACCGTCAGCAACACGGTCTTCTCGCTGACGCAGAGTTCGGTCAACACGGTCTATCAGGAAACGTCATTTTCAAACCTGCTCTGGAACGGGCTCGTGGCCGGGCCTTACACCATTGATTATGGCACCAGTTCCTGCGACCCGAACGGCTGGGCAAACGCAGCCGACGCCGCCGCTTCGGCTGCCGGCATCAACATCAACCCCTACGATCATAAAGTTTATGTCCTGCCCAACTCCGGCATGTGCGGGTGGGGCGGCCTGGCTACCATCGGCGGCAACCCCAGCCGAGCCTGGATCTCCTCCTGTAACAATATCTTCCAGTACGCCCATGAACTGGGTCACGGCCTGGGCATGAACCACGCCTCCAGTGATGCCAATAATGACGGCGTCGTCGACGCGGAATACGGAGACTCCTCGGATTTCATGAGCGCCTCGTACACGCTTACCCGCCTCAACGCTCCGCACATGGCCCAGATGGCGTGGACACCCAAAAGCAAAACCCAGGTCTTAGCCAGTTCCGGCACTTATCGAATTGGGCCGCTGGAAGCGCTCTCCACCGCCACAACCTGGCCGCAGATGCTGACCTTTCCTATCCCGGGCTCCTCGGAATCCTATTATATCTCCTATCGCCAGCCCATTGGGCTCGACGCCAATTTGTCGGGTGCCTACACGCCGGGCGTTTCTGTTCATCGCTGGTGCTGCGGCAATAATACCCGCCTGATCACCGTGCTGAGCGACGGTGGAACTTTCACAGATGACGTTTCCGGTTTCACGCTCCACCAGGTGAGCCATACCGGCAGTGCGGCGACTGTCTCGGTAGAACTTCTTGCCAATGCCCCTCCGGTGATGCCTTTCTTCACCGCGATGAGCGTGGGGGCGAATGGCCGGTTCAGCCTGGGAGGCACCGGTGCGGTCAACCAGGTCTATTGGCTGCTGGCATCTTCGAATCTGGTGCCGCCAATTGCCTGGACCTCCATCGCCACGAACACCGCCGACACCAACGGAGCCTTCACCTTCTCTGATCTCAACGCCACCAATTTCTCACGGCGGTTCTATCGGCTTAGGGCCCCATAATCGACGGACAGTTGACTGGCCGCCAGCCTTCTGCAACGCTCGCTCCGTCCGGAACAACAACCGAACCGCATTCGTGGAAATCAAAAGAGCCATCATCACGGCCGCTGGGAAATCGCAGCGCACACTTCCATTGCAGACCCTGGTGGATCGTGACGGCACCCCAAAAACGGCGCTGCGCATCCTCATGGAAGAAATCTTTTCCACCGGGATTGACGAAATTTGTGTGGTGGTCTGCCCGGGCGATCAGGCCGCTTACACCACCGCTGCAGGAGGGCAGGGGAGTCGGCTGCAATTTGTCGAGCAGAAGGAAGCGCTCGGGTACGGTCATGCAGTGCTTTGTGCGCGCGATTTTATTGCTGGTCAGCCGTTTCTCCTGCTCGTCGGCGACCACCTCTACGTCAGTGGTGCGCCAAAGCGTTGCGCCCAACAGTTGGTGGAAATGGCGAAGGCCGAGCACTGCTCCGTCTCGGCCGTCCAGGCGACGCATGAGAGCAAGCTGCCTTATTACGGCGCGCTGGGTGGCCATTTGGCCGAGGGCCGGAAGGGCTTGTACGAAATAGCCGAAGTGCTGGAAAAGCCCACCCCGACCGAGGCGGAGCAACGACTCATCGTGCCGGGGTTACGGGCGGGCCATTACCTGTGCTTTTTCGGTATGCATGTGTTAACTCCGGCCGTGATGGAGTTGCTGGGAAGTGATTTGGCGAACGCTTCGGGCGGGCGGGTCCACCTGAGCGGGGCGCTCGGCCAGCTCGCCAAACGTGAGCGTTATCTCGCCTGCGAACTCTCCGGGCGCCGTTATGACGTCGGTGTCAAGTACGGTCTCCTTACGGCGCAGCTTGCGCTCGCCCTGGACGGCCAGGACCGCGAGGAAGTGCTCAGCGGGTTGGTGGAACTACTGGCGCGCCGCGGGGTGAGCTAGTGTCACGGCGTGCCAACAGGAATCATCGCTTATGATGATGATGTACCCTTCTGACCTGGTTCAGATTATCACCGCAACCGACCCTGCCCAGCGCGATCAATCTTTGGGGAGCGCCTGCGCCGGGTTCTCCCTGGACGAACTTCTCCACCAATGCGCCCAACTGGATGCCTTCCGCCGGCGCAGTGAGAACCTTTACGAACGCGTTCGGGCCTTGTTCTTCCTTTATGCCATACATCGCTTTCATCTTCCGAGCAAGCTGCTGAATGGCTCACCCGTCTCTGGCGAGGCTTCGCGCATTACGGAGCACGCCGCCGGCTCCCGTTCCCTCATTCCTTTCCAAGGCTACCAACACTTGCTTCAGCGGCGATTCGAGGAAGCCATCGATCACTTTCTCAAGGCCCAGGAAACGGAAGGGCCGAGCGACGCCATCTCCAGCGCTCTGGCCGCCGCTTACTATCGGCTGGCCTTCCAAACCCTGGCCGACCAGGTGCGCCGATGCGTTCGTTCCGTGCGCGGCAACCAATGGATGTTTCGCGTGGGGCATCCCAATGATCAGCCGTTGCGCCTCCGCCCGGAATTGCTGAGGCCCAATCCAGCCGATGGCACCTGCCCGATTCTGCGCGAATGCACGCCCGTGCGGATGGACCTGACCCACTGTGGCTGGAGCGACATTTTTTTCCTGGGCATGGACTTCCCCGAAGGCGCCAAGGTGCTCAATATTTCGATTGACCTGGCGATTCACGGACGCGACGCCGCTCCCCGCCCTCCCGTTGAGGCCTATCTGCGGGTCATCGAAGAACCTTTGCTGCGCCTGGTTAGCGTTGATTTGGGCGCCTCGGCGGACATTACCAACCTGGCGGAGGTGTTCGATTTTGCCAAAGATTATCTCGGCCTGCTGAAGGCTGCCCTTATTGCCGCGGGGGTCGTGCCGCCCGGAGTCGAGGGTTCGGGCCAAAATTTGGCCGAACTGCTGGCGCGGATGGCGGGGCCAGGGCGTGGCTTGGAGTTGGTCAGCAGTGTCAACAATATCCCGAAGGGCTCGCGTCTAGCGGTCTCGACCACCCTGCTGGCAGCGCTGGTCAGCGTGTGCATGCGGGCGACGGGCCAGGCGGCATCGCTTACCGGTCCGTTGCAGGAGCACGAGCGGCGCCTGGTGCTGGCGCGGGCCTTGTTGGGCGAATGGCTCGGCGGCTCCGGCGGCGGTTGGCAGGATTCCGGCGGCGTCTGGCCCGGCATGAAACTGATCGAAGGGGTATTGGCGGCCGATGGCGAGCCGGAGTACGGTGTCAGCCGCGGCCGGCTAATGCCCCAGCATCGCATTCTGACGGAAGACGACGCCTCGGCCGAGACCCGGCGGAAGTTGCAGGATAGCCTTGTGCTGGTCCACGGCGGCATGGCGCAGAATGTCGGCCCGATCCTGGAAATGGTAACCGAGAAATATCTGTTGCGTTCCGAAAAGGAATGGCAGGCGCGGCAGAGCATGCTCGGCATCCTGGAGGAAATCCTCGCGGGTTTGCGCCAAGGTAGCGTGCAGTCCATTGGCGCGGCAACGACCCGCAACTTTCGGCAGCCGATTCAAACCATCATTCCCTGGGCTTCGAATTTTTTTACGGAGACTCTGATTGAGCGCGTCCGCGCGGAGTTTGGCGGCGCTTTCTGGGGATTTTGGATGCTCGGCGGCATGTCCGGCGGTGGTATGGGTTTCATTTTCGCTCCGGAAAAAAAAGCGTTGGCCCAACAGCGTTTGCAGCAAATCATGTCTGAAACCAAGCGCGAACTCGAACAGGCGCTGCCGTTTGCGATGGAGCCGGTGGTCTATGACTTTGCGATCAACGAGCGCGGGTCCTTCGCCGACCTGCTGCCAGAAACCTCCGCTCTGATGCCCCCAGCCTATTATACCTTGATTGTCCCGGAGTTGCTGCGGCAAGACCGCCACTCGCTCTCGCCGTTGCGCCGGGCCGAGTTGGACAAGTTTGGCGCCGCATGCCGCACCAAACCCGAATTGCGCGGGGTCGTCCAGACGCTCTTTGATGTCATGCTGCCGCGCGGCAAAGCCGAAACGTCGAACGAGCCCTCGCTCGCCGCCCTCTTGGAACAACACGGCTTTGACCGGGTGCAGCACGAGCGCATCCGGGCGGACCTCAAGGACGGTCGCATCGGCCTGGCGCAAAATCGGTTGCCGGCCAGCGCGGTGATTGAAAACGTACGGACAGGGGATGTGAAAGAACCAGCCCAAGCGGAAACCGCAGAACTCGAGTCTATTGGGCGGGCTGCTCTTGAGCGCGGAGAACTGGCCATTGTCACCCTGGCGGCAGGCGCCGGCAGCCGCTGGAC
>DATMQA010000031.1:0-4355 GCA_035566895.1 Binatia bacterium
AACAATGGGTCCAGATGCATTACGGCAAGCAGAACCCGCAGTTTAACCCTGCTGCCGTTAATCTGACCGGAACCGCCTGATGCGGACCCGCATGTCAGGTGGTGTGGGAGCCGGGAGGGCAATCCTCCCGGCGACCCGATTCGGCAATTCGCTCATGCTCGCCTCCAAAGCATGCGATCTGCTTTCGCGATCTCTTCTACATTCCATCGCGGCAAGGAGTCGATCATCGACTCGTAATCCCATCCGGGGCTGGCGATAACGCTGACCCACATCCCTCGCTGTCTGGCTCGATTAAATAGCTCCACGAGGGTTGGCCAGAACAGGCGCACGAAGCCGTCGCCAGAATCTACTCCCTTCAAGCTGTCGAGGCTGCACGGCTCCCAAATCCCCGTCGCTGTAAGGCTTACTCTTCCCCCCTTATTCAGCACAGATGGCTTGATGCCCTGCTCCAGCATGGCGTGGATAGGCGACCATTTCGTGGTCAGCATGCATGGGCTTTGGGGATGGTAGCCGCCAGGAAAGTAGCGTGAGAAGAAACTGCTTTGGCGGGAGAGCAGGTAAGCGGCGTCCAGCGACTGCTCCTCGATGTCGAACAGCCAGGTAAGTATCCGAGAGGCAATCTGAGGGTCGGATATTTTATGGTCTGCGGAGTCAGTCAGCCCAAGCAGGTAGGCCAAGGACGGACATTGCCTTGCACCTGCCAGGCTCTCGAAGCTGTAATCGTTTGCGGGATCGAGATTCATGCCGAACGACCAGCATCAGCGGTGCGAGCCAGCCGCCAAGGACGTCCGAATTGCGACTGACATAAACCGCTGGCTCGCATCCGCTGAATGCTGTGGTTGGGCGGCGTCATGTGTGTGCTGGCTGAATCATTGCCAATACAAGGAGGTAAAATACTGAAAGTGCAATGCATATCCAACCAAGGCGCTCCTGGCTCTTCAAAAGCAAAACGCCTCGAATAAGACACGCCAGGGAACTGAGAATCCAAAACGCATCAAGAATCAGAAACCACAAATGTGAGTCAAAGTGAACCTCAAGAGCGGACGCCGTGCGACCTACCGCCAACAAAACGAGAAGCAATATCGGCGGCAAAATCAATAGAATCCTGGTCACATGCTTCATGGCGCGATAGCCGCCCAACGATTATTCAACGAACCATCCGTTCGTATATTGAACAGCGCCAGACTCATGGGCAGGCTTCTTATGATGAGCAACTTACACCCAATTTCCAGCACGGACCACCCCCAAAAACTGGCACCCCGCCTTTTCCGCAAATCCGGCCGGAGCGCGCACTTTCCTGTCCGCAGCAACTTCCGAACGCCAGCAGGGCCCGGATTTGCCGACAATCTCGCGCGTAATAAATTGCTGCGGACGGGAATGTCCGCGCTCCGCCCGCCGTCACTGACCGATTGCTCAACTTTCAACTTTCAACTTTCAACCTCCCGCCTTCACCCTTACCTTGGGTCATGGATTTGGAATCACTCGTGAGCCTGGCCCAGTCCAATGGCGCCAGCGATTTGCATCTGGAATCCGCCCTGCCCGCCGCCGTGCGCGTCCGCGGCGCCTTGCGCACCGTCGGCGAACCCCTTCCCGCCAAGCTCCTCCTCGAAATGGCCCGCACCGCCATCGGCGAGGACCAATGGCCGCGCTTCCTCGAACGCCGCTCCTTCGACCTTTCCAAAACCATCGCCGGCGTCCGCTGCCGGATCAACATCCTCCAGACCTCCCGCGGCATCGGCTTTGCCGTCCGCCTCCTGGCCTCTTTCCAGGCCACCGTCGAGAAACTCAACCTCCACCCCGACCTCAAGAAACTGATCAATAACACCACCGGCCTGATCCTCGTCAGCGGCCCGACCGGTTGCGGCAAATCCTCGACCATGGCCGCCCTCATCCAGGAAATCAACCTGACCGACACCCGCCACATCGTCACCATCGAAAGCCCCATCGAATACACCTTCCGCCCGCGCCGCGCCTACATCCGCCAGCGCGAAGTCGGCCGCGATACCCCCAGCTTCGAACAAGCCCTGCTCGACGTCTTGCGCGAAGACCCCGATGTCCTCATGGTCGGCGAAATGCGCGAACCCGAAACCATGCGCCTCACCCTCAGCGTTTCGGAAACCGGCCACCTCGTGCTGGCCACCGTCCATTCCTCGACCTGCGCCGAGGCCCTCCAGCGAGTCATCGGCGCCTTCCCGGCCGAAATCCAGAGCAACATCGCCGCCCAGGTCGCCGATTGCCTGCTCGCTGTCATCTCCCAGCGCCTCCGCTTTCGACCCGACCTCAATATCCGCGTGCCCGAATGCGAAATCCTCATGCCCACCCACGCCGTGCGAAACTTCATCCGCAACCGCGACTTCTTTAAAATCCCCTCGCTGCTCGAAACCGGCGCCGAACACGGCATGTGGACCCTCGCCCGCTACCGCGCCTGGCTCGATAAACGCACCAACTGGTCCATCCCCGGCCAGGTCCCCGAACCGCCCGACACCGAAGCCCCGGACGCCGGCCAGCCCCTGCCCGCCATTCCCGCACCCACGCCTTCCAGCACCCGGTTCGAACGCAAACCCGCCGCGGCGCCCCAAACCCATACCGCCAAATCGACCGACCGCATCGAGATCGAGCCTATCGAAGGCGAATTCGGCAAAATCCTCAAACCCCCCGGCACCTAATATATTATGGCTCAATCAACCCAATTAACCCAATTAACCCAATTAACCTTTTTAATCCTTTTAACCCTTTCCCTTTTGGGCGGCTGCGTTTCAAAATCCACTGCCCGGCTCCAGGCGCGTGCGGCCTACCTGGCGGGCCAGCAACAGGCGATGGAGCGCATGCAGCAGATCCAGGCCAACGGCCCAACCATCACCATCCTGGGCCTGGTCAAAGAACCCGTCTTGCCCTGGACCTCCGGGCTCACCCTGGCCAGGGCGATAGTCGCCTCGGGCTATTACGGCGCGGGCGACCCGGCGGAAATCGTGATCATCCGTGAAGGCCAGCAAATCCCCATTGACCCGAGGAGCCTGCTCGGCGGCGAGGACGTCCCCCTGCAGCCGCGGGACGTCGTCCAGTTGAGAGGCGCCCCCGCCCACCCACAGCCGTAACTCCCTGGCGCATCGTGTAGCGCAGCCGTCTCGGTTGCGAGTTGCAGCGGTGTCTCGCCCCGCGGGAGAACACATCTTCCAACTTCTATCTTCCATCTCCCAACTCCGCCTTCCCCTTTCAGCATTTGCCTGTATGATCTCTGCTTTCTACTTTCCCAATTTCAGCTTTTGCTTTTTGCCGCCGGATACGTCTTATAATAATCCTTGTACTTGTAATAATAATAATAGTCGGCGCTGCTGGGGCGCACCGCATTGAACACGATGCCCAGCACCTTCACCTGCCGTTGATACAATAACTCCAGCGCCGCGCGCGCCACCCGCGCCGACGTATGCTCCGCCCGCAGCACAAACAGCACCGTGTTGATATGCGGCGCCAGGCTCGTCACATCGTCCGCGGCCATGATCGGCGCCGTATCCAGCAGCACAAAATCATACCCGGCCTCAGCCTCCTGCAGAAACTTCGCCGTCGCGCTGCTGATAAACAATTCGCTCGACTCCTGCGTCGTCCCGCCCCGCGGCAGCAAAAACAGGTTGGGAAACCCGCTCGCCTTCACCAATCCCTCCCAGCCCGCGCCTTCCGCCAGCACTTCGCACAATCCGGCCTCGACTTGGATCCCAAACCGATTGTGCAGCACCCCTTTGCGCAGGTCCGCATCCACCAGCAACACCCGCGCGCCGCAATTCGCCAGCGTGATCGCCAGGTTCGCCGCCGTCAGCGACTTCCCCTCGTTCGGAATCGAGCTCGTAATCAGCAGCGTCTTGGGCCGCTGCCCGCCCTCCGCCATGTACAACAATGACGAACGCAGGTTCCGGTACGCCTCGACAAACGAATGCCGTTCATCCTCCTTCTCCACCAGCTTGAGCTGCCCGCGCTTGCCGTCCGCTTTCTCCCGCGGAATCTGCACCAGCACATTCTCATCGAACAAATCCTGCAGCTCCGTGAACGAATTAATCCGGTCATCCAGATGGTCCAGGAACAGCAGCAGGCCGATGCTCAGCGCGACCGCAATCAACCCCGCCGTCAGCAGCCGCTTGGTATGCTTCGGCTTGTCCGGAAACCCCGGCGACGCCGGTTCCATTATCGTCACGCTTTCCGGGCTGACCTCCTTGTTCACATCCAAAGTCTGCATCGTCGCCAGCAGCCGGTCGTAAAGCCCCTGGACCCTTTGCACGCTGCCCTTGAGCCGCTGGTAATCGGCCGATTTCCGGCTGATATCCAGCGTCTTCGCCTCCCATTCCTTCACATCCCGTTCCAGATTC
>DATMQA010000032.1:0-10121 GCA_035566895.1 Binatia bacterium
TTGAAAGCGCGCTAGTGACCCCGCCGTCGTGAGGACAAAAGTCGGATGCTTGGATGAGCCAGGTGATCCTCCCCCCTTCGCGCTGCCGGTCACTCAGCGTCGGCATTTGGCATAGCCAAAAAATGCTGCGCCTCTGACAAGAAATGTAAAGCCCAGTTCCCTTTCTGCGGTTAGGTACTTCCCGGTCGGTTGGGTCGTTGACTCCAACCACCGGCGCGCGCCGATGACAGGTCTGAGTAATCGGACGGCGCGGTGAGGGGCCGGAGGGGAACAGACAGAGATATTATGCCGCAAATCATGCCACCGGCGCTGCCGGCAGAGCCCTCCGGGCCCACCGCGAAGTGGGCCTTCCTGGGGGTTTTCCTGGCATTGGCGGCGGTGATTTTCCTGCTCGGTTTGCTCTATTTGGGCCGCACCGACACTTGGTTGCTCCGGGCGTCAACCATTTCCATTATTTCCGTCATGGGCCTCGTCGTTGGCGTGTTGTGGCGCCAGCGCGAGGCCCACTTCCTCCGCGAAGAACTCTTCCTGCGCAAACAGGCTGAAGACCGCATCCGGAAATTGACCCGTGCCATCGACCAAAGCCCTGTCTCCATCGTCATCACCGACGCGCAGGGCAACATCGAGTACGTCAATCCCAAGTTCTGCGCCCTTACCGGCTACTCCTTCGAGGAGATCCGGGGTCAAAACCCGCGTGTGCTTAAATCAGGCCAGATGTCTACCCAAGCCTATCGCGAACTTTGGACCGCCATCCTGGCCGGGCGCGAATGGCACGGTGAGTTCCACAACAAAAAGAAAAGTGGCGAGTTCTACTGGGAGTTTGCCTCCATCTCCGCCGTGAAGGACGATGCCGGGCGAATTACCCACTTCGTCGCCGTCAAGGAAGACATCGGCGAGCGGAAGAAGGCGGAGGCGGAACGCGAACTCCTGATCAAAAGCCTTGAAGAGGCCCTGGCCAATGTCAAAACCCTCAGCGGCCTGCTCCCCATTTGCGCCGGTTGCAAACAAATCCGCGATGATAAGGGCTTTTGGAGCCAGGTCGAAACCTACGTCACTGCCCACTCGGATGCCACTTTCACCCACGGCCTCTGTCCCGACTGTGTCTGCAAACATTATCCGGACCTGGCGGATGAACCGCCGCCGACCCTGCCTTTATGAAGAACCCTACCGAGCAAGTTTCGCCTCGTATTGTATATCTGGAAGACAGCCTCCCTGATCGGCAACTGGTCGCCCACGCCCTGACCGCCGGCGGCATGCCCGGCGACTTCACTTACGCCAGAACCGAAAAGGAATTCCTCCAGGCCCTCAGCCAGGACCGCATCGACTTGATCTTCTGCGACTACACCGTTCCTTCTTACAGCGGACTGGCGGCGCTGCGGGCCGCCGAACAGCTCAGGCCGGAAATCCCTTTCGTGTTCGTCTCCGGCACCATCGGCGAGGAACGCGCCGTGGAGAGCCTCAGGTCCGGGGCGACCGATTATGTCCTCAAAGACGGCCTCGAACGCCTGGTCCCGGTTGTGCGCCGCTCCTTGCGTGAAGCCGAACTCCGCCGCGCGCAAAAGCAAACCGAAGACGCCCTCCGCCAAAGCGAGGAGCGCTTCCGTCAAATGGCCGAGAATATCGATAGTGTCTTCTGGATGAGCAACGCCCATTTGGACCGTATCCTCTACGTCAGCCCCGCCTATGAACGCGTTTGGGGCCGTCACGCCGTCAGTCTCTATGAAAACCCACGCTCCTTCATCGAGGCCGTCCACCCCCAAGACCGCGAGCGCGTCCTGGCCAACCTCCAGGAAAACCAACTGACCCGGGGCGGCCCGTTTGAAATCGAATACCGCATCCTCCGCCCCGATGGCGCCCTCCGCTGGATTCGCGACCGTGGGTTTCCCATCAAAGCACACGACGGCCAGCTCCAGCGCATGGTCGGCATCGCCGAGGACATCACCGAGGGCAAGCAGCTCGAAGCCCAATTGCGCCAGGCCCAAAAAATGGAGGCGATCGGCCAGTTGGCGGGCGGGGTCGCGCACGACTTCAACAATCTCCTGGCCGTCATGCGCGGCAATGCGGAGCTGGTGTTGATGGAGCCCGAGCAGCTTTCCACTGAGGCCAGCGATTGTCTCAAGCAGATCACCGCCGCCGCCGAGCGCGCTGCCAAGCTTACCCGCCAACTGCTGGTCTTCAGCAGCAAGCAGGCCATGCAGCCCCAGCCGCTCGTCCTCAACGACGTGCTGCTCAATCTCTCCAAAATGCTCAAGCGCATTATCGGCGAGCAGGTTAACCTCCAATGCCAATACGGCGGCGACCTCCCGTTCGTCCATGCCGATGCGGGCATGCTTGAGCAGGTCATCGTCAACCTTGCGGTTAATGCCCGCGATGCGATGCCCCAGGGGGGCTGCCTCCACATCGCTACCGGCAAGGTCACCATTGACCAGGACCACGCCCGGGCCAACCCCCAAGCGCGACCGGGTGAGTTTGTCTGCCTGACCGTCCGCGACAACGGAACGGGCATCGCCCCGGAAAACCTGGCCCGCATCTTCGAACCTTTCTTCACCACCAAAGACCCCGGCAAAGGCACAGGGCTGGGCCTGGCGACCGTCTATGGCATCGTCAAACAGCACCAGGGCTGGCTCGAAGTTTCCAGCCAGCCCGGCGCCGGCACAACCTTCACCATCTTCCTCCCCGCCCTCCCGGCCATGGTCGCGCGCGCCGCCCAGGGTTCCGCCGAGCCTCCGCTGCACGGCGGCACCGAAACCATTCTCCTGGTCGAAGACGAGTTCACTGTCCGCGCGATCACGCGCCGTGTCCTGGAAACCTATGGCTACAAGGTCCTCGAAGCCAGTTCCGCGCCGGAAGCCCTTAAAATTTGGTGTACGCACGCGGACCAAATCGCCTTGCTGCTCACCGACATTGTCATGCCCCAGGGCCTGACTGGACGCGACCTGGCCGAACAGTTGCGCGCGAAGAGGCCCAAGCTCAAGACCATGTTTATGAGCGGCTACAGCGCCGAAATCGCGGGGAAAGACACCGGATTCTTCCGGCGCACGAAGAGTTACTTTCTCCAAAAGCCCTGCTCGACGCGCGTCCTGATTGAGGCCGTTCGCCGGTCGCTGGACGATAGTGCTTGACGCCGATGAGGTTTTCCATGGCACCGAGGACGTGAGCTTTGCCGACGGGCACGCTTTTCCCGTCACCTGGCAATTTGCCACGAACGTGGCAAACTCCCGGCCGGATTTTTAGCGATTCGTATTGGGCAAGTGGCTTTTGGGTTGCGCCAGTACGGGCTTGCGCGGGAACGGTCGCGGGCGTATCAAACAAGCGAACCGCTAACTCCAGAACCAAATCTCAAACCAAAGGTCGATTATGATGAACCGACGTTCCTTCCTCACAACGGCTGCCTGCGCGGGGGCGACGGTGGCCGTGGGCGCTGAACTCCAGACTGACCAGACGCTGTGGGACGCGCGCAAAAACCCTATCCCCAACCAAGGCGTAATGGCCGTGTCCAAGCGAAAAAAGCGCATCAAGGTCGGCCTGGCGACTTACTCCTATTGGCATTTCCACGACCCGAAAGTGTCCATCGAAACTGTCATCGACAAAGCCGGCGAAATGGGCGTCGCCGGCTTGGATATTTTGCATCAGCAAATGGACATCCCTGAAAAAGCGCCATTGACGGCTGAGCACCGCGCCTATTTACAAAAGCTGAAGCGCCAGGCCTTTCGCAACGGCATCGACCTGGTCTGCCTCTCCACTCACCAGACCTTCCTTAGCCCGGACGCAGCCAAGGTCAGCGATAACGTCGAGCATACGAAGAAGTGCATCGAAATCTGCTACGAACTGGGGGTACCGTCGATGCGCATCAACACGGGCCGGTGGGGCACCATTCCGGATTTTGACGAACTGATGAGAAAACGCGGCATCGAGCCCATCCTCCCTGGTTGCACTGAGGATGAAGGCTTTAAATGGGTCGGCGACGCCATACAGCGGTGCCTGGGCAAAGCCGAGGAGTGCGGCGTCATCCTGGCGCTGGAAAACCACTGGGGCCTGGCCCGGACGCCGGAAGGCCAACTCCGCATCCTGAACAGCATCCAATCTCCGTGGCTGGGCGCGCTGATGGACACCGGCAATTTCCTCGAAGACCCCTACGATAAGCTCAAGATGATCGCCCCGAAGACGCTGTACGCCCAAGCCAAAACGTACTACGGCGGGGGCGAATGGTACACGCTGGACCTGGACTATCATCGCATTGCCAAAATCCTTTATGGCGCCGGTTACACCGGTTACATCTGCCTGGAGTTCGAGGGCAAGGAGAACCCCGACGTTGCGGTGCCCAAGAGCATCGCGGTGCTGAGAGAGGCGTTTGGCTCTTGAGCGGGCGCATGGCCTGTGAAGCCGGCTCTATACAGCAATAGCCGAAGGCCCCGCGGTTCCGCCACGCTGCGCTTTCTCTGCCTCTTGGTCGGCCCCCTGAGTTTACCTGCCGCCGAGTCAGCCTCGCCCATTCAGCTCAGGGGCATCGTCAGCTTTTCGACCAATCAACTTGCCCTCTTTGAGAACACGGAGGCAGCCAACCGCTGGGACCGGGAACTCCTACTAGGCACTGGTCAACGCCAGGGTAACATCGAGGTCCTCGAAATTAATCCTGCCGCCGGCCAGGTCAGGATCAGAAACTCGCTTGAGGTCAGCGTCCTCGGGTTCGCTTCCGAACCTCGCCCGAGCACCTTTGGTCCGTCGAACCAAAACCTGGAAGGTTCGGCGCAGCCCGGCTCCCTGCGTCTGCAACAAGCCGGTCCGGGCCTGGTTTTTGCGCTCTACCAAACTTTGGTGCAACGCACGCTGCTCCGGGCGCAGAATTTGCCCTGATTTCCGATTGAACCTTGGCTCAGAAGGACCCGTCACAACAGGAGACATCGTTCGGGGCATCGAAAATGCGCTCCAGGCCCAAGATGTCTTCACGGTTCACGAGGGGGAGAAGTTCGTTATTGCCGGGAAGGAGGGCGCCGCCGCTAAGATCACATCCGAGGTGCGGCAATTACCCGAAACGTTAAGGCGTCGCCCCCCTGGAAACTCGGTTGGCACAGCGGCGGCGTCCAACTCCTCAAAACCAACCGAGGAAATGCTTCCGGCCGGAACCATTAATTTCTTCCAAACCGACCTCGACCAGGTGCTGAGGATCTTCCAGGAACTCTGCAGCCGCACTTTAATCCGCCCAGAAACTCTTCCGTCTCCGAGTATTACTCTCCAAACCTCAACTCCGCTCACACGGGCGGAGGCGCTCTTCGCGTTTAACGCCGTTTTTGCCGTGAACGACATTTCCATCGTTCAGGCCGGGGAGAAATTCTTGATCGTTGTTCCAACTTTCGAAACGAATCGGGTTGCCGGTCTCCTCGCCAGGAGGTCACCCGCGATTGTCCAGGCAGGCAAGGATCCTCTGCCTGCGGGGACGCTCAATTTCCGAGCGATCCCGGTTCGCTCTCTTATGCCGATTTTTCAGGAGTTACGCGGTCAGCCGGTTGAGATGGAGGCCGGTCTCCCGGATGCCAGGCTCACTTTCGTGAACCAGACACCGCTCACTTACGGCGAGGCGTTGCGCGGCATCGATCTGCTCTTGGGGCTGCAAGACCTGGCCGTCGTCGAGCAGCAAGATGGAAAGAGCCTCAAGTTGGTGCGGCTCAAGCAAACAACGTCGGAAAAACATTGACTGCCCTTTTGGGCCTTACCCAGACAAGATCTTGCGGGCTTCGCTCAAGGTCTCGCACGTCACGATGCGAACCCCTCGACGATAGTGAAAGAGGGATAGAATATTAAACCCGATGTCCTTGTGCGGGTCAGGAATCACCCGAACGACCATGGCGATGCCTTGTTTATTGCACAGGTCCATCACACGGCGGATGTGCGGTACGCAAGCCAGGTCCATCGCCTCCAGGCTGGTGAGGTCCGTCAGCAGGCGGAAACCCGGCGGCAATTCCGCCGCCAACCGTTCCACTTCCGCCGCCAAACGCTTGGTTTCTCCGGGGTCGACATTCCCCGAGAAACTGACGGTCAGCAGGTTGGCCGATTTATCGATTTTGGCTTCGAACATGTGATTCCTCGGTGCTTCGTCCGGTAAAGCCGGCGAGCACGACGGCGATGGCGTCCAGGTCGTTCCTGGCCGAACCGCCTGGAGCAGAATTGTGGTAGCGGTTGAGCATGAGGGAGAAGACCAGGCGCTCGCCGGCCGCCGTCGTGACATGGCCCGAAAGCGAGTTGGCCCAGCGCAACGTCCCGGTCTTGGCGCGAACATTGGCGGCGGCAGGTGTGCCCTTCATCCGATTGCGCAGCGTGCCATCCACGCCGGCGATCGGGAGCGCCTCGAGATAAGCCTGCGCGTATTTATGCCGGCTCATGAACTGTAAGAGGGCCACGGTCGCATTCGGCGTCGTCAGGTTGTTCCTGGACAGGCCGGACCCTTCTTCAAAAAACACATCGCCATTACTCACGCCCGCCGCAGCTAGAAATTTGTTCAACTCGCGGATGCCGAGGTCTTCGGAGGTCCTGCTGGCCGGGTCGTCAGCGGACCGGAGCGTCTCGCCGACGTGGGCCAGGAGCAGGTCCGTGTAGAGGTTTTGCGAAGGCTTTTCCACTTCGCGGGCGAGTTCACGCAGAGACAGCGATTCCACGGAGCCCAGTTCGACCATCTTGCTGCAATCCATAGGGGCTGCCTGCCGATCCCGCCAGTTAACCGTCCGCAGCTTGCCGCGGACCTTGATTCCATGCCGGGCGAGGGCTTCCTTAAACAACGAGACGAACAGGCCCGCCGGATCATGCACAGTGACATCCTCGACGTAGCCGGAGTCGTCGATTGGAATTTCGCCCGAGACACAGACAACGTTTTCTTCGAGCTGCCGGTTGAAAGTGATGGTCCGACGACCACCCTTTTGGACAGTTTGCGTGCGGTTGCTGAAAGTGAGGTAGCCGGTGGCGGATGAGAGGGCGATGCGGCAGGGCGCTCCGAGGCGTTCGCCCGGTTTGACGGCCGCCTGGAGACTGTTGTCGCTGATGGTCAGGGCCGAGATTTCTGCCCCGTAGTAATACTCTGGATCATCCCAGGCCCAGCCGGAGCCGAATGAGGGCCCACGGAAAAAGCTGCTATCCCCGAGCAAATCGCCATGGATGCGCTTCACGCCGGCGTTGGTCAGAGCCGCCACCAGAGGTTCGAGCGCTTTGAAAATATCGCCGCCATGCAGGCGGGCATTGATGGCCGGATCGCCTCGGCCATAAACAATTAAATCGCCTTTGATGGTTCCGGCCCGGGTAGGCCTGGTTTGAGAGTAAAGCGAGGTTTTGAGCCGATAGTCTTCCCCTAGCCGGTCCAGCGCCAGGGCCACCGTATAAAGTTTGGAATTGGAAGCCGGGCTGAAGAGTTTCTGCGGATTGTGCTCGAACAGAGTTTTGCCTGTATCCAAAGAGACAATTTTTATGCCCCACAAGGCGGCATCATATTTGGACTGGGAGACCTGCTCAGTTAAACGGTGCCGCAGTTCGGCGAGGGTCGCTGGAGGCGTTGGCTCCCGGGTCGCCGCGCTGGCCATTGAAAGGGCGGCAAGCAGTGAAAGAACGCCTGCGGCAGGTTTCACCATCGCAAGTGACTGGGAGAGAGGGCGTTTCACGGCGGCAATACTGTGAGCTGCAACTCTGAGGGCAAGTCCAAAAACTGATAAACAAACTCTTGATCTTACGCTGAACCCGGGCATAGTTGGGGGCGAAAATGAGGCGTTGACACCAGCGCCGGTTTTTGGTCTACTCACTGTCCTTTTTGGCCGAAAGATTAAGATTTATGTACGCTGTATTAGAAACAGGAAGCAAACAGTATCGCGTCAGTGCGGGCGATACGCTGGAAATTGAACGCCTCGCAATTGAGGCCGGCCAGCCGGTGACATTTGACCGCGTGTTGCTGGTCAACAACGAGGGCAAGCTCTCGGTGGGCGCACCTACGGTGGCGAACGCCGCGGTAGTGGCGGACGTCGTCGAGCACATTCGGGGCGAGAAGAAAATCGCGTTCAAAATGAAACGCCGCAAGGGCTATCACAAGACAAAAGGCCATCGGCAGGAACTGACGGTGGTGAAAATCACGGAGATTAAAGGCTAATCAAGGCGGCCGAGCCTCTCCAATTACGTTAAAAATTTATGGCACACAAAAAAGGTCAAGGCAGCGTCCGCAACGGGCGCGACAGCGTCAGCAAGCGGCTGGGGGTGAAACGATACGGCGGCCAATTCGTCACCGCCGGCAGCATCCTGGTGCGGCAGCGCGGCACCAAGTTCATCGCGGGCGAGAATGTCGGCACCGGGCGGGACTGGACATTATTTGCGCTGGCGGATGGCAAGGTGCGTTTCGACAAAGAAGGTCACCGCGTGAATGTCGTGGCCGAGGCGGCGGCGGCGCCAGCGAGCAACTGAAACTCGCGTTGAGGATTTGGCGGCGAGGCTCAGGCCTCGCCTTTTTTTATTCGAGAGAACGGAGTAATGGAGTCATGGGAAAGGAAAAACCGGGTCGGGAAGTAGTGGAATGAGCGAGAGTGGGCGCCAGGCACGGCGGCGCCAACACTCAAATCCAACATTCCGACACCCCACTCATTTCCTCCTATGTTCATTGACGAGATTCGGGTTTACGCGCGCGCCGGGCACGGCGGCAAGGGCTGTGTGGCCTTCCAGCGCGAGAAATATCGTCCCAAAGGGGGGCCCAGCGGCGGCAACGGCGGCCGCGGCGGCGACGTTATCCTCGAAGCGGACCACGACCTGAACAATCTCATCGGGCAATACTATCAACCGCGTTTGCTCGCCCAGGATGGCCAGGGCGGGTTGGGCAAAGGCATGGATGGCCGGGCCGGGAAGGACCTGGTGATCAAAGTCCCCTGCGGCACGCTGGTCTGGAAGCTCGCCTCGAGCGGCCTGTCCGGGGAGGAGGCGGTCGCGCAGGGTGGCGGCAAGCACGAGGCTTTGCCGGTGAGCCTGGCGCAGCGCCAGATATTTCGCACCTCCGCCAGCGCGCGAGCGATGGAAGTCGATCTCTCAGCCGAAGCCGAAGCGATCGCCCCACCGCCCGGGCCCAAACCCGAAGGAGAGTTGGTGTCCGACCTCACCGAGCATGGGCAACGGTTCGTTTTGTGCAAAGCCGGCCGGGGCGGCCTGGGAAACCGTAACTTCGCGACCGCCGCTCGGCAGGCGCCGCGATTCGCTCAACCGGGTGAGCCGGGAGAGGAAGGCGAATTCCTGTTTGAGTTGCGGATCATTGCCGAAGTGGGCCTCGTGGGCTACCCCAACGCGGGCAAATCGACCTTATTGACGGCGATTTCACATGCTCGCCCCAAAGTCGCCTCCTATCCCTTCACGACCTTGCACCCACAGATTGGCATAGTGGAGTACCCGGATTTTCATCGGCTAACGGTGTGCGACGTGCCGGGTCTGATCGAAGGCGCCCATCGCAATGTCGGTTTGGGCCACGAATTTCTGCGGCATATCGAGCGCTGCAAAGTGCTGGTGGCCTTGCTTGACATGGCTGGGGCTGATGGCCGGGCGCCATGGGACGACTACAAAAACCTGCTAAACGAACTTGAGCTTTACGATCCCGGCCTGCTGGACAAGCCGCGCCTGGTCGTCGCGAATAAAATGG
This sequence comes from Binatia bacterium, assembly GCA_035566895.1. GTDB lineage: Bacteria > Verrucomicrobiota > Verrucomicrobiia > Limisphaerales > UBA8199 > DATMQA01. Next base: position 9,641 of record DATMQA010000032.1, read on the forward strand.
ACGAGCCGGTCGCGGAAGCGAACCTGAAAACCTTCAAGCGCAAAGTTCGCAAGACGCCGGTGCTGCCAATCGCGGCCGCGTTCGATGAGGGGCTGGAAAAATTCAAGCAAATCATTCGCGAGGCGGTCGGAGAGGCCGCCGCTCCACAGAACATTTGAACAGCGAAGAAGCGAAGAAAGGAAGAAGCCGAGGCCGGAAGTTTCGTTAGGCTCAACCACCCTGCTCCCCCTCAAATTTATTGGCCTAATCTGCGCTTATCTGAGTTATCTGCGGGCTTCTTCGCGTCTCCACGGATCCATCTTCCTACCTATTTCTTTGTGTTCTTTGTGTTCTTTCGTGGCTAGCCTGACTTTCGCAATTCAGCCAGGCAGTTTGCAGAAAGCCCTGATTTTTGGCGCATCTCGCCCGAAAGTCTTCACTACAGGCCCGAGGCGGACTGCGGCCTCTCTTTAGTCGAGCAACTGGCCTTTGACGCTGATTC
>DATMQA010000033.1:0-19032 GCA_035566895.1 Binatia bacterium
GCCGCGGGATGCGTGTCGCCCATAATGATATCTCTCTGGTAAAAGGCTTCCATACCGCTCGCACCGAGGCCGAGAAGGCCTTTGGCAATTCTGGCGTCTATATCGAGAAATACATCGAAAACCCCCATCACATCGAATTCCAGATTTTAGGCGATAACCGCGGCCATATCATTCACCTGGGCGAGCGCGATTGTTCGATCCAGCGGCGCAACCAGAAAATGGTCGAGGAATCCCCCTCGCCACTCATCGAGAATCATCCCAAGTTCAAGGACCTGCGCAAGAAAATGGGCAAAGCCGCCATCAAGATTGCCGAGGCGGCAAACTATACCAACGCCGGCACGGTGGAATTCATCGTCGATAGTCAGGGCAATTATTTTTTTCTCGAGATGAACAAGCGCATTCAGGTCGAGCATCCCGTGACCGAGGAGGTCACCGGCATCGATCTGGTCCGCTACCAGATCATGCTGGCGATGGGAGAGCCGCTGCGCCATTCCCAGAGCGACATTCAACTCCGAGGCCACGCTATCGAATGCCGCATCAATGCCGAAGACCCGTTTGATGATTTCCGCCCCAGCCCGGGCCGCATCGAAATGTATTACCAGCCTGGCGGTCGCGGCGTGCGCGTCGATAGCCACGCCTACGCCGGCTACACGATGCCCTCCGCCTACGACTCCATGCTGGGCAAGCTCATCACGTTTGGCCGCGACCGTCGCGAAGCCATGGACAAAATGAGCCGCGCTCTGAGCGAGTACATGATTACGGGGATCAAGACCACCATCTCCTTCCAACAAGCCATTCTCCAGGACCCTAACTTCCGGCGGGGCGTGTATTCGACCAGTTTCATCGAGCAATTGCTCAGCGGGGCCCGACGCGAGCTCATCGAGGAGAAAGCATGACACGTGAAACGTAAAACGTGAAATTGGAAGGAACGTCCTTCCGCTGTTCACGTTTCACGCATCACGCCCCACGTTTTCGTCAGACGTACAACGCCGCCTGCAGCTCCCGCACCATCATCCCCACAAATGGGTAACGCCGCTCCGGTTCCCGTTCCAGGCACCGGAGGAGCACCTTCTCAAGGGCGGCGGGCATGTCGGGGTTGAGTTGCCGCGGCGCAACGAAGCTGGAACGGTCCAGTTGTTTCCGCAAAATCTCGGCCGGTGTGTCGCCGGGAAATGGCTTTTGGTTGGTGAGCAGTTCGTAAGCCGCCACGCCGTACGAGAAAATGTCCACCCGGTTCGAGATTTCCTGGCCGAGCAATTGTTCCGGCGCCATGTACGCCGGAGTCCCCGGATTTTTTTTTGAGAATCTCTTGGGTTTTTCCGGAATCGGCAGCGCCAGGTCGAAATCGACTAAGCGCACACTGCCGTTGCGGGTGACCAGGACATTCTCCGGTTTAAAATCCAGGTGCATAAAACCATTCTCGTGCATATGCTCCAGAGCCGCTGCCATATCCAGAAGGATTTGCGCGACGTTTTCCAGCAACACCGGGTCGTGCCGGGCGTAAAGGTCCCTAAGATTCTCCGCCTCAACATATTCCATCAAGAGATAAAGCTGCCCGTTGATCTTGCCATGCTCCACATAGCCGATGATCCCCGGGTGGTCGCCGATCTTTGAAAGAATCTCGCATCCGCGGACGAACCGGCGCCGCGCCAGCAAATTAAAGCGCAGCCGCTCGTGCATGAGGCGCAAGGCGTAAGCCTTTGATTTGGAATCCGTTGCCAGCCAAATATCCGCCATCCCGCCGCTGTTAATCACCTCCTGCAAATAAAAACGGCCAAAAGGCCCGGGCGCGGGCGCCTTGGCGCTACTTGATTTCCTCAACAAGCTGAGCACCGAACCTATTTATCATGCGTCCGTGGCCCCCGCCACTGCTTTTGTGGAAGCGGAAGACATTTTTTGGGTTGCCGTCTGCGGTCCTTTCTGACTAACGAAAGGGTAGCCTATGAGCACCTTGCTCGAGTCCTGTAAAGACTGGCTGAATGCAGGTCTGGGATTCTTGTATCCTGAAGTCTGCCAGCTTTGCGGCGAGGCGCGGGCCACCCCGGGTGAGTGCTTTATTTGCGAAGATTGCAAGGCTCAGGTGCATTTTATCGAGCGTCCCTTCTGTGAACGGTGCGGCTATCCTTACGAGGGAGCGATCACGGTCGATTTTGAGTGCGCCAACTGCCGTGGGGCCGAACTGCACTTCTGTTCGGCGCGTTCGGCAGTCGTCGCCCGTGGCCCAATGCTTGACCTGATCCATCGGTATAAGTATCAGCGCGCTTTCTGGTTGGAACCATTCCTGGCGGAGTTGTTGGTTTCCCGGGCTGGTCCGGAGTTGGGGCGCGAGAAATGGGACTGGATTGTGCCGGTGCCGCTGCATCCCACCAAGCACCGCGCGCGCGAATTCAACCAGGCCGAACGCCTGGCGCTACGGCTCAGCGCCGCCCTTCGCATTCCCCTCAACGCCCAGCTCCTGCGGCGCGTCCTTCCGACCCGCACACAAACCTTGCTCAGCCGCGAGGAGCGGCTGGCCAATGTCAGCGGGGCCTTCGCCCGGCGCGCTGGCCCCCGGCTCAATGGAGAACGCATCGTGCTGGTGGACGACGTTTTTACCACCGGCGCAACTACCGGGGCCTGTGCCCGCGTGCTGCGTGCCGCCGGCGCTGGTGATGTTTGTGTCTGGACAGTTGCCCGCGGAATCTGAATATTAGGTGTTACATGGTTGCAATGATACGTGGTTATGCAGTTGGCCACCGCTGGGCTGGAAAGCGATGCCACTATGTAACCCATGTAACCGTGTAACAACACCCGGCATGGCCACCACTTCATTTACAAAAAAGACATTGGTCCCGGAAACGACTGAGCCGGCGGTGACTCCACCCCCGCCCACCGGCAACACCTCCTTTGTCAAAAAGCCCAAACTGGCCGGCGCCAAATCCCGCAAGCGGGAAATCCCGGAGGGACTCTGGACCAAATGTCCCAAGTGCAGCACGATGGTCTTCGACAAGGAATTGGACGAAAACCTCAAAGTCTGCACCCATTGCCACCACCATTTTCCCATCAGCGCGCGCGAGCGCATCCATTCGCTGGTCGAAACCTGCACCTTCGAGGAGATGGATGCGGATTTGACCAGCGTGGACATGCTTAATTTCACCGGGGTGGCTTCTTACGCCTCCAAACTGGAGAAATACCAGCAGGAAACCGGCCTCAAAGACGCCGTCATTACCGGTCTTTGCAAAATCGGCGAGCACCGCGTTGCTTTGGGGGTGATGGATTTCAAATTCCTCGGCGGCTCGATGGGCTCCGTCGTGGGCGAGCGCTTGACGCGGCTGATCGAACGCGCGACCGAAAAAGCTCTCCCTCTGATTATCATCTCCACCAGTGGTGGAGCGCGCATGTATGAGGGCATGTTCAGCCTGATGCAAATGGGCAAAACCTGCGCGGCTCTGGCCTATCACGCTAAAGCCCGCTTGTCTTACCTCAGCATCCTCACGAATCCCACCATGGCAGGCGTCATGGCCAGCTTCGCCTGCGTCGGCGACCTTATCCTGGCCGAGCCCGGCGCGATGATCGGTTTTGCCGGCCCGCGCGTCATCAAGGACACGACTCAGGCGGAATTGCCGCCGGGATTTCAGACCGCCGAGTTTCTTCTCGAGCATGGTCTCATCGATGCCATTATCTCGCGCAAAGAGATGAAAACCCGTCTGGTCGAATACCTTGGTTTCCTCATCGCCGGTCAGAAACAAGCGGCCGCGGTTTAGTCGCGCGAAAATATTGGTTGACTTCGGCCGGCGGTTTGGTAGAAAAATGTCAGTCCGTTCAAAGAGTGAACGGGTTGGTGTCAGAAGACAGATTGTCAGTGAACCTAAAAAGACAGACAGTCAGTGAGCCTGCCGGTGCAGTCCTCCCCACCCGGTTTCTTTGAGCAGATACCACCTTATGAACCAAAACAGGTTATTCGTAGGAAACCTTTCCTTTCAGGCCGTGGAAAACGATCTGCAGGATTATTTTTCCCAGGCCGGGGTCGTCACCTCGGTCAATCTCATGTTGGATAAAGCCACCGGCCGGTCGCGCGGCTTCGCTTTCGTGGAATTCGCCACACCGGAGGAAGCCAGCAAGGCCGTCGAGCAATTTCATGAGAAGGAATTTCAAGGCCGGGCGTTGACCGTGAATATTGCTCGGCCCCGCGAGGAGCGCCCCGCCCGCTGGAGCGGCGATCGCGGTGAAGCGCGTTCCGAATACCGTTGAGACCTGGAGTTCTGGAATAAGAGTTTGACACTGGCCCGGCCGAACCCTATTTTTATACTATATTTGACGTTATGGCTGAGAACATTCCTAACATTCCGACCGGCGCTGTTCCTCCGAAGAAGGAAACCGGAAAAGTCCAACCTAAAAAGGAAACAGTCCGGATAAATCTGCCGCCCAAGCCCTCGGCCGCGCCGACGATTAAGCTCCCGACTTTACCTCCCGGGGGTCCTACCGGCGGTCCCGCAGCTCCCGCTCCCGCCATAGGCCATGGCGTGGCGGCTCCGCCCGCCGCACCCCGCCCGAGCGCGGCCGCTCCTGCGGCGCCCCGCCCCGCTCCCTCCGGGGTGGCTCCGCGTCCGGCCCCTGCACCGGTTGCCGCCATCTCCGCCGTCAGCGCTTTAGACAAAATTCTCGCGCTGGTTGCCGCAGTGGCTGGTCTGGCTGCGGCAGGGTCGACCGCCTATTTAATCTGGATGTTGCCGAATTAGGGCGGGTGCTCTCTTTGCGGGCCGTGCGTGGGAAACCGGGCCCGTGGTTCCGAATCAATTGCAGCGATTCTTTATGTCAGCTCCAAATATTGTCAGTTTAACTCAGCAGAACTTTGCCAAAGAGGTTCTTGAATCAGCACAGCCCGTACTGGTGGATTTCTGGGCCGAGTGGTGTGGGCCCTGCAAAATGCTGGCGCCCATCCTTGACGAATTAGCCGGCGAATACGATGGCCGGATCCGCATCGGTAAGGTCAATATTGACGATTCCCAGGACCTGGCTGTCCAATACGGCATTCGCTCGATTCCCACTTTGCTGCTCTTCTATAAAGGCGAGGTTGCCGATCAAATGGTGGGCCTGCGGAGCAAACGGGATCTTAAAGCCAGCTTTGACCGCGTCGCCGCCTGAAGCAAAAGTCTCCAGCGGCATAGGAGCGCGGGCATTTGCGCCATTTCACGTTATTTGTTCCAAGGACCACTCGAACCTTGGCGTGCCTTGAAACTATGTTTGTTGAAGTGGCCTAAACGCCCCCGCTCCTATGCTCACCGTCACGCCGGGACAATTCAGGCAGCGCTCCGAGTTTTATCATCAACTGGGCCTGCTTACCGGCGCCGGCATCGGTCTTATCCGCGGGTTGGAACAACTCCAACGCAATCCTCCCGCCCGTTCCTACCGCCAGCCGATTACGCAAGTGCTCGGCCGGCTTGCCGAAGGCTGCACCCTGACTGAATCCTTGCGCCAGCTCGACTCCTGGCTGCCGGCTTTCGATATCGCCCTCCTCCACGCCGGTGAGCAGAGCGGGCGCATGGACGCTTGCTTTCACCTGCTCGCCAATTATTACGAGGACCGCGCCCGCATTGCCCGCCAGTTGATCGCCGACCTTGCCTATCCGGCTTTTCTGTTCCATTTCGGCGTGCTGATTTTCGCTTTCCTGCCGTTTTTCCGGACCGGCGACTGGGTTACCTTCCTGGCTCAGACCTTGGGGGTTTTCCTGGCGATTTATGCCGTGATCGGTTTGTTGATTTATGCCGGCCAGAGCCGCCACGGCGAGAACTGGCGTGGCTGGGTTGAATCGGTGCTCCACCCGATTCCCGTTTTGGGAACAGCGCGATGGTACCTCGCCTTGGCCCGGCTGGCTGCCGCCCTGGAAGCGCTCCTGAGCGCGGGTATTAACGTGATTGAAGCCTGGGAAATGGCTGCGACCGCCAGCGGTTCGCCCGCCCTGCGCCGAGCCGTGCTGGCCTGGCGGCCCCGGGTCGCCGCCGGTCAGACCCCCGCCGAGGTGGTCAGCGCCTCCCGCAGGTTCCCCCCGCTGTTTGCCAATCAATACGCCACCGGCGAAATCAGCGGCCAGCTCGACGCCACCTTGCAGCGGTTGCACCAATACTACCAGGATGAAGGCTCGCGAAAACTCCGGGCCGTCTCTCGTTGGGTTCCCATGGCCATCTATCTTTCGATCGTTTTGCTGATTGCCTACCGCATCATTCAATTCTATCTGGGCTACTTTCAGCAAGTCCAGAATGCCGCGGGATTCTGACCCCAGGCCACTGAAACCTTGCGCCCTGTTTCCGTTCTCCTAACTTACCGCGATGACCATTGCGGAATTGCTCTCTAACGAAGACCTGCGCCGCCACGAATTCCCTGTCGCACATGACAAGATTTTCCTGGCCCATGGAGGCGACTGCCCGTTGCCCAGGCGCGTCGCCGAGGCGGTCGCCACCTATGCCAGGCAGTCCTCAACCGGTGACCAGGAGAGGTTCGTTTATCCGCAAATCCTGAGCGATGGGCGGAAGCTCGCCGCCCAGCTCCTCCATTCTCAGCCGGAGGAAGTCGCGTTCGTCGGGCCGACCTCGCTGGCCTTAAGCTTCGTTGCCGGCGGTCTGAAATTCCGCCGGGGCGACAATATCCTCATCTACTTCGACGATTATCCTTCTAATGTATATCCGTGGATGGCGCTGGCAGGGCAGGGGGTTGAAGTGCGGTTGATGAACACGCGCGGCCTGGGCGTCATCCGGCCAAAAGATGTCCTGGGCCAGGTGGATGAAAATACGCGCCTCGTCGCCCTGGCCTCGTGCCATTTTATCAGCGGCTATCGCATCGATTTCCAGGCCATTGGCAAGTTGCTGCGGGAGCGCAACATCCTGTTTTGTCTCGATGCGATCCAAACGGTCGGCGCCTTCCCCATGGCTGCGGAGCACGTCGATCTGCTGGCGGCGGACGCGCACAAATGGTTGCTGGGCCCGTGTGGGGCCGGGCTGATGTACGTGCGCGGTCCCGTCCAGGAGCAGCTCAATCCGACCGTCTATGGTTGGCATAACGTGCGCTGCCCGGATTTTGTCGCCCAGGAGCAAATCGTTTTCCGCAGCGGTGCGCACAAGTATGAAGCCGGCACGCACAACCTGCTGGGGTTGGTGGGGCTGGTCACAGCGATGGAATTGCTGCTGGAATTGGGAGTCGAGAACATCGCGCACGAGCTGCTGCGAAAACGTGCCTGGCTGGTCCCGGCTTTGCAGGCCAAAGGCTACACCGTTCTGCACTCTGATGCTCCGCCGGAAAACTCTAGCGGCATCACTTCATTTTTTCAGCCCGGTAAAGACCTTGCTGCACTGCACCAAAAGCTGCTGGACGCCCGGATCATCACTTCGTTGCGCCTCGCCCGGTCCGGTCAAAAATACATTCGCCTCTCACCCCATTTCTACAACACCGATGCCGAGCTACAGCGGGTGCTCGAACTTATCTGAGAGACTAGAAGCGTCACGCGTGCGGAGATTGCTCACGCTATATAACACATGTAACTTTGTAACGATGCAACCCATATCCATGAAACCGGTTGACATCCAGCCGATCGGCCATGAATTGGCGATCAAGTGGGAGGATGGCAGCGAAAGCTTCATTCCTCTGGAAAGGTTGCGGCGCGCCTGCCCGTGCGCAGGTTGCAAAGGGGAGCGGGATATTATGGGGAATCTATACAAAGGGCCCGACCACCCGCTCAGCCCCTTGGCGTTTCAGCTCCGCAGTCTTGTCCGGATCGGGACCTACGCGGTGCAACCGGTTTGGGCTGACGGGCACACGACGGGCATCTACTCCTTCGATTACCTGCGCAAGGTCGCTGAGGCCTAACGGGCTACGGCGAGCTTTGAGTGTCAATCCCTCAAAGAAAAACCACCGGCCTCGATGAGAAGGCCGGTGGCTAAGGTGAAGTCCAGGACTCTAATTGTTCGCAGGGGGCAGGGTGGCGAATTTGCCCGAGTCTTTCGAGTCTGATTTTGCCTTGCTCCAATCGCGAGGTTTGCCGCTGTCCCAGGCAGACCAATCGGCTTCGATCGAATCTTTGGTCGGGACGGGCGTCTTGAGGAAATCAGTCTTAGTCGGTTGGTAGTCCTCATCCTGCACAATTGTGGGCGTGACAAAAACGATTAGGTTGTCTTTCACCCGGTTGTTCGAGTCCCATCGGAAAAAGAAGCCCAACCCAGGGATGTCACCCAGCACCGGGACCTTTCGATTCTCACGATGGACGTTGTCGTCGATGAGACCGCCCATCACCAGCGTGTTGCCGCTGGGGATTAGCACGGTTGTTTGGATCTGACGCGTAAAGAATTCGTTCACGGAGTTAACCTGGTTGGCGATCGTGCTGGTCACCGCGTCACCGAGCCTCAAAATGGTCGGCTTGACTTTCAGATTGACGTAATTGTTGGCTGAAATTCGCGGGGTGACATCCAGCTTGACGGTCAGGTTCGAGTACGTAACCTGCGAGCCGCCCGTCGTGTTGGCGGTACCAGCAGTAACGTTGACGATGGGGAACATCGTCCCAACTTCGATTGACGCTGGTTCATTGTCCAGTGTCACCGTTCGCGGAGCCGAGATGACCTTAGTTTCAGCATAAGTGTTCAGGAACGAAAGCACGGCCCCGACGCCGTCGGCGTTCAGGAAGGCCATACTGGGTTGGAAGAAGGCGCCTTTGCTTAAGCTGGCGATGAGCCCTGGAGCATTGACGATGCCTCCGATGGTGCCCGGCGTTCCGGGAGTTCCTACGCCACCCGGCGTTGGCGGTGTACCCGGCAAGGCGTTGTTGCCCATAACGACGTGTTGGTGAGCCAAAGTTCCGGTCCAGTCCACGCCTTTGTCGCTGTGCGGATTGATCTGGGTTTCCAGCAACCGCGCTTCGATCAGCACCTGTTTGGTCTTAGTGTCCAGGCTTTCGACCAGTTTTTCCACATCGATCAACTCCTTCTCCGTCGCCAAAACAACCAATTGGCTGGTGCGGACATCGGCTACCACTTTGCTGCGCTTGTCCGTTAACGTGTTCTGGATAGCGCCCAGCATATTCGAGGGGCTGGAGAATTTAAGCTGAATGACCCTGGTCACCAGCGGATCGGGGGCCGCCGGGTCTTTAACCGTTACCCGGGCAATCTTGCTCTTCGGGTCTTCGATCAACTGGAGGTTGTAGGTGGTCAGCAGGGCATTGAGGGCCTGTTCCGCAGTGACGTTCTCCCAACGGATCGAGATGGTCGGCTGGGGAACCGGCTTGCCATCGGGTCCCACCTGGCCAAAAGCGACTTTGGGATCAAGCATATAGTTCAAACCGGCCTGACGCGCGAGGTTCTTGATGGCGTCGGTCAACGGCACATCGTCCATCACGATCAAAGGGATCACGGCTCCCGGTTGGGGCGCGCCGTTGGTGGATGCCGGGGTGGCGGGGGCCGCGGTTGCATCGGCAGCAGGAGCATCTTTGGCGGCGGTTGTCGCCGCGTTGGCCGGTTGGGCCGCGTTGTTTGCCGCAACCAGCGTCGGAGACTTCTCGGCCGGTGCTTCCGCTGTTGGCGTCGGACTTGTGGCTGGCGCCGCTTGCGCGTTGGCCGGTTGAGCGGCGGCATCGGCTTTGGCAGCCTCGGGGCTGGGCGCGGCCGGCTCCGGCGCGGCCGGTGGCGCCGCGTCGTTGGTTGTGGTGATGCTGGCGCTGGTAGCCGGGGGCTCACCAGCGGGCGTGTTGGTTTGGGCCATGGTGGCCAAACTGCCGGCGACCAGCCCAACGAGCGTAAGGATGCACAGTTTTGATTTCATCTGTTTAACTAGTTCTGACGTTGACCAGACATCTACAAGATGCTGTTTCATTTGGACACTTTAAGCAGTCGCAGTGCCAAGGGCTTGTTCCTCACCAAAATCGCGGGATTGTGCATGAAAATGACCATTCTCTGAAATCCTTGTCTTTAATTGAGACAAGCCTGTAACTCGATAAACCCGAAAGCGGGCTGCTTTCTGCCAAAGCGATTGAGAAGCGGGACTCGGTTCGACCGAATAGGAAGTGGGACCGGCAGCCCGATGCCCCGCAGAAGATCCACTCCGGAGTTGGTGTTTGCTGATAGCACGGTGAAAACGCTCGGCCACAGGTAACTCGGGATTTGTGTACCAAAGGAAAAAACTTTTCATCGTGGCAACGCTGAAAGCTGAACTCCCGGGCCGCGAGGTCTGTGCGCCCGGGGGGCGGTTCTTCAAAAAACTCCCGTGCGCAAGCGCAGTTCCCGGCGCTGGCCCCGAACGGAGATGGTCGCGGAGTCGCTTTTGATCTCCACGCACTTGATCATTTCTTTGCTGCCGCTGGCAAGCCGGACTTCGTGTTCTTCGCCCTCTTCGAACGTGTAACTATTGATCATCGCTGTGCGCTTGGGCCCGCTGGGCGTGATGCCGTTGAGCACGATGGATGTGGTATCGACGACGTTTTCTCTCGGCTTCGTCGGGACCGGCAGGCCCGCCGTGGACAGCGGGAAAAAGGGATTTCTGCCTTCCTTCGGCGTTGAGGGGAAAACGAACGTCGATTGGGGAATTTCAGACAGGTTGATCGCCGCCACCGGATTGGGAAGTGTATTGGGGGCGGAGGGGCTGGTCGCTTTGGCATCGGCGCCAAAAGCGATTGCGGCCGGGAGCCACAGCGCCAGGGCCAAACCACTCGCCCGCTTCGAAGATAGAGGTATTCGGCGTGTCATAAGAATTTTCTACGAGGTGCCAGGTTTCACCAGAGCCGCTATTTCCAGGCGGAAGGAGAGCTTCTCTTTGTCGGCCCCCGCCAGGGCGGAAATCGGCTCCATGGACAGGTTCACTACGCGGAAATAGGGGAACTGATTCTCGAAATCGGCAATGAATTTGCCAAGATCATAAAAGAAAGCCGTGCCCCCGATGGTGACGCTGGCCTGTTTGTACGGGAACTGAGGCAGTAAGGTCATTTCTCGCGGCCCGTCCACCTGGCTCAGTTGGGGGATTTCGACTTTGTAAGAGTGCTTGAACTGGCGGACGGTGTTGAAGGCCCAGGCATAAAGGTCGCCTGCCGCCATACCCTCTTCGAGCTTGGCCAGCCGGGCGCTCGCGTCACCCACCTGGGCTTCGATCTGGTCGGCGCTCGCAATGGTCCGTTTGACCAGTTCCAGTTCCTGCTTTGCCGCTAGCTTCCGTTTCTGCAGCTCCGTCAGGCTCCGTTGCTGAAAACGGACCAGTCCGAAATAAAGCCCCACGAGGGCTCCCGTCGTCAGTAACACCACTAAAACCAGTTGCTGGCGCTTTTCTTTGGAAAGTTTGTTCATCGCGTTTTCTCCGGATAACGGCATTCGAGGGTAAAGAGCACGAAAGGCTTGCTGTCGGTCACTTGCGGCGGAGAAAGACTCGCCAGGCGGACCTCGTTGGTTTTGGTCAGGATGGTTTTGAAATAAGGATGCTCGACGAGCGTCTGCTTGTAGCGGTTGACCTGGTCGCCCGGATTGGCACCGTTGTCCTTGGCATCCAGCGTCAACAGGACGCGTTCGGTCACCGTGGCCGGCCGGCCGGAAATAACCCGGTCCTCGTTGGTTCTGGCTTTGACTTCATCGGTGAACGTATAGCTTTGCTCCGCCCGGAAGCGGATGAGCTGCACGTCGTCCAGCGTTGTTTGTTGCAGGGCGTTTAACAGCGTGCCGTAGAGGAGGCGGTTGGTTGAGACTTGGTAGAGCGACACCAGCTTCCGGTTCGCCTCCGCCAATTTTCGCTGGTGTCCCAGCACCACTTGATATTCATTGGTCTGTTTGGCAATCTGCTCATCCACCTTGTTCAACTCCCCCTTGATCATCATCGCTTTGACTTGCAGCGACGTGCTCCAGGCCAGAATGATGAACACCAGCGCGGCACCACTCCAGATGGCGCGCTTGATGGGGTCCCGCCGGCGCAATTCTTCGAGGGCCTGGGCTTCAGCCAGCAAATTAATTCGGATCGGCATAGGCGTTAAAATGTTGCGACCGCAGCCCCGACCGCCACCGCCAACTGCGGGGCGACGTGATCGATTTCAGCGGTCTGTTGCGGCGGCAATGAAACCTCAAGGAAGCTCAGCGGGTTCCAGGGCTTGCATTCGGCCATCAGTTCCGTTTGCAATGTCTGCACAATGAAATCAGAGCGGGCCGAGCCGCCGCTGACAAACACCTGGCTGACGGCTTTGTCCTGCTGATGCTCGAAAAAGTCGATCGAAGCTCGCAGCTCTCGACCCAGCGGCAGCACCAGCGCTTCGAGGTTGGTTTGGACTTCCGTCGGCATTCCCACTTTGATGCCTTCAGCCTCCGCATAACTGATGTTAAGGGATTCGGCCAGGCCGTTGGTCAGTCGGTCTCCTCCGATCCCTACCACCCGGCTTAAAACCAGTTCTCCTTCCTGCAGCAGGCAAATGCTCGTGCTCTTGAAGCCGATATCCACCAGCGCCACTACCTCGCGCGAAAAAATCTCCGGCATCGCCAGCTCGAACGTGTTCACCGGGCCTAGCAAGCCTGGCACAATGTGGTCCGCGAGCAGCCCAGTGCTCTTGATTGCGGTTTGCAAGTCATCGACCAGTTGCCGCTTGGCGCCTGCTACCAGCACGCGTTGCTTGGGACTGCCCGTGCCCAGCTTGGGCTTTTCGGCCGGTTTCTGCGGGCTGCGGCTCTGCATCACGAAGCAATCGAAAACATGGCCCGGCAAATCCTGTTGCAGATAGTTCTTGGTGTTGTTTTTGAGGACCTGGCGCATGTCGCTGATCGGCATGAGCGGCAGTTCCGCATGCCGCACGATCGATTCGTTCACTCCCAGCGCCAGCGTCACGTTCCGGGTCTTGGCCTCGAGCGCCTGGCAGACGCTCCGAAGGTGTTCGGCCAGCAGATCGGTCGAAAGATTCTTCTCGTAAATGGGCGCGTCCAGCAGCGCATAACGCGACAGCACGTAGCCCTCGCCGTTGCGTTGCATGTAAACGGCTTTGGTCGTCCTTCCGCCCAAATCGATCGATACCATTTGGTCCCGCTTCTTTGCGTTCCCGTTGATGAATGGCAGTGCCATGGTCAGTTTTGTCTCAACTGGTTCCTGAGTTGTCAGTTCATTGACGCAATTGTGCGTCGCTTATGACCTGCAACAGCAACCTGCGGGCCAGATGCGGATTTTCGAATCCTCTTGGGTGTCTTCTGGCGCTTTTTCTTCTCCTCTCCCGCTGCCGGGCCGCGGCCTGCCTCCTGACTGTCTCAACCCAAGGCACTTCCTGCCTTGGAGATTGTCAACCTCCCGCCAGCCGCTTGGCGCGCAACTGGCATTCATCCAGAAACGCCTGTAGTAATACGGATGTCCTCCCCCGCCACAGCGCTCCCATTATCACCGGCGCAAAATCCCTCGCCGGCAGTGGCACCACTCGCGTGTTGGGCGGAATCGCCGCTTTGGGCACCTGCACCGATACGCCTATGCCAAACCCGCTCGCAACGTACGTTTCTATCAAGTCGATCGAACTGACCTCGATGCTCGGAAACCAGTCCACGCCCAGCCGGCTCAGCCCTTGCCGGAAGTGTTTGGAAATCGCCTCGGCCTCGCGCAGGCAGATAAGCGGTTCCTGAATTCGATCCCGCTTCCAGAGCTGCTCCGCCGCGGTGAGGCTGCTCCCCTTCTCCACCAACAGCACCAATGGCAGTTCCAGCAGCGCGACCGAATGAATGCCGGGCGCGGATTTCTTCTCGATCACCGTCACCGCCAAATCCAATTCCTCCTTTTCCAGCAGAATTTCCAATTCGGCCTGATAACCCTCTCGCAGCGAGATCTTCAAATTCGGATATTTCTTCCGCACGTTCCGCAAAAACTCGGGCAAATGATCCCGTAGCACGATGGTCGAGGCCCCCACCCGGATTTGCCGCTCCCGGCCCCCCTGCAACTCACCCGCCACCGTCTCCAGGTTCGAAAAGAATGGGACAATAAACTGATAAAGCTTCTCCCCGGCCGGTGTGAGCGCGAATGGCCGGCGTTGAAACAGGATCACCCCCAGGTACTCCTCCAATTGCGCGACTTGTCCGCTCACCGCCGGTTGTTGGATGCCGTAAGGGATATTCCGTACCGCTTCCGTAATGCCTCCGTGCCGCGCCACGTAATAAAACAGTTCCAGGTGGTGAATGTTCATGTTCCAGCTCGGTTCGCCGCCATCGTGGAACAGCGCTGGCCAGCACGTCAAGCACGAATCCCAACGCGCCGAGTCCATGACTGCTGATTACTGATTACTGATCACTGATTACTGATTACTGACTCTCAACCTAATCCGCCTGCGTTGACAGGTTAGACGGTTTTGTGTAGTATTGCCGCAAGTTGAATCGCGTATGCATTCGCTGCTCAACCAACATGTGCTGGTGCTCAACCGCCTTTGGCAGGCGGTCAATGTCTGTACCGCTCGCCGCGCCCTGACGCTCCTGTTTCAGGGCCACGCCCAGGCTGTGCTCAATCGCAGCGACGGCTCCTTTCAAACCTTCGATTTCTCCGAGTGGCAGGACCTGTCCCAGCAGGAACCCCACCCGGAATCCGTCCGCACCGTCACCTTCCGCATCCGCCTGCCTCGGGTCATCCTCTTGCTGGTCTATGATCATATGCCCAAGAAAGAGGTCAAATTTACGCGCCACAACATCTTCGAGCGCGACAAAAATACCTGCCAGTATTGCGGCAACACCTGCGACCGCAAGGACCTGAACCTCGACCACGTCATCCCGCGCGACCGCGGCGGCCCGACCACCTGGGAAAACATCGTCTGCTCCTGTATCGAGTGCAATACGCTCAAAGCCAATCGCACGCCGCAGGAGGCCGGCATGCACCTGATCCGCAAACCCAAGCGGCCCAAGTGGCGCCCGTTCGTCCAGATCAACTTCAGCCTGCACCAGCACGATAGCTGGAAGCACTTCATCGACCTCGCCTACTGGAACGTCGAATTGGGCGAGGACGTGCAGTAGGCTCAGCCACAAAGATTACAAAGGAAATTGTTTCGCTTTGTAACTACAACCATGCAACTTGCTCGCTGGCCGCGAAGAGATTTCCAGCCCCCTTTTCCTCATTTAACTTACTTAACTCTTTTAACCCATTTAACTCTTCGGTTGCGGCTCCGCTGCTCTGTGCTCTTTGGTGGCAATCAAAACCGCAGGAAAAGCTTTCGGCGATACAGGAAGTGCACGAACCAGAAGGCCAGCAGCAGCCCCACTGCCGAAATCATCATCTCCCCGAACCCCTTGGCCACGTGGCTGTCGAAGAACGCTTTCACATCCCCGCCCGCAAATCGCCCGGCCAGCTTGTCAAAGCCGCCGCCGATGATGTTCTTGGTCAGGTAAATCGTAATCGAATTCATCCCCATCCAGACGAACGGCTGGCACCAGGCCCGCGCCTGCCACACATCCACAATCAGATAAAAAACGCCCAAAAGAATCGCGCTGTAGCCGCCCGCCACCAGCACATACGATGAAGTCCAGATTTTCTTGATCACCGGAAATTGCAAACCCCAGGCCCACCCCAGTGCTGCGCCCGCAATCCCGAAACCAATCAGGTAAACCACTTTGCGTCCGCCCGGCACGGCTTGATTCTTCAACAGCAAACCGGCGAACACCCCGAGCAGGCACGTCGCTACGGCAGGAATCGTGCTCAAATAACCTTCCGGGTCAAAAAACATGTCATACTTCTTTCCCGGGAGATACTGAAAGTCGAGATGGTCGGAGAGGTTGTGCCCCTTGCCAAAGGCGCCGGTGACGCGCCGCGTGGTCGCGTAAAACATCCTCTCGGCCGCCGCCCAGGCTGGGCTGTCCTTCACCGCCGAAGGATTAGTCTCCTCTCGAAACAGCGCGGCCGCTTGCGCATCACCGGCCTGCTCGGCCAGGCGTGCGAGATTATCCTTGGTTAACTGGATGTCCCGAATCGGCACGAAGGTCATCAAAGCCCAGTAGCTCACCAGCAGGCTCACGCAAATCGCCGCCAGCGCCCGCGGTTTGAAAAAGCAAAAAAGCAGCCCGGTAAAGAAATACGCCAGCGCAATCCGGTTCAGCACCCCCAGCAGCCGCATATCCGGCCAGGGCTTGGTGAAACCTCCCGAATAGAAAAGCCCCACCACGAACAACAAAATCCCCCGCTGGAAAACCCGCTTCAGAGCCTCCGCCCGGCCTTCGCGCTCGATCGTCCGGCTCAATGAAAAAACCGCCGAGACGCCGACCAGGAACACGAACAACGGAAAGATCAAATCGTAAAAGTGAAAACCCTCCCATTCGGCGTGTTCAAGCTGGTCGGCCAGAAACGTGGTCGGCCGGGTCTGACTCATTCGGTTGAGCGCGTACACCAGCGAATCGGCGCCGATGATCCAGAACATGTCAAAACCCCGCAGCGCATCCACCGACATCAGCCGCTGAGACGGCACGGGTGCTTCGCCGGTCTTGATTTCAGCGGGTTGATTCGATGCCGGGGCTGTCATAATGGGTTGATTGGCTCAACGTGTAGGTAAACCCCAGCGCTCTTCAAGCTCAAAACAGGATGGATAACAGAGTCTCTACCCGCCGTCTGCGGTCTCAAAACCGCAGCCAAAACAGCACCAACGTAATGACCAGTCCTGCTGCCACCAGCCACCACCCCCAATGGATCCCGCGCGGCACCGGAGTCTTGGAGCCAAACTCGCGTTTGACGAAATCTCCATAATCAAAATCCTCCTCCGGCAAATCCAGGCCGCTGCTCCGTGCCTCATCCGACCAACCCGTCTGCTCGTCCGACCCGCATCCCGGGCAGGCCTTGGCGTTGGGCGGAACCTCGGCGCCGCAATTCGGGCAAACGTCGGGTTTCATGCGCGTTCACGTTTCACGTTTCACGTTTCACGTTTCACGCATCACGCGTCACGCTCACCCCACCCCCGCGTATTCCTCGTCCGTTTTCAAATCCAACCCCATCAGGATGTAATCGTGAGTAATCGACTGCATGTCTTTTACGTAATCATCCAGGCGGATGAGATTGCTGAAGCCCAGCATCGCGAACATTTTTATCGCCGCCTCCTGCTCCCCGATGAACTCCGCTTCGACCCGTTCCAGGCCCACCCCGCGCGCAATGGCCACAATCTCGCCCACCATGCCCCGCGCCAGGCCGCGCCCGCGATATCGCGGCAGCACCAGCACGCTGACGCGCCCAATGTGCCGTTTCCAGCCCCCCAGTTGCTGGTGCAACGTCGCCACTCCCACGATTCGGCTGTCCATCAGCGCCAGCAGCGGCAGGTTGCGGCCCAGGTCAATGTTCCGGCACCAATCCCGGATGACGTCCGGCTCAGTCACCCGATGTTTGATGAACATGCGCTCGGCCTCGGGCACGGCCAGGAAGAACTCGTGGAAACCGGTCTCGTCGTCTTTGCGCAACGGCCGCAGGCGGCATTTGGATTCGTCCTTGAGTTTGATGTCCTTAGGATACTTTTGCAGTTCAAATTCCAGTGACATAGGTGTTCGGGTTAAATGTCACAGCCATTCTGAATGACCCGGGCCTCAAACGCAAGCCAGCGGCGCGACCGCGGACTGTGGCCCGTGGACTGTGGACCGTGGACTGCGGACCGTGGACTGCGGAGTTCAGTACCTCCGCGACGGCTCTCCTGCTACGCCGCGCTCGTTTTCCAGGAGACGCTCGTCGATGCGCGCCGGGTCCAGACTCCAGCGCGCCGCCAGCAAAGGCACCTTATCGACATTGGCCAGGATTGCGTCTGGCTGGCCGAAGAACGTTCTTTCGCTCGGCTCGAGATAATCGAAGCATTTCAACTCCAGCTCCTTTTCGGCGCTGGTCCGGGCGCCTTGTTTCCAAATCGTGCGCCCGGCCCAGGCATAGGCGCGCGTTACCCGGCCCTTGTCGGCTTTCACCCACGCATGGTGCAGGAGCACCCGGCTGGCGCTAAAAAACTGCACCTGGCCCAGCTTGCGGCTGACCCCGACGAGAAACCGGAAGCACGCATCGACATCCTCGCTGGGGTCCGGCAACCCGGAGCCCATCACCAGAATCCAACCATTGACCGGCGGCGCGATGAACAGCTTCTCTTCCAATCCGTCCATCCAGGAACACGGCTTTGGATTGTGCAGCCCCAGCGCGGTCTGGACGGCCCGCAGATTTCGGCTTTTGATCGCGAGCCAGCAGCCTGGCCGGCGATAGATGCAACTATGTTCGTAGGGGCAGCCAGGCGGCGCGTGAGAGGCCTCTGCCACGGCGGGCGTTTTGCGCCGCGTCTGGCGAATGACCGCTACAATGATGCTTGTCCCGACGCTCAACGCGATGCTGAACAACAGCAGGAGCAACATCGGCATTAATTCCCAGCCATTCACCCTGTCTCAATCTACCCATCCTTGCCCGCCGTTCAAATGGGAAGTTCACCCTCCGCGGCGGCAAAGGGATGGTGGATGATGCCGGCGACCGTTAACTACGTTCACCTTTCAGAAGCACGCTAGAAGATGAAATCTGCTCGTCAAGTCACAAACTGACCCCCTGGCGCCTCCATCGTCCATCATCCACCATCCCCTCACCGCACCACCATCCCCGTGAACGGCGCGACATACGCCTGCAGCAGCACCAGCAGCCCCATCAACACCGCCAGCGCCAGGCTGTGGAAAAACACATACCGCAGGATGCTCCCCTCGTGCCCATACCAATTCGTCGCTGTGCTCGCCACCACAATGCTCTGCGCATCGATCATCTTGCCCATCACACCCCCGGAACTGTTCGCCGCGCACATCAAAATCGGGCTCAACCCCGTCTGCTCCGCCGTGATCTTCTGCAGACTGCCGAATAGCACATTGGACGCCGTATCGGACCCGGTCAGCGCGACCCCCAGCCAGCCCAGCAACGTGCCGAAAAACGGATACAGCCCCCCTGTCCGGGCCAATGCCAGTCCGAGCGTCGCGTCCGTGCCGGAGTATTTGGTGACATTGCCCAGCGCCAGCATCGCGGCGATCGTCAGCAGCGAAAAGCGAATGCGCCAGACCGTTTCGAGCCAGGTGCGCCCCAGCTCGCGCAGGTTAAAACCCATCGTTAAGCCGGCAACGATCGCCGCCA
>DATMQA010000034.1:0-4023 GCA_035566895.1 Binatia bacterium
CAACCCGAAGTTCTTCGTCAGTCTTTGGCTCCGGTCAATTCCTGGAACGTCAGCCGGTTTAGCGACGACGCCATTCTTAGGACGGATAATCTAGATTTCCTGCTCGAAGGTGTCCCCAACCTGGTGGCGAACCAGGAACAGGCTAATTACGTCGCCAATTATCACGCCTCCTCGGATACCTATGACAAAGTGGATATCCTCAATCTGAAACTCAATACTGCCGTGGCGGGTGTGCTGGCCTTCAGCCTGGCCGAATTCGCAACGCCGCTCGGGCCGAGACTCTCTCGCTCCCAAATCGATAAGCTTCTGAGAGATAAAGGACTGGATACGCAGCTAAAGACACTTGAGGCTTGGCCCTATTGGGAGGGCAAACGGCGGGGCCGGCAACCATAGAAACAGCGGCTTGGTTGTAACAGTCTAACCCCTCTTTCGAGGATTATAATCAAAGTTATGGGCTTGTCCGTGGTCTCCAAAATGGGAGCCGGTGTGAGTGCCGGCCGCATATTGGCCATCGATTACGGCCGAAAGCGCCTCGGACTGGCCATATCGGACCCCTTGCGCCTAACCGCCCGCCCTCTGGCGACTTGGATCCGCTCAAACCGGCGCCACGATCTTGCTCGGTTACGCCGTTTATGCCGCGAACAGGAAGTTAGCCTCATCGTGATGGGATGGCCTTTACAGCTCGCCGGCACTCAGGGCGAAATGGCCTCGGAAGCAGGCCGCTTTGCGGAACGCCTTCGCGCCGACCTGGGCATTGCAGTTGAATTGGTGGACGAACGGCTGAGCAGCTGGGAGGCGGAGCAAACGCTTACTGAGACGCAGGGCGGAAAATCTCGATCTCGTGACCGCAAACAGCGGCTCGATGAGGTGGCTGCGGCGGTGATCTTGCGCGATTACCTGCGTGCTACGAGCGGGGCGGCCTAGATGCCAACCATACGCCGAGCCTTTACAATTCTGTTCCTCGCAGCCGTGGTCTTAGCCGGCTGGGTTGGCGCCTCACTCTATCTTCCCTATCAGAAATTCCCATCGCAGGGAGTCTTCGTCGATATTCCTCATGGCGCTTCGCGGCGCGCTGTCGCGCGCCTGCTTGCCAATCAAGGCGTGGTGCGCAGCCGCTGGGTCTTTGAAGCACTGTCGCGCCGGCGTTCACGAAGCACCCTGCAGGCCGGCGAATATTTTTTCGATCATCCGGTTACGAGCCGCGAAGTCTTTGACACGATAGCCAATGGGCGTGTTTACGTCCGGGAACTGGTCATCCCAGAAGGCTTCTCCATGTTTGACATCGCCGATCTGGTGCAGCGCGAGGACTTCATCAGCAGGGACAATTTCCTGGCTGCCGCGCGCAATCCCGCGCTGATACGAGATCTCGTGCCGGGAGCGCCCAGCCTGGAAGGCTTTCTCTTCCCGGCAACCTACGAATTCCCGCGCCATCCAACTGGCGAACAGATGGTGACCGCCATGGTGGCTCACTTCCGGAAAGAGTGGACGGAGATTAGCGCCCAGCAGCCCAATCTTTCGGGCCTAGGCCTCGAACAAGTCGTGACGCTGGCTTCCCTGGTGGAGCGCGAAACCCCCAAAGCGGATGAGCGCCCCCTTGTCGCCGGGGTTTTCACCAATCGCCTGCACCACCGCGTGCCATTGCAGTGCGATCCCACCGTCGTGTACGCGCTCGAATTGGCTGGAAATTACAACGGAAGCCTGAACGCCAGGAACCTGCCCTTTGATTCGCCCTATAACACTTATCGCCACATCGGACTTCCGCCCGGTCCGATTGCCAACCCGGGCAGCGCATCGCTGAAGGCCGCGCTCGATCCTCCCGAAACCGATTACCTATATTTCGTCGCCAATACCGAAGGGGGCCATTTCTTCGGAAGGACCCTGGAGGAGCACAACCACAATGTAGCTCTCTATCGCAGCAGGCTTGCCGCCCAGCGTAATGCTCCTGCCAGCGCCTCAATAACGCCCCCTCGGCCTAATACCATCTCTTCGCCTGCTTCGCAGCCCCAGAGACTCCAATGAGCGGACATGGGACGGAAACCAAAAAGCAGGCCATTCTCGATATTGCCGAAGGACTGGGATTAGAGAAGTTCACACCCGCGGAAGTCGAGCAGATTCGGCGGCAACTCGTCGTGAAATTGGGAACCTCGGGAAAAACGTCGCCCGACTACATTGCCGAAGTGCTCGCCGCGGCCGGACGGCGCGTCGTATTCTCCACACAGGCCGATACTGACGGTCAATACGAAGACGAGTTCCGTGACCTGCTCCATTTTGCGACTTTGGAGGAAGCGGAAATATGCCTGATGCGTCTGGATGAGCTTTGGCGCAAGTTCCGTTCCGAAGGCGAACGAGCGGCGGCGGAGCGCGTGCTGGAGGTGGCGCGGCTCGGCCGACGGCGGGCCGAGATGATCGCCCGGAATCCGCGTGTCGAGGCCTACAAACGCAATCAGAAGCAGGAGATTCTGGAGTGGTTTCGCATCTGGCTGGAGACGCCGGATGCGTTCTTTGATTGGCTGGACCTGCGGAAACAATCGGCGGAATTCCAGCGCCGGTTCGTCCGGGATATCTCGCCTGGCGAAGAGTAGCCGAAGTCCGATGGCGAACCTTTACCGGCTGGAGATCGAGTCCGTTGATTTGGGCCCGGACGTGCGCGCCGTGGGGCTGGAACTCATCCAGCCAGAAAGCCGTGAGCCGGTGAGGGGAGCTGAGGCGGCCGGTATTTGGGCGGCGCTCATGCCTGCACTGGCCGGCGGACAGCCATGGGCAATTGATTTCTTTGCGCATCTCGAACGCGTTCGAGATTTTTGTCGCCGGCAGGCCATTGCATTTCGCGAGCCGAATGCCCGTGCGATTGTCATACCTCAGCCCGAGCAGGCCCAGGTACAGCCGCTATTCGAGCGTTTTGCGAGCGAGACATTTGGAGTCCGCGCCGGCGCCCCGCTGGCCAGTGGCGACGCATCGGTGGAAGGCGCCCTGGCCGAACGTGGGGTGGACGCGTATCATGCCGCCTTTCCTCAGTACTTGTTTTGCGCCGTGTGCGATTTTGAAGGCGGTTTTCTGACGGTATTGAGCAATCAATTGTGGGCCTCGGAAGTGATCCGTCGCGCGCGAGGCTCCCTGGAGAATCTGCACGTCGAGGTTACCCGTCCGGTTTAGCACCCTGCATTCGGCTGCACATTGACCTCACTTCGGTAGCCTGATAGCTTTTTTGTTTTGGTGCACGGGAGGAGAAGCGACTGATACGCCGTTTCATCCGGTTGCGATTGGTTGACCTTGTGCTGGTTTCGCTGGCGCTGGCGGGGTGCGCGGTCAGCCAAAAGCACGCAGCTTCACAACCTGCCATTCGGCCGGCGTTGGATGCCGACCAAGCACGGCTTGTCGATGCTTATAACCGGCAGGCGGAGGCCGTGCGTACGGTGAATGCCTCGGTGCAGATGAGTCCGACGGCGGGTTCGGCGTATAGCGGAGTGATCCATGAATACCACCAGGTGAGCGGCTTCGTATTGGCGGCGAGGCCGGCCATGATTCGGGTCATAGGACAGGCGCCGGTCGTTGGCACGAACATATTTGACATGGTGAGCGACGGCCAAACCTTCCGCATCTTTATCCCTTCGAAAAATGAATTTCTGGTGGGACCCACGCAGCTTGAACGCGCCACCAAAAACCCAATCGAGAATCTCAGGCCTCAGCACCTCCTGGATGCCCTTTTCTGGCCGCCCATCCACGCTGGCGAGCCCGTGGTGCTGGAACAGGTTGAGGCCTCACCGGCGCGCTACTATGCGCTCAGCGTCCTGCGTGGGAGCGGCTCCAACCTCGAGATAGCCCGCAAGATTTGGTTCGATCGGTCGGATTTGCACGTCTTCAGGCTCCAAATTTACGGACCTGCCGGAAGACTCGATTCCGATACCAGCTATGCGGATTGGCAAAACGTGCCGCCCCCTAGCCCCCAAGAGAGTGGAGCGCCAGCCACGGCAGACGATAGATCCGCAGGGGGTCCGGCCATCTTTGCGCGAACGCTTCGAATCT
>DATMQA010000035.1:0-9460 GCA_035566895.1 Binatia bacterium
CGCAGGCAAGGATGGTCCATTGTGGATGGCATTAACCACGACTGTGAAGCTGTTGGTGGCACTGAGGTGCTGCGCGTTGAACGCCCAGGGATTGTAATCCGTCACGACGGTTGTGAAAACATTGGTGCTTGGAACTTGGGCCACCACGGGCGTCCAGGTAATCACCCCGTTGGTATCAATCGCCGCATTAGTCGGGCCGGTCTGGAGAACGTAGGTCAGAGTATTGGTCGGGATGTCGGAGTCGCTGGCCGTGTTGGTCACGACCAGCATGGCCATGCCCACCAGCGTCCGGTTAGTCTGCGCCGGCAATACCGGCGGGCTGTTGCTCTCCAACACCGTCACACTGAAGCTGTTGGTAGCGCTCAGCAACGGTGTGCCATCATCGGACACAACCGTCGTGATCAGGTTGGTCCCGGGTCCTTGCGCTTCGGTCGGAGTCCACGTGATTACACCGTTGGCGTCAATTGTGGCCCCACTCGGCGGGGCCAGCAGTGCGTACGTCAAGGCTCGGGGTGGGACATCCGCGTCGGTGGCCGTGTTGGTGAGCGCGAACATCGATAACTCCACAACGGTTCGGTTGGTCTGCGCAGGCAAGGATGGTCCATTGTGGATGGCATTAACCACGACTGTGAAGCTGTTGGTGGCACTGAGGTGCTGCGCGTTGAACGCCCAGGGATTGTAATCCGTCACGACGGTTGTGAAGATATTGGTGCTGGGAACTTGGGTTACCACGGGCGTCCAGGTGATCACGCCGTTGGTATTAATCGCGGCGTTGGTCGGGCCGGTTTGGAGGACGTAGGTCAGAGTTTCGGTCGGGATGTCGGAGTCGGTAGCCGTGTTGGTCACGACCAGCATGGCCAAGCCCACCAGCGTCCGGTTGGTCTGGATCGGCAATACGGGCGGGCTGTTGCTCTCCAGCACGGTTACGGTGAAACTGTTGGTTTGACCCAGGGGAGGGACGTTGGTGTCAGTGACCGCCGTCGTGATGAGATTTGTGCTCGGTCCCTGGGCTTTGGTCGGGGTCCAGCGGATGATTCCATTGGTGTCGATAGTGGCGCCGCTCGGCGGGTTCAGGAGAGAGTAAGTGAGGTCCGACGGTGGCATGCTCGCGTCGGTGGCGGTATTGGTTACCACCAACGTAGTCAGTACCGGGATGGTCCGGTCAATTTGCGCCGGCAGAATGGGCGAGATCGTTGCGCAGCAGGCGGGGCTGCTGAGGCTGATCGAGTCCACATACCACCCGGTGCGGCCGTTGCTGTTGTCGGTCCCGCAGCGCCAACGCAATTGTATGTTTTGTCCCCCGGCAGCGGCGGGCAGATTCACCACCGTGGGGATGAAGCCCGGGGAAGTTCCGCTCCAGGCCGCGCGTCCGCCCAGGGGATTGCCGAAATTGGTGCTGATCGTGTGCGTGTAGCCGTTGGTGATAAAGCTGCCCCCGGCCGCAAGGATATCCGCAAAGGCGTTGGTGCCGATTTTTATTTCAAGAACCGCTCCATCGAAGGCTTCGATGGCGTTGTTCGTTTCCAGATCGTAGTTATTCGCAAAGCTCAAATGGGCCGGCCCGGGAGGCAGAACCACGACGGGCGAAACCAGGTCGCTCAAACCGATATTCAGGACATCCGGAACGAACGCCGCGTTGGGTGGCGTGCTGCTGACCGAGCTTTGCGTGACCCAATTGGTCTGAGCGCCTGTGGCCGAGGTGCTCCAACCGGAAGGCAAGGCCGGTGCAGTCACGGTGTCAAAACTCTGATTCCACATCGGGGTCAGCGAGCCGAGCAACAAAGGCACAGCCAGCGTGCCGAGATTGGCCGAGCCGTCCTGGAGTTGAAAGTTGGCCGTGACGGTGCTGCCGCAAACGCCCGTGGCGGTGAAAGTGAACGGCTGGGGAACGGAAGCGCCGCCGGCCACTAAGGCGCCGTACGATTGCGACCCGCTGGGTGAAGTGACGCCGTTCCCGGGCAACAGCGTCGCCACCAGGTTTGTCGCGTTGATCAGGCCCGTATCTCTGAGTGAAAAGAGCATCGTGACGGTTTCGCCAGGGTCGAGCGCATTGTTGGTTGGCGTGCAACTCTCGGCGAGGAATGCGCTCGAATCGAGACTGATGACCGCCCGGCTGCTGACGAAGACCGTGAAAGAGTTGGTGGCGCTGAGGTGCTGGGCGTTGGTGGCGGTGGGGAACGAATCAGTGACGACCGTGGTGAAGAGGTTGGTGCTGAGGTCCTGCGCCTGGGTCGGAGTCCAGGTAATGATCCCGTTGGTATCGATCGAAGCACCGGCAGGAGCGGTCAGAAGCGAATAGGCCAGGGTATTGGTCGGAATATCTGAATCCGTAGCCGTATTAGTGACGACCAGAGTCGTGAGTGGCACGATAATCCGATTGCCCTGGGCGGGCAGGACCGGTGGAAAATTCACGCCCGGCAGGGAAATGACACTCAGGTCGTCGAAGGTGGCCTGGTAGCGCGAGAACATGTACATGTGCGCGCCGAAATAGCCGCTCCGGTAGAAGGGCAGTCCGTCCACGTTATCATCGACGGCGTGGACCACCAGGTTGCCATCGAAATACACGTCGATTTGGTTGCCGTAGAACGCCATCTTAAGCGTGTGAGCCGTAGTGCCGACCGGCGGCAGGCTTACCAGGGCCATCGCTGTGAAGGTTGGGCTCCAGGTTGCCCACGAATGGAATTTAATCAGTCGCAACGCGGGGGTTGGCCCGAGCGGTGAGCCTTCGGGATAGACATTGGCGACATAACGCTCCCCGGTAATCGGATTGACTCGCCCACTCAATCCGCAGGCCCAGGCGCCCGCCGGAAGCTGGAATTTGTCCTGGATCGTGAAATCTCCCACCATCGTCGGGACGTAAGTGTCGGAGTAGTAATTGGTGTAGGTTCCCGAGCCGAGGAGCACCCCGCCGCTGATGTTCCACTCGCCGAGGCCGACCACCCAGGGGGCATAGGGGTTCACTCCGGCCGAGCGCGTGAAGTTATCGAAGAAGATATTCGTGCCGGGAGGAGTGACATCGATGACGGCCGTGGCCGGCGCCGAATTGCTCAAGCCATCATTGGCCCGATAAGTGAAGCTATCGATCCCGACGAAGTTGTTCGAAGGGACATACGTGAACCCCCCGTTGCTATTGAAGGTCAAAGTGCCTTTGGCGGGATTGGTAAGCTTGGCGGCGGTGAGATTCGTCCGTGGCCCCGCGGTGTCGTTCTTTAGAACTCCGGGCGCCGGAATGGTTAACGAGCCGTTTCGCGTTACGTAATAAAGATCGTTGGCGGCGGTCAACACCGGCGGCAAAAGGCTCACGGAGACGTCATCGACAAACAGGCTGAACGGCGTTGCGGCGGTGGACATCCCGGCGATGATACCGCCACTGAGAAAGGGGTTGGACTCCGTGTCTGTCACACTGATCACCTGGTTGCTGTCGTATGAGACGGTGATTTGATTGCCCTGGAAGGCGAGTTGGAGGGTGTGCCAGTTGGTGCCGACCGAGGGGAGAGTGACTTTTTGCATCGCTCGCCCGGTCGTATTGGTGTACTCATAGGCAAACCAAAACTGGAATTTGACCAATTGCAAAGTGCGTGGGCCGTCGGGCGAGCCTTCTGGAGCGATCCAGGCGGCGTAGTGGCCTCCGGAGAAGGGGTTAAGCCGGCCGCCGATGCCGCCCATATCGGCATTGGTGGAAGAAAATCGGACCCGCGCCTGAACCGAGTAGTTGCTCCAGCTATTGGTAATGTAGGCAAAGGAAAAGGTATTCAGTGAAGTACTGTCGCTTTCCAGCGCGCCACCCGTGATCAACCAGGTGTTGGAGGATTGAATCCAAGGGGCCAGCGGCGCGGGATCGTTCGTTCGGGAGAAGTCGTCGGAGAAGACAACCTGCGCTTCGGTGCGAAGAACTCCAAAGACCAGAAGGAAAAAAGGAAGAAAATGTTTCAAGCCGGGAATCGCCCAGGGATTTGCTTTTGGCACTTCATTGCAATCAGCGTCATTGGTGACCAGGATTGTCTATAACACGACAATAAAGAGGCGGCGACACCGCTGATTACGGACTGGTCGTCCCGGTAGAACTACGGAAAGACAGCAAATCTCCAACTGGATTGCCGGCGGAAACAACAGAAATAAGCGCGTGAAACAGGGCGAAAGCGACACGGTCGCGCCCCCTGTAGCGCTAAGCATGGCGGCCCGCCGGTGCTTTTGCTCCAGCTACCGCCGGCCTACCGATTACTAAACCAGCCGCCAAACCCCCATCGCCATTATCAGCAGCCCCGAAAGCCGCCCGCTCTGCGCGCCAAGCGGCGCGAGCTTCTCGAGCAGCACGAAAAACGTCAGCGCTCCGATCCACCAAAGATTCATCACCCCGCCCACAAACAGGAGCAACATCAGCGCCCAACAGCAGCCGAGGCAGGAAAGGCCATGATCCAGCCCCAGCCGGAAGGCGCCCGCAATGCCGCGCCGCCAGTGCTGCGCGATAAACGCCGCAGGCGAACGGCACGACTCAAGACAGGTCCGTTTAAAGGCGGTAAACTGATACACGCCCGCCAGCAGCAGCAGCCCGCCGCCAGCCGCGCGGTTCCGAGTTTCCATCATCGACGACAGCAACAGCAAATGAGAGAGCAGGAGTTGGAGCGCGGTCGCCAGGAAGCTGAAAACGGTCCAGACCACCAAATAGCCGCCGGCAAAGGCATACACCTGGGCCGGCGCTTGCCCGTTCTCGGCGCTTTTGCGGACCACGCTCGCATAGAGCAGCAGCGTGGGAGCGGCGGAGGGCAGCATCATGCCGACCATCATCACGACCCACATCGCAAAGAGCAACGCCTGGTGGGGGAAATCCCAGGTGTCTGTCATCATCCAGGCAGAGAGCCCGGTCATGGGACCGTACATATCGCGGGCCATCGGCACCAGCCACGCCCAACACAGCCCGACGGTTACGGCAAGCGTCCCGCCGATGAGCCAGCGGTCGCGTAACAAAAGGCTCTCAAGCGAAGTCCGGTCGCGCATCCCTGCTACAGAAGTTGTGTTTCCCGCCTTTCGCCGCGCGGCCCTTCAACGCACCACGCCGCGCGTGCTCCAATGGATGCGCGCCAGGTGCGCGTGCGAGCCGTCCAGGTCCAATGCAATGGCCCCGGTCGCCTTCGACTTGCCGCTCAAGACCTCGCTCTCGGTAAACTCGAAGCCGGTCGGCATGGTCACGCGCACGGGATGCGGCGCGCCGGTCACCGGGTTGCGGATGGATTCGGCCTTGCCCTCCAGCAGGCCGGGCACCTTCACCTGTGCGGTCCGCCCCGCGTAATCAATCGTAAGCTGGATGGGTTTGGCGAGCGTTGGCAGGAATTGGGTGATGGTCGTTGAAAAAACCTGCCAGATCAACGATCCGGGCTCGGTCTCTCGTCCGTGGGAAACCGACTCGATCGCGGCTCGCTGGTTGGCATTGGCCTTCTCATCGACGACGGTCTGGAATTGGCCGTTTCCGAGGTGAATCGCCCCGGGCCAGGCCGCCAGAATGCCCCATCGCAGTCCGTCCAGCGGCACGTCTCCAAAATGGCCTTTGTCGATTTGCACAAAAGAGAACGCCCGGCAATGCCCTTGCGTCGGCATCCCGTTAAACTGGCAGGGACAACCCCAACTGCAGTTGCAATTGGTGAATTCCGCGCCTTTCATTTCCCAGTCCACGTACTTACTCATAAGTTTCCCGCTCTTTCTTTTTTGTGACGTTTTTACCACTGAGCACAATGTCTTGCGGTTTGTGAATCCGTGGTCATGGCCATAGAATCATCCTGAAGGCCCGGCTGGTCAAGTGGCCGCCCATCCGGTTTCCGGCAATTGAAAAGGAACCGCTCCGAGCCGCAACATTTCTGCTTCCGCCTCGCGGCCATCCGCGGGACCCACGTTCACGGCGCGGATGGCGTCCTTCAATAATATGACTCTGAATCCCAGCCGCACCGCGTCCTTCACGGTATTCAGCACGCAATAGTCGGTGGCCAACCCGCCAACGTAAAGACGGCTGACCCTGCCCCCGCGCAAATGGTCATCGAGGTCAGTCCCTTCAAATCCCGAGTAGGCCTCTTTGTCCGCTGCGGTCCCTTTGGAGATGATAATGGCGGTGGTGGGAAGGCTGAGCGAAGACGGAAATTCAGCGCCTTTGGTTTTCATCACGCAATGGACCGGCCAGGGTCCGCCCTGAGCCCGGAAAGAACAATGGTCGGCGGGATGCCAATCGCGCGTGGCAAAAACCGGCAGTTGCTGTTCCACAAATCCGGCAAGATAGCGGTTGAGCATCGGAATTATTTCGTCCCCGCGTGGAACAGCAAGAGAGCCGCCGGGAAGAAAGTCGTTTTGGACATCGACGACGACCAAAGCGTCCGTAGGCAAAAGCGGCGCGACCACGCCTCACACTATCCACCGCGCCGGGGTTTTAACAAACGGAAACCGAGCGAACCGGGAAAAGGTTCCAGAAGAAACTGTCCTCCATGGTTTCTGTTCAGCAGGCAGGAACCGATGGACGAACCGGCCGCCGTCCTTAAACGACCACCGCTGGACAAGTGTAACATTAGATAGTACATATCAGTGGCATTATGTTGACAAATTGTCGGTTTGCGATGGCCGTGCATGTTTTGGCGGTTCTGGCCTATAAAGAGGGCGATCGGATGTCTTCGGCGCTGCTCGCTTCGAGCGTGAATACCAACCCTGTTATCATCCGGCGATTGCTTTTGACCCTGCAACGGGCGAAGCTGGTCGAGACCCGCAAAGGGCCTGGTTTCGGCTCACGGTTGAGCCGCTCACCAGCTCGCATCAACCTGGCTGAGGTGTGCCAAGCGGTGGAATGCGAGTCTCTTTTTGTGCTCCCGCGCCGAAAAGCGAACGGCGCCTGTCCGGTCGGTCAGGGCATCAGTGCCGTGATGCAGGAGGTTTTCGCCTCAGCACAAGCGGCTCTCGAACAGGAGCTGGCCAGGAGCACCGTGGCCTCAATTCTGGCGGCGGTGAAGGGACGCCGCGGTCGAGCCTGAACGGCGAACGCGGCGAGTACCAAAGTCTCCCGCAATTGATGGCAGGAGACGGCGCAAGGAGTCTCGGCTCAAATCTCGTTCCATTCTCCTGGAACCAGTTGATTTGATGCGCCTTACGTCGTCTCCCAAAAGCCTTTTGGCTCGTCATTCGCCCTGGGATGGGAAAAGGCGATTTACCACACTTGCAATATGGCCTTCGTGTGTAATAATGTATGTTACATATTGTAGACCAGGAGAAAGCAATTTGAAAGTGAAAACGATAAGAGACATTTCAGCGAGGAACGGGAGACCCGCCTCGAGGCGGAAGGTCGTCGCCGCAAAGGAACGCGGGCCGCGGGCCGTTGATACCGGAGCCTCTAGGCTTCCGGTTCTAGAGTCGTCCGGCCGGAGCGAACCGTTCCCGGCCGAGGCTGCATCGGCGCAGCCGGCTTCAGGGCGGTCAGGACCGCGCGACGCCCTCGAGCTTTACCTTAAGGAAGTCGGCCGAGTCAACCTCATCACGCCGCAGGAAGAGATCGACCTTGCCAAACGCATTCAAAAGGGCGATGAGCAGGCGCGCGAGCATATGATCAAGGCCAATCTCCGCCTGGTCGTGAAGATCGCGCGCGACTACGAAGGCCTGGGTCTCCCCCTGCTCGACCTGATCAATGAGGGCAATATCGGCTTGATGAAAGGAGTTGAACGCTTCAACCCGGCCAAAGGGGCGAAGCTTTCCACCTATGCATCGTGGTGGATTAAACAGTCTATCAAGCGGGCTCTGGCCAACCAGACCAAGACGATCCGGTTGCCGGTCCATGTCGTGGATAAGATGGCTCATGTTCGGCGGGCTGAAGTGAAACTGCGCGAGGTCTTGGATCGCGAACCCACCGATGAAGAGGTGGCGGCTGAGTTGGACATGGAGCCGCGGCGCCTTCGCCAGTATCGCGACGCGTCGAAAGCGACGGTTTCGCTGGACGCCCCGCTGGGAACAGATGAGGAGTCGAACCATGTTTCCGAGGTGGTGGCGGATCCAAACGCTGTTGCACCCTTCGACCACGTGCTCAAAGAGAGCGACTCTGCCATGCTGAAGGAGGTCTTTGCGACCCTCAGTCCGCGGGAAAAGGCGGTCTTGGCGCTGCGCTATGGACTAGGGGACGAGGAGCCCAAGACCCTGGAGGAGATCGGCGGGCAGTTCGGGTTGACCCGGGAACGCATCCGGCAGATTCAAAGCGAGGCGCTCAAGAAATTGCGCGCCAAGGTGGAAGAGAAAGACCAGCCGGTGGGTGATGAGACGCTGGCCTTGGCAGCCTAACGATGGCTTAATCGGTCAATACACATCCCTCAAATACCGCTTGTCGGTCTTCATCAGGGTCACATTGACGTACTCCGCCGCCGCTTCGGGTGAGAGCTCGCCTTCCTTTTGGGCGATGGTGATCAGGGCCTGGTGCACGTCTTTGGCCATGTGCTTGGCGTCACCGCAGACATAAAAATACGCGCCGCCTTGGAGCCAGGACCACAGTTCCCTGGCGTTTTCAAGCATCCGATGCTGGACGTAAATCTTGAAAGATTGGTCCCGCGAAAAGGCCAGGTCGAGCCGGTGCAGTTTTCCATTTTTCTGCCAGGCCAGCAGTTCGTCGCGATACAGGAAATCGGTGGCCTGCCGTTGTTCGCCGAAAAAGAGCCAATGCCGGCCGTTAGCGCCCTCCAGCACGCGCTGCTCCATAAAGGCGCGGAACGGCGCAATCCCCGCGCCCGGTCCGCACATGATGATGTCGGTCCCATTGTCCTTGGGCAGACGGAAGGTGCGCGACTCCTGCACATAGATCGGGATATTCTTCACGAACATGTCGGCGTGGTCGGCAAAAAAGCCGGAAGCCAGTCCCTTCTTGGCCCGGCCGTGGGTGTCATAGCGGACGACGGCAACACACAGTTGCACTTCGCCCGGGTGCGCTTGCAGGGAAGAGGCGATGGAATAAAGCCGGGGCACCACCGGGGTTAACTGGGATAGAAAAGCCTCGGGTGATTCAAACTGCGCTTCCTCGAAGTCCTTAATGATATCGACATAATCGCGGGTATTGATGTAGTCGGAGAGCACGTCGCTGTTATCGACGATTTCCATCAGTCGATTGCGTTGTTCGCCTTGCGGCACCCTCTGGGCAAGGCCGGTCATGACCTTGCGGTTCGCCCGGTTGACGGTGTAATCCTGCAGCAGGGCCTGGCGCAGGGTCGTCGGCTGCCCTTTGGGGTCTTTCACCCCGGCGTCGGGCTTGAATTTCAACAAGGCGATGAGCTCATCGACGACCTCGGGCGAGTTGCGGCCAAAAGCTCCCAACGAATCGCCCGGCGTATAGGTCAGGCCACTGCCGTCGAGCTTAATTACAAAATGCCGGGTATCTTTCGAAGAACCCGGCTGGGTCAGGCGCTCATGCCCGACCAATTCGGCCAAAAATGGATTTTTCCTGGAGTATGGATTTGTGGCG
>DATMQA010000036.1:0-9441 GCA_035566895.1 Binatia bacterium
CAACTGGCCCGAAATCCTTGGAAAATACTCACTCTAAAATCTGTCCCCTTTTGAACTCGCGCAGAAATCCCCTTTTGAACTCCCGCCGACATCATCCACCATTTCACTTGCTCCCTCGCTCGCGTTTGCTAGCCTCGCCCCACGCCACAAAAGATGATGCAGTAGCCGCTGACAGCCACTATGCAAAAACCGCGCTTAAGCTTCTGGCAAACCTGGAACATGAATTTTGGGTTCCTAGGCATTCAATTTGGCTGGGGATTGCAACTGGCCTACATGAGCGCCATTTACGCCAAGCTCGGCGCGGAGCCGTCCAAGATTCCCATCCTGTGGCTGGCCGGCCCGATTACAGGCCTATTGATCCAGCCTGTCATCGGCGCAATGAGCGATCGCACCTGGTGTTGGCTCGGTCGGCGACGCCCTTATTTCACCACCGGCGCGCTTCTCTCCAGCGCCGCGCTCTTTTTTATGCCAGATGCGCCGAAATTGTGGGTGGCGGCCAGCATGCTGTGGGTGCTCGATGCCTCCATTAATATTAGTATGGAGCCTTTCCGCGCGTTCGTGGCGGACAAGTTGCCCGACCAGCAACGCACCGTCGGTTTCGTTATGCAAAGTTTCTTCATTGGCATCGGTGCGGCCGCTGCCAACGCCCTGCCGGACATACTCGGTCACTTCGGCGTCAACGGCAACGCACCCAATGGTGTGCCCTACACGGTGCAATACGCTTTCAAATTGGGCGCTGTTGTTTTCCTGTTGGCGGTGGTTTGGACAGTGCTGAGCTCGAAAGAATACCCTCCGGAAAACATGGAAGAGTTCCTGCGCAAAAAGCGGGAGCCCAGGGGATTCCGGGTGCAGCCAGCCTTCCTCCTCATGGGCGCGATGGCAGGGGGACTGCTTGGCGCGGCGCGCGGCGCCCTTGTCGAACAACACTTAACCCCTTGGCATCTCCTTGCCGGGGCTGCAATTGGCACGGCCATTGGCACGGTGCTTAGCGGACCGCATGTCTCATCGGCTATCAGGGAAATGCCCGTTACCATGAAGCAATTGGGTGTGGTGCAGTTTTTTACCTGGTTGGGGTTGTTCTGCATGTGGATGTTTTTCGGCCTCGCCACCGCTCAGCAGATTTTCCACACCACCGATCCGAAGTCTACGGCATTTGACCAGGGCATCGCGTTCGGCGGGCGGACGTTCGCGTGGTATTCGGTTGTCTGTTTTGCCGTTGCCTTTGTGCTGCCCTTGATTGCCCGGGCCACCAGCCGCAAACTGGTCCATGCGCTGGCGCTGCTTGCCGGCGGCGTCGGCCTTTTGTCCACCGGGTTCATTCATGATCGGGGCCTCTGGCAATGCACCATGCTCGGTGTTGGCATTGCCTGGGCATCAATCCTGGCTATGCCCTACGCGATGCTCTCCGGTGCCTTGCCCGCAGAGCGGATGGGAGTCTATATGGGAATCTTTAACTTCTTCATCGTCATTCCCGAAATCCTGGCATCTGTTGCCCTGGAACCAATCGTCAAAAAGGCCTTCGGCAATGACCCCGTCAAAGTCGTCATGCTCGGCGGCGCGTCGATGTTAATTGCGGCCGCGATGGTGGTGCGGGTCAAGGATGTCGGTGCGGCGCAAAAGATGGTTTCGGCCGAAACCAAGGGCTCTCTTTCGCCTCTTCCGATCGAGAAGCCAGGATAAACGATCGCTTCGGCCACAAAAAGAACACAATGATTTCTTCCTTTGTGGTCTTTGTGTTCTTTCGTGGCTAACTCTTTCCCTCCTTCACCGCCCGGTGATAAATCCGCCATTCAAAACTATTCAGCCGGAACAACGGAAAACCGCTGGTCGGAGAGTCCGGCACGCCGGCGATCTTCACCGGCTTGAATTGCTCCTCGTGCATCACTTCCACCCAGCCCAGGTTTGGCCGATTCGACAGGTTGATCGCCACCACGAATTCGTCCTTGGCATCCAGGCGCAACAGCGTCACCAGGTTGGCTTCGTCGGAATTGTGCAGCCAGATCACCCGGTCATTGCGGAATGGCGCATACGCCTTGCGTAACTTAATCAGGTCGCGGTAAATGTCCCGCAGCGGCGGCCGCTCCTTCGGATGCCAGAAAATCGGCACCTTTTCGAACAGCGCCGGCTCGCCCGACTCGGTCGCATCTCCCACTTCCATCCCATTATAAAGCAACGGCACACCGTCCAGCGCTAACATCAGCACCGACGCCGCCAGCGCCCCCCGCGTCCCAAATCGCGCCACCGCGCGCGCCTCGTCGTGATTATCCGAGATCCGCATGTGCAGCGAGCCTTGCGGAAACTGCCGCAAACTCTCATCCCACGACCGCCGCAAATCGGACGCCGGCGCGCCGCTGAGCAGGACGTTATTGAGCGTGGCGTGCAGCGGCCACGAATAGTCGGCGTCGAACGCTTTCACCAGCAGCTCCGGCTTGCTCGCCTCGGCCAGCAGCATGATGTCCGGCTTTACTTTGACCAGCGCCGCGCGCGCTTCCTCCCAAAAACTCGTCGGCACCATGTAAGCCACGTCGCAACGAAACCCGTCGAGGTCAAAGGTGGCGGGATCAATCCAGTGCTTGAGCATCCCAATCATGTACTCGCGCAACTTGGGATTCTCGTAATTCAACCCGGCCACATCCGTCCACTCCGGCACGGGTGGGATAATCTTCCCCTTGCCATCCTGTTTGTAAAACTCCGGATGCGCCATCAGCACGCTGTCCCACGCAGTGTGATTGGCCACCATATCAATGATCACCTTCATGCCGCGCTGGTGCGCTTCAGAAATCAGCCGCTTAAAATCCTTCTCTGTGCCGTAATCGGGGTTGATGGCAGAATAATCGCTCACGGCGTACGGACTGCCAATGCTGCCTTTACGCATCTTCTGCCCGATGGGGTGGATGGGCATCAGCCACAGAATATCGACGCCCAGGTCCTTCAGCTCATCCAGCCGGGCCGTGATGCCGTTGAAATTGCCTTCCGGCGAAAAATTGCGCGGAAAGATTTCGTAAATGACGCCATCGCGGAGCCACTGGGGCGAGGTGCGCGCGGTCTGTTCCGAGAGCTCCCCGGCCCGGAGCGGTGTGGAATTCAACAGCAGGCCGAGCAGACCGAGCAGATGTCCCAGGCGGGATGGGCGGTTCATAGGTTTCAATCGACTCACCGATTTTATCGGTGGAAAGCGCCTCTGCGTCAATCTTTTAACCATCCTTCAAAATGTCAGGTCGCACCCGGCGCAACGGGGCTCGGATCTTCAAAGCAACGACGCGCGCGCTCCCTCTCCGCACGACAAAGGAGTGGGGAGAGGGCAGGGGAGAGGGCCGTCTTCTGTAGTCTATCCCCACCCGTCACCGGTCACCCGTCACCCGTCACCTGTCGCTCGTCACCTGTCGCTCGTCAGCGTCACTTTGAAGCCGCCAGCTCTTCCTCAAAATCCACAATCTCCTTAATCTGTGCCAAAAACCACCGGTCGATCTTCGTCAGTTGAAATATCTCTTCGCTGCTGAATCCCGCCCGCAAGGCGTGCCGTAAGAAAAAGATCCGTTCGGCGTTGGGGACGCTCAACCTTTGCATGATAAGCTCGCGCGGCAGAGTATCCCGGTCCCCATATACTTTTTCCCCGATGCGCCACGGTTTGCCGTCGCCCCCCAGCCCATGACGCCCGATCTCCAGCGATCGCAGGGCTTTTTGCAGGGATTCCTTGAACGTGCGTCCGATCGCCATCGCCTCGCCGACGCTTTTCATTTGCGTGTTCAGCGTCGGGTCCGCCTGGGGAAATTTCTCGAACGCAAACCGCGGGACCTTGGTGACCACGTAGTCAATGGTCGGCTCGAAGCTGGCGGGTGTTTCCCGCGTGATGTCGTTCCTGATTTCGTCAAGCAGGTAGCCGACCGCGAGCTTGGCCGCAATCTTGGCGATCGGGAACCCGGTGGCCTTTGAGGCCAGCGCCGAGGAGCGCGACACCCGCGGGTTCATCTCAATGATCGCCATCCGCCCGTTCTCCGGGTTGACGGCAAACTGGATATTCGAGCCGCCGGTCTCCACCCCTACTGCCCGGAT
Organism: Binatia bacterium; assembly: GCA_035566895.1. GTDB lineage: Bacteria > Verrucomicrobiota > Verrucomicrobiia > Limisphaerales > UBA8199 > DATMQA01. The sequence continues at coordinate 4,054 of DATMQA010000036.1, forward strand.
GACAGCGAAGGAGGCGTCGCGCATGATCTGGAATTCCTTGTCCGTCAGCGTCTGGATCGGCGCGACCGTGATCGAATCGCCGGTGTGCACGCCCATCGGGTCGAAGTTCTCGATCGAGCAAATGATGACGCAGTTGTCCGCCCGGTCGCGCATCACTTCCATCTCGAACTCTTTCCAGCCCAGCAGCGATTCTTCGATCAGCACTTCGGCGACTGGCGACAATTCGATCCCGCGCTTGGCGATCGCCTCGAACTCCTCGCGGTTGTAGGCGATGCCGCCGCCGGTGCCGCCCAGCGTGAACGCCGGCCGAATAATCAGCGGCAAGCTCCCGATCCGCTCGGCGACTTCGCGCGCCTCGGCCAGGTTGTGGGCGGTGCCGCTGATGGGCACGTCCAGGCCTATCGAAATCATCAGGTCCTTGAACACCTGCCGGTCTTCGCCGCGCTCGATGGCCGCAGCGTTGGCGCCGATCATCTCGACGTCATATTTATCAAGCGTGCCGCGGCGGGTGAGCGCCATGGCGGTGTTCAGCGCCGTTTGGCCGCCAAGAGTGGGCAAGAGCACGAGCTTGCCTTGGGCGCCGAGGCGTTTCATTTCCGCGACTTCGCGGGCGATGATCTTCTCGACGCACTCCGGCGTGATCGGCTCGATATACGTGCGGTCCGCGAACTCCGGGTCGGTCATGATGGTGGCCGGATTGGAGTTGACCAGGATGACGCGATAGCCCTCTTCGCGCAGCGCCTTGCAGGCCTGAGTGCCGGAATAATCAAACTCGCACGCCTGCCCGATGATGATCGGGCCGGCGCCAATAATCAGGACCGAATGAATGTCAGTGCGCTTCGGCATAATTGCGGCGCAGATTTAACGGGAATCCGAGCCGGTTGTCATGGTTTTATTGAACGGGAGGGTGTGAGGGAAGCTTCAAGCGCACATACCACTCAATCCTCTCCTTGGGCGTTAACCAATAACGGCGGCGCCACCTTTACCTGCGCTCTCCCTCTCGGGCAGTCCCGACCTCGATGCCGGCGACGACACCTTGCTAGAGGCGCCTTTAAACCTCAGTACTGACCAACGCGGCTTCGCGCGCCTGTCCGGCGCGCATGCTGACATCGGTGCTTTCGAGCTTCAATGGGCTTCGACCCCCATTCGCATTGCCGCTTGCGATGCCACAATCAACGGTGTCGTGCAGTTAACCCTCAGCGACGTCCCGGGCGCCAGCCTCACGTTCCTCGCCAGCACCAGTCTCTGGTGAGCGGTTTCGGACTGGACCGTCCTTGGCCCATTCCTGAAATCGCCCCCGGGCAATTCCAATTCAGCGACCCGTCCCCCTCCAGCCTCCCACTACGGTTTTACCGTGTCCGCTGTCCGTAAGCTCCCTGCGATCGCACCCACCTTTTTCTTTTCTGAACCGGTGGCTGCCTTGGCCCCGCGCACTCACCTTGAACCGTACCTCCCCGTCGCCAGACGAGAGTTTGGCGTGAGGATCCGGAGGATGAGCTGTCAAAACAGGCAAGATGAGCAGTAGGCGGAGAGCTGAACCGGTTTTCGCAACCGACTAACCCAGGAGTTGTATATGTCCAGTTATGCTTACGTGGCCGTGGACCCGCAGGGCGCCGAGACGCGCGGCTCGCTCGAAGTGGCTGACCAGAACGAAGCGTTGCAGCGAATCAAGGAAATGGGGTTGTTCCCCACCAAATTGTTCGTGCCCGGCCAGCATAAACCGCGGGCGCCGGTCCGACGTGCGCACCTGAAGACCATGCGGTTACGCCGCTCGGCTTCCGTTCCATGGTTCGGATTCAGGGTGCCGGCGGCCCGCCTGGCGGTGTTCACGCGCCAGCTTGCGACGCTGGTCGAGGCGGGCATGCCGTTGTTGCGCAGCCTGCGCATCCTGCAGGAGCAGGAGGAGAGCGGGAGGCTGAGACGAATAATCGGGGAGTTGTCGCTGGCCGTCGAGAACGGGGGTTCGTTTGCCGAAGCCGTTTCGGCGCACCCAAACGTTTTTAACCGGCTTTACGTGAGTATGGTCAGGGCGGGTGAAATCAGCGGGGCGCTTGAGACCTCGCTCCAAAGGTTGTCGGAGTTCCTGGAGAAAGCGCGGAAGATTAAGGGAAAGGTGAAGGCAGCGATGTTTTATCCCTGCGCGGTGCTGATGGTGGCAACAGGGGTCGTCGCCCTCTTGATGCTGTTTGTCGTGCCGCGATTCAAACAGGTGTTCGACGGCTTGCTCGGAGGCGCGCCTTTGCCCGCGTTCACGAGGTTCGTTTTTGACCTGAGCGACGCGTTGATGCGCCATTTTTTCCTGCTCCTGGGCACGGTGGCGGGGTTTGGCGTGCTGCTGTCACTGGCGTTACGCACGGCGTGGGGCCGGTGGGCTTTCGATCAGATGAAGCTGGTGTTGCCGGCTGCCGGCGCAGTATTTCGCAAGGCGGCTATTTCCCGGTTTGCGCGGACGCTCGGAACGTTGATGAGCAACGGTGTGCCCATCCTGCAGGCGCTGACGATCGTGAGGGAAACGGCAGGCAATGTCGCCGTGGGGCGGCTGCTCTCGACCGTGCACGACCACGTGAAGGAAGGGGACCCGATCGCGCCAACGTTGAAGGCCTCGGCAATATTCCCCGCGATGGTAGCCGGCATGGTCGATGTAGGGGAACAAACCGGCGCGCTGCCCGAAATGCTGATGAAGGTGGCGGATAATTACGACGACGAGGTGGACAATGCGGTCGGGGCGATGACTGCGTTGCTGGAACCGATCATGATTGTTTTTCTGGCGGTGGTGGTGGGCAGCATCGTGATCGCCATTTTTTTGCCGCTGATTTTTGTCACGACGCAGGTCGATGGGCCAGGGGGAGGCCAGTAGTGGGCACACAGAACCGCAGAGCGCCAGTTAAAGAATTAAATGGGTAAAAGGAGTTAACTGGATTAATTGACGGACACCAGTTTGGAGAACGCACTCCGGTGGCGGTGACCAGATGCGCCCTGGCAATGTTCTGGCGCGGCTTGGGGCTTGACAGGCCTTGAGCGGGATTGTAAACAGCACTTTGTTCCCGGATTAATGTGCTATGCGCTATCACCCCATCAACCCGCAATTATTCATCAACAACCGCGCGAATCTGGCCAAGCTAATGTTGCCCAATTCGTTGGCGGCTTTGAATGCCAATGACGTTTTGCCTACCAACGCCGACGGCACTCTGGCCCTGCGCCCCAATTCGGATTTGTTTTACCTGAGCGGCATTGACCAGGAGGAAACGATCCTGTTGTTTTATCCCCAGGCCCACGAGGAGAAGATGCGCGAGGTATTGTTTGTGCGCGAGACCAATGAGCGTCTGGCGACCTGGGAAGGCCACAAACTGACGAAAGAGGAAGCCAGCAAGATCTCCGGCATCGAACGAGTCGAGTGGCTGTCGGAGTTCCGTCCGCTGTTTCACCGCCTGATGTGCGAATGCGAGCACGTGTACCTCAACACCAACGAGCACAAGCGCGCGGTGATCGAGGTGGAAACCCGGGAAGCCCGGTTCGTCCGCGACACGCAGGCGCGCTATCCGTTGCACGATTACCAGAGGCTGGCGCGGCTGCTGCACCGGCTGCGCGTGGTTAAATCCAGCACCGAGTTGGACCTGCTGAGGGAGGCTTGCGCCATCACCAGGGCCGGCTTCCTCAGAGTGTGCCGCTTCGTGAAACCGGGGGTGACCGAAACCCAGGTAGAGGCGGAGTACGCCCATGAGTTCATCCGGCGCGGCGGCGGGTTCGCTTTCGAGCCCATCATCGCCAGCGGCAAAAATTCGTGCGTCCTCCACTACAATCAGAACGATCAACCTTGCCGGCCGGGAGACCTGCTGCTGCTGGATGTCGCCGCCAGTTACGCCAATTACAATGCAGACCTGACTCGGACCATCCCTGTCAGCGGCCGTTTCAGCCGGCGGCAGCGCCAGGTGTACAATGCGGTCCTGCGCATTTTGCGGGGCGTCAGCCAGGCGGCTACGCCAGGCAAGTTGCCGAAGCAATGGCAGGAAGAGGCCGAGGCGATGGCGGAAAAAGAACTCCTCGGACTCGGGCTGTTGAAGCAGTCGGACATTCGCAAACAAGACTCCGACAAGCCGGCGCTGAAAAAATATTTCATGCACGGTGTCGGCCATCCATTGGGGCTGGACGTGCATGATGTGGGGCTGACCACTTTGCCGATTCAACCGGGGTGGGTCCTAACGGTGGAGCCAGGCATTTACATTCCGAAGGAGGGCTTCGGCGTGCGTCTGGAAAATGACATCCTTGTCCAAAAGGGAGGGAACGTGGACCTGATGGCGGAAGTGCCCATCGAGGCCGAGGAGGTGGAGTCCTTGATGAAACGGGGCCGGATCCGGAGCTGAGGAAGGGCCGAAATCCGAAGGTCGAAACTATCGGCGGAATGATTATGGCAGAATAATTCAGAGCGTCATGTTGGAGGGGAGATTTCACTATGAAAATTGCGATTGGTTCGGACCATGCCGGTTTCGAGTACAAAGAAAAGATACGCGAGTTCCTTGGAGGGCAGGGACACAGCGTTGCGGATTTCGGGACGCACTCGAGCGAGCCGGTGGATTATCCGTTGTTCATCCGGCCCGTCGCGGAGGCAGTCGCTCGCGGGGAGTTCGAGCGTGGAATCGTGCTGGGCGGGTCCGGCAATGGTGAGGCGATAGTGGCGAATCGGGTGAAAGGGATTCGATGTGCGTTGTGCTGGAATGAGGAATCGGCACGCCTTGCGCGTCGGCATAACGATTCCAACGTGCTCTCGCTGGGCCAACGGATGATTCCGCTGGCCACGACGTTGGAGTTGGTCCGGATATGGCTGGCGACACCGTTTGAGGGGGGCCGCCACCAGCGTCGTATCGAGCTGATCGATGGGCCTCCGAGGCGTTAACGCGGGGCACCGCTGGCTAGCGTACCAGGAGAATACGGTAGAACCGCTGGCTGGAGCCGGTGATGTCGTTGGTGGCGGTTGCAGTCGGTCCCGAGGCCTGCAGGTCCGGTGGGGCGTCGAGCCAACTCCCGTTTGTGAGGTCATTCTTATACTGCAGCCGATAGGTGTAACCCAACGACGTGTTCCAAGTGATGGTGGCGACACTGTTGGAAAGGATGATTGATTGGATGACCACTGGCGGGGGCGGGACTTCCGAGAAATTGACAAAAACCAGGAAAGAATTGGTCGCGCTGAGGGCGGGCGTGCCATTGTCGGTGACGAGAGTAGTAAAGACGTTGGTGCTGGGCACCTGGGCGACCACGGGCGTCCAGGTGATCACGCCGTTGGTACTGATCACTGCGTTAGTCGGAGCCATCGTCAGCGCATAGCTCAGAATCGTCGCCGGGATGTCATTGTCGCTGGCGGTGTTGGTCACGATGAGAGTCGCCAAACCAATA
>DATMQA010000037.1:0-11234 GCA_035566895.1 Binatia bacterium
AATTCAGGAGCCAGCGGCGGCAGCTCTGGCGGCCAGCTTGCGGGCGTCACCAGCCAGTCCGTAAACTTCCCGGCTTTGGCGCGGAGCACCGTCACAAGTGGTCCGGTCGCTTTTTGTGATTCCTGCTGCCACTGTTTGTAGGCCGCGTTAATGCGGTCATCAAAAGGCGTGCCCTTCATTTTTTCCTCGCCGCTGGAGAGCAGGATGACAGTGATGTACTCGGATTCGCGGATGACACGCTCCAGCTCCGGCACGACTTTATCGAAACTGGCCTTCTTCTCATAGGTTAGGTCCTGGAGAAAACCAAGCAAGCGGACGGCAACCTTCGGTTGCGTCTCGGGTGTCCATTGCTCCAGCGGGAACTGCCCGGCATAAAGGCGCTCATTATACGTCCAAACCCCCAATGTATCGCCCGGACGCAGTTGATTTTTCAGGCTGGAACCCAGCAGGTTCTGCACGGACTCGACCACTCCATGTGCCCGACGTTTCATCGAGTGGGAAGTCTCGACCAAAAACAGGTAGCGGTTGGCTGGTGCCGAAGAGGGTGTGCTGGCGGTTGGAGCGGCCAGCCCAGCTTCTACCCATAGCAAGAGGCCCAGCACAATTCCCCCGAATCGGAGTGCAAACCAAGCAGGTGACCTGGAAAACGCGGACGTGTTTACCGAGTCCATGCGCCCATTATAATGAACCAGGGCCGGAAAGAAAACCCATTTTTACAGGGCCCAGTTCACTCAGGCTTTACTCTTTTTTGGCGGCTGTTTGCAGCCGGTAAAGATAGCGAATCACCTCGCTCGAAACTTGTCCCGCGCCGGGCGGTTGGCTCGTTGCGACCTGGCTTCTCTCGTCCCGAATTTGGGCCAACTCGCCCGCATCGAGCCAATAGCCAGCGCAATTCGGGCATTGGTCCACTTCGACCCGGCGTTTGGCGCTGAAAAAATGACGATGAAGCTTCACCCCCGCACACCGGGGACATTCCCGCTTGCGGGCAGGATCCACAACAATCCGTTTGTCCCGCCGGATTTGAAGCAACGGTTCGCCCACAGTCTCCCCCGGGTCGTCAGCGCGTTCCAATTCGAACGCATCAAACCAAATCCCGCCGCAGCCGTCCTGGCAGACATCGACTCGCAAACTCCCGACCTGGATTTCAGTCAGTTCATTAAAGCAGGCAGGACATTTCATCGGTTTGCGCCTCTATTACTTCGCACACCCATCGCTGATTTTCAACTCCTTGCAGACTTGCTCCGCCAGCATTTCCTGCCTAGAAAGAGCCATGACCAAGCCATTTGATGTTCGGGCGCGCCTGAGAAACACATCACGAAAGTTTTCCATCCGCTCGCTGTGGCTCCTAACCGGGTTTCTGGTTCTCGTCCAACCGGCGCTGGGGGAATTCAGGGTGGGCCTGGTCCTGGACCGGGGCGGCAAGGACGACAAGTCTTTCAACTCTTCGGCCTATGAAGGGGGGATGCGAGCGAAAACCAAGCTGGGCGTGTTCGTCAGGTATGTGGAAGCGACTGATGATAACGCATTCGAACCACTGTTGCGCGCCTTCGTCCAGCGCGAATTCGATTTGATCATCGGCATTGGCTTTGCCCAGAAGGAAGCCATCGGCAAGGCTGCCGCGCAGTTTCCCAAGGCGCATTTCGCCATTGTCGATGCGCAAGTGGATGCCCCCAATGTGCGCTCGCTGCTCTTTGAGGAGCACGAAGGCGCTTACCTGGTGGGCGCCATCGCGGCCATGACCAGCAAGACCGGTAAGATCGGTTTTGTCGGCGGCATGGACATTCCGCTGATTCGGCGATTTGAACTGGGCTACGAGGCCGGCGCAAAAAAGGTCAATCCGCAAATCGGAGTCCTCGCCAATTACGTCGGTATCACCAGCGAAGCCTGGAACAACCCGCCCAAAGGCAAAGAGCTGGCCGTCTCGCAGTATGACCGGGGAGCCGACGTGATCTTCGCTGCCGCCGGCGCTTCCGGCCTGGGAGTATTTGACGCGGCCGAGGACAAAAAGAAGTTCGCGATCGGGGTGGATTCCAACCAGGACTGGACGAAGCCGGGTTTGATCCTGACCAGCATGCTCAAGCGGGTGGACGAGGCGGTCTATGCGACAATCGAACAGGCCAAACAAGGCAAATTCGCAGGCGGCGCGCGGCATTTTGGTCTGGCCGAGCGAGGAATCGATTACTCCTGCGACCAATACAACGCGAAAATACTGAGTGAGGCCGTGCGAAAAAGGGCGGATGAACTCAAGGCCGAAATCATTGCCGGCAGGATTGTGGTCCCCGATTACTATAAGAAGTGACTTGTGGCGGGTGGAGTCCTTGCGTCCCGGAGCCTGAGCAACCACAATGGCGCGCATTGAACTCCGAGCTCAAAGCCGGCCCCGTGCCACCAGGATCTGCCCCCGGCCTGGCCGTCGAATTGCGCGGGCTTACCAAGCGGTTCGGCGACGTCGTTGCCAATTCACAAGTAAACCTGCGGGTCGAGCGGGGGACCATTCACGGGCTCATCGGGGAGAATGGCGCGGGCAAATCGACCGCGATGAAATTGGTGTACGGAGTTTATCGGCCCGATGCTGGTGAGATTTTCATCGACGGTGAGCGGTGCGTCTGGTCCTCACCTTCTGATGCGATTGCCCGGGGGCTGGGGATGGTCCACCAGCATTTCATGCTGGCCGGCCCGTACTCAGCGCTGGACAACATTCTGCTCGGGGCCGAGCCGCGGCGCTGGGGATTGATTTCGCGCCGCCAGGCCCGCGTGCGGATGGAAAGCCTGGCGGCGCAATACGGCCTGGTGGTGGATTGGGAGCGGCCGGTCGAGCAACTGCCGGTCGGCATCCAACAGCGAGTCGAAATCCTCAAGCTGCTCTACCGCGATGCGCATATCCTCATTCTGGACGAGCCGACCGCCGTTCTGACTCCCCAGGAGACCAGCGCGCTCTTCGCCAATTTGAAGAGGCTTCGCGACCAGGGCAAAACCATCCTGCTGGTCACGCACAAGCTCAAAGAAGTGATGGCTTTGGCCCAGCGGGTCACCGCCTTCCGCGGAGGAAAAGTGACCGGTGAACGCGAAACCGCGGATACAAACCCCCAGGAACTGGCCAATCTCATGGTGGGTCGGAAGGTGGTGCTCGGCATCGAAGTCCCGACCGCGCAATTCTGCGCCACCCCGGCCATCGAGGTTGAAGGCCTGGGCTTGGCCGGCCCTTCGGGAAGCCGGCACCGCCTCGCGAACATCAGTTTTTGTGTGCGGCGCGGCGAAATTGTCGGGATTGCCGGAATCGAAGGTAACGGCCAGTCCGAACTGTTGGGCGCGTTGCTGCATCCTGCTGAGCCACAGTGCCGCACCGCCGGAACTGTCAGGCTGCTGGAGCAGGAGGTTACCGGCTGGCCGGCGGCCAGAATTCGCAACCTCGGGGTCGCGGTGATTCCGGAAGACCGTCTGCGGGAAGGCATTTTGCCTGAGCGCCCCGTGAGCGAGAACTTTCTGCTGGGATTGCAAAGGAGTGCGGTATTCAGTCGGGCTGGCTTCTTAAATTTGATGCGTCTGCGCGAGGCAGCGAGTCGGGCTGTGGCAGAGTATGAGGTGCGACCGGCCGACCTGAATCTGCCGGCGGGAAAACTCTCCGGCGGCAACCAGCAGAAACTCATTTTGGCCAGGGAATTTCAGCGCCACCCTCACGTGATCATTGCGGCCCAGCCGACGCGCGGGGTAGATGTGGGGGCGATCGAGTTTGTCCATCGCCGGCTCGTTAGCGCCCGGGACGAAGGCGCCGGGGTACTGCTCGTCTCTTCTGAGTTGGACGAGATCCTGACGCTCTCGGATCGCATCCTGGTGATATATGAAGGGCGCCTGGTGGCGGAGTTCAAGCGCGGGGAGGTGTCGGAGCGGGAACTAGGATTAAAGATGGGAGGAGCATGAGACGCTTGGCCCAGCCCCTGCTTGCCGTAGCCCTTGGCCTCGCCCTGGGTCTCGGCGCGACTTGGCTGGCGGGGGAAAATCCGGGGCGCGTCCTGCTCATTTTGGTCAGGAGCGCGTTTGGCTCGCGGTACGATTTGGGGATGACACTGTTCTATGCGACTCCGCTAATCTTCACCGGGCTTTCGGTGGCCGTGGCTTTTCACGCCGGCCTTTTCAACATAGGAGCTGAAGGGCAGCTCACGGTCGGGGCGTTGGCCGGGGCGGCTATCGGCGCGCTTTGGCCCGGACTGCCTTGGCCTTTGTCGCCCGTGCTGGCAAGTCTGGCGATCTTCGGGGCCGGCGGCATCTGGGGAGCTATACCTGGGTGGTTGCGCGCCCGGCGCGGCAGTCACGAAGTCATCAATACGATTATGCTGAATTTTATCGCCGCTGGCCTGGCGAGCTTCGTCACCCTCTACGTGCTCAAGAATCCGGCTTCACAGAATCCGGAAACGCGGCCCGTCGCGCCCGCCTTCCTAATCCATCAGTTCGGGTTTTTCCGGGGCGCCCCCGTGAGCGCCGCCCTACCCTTCGCGTTATTGGCCGCCGGGCTGGTCTGGGTGCTGCTCTGGCGAACGGTCCTCGGTTATGAAATCCGCGCGGTCGGGCAGAATGAAGCGGCCGCGCGCGCGGCGGGCATTGAAGCAGGCCGAATCAGGATCATTGCTCTCTCCCTGGCGGGGGCTCTGGCCGGGTTGGTGGGAATTGGTGAGGTTTTGGGAAACGCCGGAAGGTTCAAGATGGACTTTTCTCCCGGCTACGGCTTCATGGGTATCGCTGTCGCGTTGCTGGGCCGGAACCAGCCCGGCGGGGTCGTCCTGGCGGCTCTGCTCTTCGGCGCTTTGCACAAGGGAACGGGCGACCTGGACCTGGAAACCGAGCACGTCACCCGGGAGCTGTCGCTGGTGCTCCAGGCGTTGATCATTCTATCGGTTTCCGCAGACGCTCTATGGACCTGGATGAAGCGCCGCGGGCAACTTCGTAACCATGCAACCTTGTAACCATGTAACCTTCTAAACCGGCTGATGCTCCGTCAACTCATCGAATCCACGCTTCGCGTCTCGACCCCGCTGATTTTCGCGGCCATGGGCGGAATGATCAGCGAGCGCTCCGGGGTCATCAACATCGCGCTCGAAGGCTTAATGCTCATCGGCGCTTTCGGTGCTGCGGTGGGAACGCTGGCCACCACTTCCCCCTGGTTAGGCACGGCCTGCGGCATGGCCGCGGGCGTGGTGCTGGCAGCGGTCTATGGGCTGGTAGTCATCCGCCTGCGGGCGAACCAAATCGTGGCCGGGACGGCCATCAACATGCTCGCCCTCGGGCTTACCCCCTTTCTCTGCAAAATCCTTTACGACGTCACCGGCTCGACCCCGTCCATCCCTATCAACGAACGATTTCAATCGGCCCCGCTCTACCTGGTCTGGCTCGCCGTGGGCCTCTGCTGGCTGGGAATCGCGCATACGCCCGCCGGTCTGTGGCTCGGTTTCGCCGGCGAACATCCCGAGGCGCTGGACGCGGCCGGTCTCCGGGTCAATCGTGTGCGCTGGGCAGCCGTCCTGGTAAGCGGAGCGTTGGCTGGATTGGGCGGAGCAACGCTGTCGGTGTTTCTCTCGTCATCGTTTTCACGCAATATGACCGCCGGGCGGGGTTTTATGGCGCTGGCGTCGCTGATTTTTGGGAAGTGGAAACCCTTGCCAACCGCCCTGGCCTGCTTGCTGTTCGGGTTCGCTGAAGCGGTGCAAATTCGGTTGCAAGGGATTGTTCTGTGGGGAGATAAACCGATTCCAGTCCAGTTTATCCAAATCCTCCCCTACGTGGTAACGATGCTGGTTCTCGCAGGTTTTGTGGGCCATTCCCGCGCGCCAAAAGCCCTGGGCACACCGTTCCGAAGGGATTAAGCCGCTACCTCCCTTGACTTTGAGGTCTTCAGCATTACTTTGCCCCATGGAAATTTCAAAGCCTGGTTATAGTTCGCTTTTACTCGCCTCCGCCCTGGCCATCTCCTTCCTGGCTGGCCGCGCCGCGGCGGCCGATGCGGCCCCGGATCTGAGCGCGGGCCAAAACGCTCCTGGGTTCGAAGCGAAAACGACCGACGGCAAGCAGATCAAGTTCCCCGATGCCTATAAAGGCAAGGTCGTGCTGCTGGATTTCTGGGCGACCTGGTGCCCCCCATGCCGGGCGGAAATTCCTAATCTGGTCGAGGCTTATCAGAAATTCCACTCACAGGGATTCGAGGTTCTTGGCGTGAGCCTGGATCAACCCAATGGCGGAACCAAGCTCGTCAAGTTCACCGAGGATAACAAGATGGCTTGGCCGCAGGTTTACGATGGCAAGTTTTGGCAGGCTGAGCTCGCTCAGAAATACGGCATCCAGTCCATTCCTCGGCCCATCCTGGTGGATGGCGACACGGGGAAGATTCTCGCCGAAGGCCCTGCTGTCCGCGGCTCGGACCTGGCGCCGGCCATCGAAAAAGCCCTGGCGGCAAAGAAGAAATAACTCTCACTACCACGTCACCTTGAGGAGCGAAACGCCCTGGCGAGGAAGCAAAAACCCCAGGGTGAGCTTCCCATTCTCAATCCTGACCGTTTCAGGCGTATTCAGCAGGGTCAGATGGCCAGCCTTTTCCAGTTGAGCGTATTGCTCAACGGAGGGACGCGGTGGCGCACCCAACCGTTTCCACGCGGCAAAGGCGTTGCCATGGTCTTCATCAATGCGAAAATGCTCGAGCCGGGCTTCACCTTTGCCTCGCGGAAGTCCTTCGACAGCAACTTCCACAGCCGCGTCGGGACCAGGCAGGTCGTCATCGTGGTAATGCCACATCAGCACGCACAGGTTGCTTTGAGCGAGGCTGGCGATCGCGGACACATCAGGCTCGCCACGCACGCCCGCCTTCAGCATAGCTTCGAGAGGCACAGCGTGCCCGCTCTCGACGGCCAGCCGCCGGCCGCTCATCTGGCTGAACATGCGAAAGGCATTGAGCACCGGCTTGTCGAGACCGTTGCTGGCCAGCGTGCGAAAGCCGGCGAAATAGGGTTGGTCTTCAAATTCGAACGCCCACGTCAACGCGCCCTCCAGACGAACGCCATGTTTGCGGGCCAACTCCTCGGTGCGCGCAAAACAAGCCGCCGTGTAGCTCGAATACATCGTTCCGTTCCGGTAAGCCAGCGAGGCTCCCTGGCAAGCGGCACACCCCTCCGGGTCCGACTCACCGATGACGATGGGTTTATCCTTCAGTTCCGGGTAGGACCCGATGATTTGAAAGCCCTCGTTCATGGTCCGGAGTTGGGCCGCGATGCCCATACGCACATGGTCGTTGGTATAGATGGGCGCTCCCTTGGCGTGAAAGGATATGAAGTCAAGGGGCGTGCCGACCTTCCCGGTGGCGAAATTCGTCCCGCGCAAACAATGCTCGAGAAAGGCTCGCGTGAACCTGCCGCCGCTGCCCGCGGCGTCGGGCCCCCCAACCCGGGCGGTCGGCAGCGCCCGCCGGACGCCGTCGATGGCATAATCGTGGAGCTTTAGAAACTCCTGCGGCGTCCCGCGCCAGTAACCGATGTTCGACTCGTTCCAGACTTCCCAAAACCACTTCTCGACTTCCGCCCGGCCGTATTTCTGGACGCAATGCCGAGCCCACTCAAAAACCAGGTTGCTCCATTTTTGATAGTCCTTCGGCGGAAAGGCCCAGCCCGTGAAAATCGTGCCGTATCGTTGCTCGGGATTCCAGTGGTGCTGATACGGTTCTGGATTGACGGACAACGCCTTGGGCATGAACCCGATTTCCACGTAAGGCCTGATACCGTTTTCACGGTAAGCGTCGAAGATGCCGTCCAGAATGGTCCAATTGTAAATCGGCCGGCCCTGGGCATCCTCGTCGTAAGCGCCAGTGGACCCCCACTTGAGGGCGGGGGCGCCATCGCCGGAGGTCAGCAAGTTATGTGCGCGGAAGTAAACGCTCTGGGGAGCGAGCGCCCCGAGTTCCACGAGCAATTTCTTGCCATTCTTCCGCGTCGCGTAGTTCGGCTCATCGGCGCCGAAAAAGCGCCAGAACGGATTCAGCGCCTCCTCTGGTTTCGATGCATCAATGCTCAGTTTGACAGGAAAGGCCTCGCCAGGCGCGGCAGCGGACGCCGGCGCCGAAAAGAGGGTAGACGCAAGGGCCAAAAAGAGCAGAACGGCCAATCGCACTATGCCGCGCACCTTAAGCACATCCAGGCAATTAATCACTTGCATGACGCCCCAGCCTCGGAGAGGCGCGATGTTTATAGTGAACGCGCCTCCCAAGCCCAGGTCCAGCCCCGCCGGCGCTAGGGCAGCCCCCCGGACAGACCGAAAAGCTCCACATCCGCTCAAGCCGCACACCGCTTTCACGACACCTTCTGCTTCGCCCCGTCGGGAACCGTCACTTTCGTGTTGCCGACGTCCTTTATGACCACGGTAGTAGTGCGGTCCTGGTCGAAGTCGTTCCCGTTGAAGCTGACGGTGCCCTTGACGTTGAACTCATATTTGGTCAGCGCGCCGTCCTTCAACCAGAATTTGACTGAGCCTTTGGCATTGCTGACGCTCGGGGCATCCCCGCCGGCTCGGGGCCGAAAGCTGAGCTGCTTCTTGGCGCCTTCCTCGGTCAGTTCGCTCGAATACAGGTCGCCTTCCTTCTTAAGCTCTTTGGCGTCGGTAGCGAGCTGCGCGGCCTGGTCGGCCGGGGCCTTGAAATTCCGCAGCATCATCGCCATGAAACGGCCCGGGCCCTCCCCGCTGGCCATCTCGGAAAGCGACTGCCAGTCCCCATCACGGGTGGTGGCGGCGCCCTTTTCGCCCTTCAGCACGGCCTGCCGTTCGTTATCGCCGTTGGTCATGCTCAACAGGGTGAACCCATCCTTTTCAGTTTTGCCCTCGACCGGGCCTGGTTTGAACCGGGCGTCCTCGGGCACCACCACGGTCGTGTGCCAACTGTAATTATCCTTTTCGGCTAGTTTCTTTGCGGCGGCAGTGACGTCGGCTTTCGCGTCGGATTCGGCCGCTCCGAGTGACACGCTCAGGCAGGCGACTGCGGCGGTGAATATCAGGGCTGTTTTCATTTATGGATCCTTTCGTTGCTGCGTTTGCTGTCGGTACTCATCAATTCCTTCGGGCACTGTCAGCGTGATAGTCGATAATCCTGAGCTCCGCAAGGCTGTTCGGAGCTGCAATTGTGAATAACCTGCCGAAACATCGTGAATAACAATTAACATGTTTTACTCGTGACGGCCGAAGCCCATAATCACCATTGCCAGCTACCGTAATGAACGGAAATTAGACGAATGGCGAAAGAAGAAAGAGTGCTTTGCTTCAAACGGCAACTGCTGGAGGATTTGGGCGTGTTCCAGGGCCTCAGCCTCGCAGTCGAGAAATACCTGCCCGTGGTCACGGCCTCCGCACAGCTTGTTTATCTGAACCGAAGCGAAGCCGAGCAGGACAAACGTTACAAACAACTCATCCCTTACGTCCTCCTGTTCCATGATGGCAAGATCCTGCGATACCGCCGGGGCCGCGGCGGCCAGGAGACGCGGCTCCACGGGTTGTATTCCGTTGGAATCGGGGGGCATATCTCCGAAGACGATCACGAGCTGTTCTCAACGGACCGCGGCTATCAGGCGGGGATGCGCCGCGAACTGATGGAAGAGGTGGCCATCGACGAAATCAAGGAAGCTGCCGTAGCGGTGATCAACGATGACAGCACCGAGGTGGGGTGCGTGCACTTTGGAGTTGTTCATGTTATGCATTTGTCCAATGAGGCGGTGGCCGGGCGGCGCAGCGGCATCGCCGGTCCCGAGTTTATCCCGATCGCGGAAGCAGCCAAGGACCCGTCCGGTTATGAATCGTGGTCGCGGTTTTGCCTTGAAAACCTGGACGTGTTGCTCGCCAAAGCCGCGGCGGCCGGCGTCACGGTTCCCGAAAGGGTAATGGAAAAATAGATGGCGATTCCGTCCGCGCGTAGGAGCGGCCCGGCGGGGTCTCGTGGCTGGAGGGAAATCGGGCACGAAAAAAAATTTAGGGTTAAAAGAGGTTAACACCGCGGGAGCGGTCTAAAGTGGACGGGCGGGGGCTAGGAACGGGACGGTGGCACGGGGGTTGAGCTTTCATCTTTGGTTGTACGGTTTTCTGTTTTACGGGCCGGTCGCGGTTGGCGACAGTGGCCTCTACTATGTATGGCGCGACAAAGGTTGTCTGACGGCGGACAGGGGGCTGGGGCGGCATCCCGACCACCGTTTGGGCCTGGTTACCAAATGCGTGCATGGGAATCCATATTCATTCTCTGGTTTCGGGATTAGGATTAAGATTACGACCAGGATTAGGATTTAGGGGGTGAGGGGAGCGGCCCGGCGGCGTCTCGTGGCTGGAGGGAAATCGAGCACGGGGAAAAAATTTAGGGTTAAAAAAGGTTAAAAACCGCTAAAAAAGCTTAAAACCGCGGGAGGCGGTCTAAAGTGGACGGGCGACGGCGAGGAGCGGGAAGGTAGCACGGGGAGCTGGGCTTTCATCTTTGGTTGTACGGTTTTCTGTTTTCCGGGCCGCTCGCGGTTGGCGACAGTGGCCTCTACTATGTATTGCGCGACAAAGGTTGTCTGACGGCGGACAGGGCGCTGGGCCGGGTATGAACATGGCGAGGGGCCAATGCCTGGGGGCTAATGGTCGCTTGAGGAATTTGATGAATTCTTGCGCGAAAGTGCTTGCCAAGAAGCACCTGAGTTCTTACTTTTTACTTGTCACCAGATACACGAACAAGGGAACTATGTTTTTTTAGTACCTAATACGGCTTAACTGGAAGGAGGGAAATGACATGCGCTCCGCAACCGACCCGGGAAGGAAATCTCAAGTGACTACGTTCACAGGTGCACCGGCCCTCGCTTCGCTAAAGCGTGTTTGCGCCGTGGCAGGGCTCGCAGTTTGTATCTCAGCGGAAGCGGCCAATCTGACCTGGAATGGCTCGGTCAGCCCGGATTGGTTCAACCCCACTAATTGGACGCCTTCGGTGGTACCTGGTCCGGATGACACGCTCAATTTCAGCAGCGGCACCATCAATCTTTCTGCGCCGGTGACCATCAACGGTCAGTTCAATTGGTCGGGGGGAACTTTGAGCGGCAGCCCCATGACCATTACGACCAACGGGTTGTTGAGCCTGGGCGGAAGCAGCAGCAAGTTTCTGGATAACGCGCTGACCAATGCCGGGACGGTCGCCTGGAGCGGCACCGGCAATTTTTACGTGTATAACAACAACGGCGCTCCCTATCGGGGGGCCA
>DATMQA010000038.1:0-45562 GCA_035566895.1 Binatia bacterium
CAGGTTCGAATGCTGGCGGAAGAGACTAGGTCTGCACTACAAGGCGTTTTTGAAACGAAATCGGCTGATTTCCACGGAAAACAATGAATTCACCTCGCGAAAATTCTCAAAAACCAGGTCGAGTTGCGAAAGTCAGGCTAATACTGCAGGTTGGCCCACGGGCTGGTGGCCGTGGCGGCCCGGCCAATCGGCCCGACGTCGTTGTTCGCCGTGTTGACGTCGTAACCGATCGTCTGGATGGAATTGGTGATCGCGATATTCCTGGTGATGATGTTGTGTGTGGACGAGGAGTCCACATAGAGTCCGCGAAGGTTGTTGTTGGAAAAGTGATTCCCCTCGATCCGCTCGCGTGAGCCGATGAAACAAAGGATTCCGGCCTGAAGTGTAAGTCCCGTGCCATTGCCATCACACGTGTTGTTCAAGACCACATTTCCATCACCGTCGAGGGCTATTCCTGAGTTCTTGTTGCCACTGGCGGTGCACCCATCAACCGTAGAATACCCGCCATAAGCATCAATGCCTTGAAAACCGTTAGTGGACACGGCGCAGGCTTTGGCGGTTGAGTACGCCCCGAGGTAGATGCCGTAGCTGGCATTGCCGCCAGCGGAACACGCCGTCACGACACAATTCGACCCTGTGAAGACGCCGATCCTGTTCGCGGACGCCGAACATCCGTTCACGGTGCAGTTGTTCTTGACGAAGATGCCTGAAGTGGAAGTGGCGCCGCCAGGTACGCCATCGTAGTTTCGGATCGTGCAATTCGCCACCACGCTGCCGTCGCCCGCGATGATTCCGAAATACAGGAGTTCGGTCGAGCCGTAGTTGCCGGTTCCCAGCACCGTGCAATGCGTCACTGAGGAAGCGGCGCCCACGTCAATGCCGCGGACGAGGTTGGCCGCGGCGGTGCAATGGCTGATCGAACCGCCAGTGTCAGTGCTGATGCCCGAGTTATTATTGTTAGCCGACGTGCAACCGCTGATGGAACAGCCGGAAGAGGCCGTGATGCCGTTGTAACCGTTAAACCGAACGGGACAATCGGTGATCCGAGAATTGCCGCCCGCGTAGATGCCGGATGCGCCGTTGTTGCCCGCGGCGCACTGGCTGATCACGCAACCGTCGAACGTGAGGATGCCCTCCTGGCTGTTGCCAATGGCGGTGCAGCGGGTGACCTGTGCCGCCGTGCCGCTGCGCAAGCCGACATCGCCGCTGCCAATAATCTTTAAGTCCGCGAACACGCTGGACTGCGCGGTCGTTCCGTCGATGCCTTCCTGACCCCAACCCCGGATCGTTCCACTCCCAATCCAGAGATTAGTGCGGTTGCCCGACACGAGGATGCCAGTAAAGGAGCCGGGCCCTCCCACGAGCGAAAAGCCTTTCAGATCCAAAATAACGTCGTTGGCGGCGATGGTGATCCCGTTGGATCCGCTCACGCCGGTGAGGTTGGTGGTCAGATAATAGGCTCCGGCAGATGCGATCGTGTAGGGCAGGGATGAAATCGGCGTGCGCGGCTCGATTTGCGTCAGCGTTTTCATCGTCGGCCCGGGCGGGCCAGGCGGGGTGAGGCTGCCCTGAGCGAAGGCAGTTGATCGCGGTTGGTTGAAAATTGATAGCAGCAGCCCGGCAGAGAGAGTCAGTGCGGGGCGGATGGAGGCGAACAGGTGGCGGAGATTTGGTTTCATAGGTTTGTCAGATTGGCGTGAGAAACGGAATCGGAGGGGGGCGAAGCGGTGGACCAAGGGGCACAGAAACGTGCGTCGCCAACAACCGGACCTGGCGCCTCTGCGTTTTCATTACCGGCCTTTCCGCATTTTCGCCGTCATGGGAGTACATGCAGCTTAGCAGCTTCCGTTGTATTTTCAATCCAATCAGAACCCACCTTGGGCAAATCGGGAAAATCGGGGTGAGAACCCGTTATTTGAATTTAGCTACTTTTTTAAATCGTCGTCGGTATTTGGCCGGCCCCGTCCATTCATTAAGTGAACTGAAGGTTACAATCAGCACATTATGAAAACGATCGCAAACTTCGAAATTGACCGCGCGGGGGTTGAGTGTTTTGGCGGGGGGACGACCCGTCGGAAGATGAGCGCCCTCGCGAGGAGAATCCGGTTTTACCTGGGGTTCATCGCCCTATTGGCATATTTTCCCGCCCTTCGGGACGCCGCCGCTCAAACCTGGACGCCAGTGAGTTCGATGAGTGTCGCTCGCAGCCTGCATACGGCCACCCTGCTTCCCGATGGCCGGGCGCTGATTGCGGGCGGCTTCGACCTTTCCAGCGCGGAACTCTTTGATCCCACCACGGCGAGCTGGACCACGACCGGCCCCCTGACAACCAATCGGTATTACTCTACCGCCACGCTTCTCCCTAACGGCACGGTGCTGGTTGCCGGCGGCTTGAACTATCACAGTTTGGCCAGCGCTGAGCTGTTCGATCCGGCTACCTCCGCGTGGAGAGCGTCCGGGAGCATGACCACCGGTCACAACGCTCATACGGCAACGCTCCTGCCGAACGGCCAGGTGCTGGTCGCCGGCGGATTCAGCGGCATCGTGAGGCAGGGGATTGCCGATGCCGAGGTTTATGACCCGGCGAGCGAAACCTGGACGGCGACCGCCCCGATGAACTCACCGCGGTTCAACCACACGGCCACACTTTTGCCCAATGGCCAGGTGTTGGTCGCGGGCGGCTACCATCTCGGCACTCTTTCTGCCGCTGAGCTGTACGATCCGGCCGCCGGCACCTGGACTGGCGCCAGTCCCATGACCACCAACCGCTCGTCCCACACCGCGACCCTGCTGCCCAACGGGAAGGTGCTGGTGGCCGGAGGTGGCGGCAGCGGCACCTACAACAGCGCGGAGTTGTTCGATCCGGCCAGCGGCACCTGGAGTCCCACCGGGCCCATGAGTGTGATCCGCCTCAGCCATATGGCAACCCTGCTACGAGACGGCAGGGTGCTCATCTCGGGTGGCTGGAACTCCCTTGCGGGAGCTCTGTCTGATACCGAGATCTATGATCCGGCGACCGGCACCTGGTCCGGGTCCGGCGGCCTGGTTGTCGCTCGCTATTCCCACACCGCCACACTGTTGGCCAATGGAGCCGTCCTGGCCGCCGGCGGGGCATCCACCAATGGCACAACCAGATCGGCGGAAGTGTTCCTGCCGCCTGCTCCGATGTTGAACACTTCGGCTTCGGGCGGGACACTAATCTTGAGCTGGGCCAGTAGGGACACTTTCCATCTGCAAACGGCGTCCGATTTCTCCGGCACAAACTGGACAAACGCTGACAACCTCGTAGTAACCACGAACGGAATGTCGCAGGCGACGGTTCCCATCGGCCCGGGCGCCGGGTTTTATCGTCTTAAGAACTGAACCATTGCGAATTACGGCTCAACGGCGGCTCTCGCATTTCTTCGCTCGCGGATCCGAAGGCCGAGAGCCTGCCGCGTCGCCAGCATAGTTCGGAAAAGCCAGCCGGCGAATGGAATGCTTGCGACGTCACTTGCCGTGGCAACACGGTGATTATCCGGGTGAATGGGGTTTTACAAAACGAAGCGACTGGCACCTCGGTGGATTCCGGCGCCATTGGATTGCAGGCGGAAGGCAAGGTCGTTGAATTTCGAAACATTTACCTCGAACCGCTCGTTTTGATTGGGAAGTGACGATTTGAGCTAGAGGCCGCCCAGCGTAAAAACCTGGATTCTCGTGGCTGAGTTGTTGCAATTCTGGTCTTGCATTCAATTCATTTGGAGCTAAAAAGGGGACGACACCAACGCATCACCGTTAAACCGACTCGGCTCACATGGGCGAGTTTTATGAGGAATTCTCGAAATATGAAAAGACTGTTTTCCTTGATATACCTGGCTGCCTGTTGCGGCGTGCTGGCTTCAGCGACGACCGCTTTCGCGCAGGGCACCGCATTCACGTACCAGGGCCGGCTCAACAGTAACGGCAGCCCGGTCACCGGCCAATATGATCTGAAGTTCGCGCTGTACACAACCAGTAGTGGCGGCAGCGCGGCCTTCGGGCCGATCACCAACAGCGCTGTTGCGGTGTCCAACGGCCTGTTCGTTGCTGCGCTGGATTTCGGTGGCGGAGTGTTCAACGGAACGACCTACTGGCTGGACATCTCGGCGCGGACCAATGGCACCGGCACCTTTATTGATTTGGCTCCCCGCCAACAGCTTACGCCAAGCCCGTACGCGGTTTACGCACCCAACGCCGGGGTGGCGGCCAGCGCAGGCTCGGTCGCCGCTGCGAACATCACCGGCACGATTTCCGTGGGCCAATTATCCAGCGCGGTGGTCACGAACGGCGAAGGGAACGTGACCTTGAACGGCTCGTTCTCGGGCAACGGCGCGAATATTACCAATATTCCGCTTTCCGGCCTGGCCAGTGCGGGCAGCCTTACGCTGACATCCAACGGCCTCGACTTCATCCTGACTGCCACGCTGAGCGTGGGTCTGGAGCCGGTTTTTGTCACTGGTGCCACGAATCTGAACGGAGCCGGGCATGTGGACCTGGCCGTCGCCAATATCCTGTCAAATTCCATATCCGTGCTGACCAACGATGGGCGCGGGGGTTTCTTCACTGACGCCACCTTGAACGTGGCGACCAACCCCTTCTGGATCGCGGTGTCCGACGTGAACGGCGACGGTCGCCCGGACCTCATCTGCTCCTATTACGTTCCCAACGGCCCGCCGGCCAGCATCATCACGGTGCTGACGAACGCGGGTAACGGGAGATTTGGCTCGAATGCGACGCTCACGGTCGGTCTCAACCCCACTTGCGTCCTGGCCGCCGATGTAAACGGCGACGGAAAGCCGGATTTGATCACGGCCAACTATGGGACCAACAACCTTACTATATTGACGAACAACGGCAGCGGCGGCTTTGTCTATAGCGCGACGCTTAAAGTCGGCACGAATCCGGTCGAGGTGGTCGCCGCCGACATCATCGGAAACGGCAGAAGCGACCTGATTTGCGCGAATCTCGGGACCAATACCTTGTCGGTGCTGATTAACAACGGCAACGGCACCTTCCTGCCGACGACCTACACGGTAGGGAATCAGCCGCGCTCGGTGCTGGCTTTCGACGCCAACGGGGACGGCCTCGTGGACCTGGTTTGCAACAACAACGACGGCACGTTAAGCGTGCTCACCAACAACGGCGATGGCACGTTCACCACAGCTTATACTTCCGCGACCAATTTCCCATCCGTCAACAACATTGCGGCAGCCGATGTGAATGGCGACGGGAAGCTGGACGTGATCGGCGCATCCTCCAGTCAGGGCCTGCTGGTCGTGCTTAACACGGGCAACGGCACATTCGGAGAGCCAATCTCCCTGGTTCCCAACATTCCGGGAGCGCAGTATTACTCCGTTGCTGCGGTCGATGTCAACGGCGATGGCAAACCGGATCTGATGGCAGTGGACCTGACAAGCAACCTCTTGGTGGAGCTGATAAACGTCGATGGACAACAGAGCGCCGAGTTGACGTTGGCGGACCAAAGCGGCGGCCTCAAGCTGATGGCGGGCTTAAACGGGGTCCCGGACATGATCGGCGGTTCGAGCGCTAATGTAGTGGACCCGGGCCTGGACGGCTCGATCATCGCCAGTGGCGGCACGGCCGCGAACCCCAACCATATCTCATCGAGCCAGAGCGCCATCAGCGGCGGCGAAGGGAACACCATCCAGGCTCTAGCCGACCATTCCAGCATCGGGGGCGGGTTTGGAAATACCATCCAGACGAACGCGAGCTATGCGGTGATCGGCGGCGGATACAGCAACACGGCCGGTGGATTTTGCGCGACGGTGCCGGGCGGGTTCTCCAACCTGGCGATCGGCCCGTATTCGCTGGCCGCGGGCCGAGCTGCTCAGGCCACCAATAGCGGCTCTTTCGTCTGGGCCGATTCCTCGGGCACACCGTTCCCCTCCACCGGTAACGATCAATTCAACGTGCGGGCCGGCGGCGGGGTTCGCCTGGTCAACGGCGCCGGGACCGTGGCCGTCCTCAACGACAGCACCGTTCCCGGGATCACGGTCAGCGGGGGTTCCGGCACGGGACACCTGCGGTTTCGGAACGGCTTCGAGGTGTGGCCCAACACCGGGGCCACTGCGGGCGGGTATCTGGACGTGCGCAGCACCAATGGAGCGGTCAATATCATTCTCGACGGAGACTCGGGCAACATCACGAATACCGGCAACGTCTATGCGCACGGCGTCCAGTTGACGAGCGATCGCAATGCCAAGGAGAATTTCACCGCCGTGAGTTCGCTGTCGGTCCTGGCGAAAGTTGCGGCGCTGCCGCTGACGGAATGGAATTACAAAGGGGACGCCGCCGACATCCGCCACATGGGCCCAATGGCGCAGGACTTTTTCGCCGCGTTTTCGTTGAATGGCGAAGATAACCGGCACATCTCGGCCGGCGATGAAGGAGGCGTGGCGCTGGCGGCGATTCAGGGATTGAATCAGAAACTGGAACAACAGGTGAAAGAGGTAAAAGAGAAAGAGAAGGAGATCCGGGACTTGAAGCAGCGGTTGGAAAGGCTGGAGAGGACCCTCGTAGAAGCTCGAAATTCCAGCTCCAAATAGAGCCTCTCTTGTGACCATGGACCAAAGTCAACGCAAGGTTTTGCTGTTCTTTTTTCTCCTGGGGAGTGGGCTGGGAATTCAATCGGCGGTCGGGCAATTCACTGCCAACTACCAAACCAACGTCGTCAGCGGCGTGACCCTCAACTGGGCGAGCAACTACCTGGTTGGCTCAAACACGTTCGCCGATGCTTTGCTGATTCGGAGCGCGGGCGTCCTCACCAACGCCGATGCACAGGTGGGCTGCCTGCCCGTCAGCAGCAACAATTACGTGCTGGTTACGGGCAACGGCTCGGTCTGGAGCAATGCCAATGTGTATCTCGGTTATTCCGGCGGGCAGAATACCCTGGTCGTCAGCAATGCCGGGCGCATCCAGACCACCCAGACGACTTACATTGCCAATGACGCCTCCAGCAGCAGCAATCGCCTGACGGTTACCGGCACCAATTCGAGCCTGAACTCCATGAACACTTTGCTGCTTGGATGTTCCGGCTCCGGCAACAGCCTGGTCATCACCAATGGCGGACGGGTCCTCAACGGGACGGGGTATGTGGGCGAAAATTCCGGCAGCAGCGGCAACAGCGTGCTGGTCACCGGCGCAGGTTCGGTGTGGAGCAATACGACCACCTGCCTGCTGGGCTATCATGGGGATAATAACAAATTGACGATCAATAAAGGCGGCCGCGTGGTGAGTGCCTACGCCACCATCGGTTTGTGGGATACCGGCAACAGCAACACCCTGGTGGTTTCCGACAACGGTTCGCTCTGGGACAATTCCGCAGTCGCTTGCGACATGAATTTCGGGATGCTGGGCTCGGGCAACAGTCTCATCGTGACCAATGGCGGCCAGGTGCTGGGCTATTACGCTTACTTCGGTCGTAACGTTTGCGGCTACAACTCCGCGCTGGTGAGCGGTCCCGGTTCGAGCTTCTCGGTCAACTGTTACATTTTCACCGGAAACCAGGGCCACGACAACTCGTTCACGGCCGCCAACGGGGCCGCCATCTCGGACAAATTCTGTTACATCAGCTACGTCGCCGGCAGCAGCAACAACTCGGTGCTCGTCACGGGCACCAACACCTCGTGGCAGAACAGTTACAGCGTGTTCGTCGGCTTTGACGGCGTGGGCGGCAGCCTGACCATCAGCAATGGGGCGACGATGAGCACCGGCGGAGCGTTTGGAGTGAGTCACGACGGCGCCCTTGGGTGCGATTCCACCAGCAGTAACAACCGGGCCCTGGTCACCGGCGGCGGAGCGGTTTTGAACTGTGCCGACAACTTGTTCGTTGGTTTGAATGGCCCAGCCAACAGTCTGGTGCTCAGCAACGGCGGCCAGGTTATTTGCACGACTGGTTATGTGGGGTCGAACCCCGGCAGCGACACCAACAGCGTGCTGGTCACCGGTGCCGGTTCGGTCTGGACCAACAGTTCCGACCTGTATGTCGGAGATTTCACCGTGGGCAACAGCCTGGTGCTGAGCAACGGCGGCCGGGTCTTCAGCGCTAATGGTTTCCTGGGGAAGACCAGCGGCAGCGCCAGCAACAGCACGCTGGTCACCGGCGCCGGTTCGTTTTGGACCAATTCTGCCAATGTGTTTGCCGGGTATAGCGGGGTGGGCAACAGCCTGGTGCTCAGCAACGGCGGCTGGGTGAGCGACGACTGGGGCGTGGTCGGATATAATACCAACAGTTGGAACAATCAGGCGCTGGTCACCGGCGCCGGCTCGGTCTGGAGCAACGTGACGGCGGTGTTCGTCGGCGACTTCGGCTCCGGCAACAGCCTGGTGATTCGGGATGGCGGTCTGGTGACCGATTACTGGGGCCTGGTGGGCGAGGAAGATTGCAGCAGCAACAATACTGTGCGGGTCGAGTCCGGCGGCACCTGGCGGAGCCAACAGGTTGCGATTGGCGATCTGGGTTCGCACAACGCCTTGTTCGTCGAAGGCGGTTTGGTTTTCGCCACCAGCTTGACCGTCGGATACGCTCCGCTCTACTGCAACAACCTCCTCCAGTTGGACAGCGGCCAGGTCGTCGTGACCAACCAGACGGGCGACGCCGTGTTCGAGGTGTATGGCGGCTCATTAGCGCTCTTCGGCGGCACTCTGCGGGTGGACACGCTGATCGTTACCAATCCCTGCGCTCAATTTGTCCACCTCGGCGGCACGCTGATTTACCGGACCCTTCAGCTCGACCCGAACCAGAGCCCGGTCGGCGACGGCATTCCGAACTGGTGGAAGCAGCAATACGGCTTCGACCCGTTTGATCCCACAGTGGCGGACGCTGATCCCGATCATGACGGGATGAGCAACCTGCAGGAGTACCTGGCCGGGACAAACCCGACCAATAGCGCTTCGTGTTTCCACATTACCTCAGCGGTATTGACGGGCAAGGATGTTCGCGTGAGTTGGACGGCTGTCGGTGGGAAGAGTTACGTCGTGCAAATGGGCACCTCACTCGCCACCGGCTTTGCGGACCTGAGCCCCATCATTACCGTCCCTGGAACCGGGGACACGGTGACCAATTACCTGCACGTCGGGGCCGCCGCCACCTGGCCCGGTTGTTACTACCGCATCCGTCTGGCTCCATAGCCACCCCCAAATATCAGAGCAAACCTGGTTAGCAGGATTGGAAAAGGAGTGTATGGTAGGCGTTGACACCTTAGCATGGTTTCAGCGGATATGTGCAACCGGAACCGCCTGCGCGCCAGAGGGATTGCCTCCCTCCTGGCGATTGGGACCAGCCTTCTCACTGCGGTTTCGGCACCGGTGGCCCCCGTCGTTACCAACCAGCCCGCCAGCCGGATCGTCACGGCTGGAAGTCCGGTGAACTTCACCGTCGGCGCGGTCGGAACGAGCCCGGTAGGCTACCAGTGGCGGTTCAACGGCGCCGGGCTGGTTGACGGCGGCCGCATTAGTGGCGCCGGCAGCGCGGCTTTGACGATATCCAACGCGCAGCCGGGGGACGCCGGCGGGTATTCGGTGCTGGTCACCAACGCGGCTGGCTCGGCCGTCAGCGCCGTTGCGCCGCTGGCGGTCAATCCGCAATCGGTTCTTCTGGCTCAGGCCCTGGTGCTGGTTAATTCGCACAGCGCGAGGTATGCGGATTTCCAGCATTTCATCCAGCCGTATCTGGACAATTTCGGTTTCCCTTACGCCGTCCAGGACATATCGACCAATCCTCCCGGCCAAAGTATTAGCAATTACGCCGTGCTGATTATCGGTCACCGGCAATTGGACACGAACCTGACCTATCTGACCAGTGCAGTGCAGAGCAACCTTTCGCTGGCGGTCTCCAACGGCACCGGGCTGGTCAGCTTTGACAGCGATCTTTATTCGGGAACGGCCGGGCGCTACCCATTTGCGCAGAGCATCTTCGGGTTCACCTATGGGTCCAGCGCTTCAGGTTCGAGTGTCAGCCTGCCGCCGACCCAACCCGCCTCGCAAATGCATTTTATCACGGCGCGGCATACGACTAATAGTTCGATCACCTTTAGGGCCAGCATCACGCTGCCGGGGATTACGGTCCCAACGAACGCCACGGCGGTGGCGCTCAGCGGGGGCCGGCCCCTGGTCGCGGCGACCCAATACGGCCAGGGCCGCGCGGTGCAATGGGGCAGTTACGATTGGATGGTCAGCACGGTGCTGGGTCCGATCGATGGTTTGGATGATTTGGTCTGGCGCAGCGTGGTGTGGAGCGCGCGCAAACCTTTCCTGATGCGCGGTCTGCCCAACCTGGTGACGATGCGGATGGATGACGTTGCCGGGCCGCTTTGGTGGGCGCACATCGCCAACGAGATGGGATTCAAGCCATGGGCGGGCTTGTTCATGAGCAAGGTCCAGACGGCGGACACAGCGGACCTGCGCGGCCTGGTCACCAATGGCCTGGTCACGGCCTCGATTCACTCCTTTGATTGTTGTACCGCTTTTTTCTATTTCAATCACCCGAGCGAAACCGCCTACTCGGACAGCGTGATGTCCAACAACTTTTACATCGGCACCCAGTGGCACGCGACCAATGGCATTCCGATCTCGAAGGTGGCCGTGGCGCACTATTCGGAGGTCGGTCTCAATGCCTTCGCCGGTTTAAAGGCCTGGGGCGTGGAGTTCTTCCCTACGGAGGTTCCCCCCAACACGGTTGAATACGGCACGCCTCCAGCTCCCTGGCTCATTGCCGGGCCTTACCGGCTTTATGAGACGCCCGGCGCCGGCGAAGCCAACTTGAACTTCTTTTATGCCGACTTCCTCAACATCCCGACGCACCCGGAATTTACCAACCAATTCTTTGACTGCTACGTGGAGGTCAGGGACAACACCACCTGCAACGAATGGTGCCCGGACAATGACGTCGCCGGCAGCATCGCCCGGGGCGTGTCCCAGGTGAAACTCGAACTGGACAGCATGGCCATGGGCACCTTGTTCACGCACGAATGGTTCATCATTCCCATCCCTCAATCCTCGAATCAAACCCCCATCACCACCAATAATTGGCGCGCCATCCTGCAAGGGGTGACCAACAGCCTGGGCTCATATAACCCGCAATACGTGACGCTGGACTACGCCAGCCAGTATGTGCGCGCTACGCGCACCTCTCGCCTGGTGGCCAGCACCTACGACACGCTGGCGGGCATTCTGACCGCGACCTTTTCCGGCAACGCCGATTTAGCGACCCAGGTTTATGTCTTCACCGGTGAGGACAATGCGATCACCAACACATTCTCGACCATGCCGGCCTTCTCGGGCGGCCTCACCAACACGGCTGCCACCCTGGCAGTCTCGCCGGTGCTGCTTGATGCGCCGTTCAGCCTCACCAACGATGCCGGCACGACGGCCAATTTTTTGGTGAGCGCCGGCGGCAGCGCGCCGTTGGCGTATCAATGGCTTAAAAATGGCACCAACCTGAGCGACACCGGCAACATCTCCGGCTCGAGCAGCAACTTGCTGACCCTAACCCATGTGCTGGGAGCCGACGCGGCGTCATACATTGTGGTGGTCACAAATGAGGCTGGCAGTATCAGCAACAGTCCACCGGCGAATTTGTTCGTGAACGATCCCATTATCACCCGCCAACCCATGAGCCGGACCAATCACGCCGGAACGGCCGCGACCTTCTCCGTCGGCGCCTACGGCACCACACTGGCCTACCAGTGGCAGAAGGGAACGGCCTCGCTTTCGAACGCCACCGCCGCGGTTTTGACGCTGCCATCGGTTTCCTTCAGTGATGCGACCAATTACGGCGTGCAGGTGAGCTCCCCCTATGGCGGCTTGCTTAGCAGTCCTGCCACGCTGACGGTGGTCGCGCCACTGCAGATCCAGTCCATCGCGGTCAGTAACGGAGGCACGATCCTGAGCTGGAACTCGATTCCGGGCGACAGCTATGACCTCCAGGCCAAGGACCATCTGGAAGACAGCAATTGGACCGAAATTCAGGTCCTCACGGCGACGGGCTCGCTGGGCTCGGCTTCCAACTCGCTCGGCAATTCCACCCAGCGCTTTTTTCGCCTGCTGCTGGTGCCTTAAGGGAGGCACCCGCCTGTTTCGGCTGTTTGTCCCTCACCCGCGGCGCCTGGGCCGGCCGAGGACTTCGCGCCCGCTGCTGACAAGTTCCTCGCCGACGTCCTCCAGGGCTTTGACCTGCTGGCGGACCGACCGCAGCGAACGGCGACCCAACGCGACGAGACCGCGCGGGGTCAGCATGAGTTCGCCGACAGCCAAAACGCTCAGCATGGGATTGAAGGTGCGCATCGTGCTCATTTCGCGCCATACGCTGTCCACGGGCTGCTCCGCCGGTTCGCGGACCCGTTGCGCCAGGTGCGTCGCCAGAATGCAACCGAAGCTCGAGAGCACAAAGAGCAGGTGGAAGCTCGAAACCGGCTGGCCAAACAGCAGTCCGATTTGCGGCGGCAACCGCCGCAGCAACTGCCCACCCAGGATCGGGCCGACGGCGGTCAGCAGGCTGGTCACGGCCAGGAACACCGCTACGTAAGCGGCGCGCAAATCCGCCGGCGCCAGCCTGACCATGAGATTGAATTGCATGAGTTGGAAACCAGCCGTCATCGCGCCGACTATGAAGTAACCGATATATAAATGCCAGGTCCAGCCGGGCCGGGCCAGGCCCCACATGGCCAGGGCCGTGACCGCCCAGAGCAAGGCGCTGACTTGCAACACCGGGCGGTTGCCGAAGCGCTCGCACAAGCGGCCCCAGCCTTTGAGCGTCACCAGGCCGCCCAGGCTTGAGAGGGTCGTCAATTTCACCACGCTGCCGATGCCCAGGTTAAGTTGTTCCACCAGGAAAACGGTGTAAAAGGGCATGGCGCTATTGAGCAGCAGGCCCCACAGGCCGATGAAAGCGCAGAGCGCGAGGTAATTGCGGTTTTGGAAGACCGCAAGCAGATCCGGCAACGCAATCGCGCGCGACCGCCGTTCCCGGACGGCCGCCGGGAAGCGCATGCGCGTCAGGAAAAATAAACCCATCAGCCGCGAGCCGCCCGCGACGCAAAAAATCCAGCCGAACGCGGCCAGTGAGTTGGCCTGCCACTCCGCGAGATGGCCGGCGGTCAAGACGGCCAGCAGAGTCCAACCGCCGAAGATCAGGTTGCGCCGGGCAAAGTAGCGGCCCCCGAGACGTTCCGGCACGATTTCGGAAATGGCCGAGGACCAGGTGACGCTCGACAGGCTGCTGGCAAAGGTTGCGGTCAGCAGCATGGCGACAAACACTCCGTCGCGAGCGGGGCCCACCGCCGGTAACGTCGGAGCCAACAGCCACGGCAGCGCTCCCAGCGAGAAGGTCAGCACCAGCAACGCGTAACTTGAGAACCGGCGCGATAGCCCCGCCAGCAGCAGGGGCTGCAGGCAGTTGCAAATATGCGGCAGCGCCGCCATCCAACCGACTGCCGCCGCCTGCCAGCCCAAGCCCTTGACGGCAAACACCAGCACGAAGGGAAAGCTCGGCAGGGTCAGGTTCAGCATCGGCACGCTGAAACACGCCTCGATGGTCGAGTATTTCAGCGAAAGCAACCGGTCGCGGTGACGCAAGCGATCCATATTCCAAGCAGTCTGACAGCTTATTACCTCGACGCTACGCGGGCTGGATTTCTTCGAGCGCTTTCCGGCAGTACCACTTCACGGCGCAGGACATGGGCGGTTGGAGGTCATTGAGTTCCTGGCTGGAGCACCAGCGGATGTCGTGATGTTCGGCGGCGGCCAGCGTCAGGCTTCCGTTTTTTGGCCGCGCCCAATAGATCATGCCGATATGCTCGTGCGTCTCGGTGATGCGGTGGATGTCCATGAACCGAGGAGCTATCAGCGCGCGCGTGCCAGCGCCGCTCGTCGGCGCGCGCTCACCCAGCAATTCCACCTCCAGCCCGCTCTCTTCCCTGGCCTCGCGCAAAGCCGCAGCCTCCGGGTCCTCATCCAGTTCAATATGCCCGCCCAACGGCAGCCAATTGTCCAAACCGCGATGATGGATCAGCAAAACCTTGCCTTGGTGGACGACAATCACGACGACGGTGAAATCGATCTTTTCGTGGATGTGAGCCATGGGGAATCAGTTGGAAAAGTTACAAAGTTACATCGTTGCAAGGTTACATCGGCAAGCTGGGCGTCAGGCCTTTGTAACTATGCAGCCTTTGTAACCATGTAACCACGTGACCCTCAGTAATCGTACAATCCCGCATCATGCGAGTATGGCCCGCCCCCGCCCATCCCACCGCCTTCCTCATCTCCACCCATGAAATCACCCAGCACATCTCCCATGTCCTCTTCGATCTTCTCCGGATCTTCGCCCGCCTCAAGACGTTTGATGGCCACATCCAACTCTTTAGGCACGGTGCCGGGAGGCATCAGGTCTTTCATCTTGCGCATCATGTGTGCCATGTGTTTGGGATTGTTCTCGTCCAAGTGCTCCATGTCCCTTTCCATTTCCATCATTGCGCGCTCAATCCGCGGGTCGTCAAAATCAGGCGCCGGCGGCTCGTCTCCTCCAGCGTCGGTCTTTGCCGCCGGCTCTTTCAGCCCGCGCGACATGGCAAAACGGCTCATCTGCTTGGTCATTTTCTTGTTGCCGCATTTAGGGCAGTTGGGCAAGCGGTCGGGATTGACGCGCTTCGACAGGAAATTAAAGATTACCCGGCACTTCGGGCAGGCATATTCGTAAATCGGCATAAGCTTTGGCCGCGAAACGACGCGGATTACACCGATAAAATGCGGGCCAGACCTCGACGCGTCAAGAGGAGGAATAGCCCTTATGCCGAGCTCGGCATAATGGCTATTTTCCGTAGCGTCGGATTATGCCGAGTAGCCGGGACGGCTCCTCAAAATCATTCGGGAATCGCCAATTTTTTCATTTTTAGACTCGGCATTATTAGAGCGTCTGTAGGAAGGCTATTCCTGAGTTCTTCGGGCTACGGAGTGCGTCTACCCGTTGGTGGACGAGACGTAAGCCACATCAATCCGTCGGCGAACTGCCCCCGCCAACAAACCTCCATGTGGCCCCCATCCCATTCGGCGTAGTTTAAGGGATATTCCTTGGCTGCTAGAACGTCCCGCAGACGGCGGGCTTCATAGACCATGCTGAATGGTAGGAAGGTCTCGTATCGACCAACCCCAAAATAGAAGCTCAAGGGGAGCCGGGGACGAGTCGAGAATTGGCGAGCGAGCAGTCCAGGCTGTTCTTTGGCCCAAACCGGAATTGCTTCTTCCTGGTGCGGAGCGACGATCAGCGTTGGCGACAGTGCAAGCACTTTCCCAAAGGTGCCGGAGTGATGCAAGCCACAGAAGATCGCCATGAAACCGCCCAGGCTCATTCCCGCAACGATGGTTCGGTCTGGATCAGCATGCACATCGTAATTGGTTCGAGCCCAAGGGACCAATTCACCAGCAACAAAATCTCCAAACTGGGTCGAGCCGCCAAGGTCTCTCTGTCGGCTCTCCCCGCTAATATTTCCGACTCCGACCACTACCAAGGGCGGAATTCTTCCGGCGGCCAACAAGTTGTTCAAGCTCAGTTCCATCGTGGGAAACCCCGCATCAAAGGCCACCATTAACCAACAGCGATTGCCCTTTTCGCCGTATCCGGGCGGCGTATAGATCGACAAAGGATATTCCGCTTTCAGGGTGAAACTCTTAAAGGTCGTTTTGGTGACCTTGCCCCTGAGTATGCCGGTCTGTTCCTTAATCCAAGGCTGTGGCGGTGCATCCGGCAACTCTACCCAAGACCAGCCTTGAAATTCCCTGGCGTTGAACGGGTCCTTCCTCGGAGGAGACTTTCCCATGGCTTCCATGAGCGCGCGGGAATTGAATGGTATCTGCTCCGGACCGTTGACTTGAAAAACGTATTGGAACCGTGCGTCCGACGGGTGCGTTTCCGTCCGGAACCAGACATCGGAAGAACCTAGTCGAACCAATGGTGCTGCAAGGGAACCGCTCGGAAATCCGCCCAGCAGGGAGACTCGCTTCGTCTGGGCGTCTCCCCGCCAAATGAACGTCACCTGGCAGTGCCCAGGGTCGCCAGCCCCACGATGAACTATCGGGCAGTTGCCGTTGACCTCCTGCCAGAAAGCGGCAGCGGCGTTAGTGTCATTGGCCTGAAGCTTGGGCAGGAAAGCCGCCAGATGTGGTCCAAAAGACTCCGTGAGTGCTGATTCAGACGCGTTCGAGTCCCCATCCTGGGCAAGGCTCCGTCCAGAGGCGACCGCAAGCGCCGTGATGCAATACAAAATAACGGGAGTTTTTATGAAATTCATTGGTCAAATTTCCATTCGTCGCCAATTTTCTTGAAAATGCATTTGTCCGCCTTGTGCACTCCTTCGACATCAAAATCAATTTCAACTGTGTCGGGCGAAATGGTCCTGCGGCCCGTGATTCGAAATCCTGTCACCGGAGTGAATTTCTTTTCCATCCGAGCGGCAAAAGTTTCCCTGGGATCGTTCTTCAGATCCTTCTCCATTCTAGCCCGCTGCTCGGGCGTTGCGCTGGCCATGCACGCACTATAGTCGGCGTGGGTCATGGCCCAAAGCAGAGTCTGCAGCGCTGCTTCAGGAGTTCGATAACCTTGGTTCGCGAGCAAATTTATGCTCCAGTGTTCCGACGAAGTGTCGTTATGGATTTCCTGATAATGATGAACAACAAGCGGAGTAACGGCCAAGCCTCCCAGAACCAAGGCGCTGACAGCCACGCTCTTAACCTTTGCCCACGCCAAAATTCTTAATCCTCCCTTGATGAGAATCGAAGTTGATGCTGAAGCCGCCGAGACCTTGGCGAGCGCGACGGCAGTTGCGGTCTTTGCCAACGCCACCGGCGCGGCTTGAATGGAATTGACGGAAATCGCTCCGGCAATCGCCGTTGTCGTCGAAGTCACTCCGTGTTTGAAAAAATAAGCGCGTAGTTTTTCGACTGCACGGCTCAAGCGCATTTTTGTTGCCGCTTCGCTTGTGCCCAGGACCGCGCCGACCTCTTTCACACTGTGCCCTTCGAAAAATCGCAGCACGAGTGCATCGCGATCCGTCCTGCCGAGCCGCAGCATTGCCTCTTCCAACAGAGGCGTGATTTGCAGCCAGAGTTCGGATTCAGTTGTGTCTGAAAGGGATTGCATGTAAGCCTCCTGTTCGCGCCGTCGGCGCCGAAGTTCCTGTTTGCATGCGTGACCGGACACGTAACAAGTAGCGCGATACAACCATCCGGAGAGAATCGTGCCTTTGCCAAGTGAATCCGCCTTTTGCGCAAGAATGCTGAAGACTGCCTGCGTTATTTCCTCGGCCAGTTGAGGATCACCCACGCGCCGTAATGCTGTTGAGTAAACAAGATTGGTATGACGTGAAACCAGCGCAGTAAAAGCGCTTTCAGACTGGTCGGCGACGTATTCCCGCACAAGTTCCATGTCATTCGTTGGCACTCAAATATTCATGCACTTCCAAGCTAAAAAGGTAACAATGAACTTTGAAATTTCTGCGGCAGACACTCCGCAGTATGCCGCGATGAACCATGCTCCAACATGGGGTGAATCGCTCGATCATTGCTTTGGGGCTGGGGGACGAATCGATTGACACCACCTTGACGCCAATCTTGAAAAGAAGGAAAAGGCTCTCGCCAAAGCCATGCCATTCCAGGGGCGTGCTGTGCGGTATCGCCCGCCAGACCAACTCTTGGCCTTCCTTCAAGCCCTCTGATTATGCCGAGTTGAAAAACCAAAAAAGGGGGAATCCCTCGATTTTTCAAGGATTGCCCCACGCTACTGGGCATAATCCGACGCTACAGAAAATGCGTGAAAATCCGAAGGCCGAAATCATGAACTGGCCACGAAAGAACACAAAGAACACAAAGAAATGTTTCCTGATGTTTTCTTTTGTGATCTTTGTGATCTTTTGTGGCAATTGGTTTCGCTCGGGTTTCTTTCGGCCTTCGGGATTCGGCCTCCGGATTTCGCGCGCGCTTGCCTCAGTGGCGCATTCGGTTAACCTGCGCGCGATGGCTGCCGATGCCCAACTCACCCCCATGATGGCGCAGTATCGCCGGATCAAAAGCGAGCTGCCCAAAGACGCGCTGCTGATGTTTCGGCTGGGGGATTTTTACGAGATGTTCTTCGACGACGCCCAAACCGGGGCGCAATTGCTCAATGTGGCGCTGACGAAACGCGGCGTCATCCCCATGTGCGGCATTCCTTTCCACGCGGCCAACGCCTATATCGGGCGCCTGCTTCGGGCCGGACGCAAAGTCGCCATCTGCGATCAGATGGAGGACGCGCGCCCCGGCCAATTGGTCAAACGCGAGGTCACTCAAATCCTCAGTCCGGGCACGCATTTCGACGAGCGGATGCTGACGGCGGAGCGAAATAACTTTCTGGCGGCAATCTATCCGTCGGGGAAGATCTTCGGGCTGGCGCTGGCGGATTTAACGACGGGCGATTTCCTAACGACCGAGGTGGAGGGCGAGCTGACGCTGCTTGGGGAATTGCAACGATTGCGGCCGGCGGAAATAATTTATCCCGGGGAAGCCGCCGGCCTACGGGATCTACTCCGGGGCGGCAACCCTGGCCGAGCCGGACTTGCCAGCACCGCTCCACGGAGTGCGCCGGCCTCGGGCGCAGCAACTCCCGAAGCCAACCGACGCGCGGAGAACTCCGACGCGCCTGGCGCAGCGAACCGCGCGGCGCCCGAGACGGGCGCACTCCGGCCTCCTGTCGCCGACCCCGGAAGGTCTGGCCATCCCAACTCCGCGGCTGCGTTCGGCTGGATTCTCAATGGCTACGATGATTGGGTCTTTGCGCCGGAGACGGCGCTGTTCACCGTCCGCGACCATTTCAAGGTGGCGTCGCTGGACGGATTCGGACTCAAGGACCGGAACGCGGCGACGGGGGCGGCTGGCGCGGTGTTGCATTATCTGACCCAGCATCTACGGCGCGACGCGGCCAGTCTGACCCGCATCTCCTTCTATCAGCGGAGCGATTTTCTGGCGCTCGATTTCACCACCCTGCGGCACCTGGAGATTCTCGAACCGCTCCACCATGACGCGCCGCGCAACGCCTCGCTCTATGGCGCGTTGAATCGGACGGTCACACCGATGGGGGCGCGCCGACTCCGCGATTGGCTTTCGCAGCCACTGGCCACTGCCGAGCCGATTCAACGGCGCCAACAAGCGGTTCAGATGCTCATCGAGGATATCGGGCTTCTGGAGAGTCTCCGTCCTCAACTGGCCCAAGTACGCGACCTCGAGCGCACCATCGGCCGCTTAAGTGTCGGCACGGGCAACGCCCGCGACCTGGCAGCCCTGCGCCTGGCCCTGGAACAGCTTCCCGGGTTGAAGCAAACCTTGCAAAAGCCAGGGCAGGCGTCCCGACGGCGCCCTGAACGACTGCAGGAGTTGCCGGATTTGGATGCGGATTCGAAGAACCCAATGTTGCAGGCGGCAGGCGAGACTTCTGACCTGTTGCTGTGCGAATTGGAATCTCAAGTCACCGAACTGCCTGACCTGGTGGACCGGATCGCCCGCGCGATTGTCGAGGAGCCGCCCCTGGCTCTGAAAGAAGGCGGGCTGATCCGTGACGGCTTCGATGCTTCGCTGGACGAACTCCGAACGGCGATGCGCGGCGGCAAGGATTGGATTGCCAAATTGCAGCAGGACGAAATCACGCGCACGGGCATTCAATCGCTGAAGGTGCGGTTCAACTCAGTCTTTGGCTATTACATCGAGGTCACCAAGGCGAACCTGGACAAAGTGCCGCCGCATTACACTCGCAAGCAGACCATCGCTAATGGCGAACGGTTCATCACACCGGAGCTGAAGGAGATGGAAGGCAAAATCCTCGGCGCCGAAGAACGCAGCGTGAAGCTGGAATACGAATTATTCCAGCGAGTGCGCGAGGAAGTGCTGGGGCGATTGCCTGAAATCCAGCAGACGGCGGTGGCCCTGGCCCAACTGGACGTGCTCGGCTCTTTTGCCGAGACAGCCCGGCTTTTCAACTATTGCCGGCCGCAGCTCGGGAGTGAAGGGGTACTGTTCATCCGCGACGGGCGGCATCCGGTGCTCGAACAAAACCTGAGCGATGAGCGTTTTGTTCCCAATGACACGCGGCTCGACAACCAGACCCAGATCGCGCTCATCACCGGGCCGAACATGGCCGGCAAAAGCACCTACATCCGGCAGGTAGCGCTCTTGGTTTTGCTGGCCCATACCGGCTCGTTCATCCCGGCGGCGGAGGCCCACATTGACCTGGTGGATCGGATCTTCACCCGCATTGGCGCCAGCGATGACCTGGCGCGAGGCCAGTCCACTTTCATGGTCGAAATGTGCGAGACAGCCAACATCGTCAACAACGCGACCTCGCGCAGCCTGATCGTCCTGGATGAAATTGGCCGCGGCACCAGCACTTTCGATGGCTTGAGCCTGGCCTGGAGCATTGTCGAGCACTTGCATAACCAGGTCGGCGCCAAGACCCTCTTCGCGACGCATTATCACGAACTGACCGAGCTGGCCGGCCGTCTGCCGCGCCTAAGAAACCTCAATGTCGCCGTCCGCGAATGGCGCGACCAAATTGTTTTCCTCCGCAAAATCGTGGAAGGTGGCACGGACAAAAGCTACGGCATCCAGGTGGCCCGGCTGGCGGGCGTGCCCAAGGCGATCCTGGAACGCGCCAAGGAGATTCTGGGCAACCTCGAGGAATCCGAACTGACGCCGGAGGGCAACGTGCGGCAATCCACGCGCCGGGAGCAGGACCGCAAGAAACTCAAACAACTGGCCCCTCCGCCGCAGATGGATTTGTTTGGATAAATTAGAGGAAAAATGAAGACCTGGCCGCCGTTTGATGAACGAGGGGATTTGCCGGTAGGCATCCACCAGTCGCCGCTTAGCGACGTGATTCAACATTTCGGTCGGAGCACTTTTCAGCGATCTGTTCTGGCACGACGACTCGAAAGAATTTACGACTTGGCAAATTCAACCAGCCATTTGGCCCGCTTTGTCATATTTGGCTCATTCATTACCGCCAAGCTTGAGCCTAATGACGTTGACATCTTTCTGCTAATAGACGACTCATTTGATGTGCAACAAGTTGCCCCGGATCGGCGAGTGGTATTTGACCATCAGGCAGCCCAAAACCAGTTGGGCGCCAGCATTTTCTGGATTCGGCGCGCAGCCGCGCCGGGAGGCGAAGCAGCAACCATCACTCATTGGCAAATCAAGCGCGAGGGCACCCGACGAGGGATAGTGGAGGTGATAACGCATGATTAAAACCGAGCAGGAATTTGACGCCGCCTCGGAGCGCGTCTGCCACTTCCTCCGGCAAGTGGCCCAACTACGCAAGACCGAATCAAACCCGGTCAACTATCGCATGTCGGCCGCCGGTTTCCTAGCAGAGATCGACCGAATGAACTTGGAAATTCGGGATTATCTTCTCTCACATCCCACCGAGGCCGCGAAATCGTAAAGCAAACTAGAAGCTCACGTTGCACGAGCCAGGATTTGCGCATTTCCAGACTGACGCCCGTTAATGAGCACACGTTTCCAGCCTGCTCGCCGGTTGTTTCTGCTGGTTTCCCTCTGCGTTATTTTCTTTGGCCTGGCTTCGGGCGTTTGCTCCGCCAGCGACCTGCTTCCGCCCGGCTTCCGCCCAGTGCCGCTTGGCGTCCATGCTCTGGTTGGCGGCAACATCGTCATCAAACCTGGCGAAGTCCTCAGCGACGGTACGATTGTTATCCGTGACGGGCTAATCAAGGCCGTCGGGAAAGACATTCCACGGCCCGCCGATGCGCGGGTTTGGGACATGAAAGGCACAACCATATATGCCGGGTTCATTGAACCCTATTTGGTTCTTGGTGCGACTAACTCACCCGTTTCTACTTCCAGCGCGGAACCGATCTCCGAATCCGCTTTCACCTCCGGAGGGGTTAAATTCTATGGCGCGCCAGGAGTCCAAACCGACATGGGCAACCCCGGTCCGGGCTATCAGATCGCCAAAATCACCCCCGAACATCGTGCCGTGCGGGATTACTCACCCGATGACAAAATCCTCGCCCCTCTGCGGCAAATGGGGTTCACCACCGGCGTCATCGCCCCTTCTAAAGGCGTCGTTCGCGGCACCAGCGCGCTGGTCGGGCTTACGGACGAGAATCCCAATCAAACTGTTCTCAAAGCGGATGTCTTCCAGCATGTCGCATTTGAAACCCAGCAGGCTGAAGAACGCGCCTATCCCGGTTCGCTCATGGGTGTGATTGCCACCGTCCGCCAAAGTTTCTTCGATGCCCAGCATTACGCGCTCGACCACGCCGACTACCGGCAGCATCCGGAAGGTCGCCCGCGACCGGAGTACAATCCCGCCCTGGAAGCCCTCGCCCCCGCTGCCGACAAGAAAATGACTGTGGCCTTTGAACCGGGAAGCGCGCTGATGGTGGAGCGCGCGAGCCGCATCGCCGGAGAGCTTGGCCTGGAGTTCTGTCTCGTCTCCTGCGGCGAAGAATGGCGGCGGCCCGACCTAGCCAAAGAAGCCGGCGCGACCTTCATTGTGCCGCTGGATTTTCCTGCTCCGCCCAAACTGCCGAGTGATGACGATTGGGAGCAAATCCAGCTCGACCAGTTGCGTCGCTGGGATTGGGCGCCCGAGAACGCGGCGTTGCTCCGCCGCCAGGGTCTCGAGATTGCTCTCACCACCTATGGCCTCAAAGATAAAAAGAAGTTCCAACTGAATTTGCGCCTCGCGCTGGACCGCGGCCTGGCGGAGACCGACGCGTTGGCGGCGCTGACGACTGTGCCGGCGAAATTGTGCGGAGTGGACAAACAGCTCGGCACTATTGAAGCCGGCAAGCTCGCCAACCTGACGGTGGTCGAGGGCGACAGCTATTTTGCTCCGCGAGCTAAAGTCCGCGAAGTCTGGATCGATGGCCGGATTTATCGCTCGCCAGCCGAAGAGCCGAAGGCCGCCAAAACGGACGCAAAAAAGTCCAACAAGCCGGGTTCCGCCGAATCCGCTGAACCGGCCAAAGCCAAGCCGGAACCACCCGACCAAAGCAAAGCGCCGGAAGTGACCGCCCAGGATGAAAAGGAAAGCTCTGAAGATGCGGCCGGCGAGAAAAGCAAATCGGATAAAAAGGACACAGAGCAATTGCGCGACCTTCAGAAGATTCGCCTGGCCCGTTCACCGCTGGAAGGGCGGGGTCCGCAACTCGAGCCCAAAGCGGTCCTGGTACAGGGCGCGACGATTTGGACCTGCGGACCGGTTGGGCGGTTGGAGAATGCCGATTTGCTCGTCGTGGGTGGCAAGATTAAAGCCGTAGGGAAGAGACTCGACCTTCGTTCTGATTACGCCGGGCCGCCCCTGGTCATCGATGGCCATGGCTTTCACGTTTCCCCGGGTCTCATCGATTGCCACAGCCATACCGCCATCCTGGGCGCCGTCAACGAGAACTCGCTCCCCTCCACCGCCATGGTCCGCATTTCTGATGTGGTCAATTCCGAAACCGGCCATCTGCGCGAACAGTTGGCAGGCGGCGTCACGGCCGCCAATCTCCTTCACGGCTCGGCCAATCCGATCGGTGGTCAGAACTGTGTCATAAAGTTGCGAGACGGCGCCACTCCCGAAGGGTTGGTTTTTGAAGATGCGCCGCCCGGTATCAAATTCGCGCTTGGGGAAAACGTGAAACAGTCCAACTGGGGGGAGAGATTCGTCACGCGCTTTCCCCAGACTCGCATGGGCGTGCGCACGTTCATCGCCAATCGGTTCACCGCCGCCCAGGAATACCTGGCCGAATGCGAGCAATGTAAAAAGGACGGAACCGTTCCTCCGCGCCGCGATTTGGAATTGGAAGCCCTCGGCGAAATTCTCCAGGGCAAACGCTGGATTCATTGTCACTCCTATCGCCAGGACGAAATCCTGATGCTGATTCGGCTGATGGAAAGTTTCGGCGTAAAAATCGGCACCTTCCAGCACGTCCTCGAAGGCTATAAACTCGCCGATGAAATCGCCGCTCACGGCGCGGGTGGCTCGACTTTCTCGGATTGGTGGGCCTACAAGTTCGAGGTGTATGACGCCATCCCCTACAACGGCAGTTTGATGCGTGAGCGCGGCGTAGTGGTCTCGTTTAACTCCGACTCCTCGGAGCTGGCGCGGCGGCTCTACACCGAGGCCGCCAAGGCCGTCAAATACGGCGCCACGCCCGAAGTCGAGGCGCTCAAATTCGTCACCTTGAATCCGGCCAAACAACTGCACATCGATTCGCGCGTCGGCTCCCTCGAAGCGGACAAGGACGCTGATTTCGTCGTTTGGTCCAAAGCGCCGCTTGATGCCGGCACCGTTTGCCTGCAGACCTGGATCGACGGCAGAAAATATTTTGACCGCGCGCTGGAACGGGTACGCGCGACTGGCCTGGAAAAGGAGAGGATGGAGCTGATCGCCAAAGCTAAGAAGGCCGCCAAACTGTCCGCCGGCGCTGGCGACTCAGGGAGTGCTGAGGAAACCGAAAGCTCTTTCTTCCGCGTCTCGCTGGAGCACGAATTTGATGGGCAGGACCGCCATTGCCTGGACAAGGAATGACAGTATAATGTGCGTATGAAGACAATGACTGCAACTCAGGCCCGCCAGCGGCTCGGCACAATCCTCTCCCGGGT
Organism: Binatia bacterium; assembly: GCA_035566895.1. GTDB lineage: Bacteria > Verrucomicrobiota > Verrucomicrobiia > Limisphaerales > UBA8199 > DATMQA01. Next base: position 24,667 of record DATMQA010000038.1, read on the forward strand.
GCTCGAAGGCGAAGACATTGGCATCGTCCACTCGGGCACCGGCAAGATTATCGCCTTGCGGCCTGTGGAAGTGTATAGCGAGGATTACGGGCCGCTGGAATACGGCATCACGGCGAAGGAACTTCGGCGTGCCGTCCGCAATATCAACAAACAGGCCAGGCATGAAAGAACCACCCGATGGGACGGGACCGTCCAAAGCCTTCGCAGTTGAGCTTGGGCCGAGCTGGAAGCGATGGGCGAAACGCCGCAGCGATTCGGAGTTGGAAGCGATCAACCAACGACTCGTGCAACTCGTCGCCACTTTTGGAAAGCCTCATGCCCATGCCGGCCTTGGTCTGCGCCATTTGCACGACAATGCATTCGAGTTTCGGGTTTCACGTGGAATTCGTGTCGTGTTCCTTTTCTTCAAGCCGAATAAGTTGCAACTAATGATGACCGGCAACCATGATGAAGTCCGCGCGTGGTTGAAAGAAAACATGTAACACTACGATTATGTGCTTGAGCAGACCTTTTCCGGCATGCGTTCGCGCGGGGGTAGAAACCATTTCGGTTTCACTATTGTTCCTCCTGTTCGGAATGCCCTCTGGCGCAGCCGAAGCCGACACGCTCCTGCTAAAAGCCGCGTTCGTGCATACGATCTCCGGCGAGACCTTGGCTCCGGGCCAGGTTCTGCTCCGCGAGGGCAAAATTGCTGCCGTCGGTAAATCGCTCCCGGCTACCGGCGCCAAAACCGTCGAACTCACCGGCCAGCACCTCTATCCCGGGTTCATCGCCTTGAACACCGTCCTGGGCCTGACCGAGATCAGCGGCGTGCGTGCGACTGAGGACACCACCGAAGTTGGTGAGTATACCCCCGATGTAGAATCCTGGATCGCCGTCAACCCCGATTCGGAACTGATTCCAGTCTCGCGCGCCAACGGGATCGCCTTTTTTGAACCCGTGCCCGAGGGTGGTATTGTTTCCGGGCAGTCCGGGCTGGTGGCCGCCGAAGGCTGGACCACCGAGCAGCGAACCCTCAAAAAGCCAATAGCTCTCCACCTGTTCTGGCCCAGCATGGAAATCGCCACAGCCCAACGAAACCGGGGCAAGGCCAGGCCGAAATCAATGGACGAACAGGCCAAAGAACGCCGCGCCAAACTGCAAGCGACGATCGACTTCTTTGCGGAAGCTCAGGCCTACGCTAAAGCCAAAGATGCCGCCGCCAAGGGCAACGCACCCACACCCGGAAAAATTCCTGCCTGGGAAGCCATGCTGCCCTATGTCCGGGGCGAACTGCCCATTGCCATTCATGCCGATGAAGTCCGCCAAATCACTGCCGCCGTTCAATGGACCAGGACCAACAACTTCAAAGCCGTCATCGCCGGCGGACGCGACGCCTGGAAAGTCGCCGAGTTGCTGGCCACAAATCACATCCCGGTGATTTACGCGCACGTCTTCACGCTGCCCTCGCGCGATTCGGATTGCTACGACGTTCAATTCGCGGCGCCTGGTGTGCTCCACAAGGCAGGCGTGCCAGTCACGTTCAGCTTTGGCCTTCAGAGCATGGACGCCCCTCTCACTGGCAATCTACCGTACGCTGCTGCTCAGGCCGTCGCATTTGGCTTGCCTGAAGACGAGGCGCTCAAGGGGCTGACGCTTTATCCGGCCCAAATCGCCGGAGTCGCGGACCGGCTGGGTTCCATCGACGCAGGCAAGGACGCCACGCTTTTCGCCGCCGATGGCGACATCCTCGACATCCGCTCGAATGTGAAGCATCTTTGGATTGCGGGCAAAGAGGTGAGTCTCGAAAACCGGCATACGCGGCTCTACGAGAAGTACAAGCGACGGCCGCAGGGCCAGTATAACAACTGATCCCGGATTTTGACACGGACTTGATTATGAAATGCGCCTTCGCTCTCCTGCTGGCCTCGGCAGTTTTCCCTGGCCTCCTGACCCAAACCCAGGCCCAGCCGGCGCCGCTCATCCACGGCCATGCCCATAACGATTACGAGCACCAGCGCCCGCTTTTCGACGCGCTCGACCGCGGCTTCTGCAGCGTCGAAGCCGACATCTACCTGGTGGAGGGCCAATTCCTCGTCGCTCACGACCGATGGCAGTGCAAACCCGAACGCACGCTCCAGGCCCTTTACCTCGACCCGCTGCGCGAACTCGTCCGGAAGAACGGGGGCCACGTTTATCCGAACGGTCCCGACTTCACTCTCCTCATCGAATTCAAAGGGGACTGGCAGACCAGTTACCCGGTGCTGCGCGACGTGCTTAAGCAGTACGCGTCGATGCTCACGGTCTTTCGCGACGACAAGAAGGAAACCAACGCGATCACCGTCATCATCACCGGCCATCGCTCTCGAGAGATGTTCGCCGGTGAATCCGTTCGCTACGCCGCTCTCGACGGCGACCTCCCGGATTTGGAGACCCGTGATTCGGCGAATCTGATCCCCTGGATCAGCAGCAATTGGTCTCAATCATTCAAATGGCGCGGCAACGGTCCGATTCCTGACGCCGAAAAGGCCAAACTCAAGGAGATCGTTACCAAAGCCCACGAGCAAGGCCGCAAGGTCCGTTTCTGGGGCGCGCCCGACAAACCCGCCTTCTGGACCGAACTCCTGGCCGACGAGGTGGACCTGATCAACACCGATGACCTGCCCGGCCTGCAACAGCTCTTTGCCGCACGCGAGCACAAATGAGTGCGAATGTGATAAGTGACGGGTGGCGGGTGACGAACCGAAGCAGCTCTACGCAAGGTCTCGCTACCTTCACATTTCACCTTTCAGTCGTCACCCGTCACTAGGCCCATGGCTTCCAAATCCAGCTTCCTCGATAAAGTCCTCGGCCGTATCGCCCGGCTCGACACCGAAGGCCTGCAGAATGTCGTGCAACGCCTCGTCCGCGAACGTTCCTTCCTCGAAACCCTCTTCAACACCATCGAAGACGGCGTGCTGGTGGTCGATGAAAACGGACGCATCCTTTACTTTAACCAGGCCGTGACTCGGCTCCTCGGCTTGCAACCCAATGTCGAAGGCCAGCCCATTACCGACTTCATCCCCGAAGCCGAGTGGGAGAAGATCGCCCGCCTCGATAATACCGGTGGTCAGGGCGCCGTCCGCCACGAATTCGAGGTTCATTTCCCGCGCCCGCGTTTTCTCCGCCTCTATGCCGCTCCTCTGGATGGCCAGGCCACCGGCAGCAGCGGCGTCGCGCTCATCCTTCACGACGCCACCGAAGCCCGCCAGCAAACCTTCGAGGCGATCGAAAGCGAGCGCGTCCAGGCCCTCACGCTCCTGGCCGCCAGCGTCGCCCACGAAATCGGCAACCCTCTCAACGCCCTGCACATCCATCTCCAGCTCATGGACCGCGAGGTGCGCAAACTTAAGGGCCTGCACCATCCTTCGTCCGGCCCCGTCTCCACCGGACGCCGCCCCCGCTCCCAGGCCCTTAACGCGGAAAGCGACACCGCCGAAGTCGCCCGCAAGCTCGAGCAGTTCCTCAGCGTCGCCAAAGGCGAGATCAACCGGCTCGACTACATCGTCACTCAGTTCCTCCAGGCCATTCGCCCCACCCCGCCCCAGATCAAGCCAGGCTCCCTTAACGAGGTCGTCCTCAAAACCCTCGACCTGCTGGAACCCGAGCTGGAGGCGCGCGGGTTGCACGTCAAAACCCGCCTTGCCCGCCAGTTGCCCGCCACTCCCATTGACTCGCTCCAAATTCAGCAGGTCCTGGTCAACCTCATCCGCAACGCCATGCAGGCCATGACCAGGCCCGGGACGCTTTCCTTGCAAACCGGCGAGGGTTCCGACGGCGTCTGGGTCAGTGTCGCCGACACCGGCGGCGGCATTCCCCCGGACCAGCTCAACCGCATCTTCGAACCCTTCTACACCACAAAGAAGAAAGGCTCGGGGCTGGGCCTGATGATTGTGCAGCGCATCGTCCGCGCCCACGGCGGACGCATCGAACTGGAAAGCCAGGTCGGTCGCGGCACCACCTTCCGCATCTGGCTGCCTCTGCACGAGCGCAAACCCAGGCTGCTTGAAGCCCCGATGCACGACTGACCCCCAGCGTCCCGGCTGCAAATTCCAAGGCGCCTTCTTTGCGTCTTCGCCTCTTCCCTGTTAATCCCTCTTCACGCAGAAACGGTGCGCCAATCCCATTAGTCCACTAATCCAACAACCCCAGTCATCCACCCACATTCGCCATTTCAAATTGCCAGTTGTTTAAGCCCAGTGCGGCCATTAACCTCCAACCTCAAACCGGCAGCCTCAAACTGCGGGCTTGGAAATGACTCCGACGCTTCTAATTGTCGATGACGAGAAAACGCAGCGCGAAGGCCTCCGCGCCGCGCTCGAAGACCATTTCGACGTTTACATTGCCGAAGACGCCAAAACCGCCGCCGACCTCCTCGAACGCGAGCACTTCGACGTCTTGCTCACTGATTTCCGCCTCCCCTCAGAGGACGGCATGAAACTCATCGCCCGGGCCAAGTCCCTTTCCCAGCCGCCCGTGTGCATCCTCATGACCGCTTACGGCTCCGAGGAACTGGCCGTCGAGGCGATGAAACGCGGCGCCGACGATTACATTCCCAAGGCCAAGCTCCAAATCGATGAGCTGGAGATGCGCATCCGGCGCGCCCTCCGCCATCAAAACCTCGAAACCGAAAACGTCGCTCTCCACCAGCGGCTCGACTCGAAGTTTCGCATGGAGAACCTCATCGGGGAATCCTCGGCCATGAAGGCGGTGTTCGATATGGTCCGGCAGGTCGCCCCGCTGCATACCACCGTGCTTTTGGAAGGTGAGAGCGGCACCGGCAAGGAACTGGTGGCCAAGATCATCCACCAGCTCAGCCCGCGCGCCCAACAACCAATGGTCACCGTCCATTGCGCCGCCCTGGCGCCCACGCTGCTCGAGAGTGAACTCTTCGGCCATGAAAAGGGGGCTTTCACCGGCGCTAATGAGCGGCGCATCGGCTATTTCGAAGCGGCCCAGGGCGGCACGCTCTTCCTGGATGAAATCGGCGAGATTGACACCTCGACCCAGGTCAAGCTGCTCCGGTTTCTGGGCGAACGCACTTTCCAACGCGTCGGCTCGAACAAAACCCTCACCGCCGACGTGCGCCTCGTTGCCGCCACTAACAAGAGCCTCGAAGCCCTCGTGCAGGCAGGCTCCTTCCGTGAGGACCTCTTTTACCGTCTCAACGTCGTGCCGATCGAGCTGCCGCCCCTCCGCGAGAGGTTCGAAGACATCCCCCTCCTGGCCAAGGCGTTTCTCGACCAGTTCGCCCGGGAACACGGCAAGGAAATCACCGGTTTCACCAATGAAGTCTCGGAGCTGCTCCTTCGTTACCCGTGGCCCGGCAACGTGCGCGAACTCCGCACTGCCATCGAGCACGCGGTCGCCCTCTGTCGTGGCGACAAAATCACCGCCCGCGATCTGCCGCTGAAAGTCCGCACGGCCCCGATACCGGCCGGGATGGACCCGCGCCGTCTCCTGGCTCGCAATAATCTCACCGTCCAGGAGGCCGAAAAAGAACTCATCATCCGCGCCTTGAAAGACTCCCAGGGAATCCGCACACTGGCGGCGAAAAAACTCGGCATGAGCCGCCGCACGCTCCATCGTAAAATCCACGAATACCACCTCGAAGAATCCTGAACCACTATGGCTTCCCTCCAAAATTTCATCCACCGCCTCGAAGTCGGCGGCGGCATGCGCTACGCCCGGACAGGCCTGGCCATCCTCGCCCTGGCCATGTTCACGGTTGGCTACAACTGGCGCGCTTATCGCAATATGTCCTCCCAGGAAGCCATGGATACCGCGCAACTCGCCCGCAATATCGCCGAAGGCAAGGGCTACTCCACTCTCTACATCCGGCCCTTCAGTATCTACCTGGTTAAACGGTGCAATCCGTCGGCCCGCGACTCCAATGGCAATCCCGACCCTGCTCGCCTCAAAACTAATCATCCCGATGTTACTAACCCGCCTCTTTATCCCCTCATCCTGGCCGGCCTGATGAAAATCTTGCCGTTCCATTATCCCGTGGACATCACCCATCCCTTTTGGAGCCAGGACGGGCGTTTCTTCCGTTACGAACCTGATTTTCTGATCGCCCTTTTCAACCAATTGCTCTTTTTCGCTGTCATTATTCTCACCTTTTTTCTCGCCCGAAACCTGTTCGAGACCAAAGTCGCCTGGCTTTCTGCCCTCTTGCTGCTGGGCACCGAAATCTTCTGGCGGTTTAGCGTCTCCGGCCTCTCCACGATGCTCGTGCTGCTCATCTTCACCGCGCTGGCTTGCTCCCTCACCCTCCTCGAAGCTGAAACCCGCGAACCCAAATGGGGGCAAATCGGCATTTTTATCCTCGCCGGAGTCGCCGGGTTGCTGGTCGGCCTGGGTGGCCTCACCCGCTACGCCTTCGGCTGGCTCATCCTCCCGGTCTTGTTCTTCCTTGTCCTGGTCACCGGCCGCCAACGCTTCGTTCTATGCCTGACCGCGTTCCTGACCTTCGCCGTCGTCCTCACCCCGTGGATCCTGCGTAATTTCCATGCCAGCGGCGCCCCCTTTGGCACTGCCACCTACGCCCTTTACGAGAACACCGCCCTCTTTCCCGAACATCATCTGCAACGCTCAATCGAACCCGACCTCTCCCACTTCGCCCTCAACGCTTTCTGGCAAAAACTTATCGGCAACCTTCGCCACCTGGTCCAAAATGACCTCCCCAAACTCGGCGGCAGTTGGGTCAGTTCCTTTTTCCTGGTTGGCCTCCTGGTCTCGTTCCGCAACCCCGCTATCCGGCGCGTGCGTTATTTCCTGCTTTCCTGCCTCATTGTCCTCGTAATCGTCCAGGCTCTCGGTCGGACCCAATTCTCCGAAGACACCCCCGAAATCAACTCTGAAAACCTCCTCGTCCTGCTGGCCCCCGTCGTCCTCGTTTACGGCGTCAGTTTCTTCTATCTCTTGCTTGACGAATTGCGCGTGCCCTTCCACGAAGTCCGCTACTTTATTATCGGGGCCTTTAGCGCCCTGACCTGCCTGCCGCTGGTGCTGGTCTTTCTGCCCCCCAAAACCAGCCCCATCGCCTACCCCCCTTATTTTCCTCCCATCGTTCAGAGCGTCGCCGGCTGGGTCGCCGAAAACGAATTGACCATGAGCGATGTCCCCTGGGCCATGGCCTGGTACGGCCACCGCCAGTCGGTGTGGCTTACTTTGAATGCTCAGTCCGATTTCTTCGCCATCAACGATTACCAAAAACCCATTGTTGGCCTTTACCTCACCCAACGCACTCTCGACAGCCCCTTCTATTCCCACTGGCTCGTTGGTGACGAGAAAACCTGGGGCGGTCTCTGTCTTGGTTACTATACCCATGGCGAACCGCCGGGCACCTTTCCACTGCACAAAGTCGCCCCCTGGCCGGCAGATTTCGGCCAACTCTTTTTCGCCGACTGGGAGCGTTGGCGCAAACCCAACCCGTGAGCACTTTAGCCGGACGCGAGGCTCAGATTTTGCAAAATAATGTCTCACGCATCTGGGTATTTATCGTTTGCGTAATTTTTTTGAAAATTTCCTTGCTCCCCAATATGTAGCGGTTAAGGTTGGAGTGTTCCCCTACTAATGGGGTTTATTTGGGCCTCGAGGAGAGGCCCAATTGTTTCAGGAAACAGGAAAGTTTTTGATAAGACTAAAATGCGGATGTTCCTTCTCTTGAGGGTCGGCCCGGGGACCATCCAGCGCAATCGTATTGAAAGGACACCATGATTGACGTTAGCGAAGAAGTCGTTCACCAGAGCCGGCGTCGGACCGCAACTCTTCCCCCCACGCGCACTGTCAAACGCAACGGAACCTCGCCCAGAAAAACTTTGACCCTTGAACGAGTGTTCAGCGACCCCAAGGTCTCTCCCTTCGACCAGATCGAATGGGAGCGGCGCACCGCCGAAATCACCGATGACGCCGGCAAGGTCATCTTCAAACAGGAAAACGTCGAGGTGCCCAAATCCTGGTCCTTACTCGCTACCAAAGTCGTCGTCTCCAAATACTTCTACGGCGAGCAAGGCACGCCCGAGCGCGAGACTTCCGTCCGCCAGCTCATTCACCGCATTTGCCGCACCATCGCCGATTGGGGCGTCAAAGACGGCTATTTCACAAAAGCCGACGGCGAGGTGTTCTGCGATGAGTTGACCTGGCTCTGCGTCAACCAGTTTGGCGCCTTCAATTCTCCTGTCTGGTTCAACGTCGGTCTCTTCCACCAATATGCCGTCGGCAATCAGTCCAGCCGTGGCAATTGGTTTTACAATCGCAAGACCGCCCAGGCCGAACGCGGCCTCACCCAATACGAATATCCCCAGTGCAGCGCCTGCTTCATCCAGTCCGTCGATGATAACATGGAGTCCATCATGCACCTCGCCCACAGCGAGGCGATGCTCTTCAAGTTCGGCTCCGGCACCGGTACCGACCTCTCCCCGCTCCGCTCCAGCAAGGAAAAACTCTCGGGTGGCGGGCGCCCCAGCGGCCCCCTCTCCTTCCTTAAGGTCTATGACCAGGTTGCCAATGTCGTCAAATCCGGCGGCAAAACCCGGCGCGCCGCCAAAATGAACACCCTGCGCGATTGGCATGGCGATATCGAGGAATTCATCGACGCCAAGCAGAAAGAAGAAAAAAAGGCCTGGGCCCTCATCGAACAGGGCTATGACGGTTCTTACAATGGCGAGGCTTATGGCAGCGTAATGTACCAGAACGAAAACCTTTCCGTCCGCGTCAGCGACGAGTTCATGCAGGCCGCCCTCGAAGGACGCCCGTGGTGGACTCGCTCCGTCACCACCGGCAAACCTCTGCATAAAAAGGACGCCGCCGCCCTGCTCACCAAAATCGCCGAAGGCACCTGGATTTGCGGCGATCCGGGCCTCCAATACGATGGTTCTATCCAGAAATGGCACACCTGCAAAGGCACCGAGCCGATTCACTCCACCAATCCCTGCTCGGAATACGTCTTCCTCAATAACACCGCCTGCAATCTGGCTTCCCTCAACTTGATGAAGTTCAAACGCGACGACGCCTCATTCGATATCGAACGATTCAAAGCCGCTGTCCGCGTCTTCATCACCGCCCAGGAAATCCTCGTCGATAACGCCAGCTATCCAACTCCTCCCATCGCCGTCAACTCCCATATCTTCCGCACCCTTGGCCTGGGTTACGCCAATCTCGGCTCCCTCATCATGAGCTACGGCTTGCCCTACGATTCCGATGAGGGCCGCGCCCTGGCCGGCGCTATCACCGCCATCATGACTGGTCATGCCTACGAACAATCGGCCGAAATCGCCACCGTCATGGGTCCTTTCAAGGGCTACCGCGACGCCCACTGCGACCATGTCTCCAAACCGCTCGTTCCTGACAATGTCGAATCCATGTTCGGCGTCATCCAACAGCATCGCGATGCCGTCGAAGCGATTCAGCCCAGCCAGGATTTCAATTACCTCAAGGACGAAGCCCGCAAAACCTGGGACGGCGCCCTGGAGCGCGGCAGGCAGGCCGGCTACCGCAACGCCCAGGTCACCGTCCTGGCCCCCACCGGCACAATCGCCTTTCTCATGGATTGCGACACCACCGGCATCGAACCTGACATTGCCCTGGTCAAATACAAACTGCTGGCCGGCGGCGGCATGCTCAAAATCGTCAATCGCACGGTTCCCGAGGGCCTCCGCCGCCTCGGCTACGACCCCGCGGACCTCGAACGCATCATCGCCCACATCGAGAAATTTGACACTCTCGAGGACGTCGAAGAAAACGGCGCCACCGTCCAAAGCGGCTTGCGGCCCGAGCATCTCCCGGTCTTCGATTGCGCCTTCAGGCCTTATCGTGGCAAACGCAGCATCCAGTACCTCGCCCATCTCAAGATGATGGCCGCCGCCCAGCCCTTCATCAGCGGCGCCATCTCCAAAACCGTCAACATGCCCAACGAATGCACCGTCCCGAATATTCGCGACGCCTATGTCCAGGCCTGGCGCATGGGCCTGAAATGCGTCGCCATCTATCGCGACGGCTCCAAACGCTCCCAGCCGCTCAACACCAAACGCACCAACGAAGGCGGCGACAAGTCCGCCCCTGCCGAACCCGCGGCCCTCGAAGCCCGCGTCAAAGAGCTGGAAGATGAAGTGGCCCGCCTCCGTGCCCAAGGCGACAAACCCTTGCGCCGCCGCCTCTCCGACACCCGCACTGCCATCACCCATAAGTTCGACATCGCCGGTCACGAAGGCTATCTCACGGTGGGTTTGTTCGGCGACAAACAACCCGGCGAGCTCTTCATCACGATGGCCAAGGAAGGCTCCACCATCGGAGGCCTCATGGATGGCATCGGCACTCTCACCAGCATGGCCCTCCAATACGGTGTCCCCCTCGAAGCCCTCGTCCGTAAATTCGCCCATGTCCGTTTCGAGCCTTCCGGCTTCACCAAAAACGCCGACATCCGCAATGCCGCCTCCATCACCGATTATGTCTTCCGTTGGATGGGCTTCCAGTTCATCCCCGGTTACCGCGAGGAGTACTCCCCCAACCGCAATCAGCCCGAGTTGGCCATGCCCGGCCTCATGGAGGAAGTCAAAAAAAAAGTAAACCGGCCGGTTCCTGAGCTGCCTCTGGCCGAGGACAACGACCTGCTGGACGTCACCGCGGCCGACACCCAGCACCATGGCAACGGCCATGCGCCTCACGCCGCCAGCGATCGCACGATCAAATCCCTCAGCGATTCAGTCGCTCATTTCCAACTGGACGCCCCCACCTGCCCCAATTGCGGCCATGTCGCCGTCCGTAACGGCGCCTGTTACAAGTGCCTCAACTGCGGCGAGAGCCTCGGCTGCTCCTGAAAGTTTCCCAGTCCAAGCGCCGAGCTCCTGCTCTGCTGGAAAACAATGCGGCGACGGAGTTGGTGCTTTGCGCTCCGGCCAGCCCGACAATACACAAGAAGGTCCGGGAAGCGGCCACTGCTTCCCGGAACCGTACTTTCTTTCCCGGTGCCTTTTTGCTCAATGGGACAAAATGACCCTATTATGTGCCATTGAGGTGCGACATTGTGCGCCACTTTGTCCCATTTGTAACCCTGCGTATCGACTGTATTTTTGTCGTAATATGCTTATTGAAAGTAACTTAGCGTTCAACTGGCGGTTTTGGCATCGCGCAAGCTGAATAGAGGTGTGCAAGACAGTCTGAACAAAAGACAAACAATAGAAAGGAATCATGACATATGAACAGCTTGACTAGATGGCAGCAACCAAACTTGACGTGGCAAGGCTTCGGCCGGCTAACGGACTTGCGGGAAGAAATCGATCGTTTATTCGAGGCCCCCTTGGCCGAGTTGGCAAGGACTTCGCAGCTTTTGAGCGGCTGGACGCCGGCCCTGGAGCTATACGAAGACAAGGACAACATTTATATGCGGGCAGAACTGCCTGGCATGAAGAAAGAGGACATTCAGCTTTCGCTGCACGATGGCAGCCTGAGCATTTCGGGCGAGCGCAAGCACGAGGAGAAATTCAAAGATGCCGAGGTGTATCGCGCGGAGCGGTTCTTCGGGCGCTTCCAACGGACGGTGTCGCTTCCGACGTCGGTGGCGGTGGACAAGGTCAAAGCCCAGTATAAGGATGGTGTTCTCTCGGTAACACTGCCAAAGGCAGAGGAAGCCAAACCCAAACACATCGACGTCAACGTGAGCTGAGCGGCTCTTCCGGCGCGGCTGCACGTCCGCCGGAATACATTGAGAAAGGATAACAGGATATGAAGGCAATTGTACGACACGACCAGCGAGCTACTACAGCCAACCGCGCGACGGAGTTTGCTTCGCCGGAGGTAAACATCTTTGAGACGGGGGATGGATATGTGGTGGAAGCGGAGATGCCGGGCGTCAACAAGGAAGGGCTGGAGATCACGCTCGAGGGCAGTGAGATAACCATTATCGGCCATCGCCCGACCGAGCCGCTAAGCGGCGAGGCTCTCTTCTCCGAGGCCCATCATGCGGATTATCGGCGGGTGTTCGAGTTGGACCCCGCGATCGACACCGGCAAAATCTCGGCGAAGATGGACCAGGGCGTACTGACGCTGACGCTGCCGAAGTCTGAGCGGGTCAAGCCGCGAAAGATTACGGTGGACTGAGCCCAGGGATTGGTGTGAGGGAGTAGCGGAGTGTTGGAGTGTTGCCCCGCGCAACTACCAACACTCCGGATCATTTTAATATTTGGAAGAGGCTGGCGAAATCGTCCGTCCAGAGCGGCGCTTTGACGGCGTTGGTTTTGGTTGGAAGGGCTGCAGCCGCAATGGAAGGCGAAGTCATAAACTTTTCATCGCGGCTGAGTAATATCCAGGTGGAGGAATAAAGCCACCATTCCTCGTCCGCCTCATCGTAATCAATGACGGCGAGCTTATAATTGAACTGGCGGGCGAGATTGGTGACGACCGGTTCCAGGTCCAGGAAATGGTTGGAGATATGGACCGCTATAATGCCGTTGGTCTTAAGGTGCCGTTGATAGACCTGGAAGGCCTCCCGGGTCAATAAATGGACGGGGATGGCATCACTGCTGAAGGCATCCAGGGCCAGCAAATCAAATTGCTGCGGCGGCTCCTGCTCCATCGAAAGCCGCGCGTCCCCCAGGGCTACTTCGGCCTTGCCCGCGCAATTGGCAAGGTAAGAAAAACGCGAAGTGGCGTACCGCTTCACGTCGGGATTGATTTCGTAAATCCGGACGTAATCGCCTGGCAGCGCATAGGCCGTCAATGTGCCAGTGCCCAGACCGACCAGGCCGAGACGCCGATGACCCGCCGGGAGGGCCTTCAAGGCCAGACCGATCCCGCTCTCCTCGCCATAATAGCTGGTGGGCCAGCCCGCCTGCTGCGCATCAACGAATTGCAATCCGTGGGTGATGCGCCCGTGTTGCAGCACGAAATGATGGCCCTTGGGTTCGTCTTTTCGGTATTCGTACACGGTCAGCACACCATAAAAGTTGCGCGAACGAGCGACTACCTCCGTACCGGATTTGAGCATCTGCATCCATAAAGTCACACCCAGACCCGCCAGCCCCAGCCAGAGCCAGACGCAGGCCAGCAGCCGCCAATGCTGGAAGGTTTTGTAACGCTTAAGCAGCACCCACTCTCCCACCAGGACCACCAACAGTCCCCACAGCGCGGCGCGAATTGCTATCAGATACCCGCGGGACAGGCCCGGGACCTCGCGCCCAAACTCCGCGATAAACCAATCGACCCCGAAGAACACGCCCAACGGCAGGAGACACGCCAGCCAGTGCCACTCGTCCCAGCGGGAGAAGAGTCGCAGGAGCGCGCGCCGGGGTTGCCCCGGGCCGGGTCCGTCCTCGCGCGCAGTGAGCTTCTCCTGCGCGGGAACATTCGAGTTCCCTGGCCTTCTTCCTGCAGAGGAGCTGGCTGCGCCCGAGGACGGGAGCTCTCCGGGCCGGTTGAGCCGGCCTTGCGTGGAGCAGATGAGGACGAACAACAGGCCGCAAGTCCAAAGCGCCCAATTCAGCTCGTAATAATCCTTCAAGAGCACGGGCGCGAGGACCGCCACGCAAACCCCGCCAAGGGCTCCACCGGCGGCAATGAGCAGGTAGAATCCGGTGAGGTGCTGCGGGTCGGGCCGGAGGCGGTAGAGCTCGCCATGGCAGACCATGCAACAGCAGAACAGCCCGCCGGCATAAATCGCGACCTGTTTGTAAAGGGTCAAATCAGTTCCTTGAAACAGCGCCCAGCAAATCGCTGTGCAAGCCGCGATGAGAAGAAGCGTAAACGGCAAGCGCGCGTACCAGCGGGGACTATCGAAGCAGATGATGAAGGTCAGCAGGTAGAGCGCCAGCGGCAGCACCCATAGAAAAGGAACCGAGGCCACGTCCTGGCAGAGCTTATTAGTGGTGGCCAGCAGCAGCGCCGAAGCGCAGGCAGGCAGCAGCAACCAGAGGAAGCGGGTGACGGCTGACGGCTGACGGGTGGCCGGAGACAAGGGCCGGCGCTCGTTACTCGGCACCTGAGTTTCGTCACTTCTCCAGAGTCTTACTGCGCAGAGGACACAGCCGACCGCGTAGGCCGCCAGACCCCAGGCCCAAATACTGGCCTGCATTTTTCGGGTAAAATGGCTTTCGAAAAAGAAAGGGTAACTCACCAGAGCCAGCAGCGAGCCAACGTTCGAGAGTGCATAGAGGCGATAAGGGGAGGCGCCAGGGTGGGTGCGGCTGAACCATTGTTGCAGCAGCGGTCCGGTGGCCGAGAGGACGAAATAGGGCAGGCCGAGGCTGGCGGCCAGCAGAACCAGGATTTGCAGCATCGGGTTGCCATCTCCTTTCGGTTTCCAGGCATCTCCCGGGGTAATGGGCAGCAGCGCCAAAGCCGCGACGAGCAGCGCCAGGTGCAACAGCGCCTGCTTCCTGGCATTTAGCCATCGGGTGCCAAAGTGGGCATAAGCGTAACCCGCTAACAAGGCCACCTGGAAGAACAACATGCAGGTGGTCCACACGCCAGGCCCTCCGCCGAACCACGGCAGGATGTATTTGCCCATCAGCGGCTGGACCTCAAAGAGCAGAAAGGCCCCGGCAAAGATGGTAAAGGCAAATGCCAGCATGGGAAGATTTTGTCAGCCAGAAGGGTCCAAGGCCAGATGGAAGTCGGTGTAGATCCGGAAGATGAGAACCACGAAATATACCAAACACACGAAAGGGAATTCTTTCGTATCGTTCGTGTATTTCGTGGTTTCTTCCTGATGAACTTTGACGCCGGAGATTATTATTGCCAAACCGTGAGCGGAGCAGTTAGCTCACGCCCAAAATAAACATGAGTTTTGTCACTCACCTCGAATGCGCCAATTGCGGTCAGCGGTATGAAGCCAACCAGGTCCATAACCTTTGCACTGCCTGCCAAAAGCCCCTTTGGGTGCGTTACGATCTGGCGGCTTTAAAGAAGAACTTCTCGAAGAAGACGCTGTTTGGGCGGCCGCCGACCATCTGGCGCTACCTGGAAATGTTGCCGATGCGCGATGCCGCCAATATTGTCTCGCTGACCGAAACCATCACGCCGATTCTTGAAACCAAACGCCTGGGGGCGGAGTTCGGCGTGCAAAACCTCTTCATCAAAGACGAGAGTCGCCTGCCCACCGGCAGTTTCAAGGCGCGGGGGATGGCGCTGGCGATTTCGAAGGCCAAAGAATTGGGGATCACGCGCGTAGCGGCACCGACGGCGGGCAACGCGGGAGGCGCGATGGCCGCCTATGCCGCCCGGGCCGGCATGGAATGCTACGTGTTCATGCCCGAAGACACGCCGATGATCAATCAGAAGGAATGTTTTCTCTCCGGCGCCAAAACCTTTTTGGTCAACGGCCTCATTACCGATTGCGGGCGGATTGTCGGCGAGGGAAAAAAGGCCAAAGGTTGGTTTGATCTCTCCACCCTGAAGGAGCCTTATCGGATTGAGGGCAAGAAAACCATGGGGCTCGAGTTGGCCGAGCAGTTCGACTGGGAACTGCCGGACGTTATTCTTTACCCGACGGGTGGCGGCACGGGCCTCATCGGGATGTGGAAGGCCTTCCAGGAACTGGAGGCGCTGGGCTGGCTCAAGTCGCCGAAGAAACCCAGAATGATCTCCTGCCAGAGCGATGGGTGCGCGCCCATTGCGGTAGCCTTCGATAAAGGGGAACGCTTCGCTAAGAAATTCGAAAACGCCGCTACGATTGCCAGCGGCCTGCGCGTGCCGGCCGCCGTCGGGGATTTCATGATACTGGATGCGGTCCGCGAAAGCGGCGGCACTGCGTTGGCAGCGCCCGAGGGCGAGATCCCCAAATGGATGCAATTAGCGGCTTCCAAGGAAGGCATCGCGCTGTGTCCCGAAACGGCAGTGTGTCTTGGCGCTCTGGCAATATTGCTCAAGCGCGGAGCGATCAAACCCCAGGAACGAATCCTGGTTTTCAACACCGGGGCGGCGCAGAAATATCCGGAGGCCGTTCATGAAAAGCTGGCTCGACTGGATGTGACCAAGCCGATCGATTGGGCCGCGATCTGAGCGAAATCCGAATTCGGATTTTACCTCACTTCCGGCTCAGAATCCAATCCGCGAGCGTTTTAGTTTCCGCGTCCGTGATCATCGGGAAGGGCGGCATGATGACCGGACCCCATTTGCCGGAGCCACCCTGGTGGATTTGGTCGGCGATTTTGGAAAAGGCCGCGCTGTCGTCGTGGTACTTGGCAGCGACGTCACGGTAGGCAGGCCCCACAATTTTAGTCGAGACATTGTGGCAGCCAAGGCAGCCGTACTTGGTGGCGATGGCTTCTCCGTTCACGGTTCGCCCTTGGTTGTCTCCGATCTGGGCGGGGGTTGACAGCGTGACTGGCGTTCGGTTGGTGTCCTGCCCGTAATTCTTCACCAGATAATTCACGACTGGCTCAACTTGCTCGTCGGGCAAAGGAGCGCCAAACTTATCCTTCATTTTTTTTACTGAGGCTGCCCAGAATGTGCGCGGCAGCGGCGGCTGCATCGTAACGTATTCCACGGAATGACAAATGAGGCATTGCGCATTGGCGATCTCCGAACCGCCGCCCGCTTTAAAAGAAACCGTCTCGGGGGGAAGGTCAATTTTCATGACTCCAGCCCGCAACGGCGTGGAAAAAACGAGCAACAAAAGGGCAAATGTGCGCGGAATTGAACATCGAAGATTCCGCACCCTCTCCACCCCCAGGGGGAGAGCGGTAGCGAGGGGAACGTAATCCTCTGAATGTGCTGAACCGACGGTCATATTGAAAGCAAGCAGCTAAGCGTGGTTCGGGTTTTTAAGTGACTGTAACGCGTACGGTTTCAGCCACGTTGCGCATGTAGCCCGAGGGATTCCAGAGCGGTTCAAGGGGCTGGCTCTGGCCGATCCGATTGGTGGCGCAGGCACGCAGTGCAAATTGCCCGGCGCGGGCCGGCAGGAAAGGAATCGTCCATTCGCGAAATGCATATTTCCCGTGGTCCTGGCCCAGGCTCGCTTCGCGCCAGGTGTGGCCGTCATCATCGGAGAACAACACCGAGCGAATGCTTTCGCCTCCATCAAAAGCAATGCCGCGAACCGTCAATGGCCCGTCCACGGTGATCTTGTCCCCATCAGTCAGGCTCGTGATGAACGAGCGGACATTGTAGCGGGCAATCGGTTTGGTTTTTTTCGGGGTCGTGCCCGGCTCGATGCAGGCGCCGGCATTGTCGGGGATGAGATAGGCGGTGTTCATCCAGAACCCGGCGAAGTCCTGGTCCAGCACGGTGATCTCATTGACGTGTTTGACCCAGTAGGTGCCGTAGTAGCCCGGCACGACCAGGCGGAGCGGAAACCCATTGAGCATGGGCAAGTCCTCCCCGTTCATCTGCCAGGCCAGCATGACCTCGCCATCCAGCGCGTGGTCCACATTCAGCGATTTGACGAAATCCGGCGTCTTTTCGTCCACCGGCTTATCCAAGCCGTTAAAGGCAACCTGTCGCACGCCGGCGGCAACCCCCGCCCGGTCCAAAACATCCTTGAGCCGGACGCCTTTCCAGCGCGCGCACCCCATTGCGCCGTTGCCCATCTGGCCGCCGGCCACGCGCGGTGCGCTGAAGCCGCGGCCATTTCCGGAGCACTGGTTAACCGCGGCGATTTCAACCGGCTCAAATTTAGTTTTTAGATCGGCCAGGGAGAGCGACAGCGGCGAATTGACCTTGCCTTCAATTTGCAGACGGAATTGGTCCGGATCAATTTCCGTCGGAATTTGCGCGAGATGGTAGCGAACGAAAAAGGCGTCGTTGGGAGTGAAAATGCCGTCGTTGAAAACCGACATCGGGGTCTCAAGTTGGGGCGGCCGCATGGTGAGCAAAATGAGCGGCCGCTTTTGTGGAAACTGGACCAGGCGTCGTTCACCGTTGGCGAAAGGCATCGACACCGGAGCGGCGGCCAGAGCGCTCGCTACCGGATGAGCGATGAAGGCTCCCAGGCCACCTCGGGCGGCGGCGCACAAAAAGCGGCGGCGGCTCAACCCAACGCTTCGTTGTTCTTTCGGGGCCATGCGGAGGATTCTATTGTGCACACCCAAAAAAGAAAAGACAGAAAGGGTTTCTAGCTGTTTTGAAGTGTCCTTATCAAGAACATAAAGTTGGTGAATGTTGTGGGTTGACCCGTCACGTAAATACGTTAAGCTCAACGCCAATACCATGAGCGAGAGCGATTATTCCTGGGCGGCGTATCTTGATTACATGGAGGGCGGCGGCTCGGACGTGGTCAGCCTGCCTGCTGCCAAACCTGCACCCAAGCAGGCGTTCAGGGCAGACCAACCTCTGTGGGGCATTCTGGCCGCGTTCACTCTCAGCCTGATTGCTTTGTGGTTGGGCAAACTCGCCTTTTGGCCTTTTACCATGACGGTTATCGGGGGCCGGGTGATGCACCCCATCGAGCCGGTGATGATTGCCATCGTTCTGGGGATGGCGGTCAGCAATTTATGGAAACTGCCCAAAGCGTTTCAACCCGGGATCAAATTCTCAGTTAAGAAACTTTTGCCGCTGGGGATCGTGCTGCTGGGCGCGCGGCTAAATTTCGGCGAGATGATGAAAGTCGGCCTGGCCGGGCTGGCCTTGAGCGCTTTGGAAACGGTCCTGGCGCTAAGCTTGCTGCTGCTGCTGGCACGCTGGTTGAAGCTGCCCCCGAAACTGGGCACGCTGCTTGGCGTAGGCACGGCTATCTGCGGCGGCACTGCAATTGTGGCGACAGCGCCCGTCATCGAGGCCGAGGACAAAGACGTCGCCTTCAGCGTGGCGACGATCACCTTGCTCAGCTTGCTGGCAATGTTTGCGCTCCCACTGATGGGTCACTTGCTTGATTTGACCTCGAGGCAATTCGGTGTCTGGGCCGGTTTGGCCATTCACCAAACGCCACAGGTGGTCGCCGCGGGCTATGCGTATTCCCCCAGCCATGGGGAGTACAGCCCGGTGGCGGGGGACACCGCCACGATTGTCAAAATGGCGCGGGTGTGCCTGCTTGCGCCGGTGGTGTTCATCATCGGGCTTTTCTATGCCCGCAACAAAGCACAGCAGAGCGGGGTGACCGGAAGCAAGCGCATCAATTACCTGCACCTCTTTCCCACATTTATCCTTGGTTTTGTGGGGATGGCTCTGCTCAACACGCTCGGCCTGCTGCCTGAATTGACCGTCCGCCATGCCGGAGTACTGGGCCAAGGAGTGCACACCCTCGCGGTGGCGGGCGCAGCCGAACAGGCCTCCAGGTTCTGCATCATCATCAGCATGGCGGGCGTCGGATTGGAGACTAAGTTTGCAGCGATGCGCCAAACCGGGCTGAGACCCTTCGCGGCTAGCTTGCTGGCAATGGTGCTGGTGGCGGTGGTGGTGTTGGTGCTGATCAAGGCGCTCGGAATTTGATTTGCGGAAAGGCAGAACCCCTCGCGAGAAATTCTCAAAACCAGACTCATCGTCAGTTGCGTCCGGCGTGATCAGCGCTAGATTATTTTTGAGTGACCTTGGCCAAAGATGCTTATGGACTCTTACTCCGATTCAACTGACCGGAACGCAGCAGAGTTCCTCCGGTTTGCTTTGGGGTTTCTCGGTTTCATGGTTGCGGCGGCCGGAATCATTGTCGGTTCCCCTGCTTTCGCCGTCATCGGGGCGGCTATTCTGTTGCTGGTTCTTCTGAGCTTCTTTTCCGGGCCTGCCGAAGAGGTATAATTGCCCGCATGTCAACTAAGGAAATGGTGGTGGGTTGGGCGGGACTCGAACCCGCGACCAACGGCTTAAAAGGCCGCTGCTCTACCGACTGAGCTACCAACCCACGAAAAAATTCTACTCTTCCCTGACGGCGATCCAACCCCACGACCACTGCGAAAGCTTTTGGGATCGCTCTACCAATTGAGCCGCCAACGCTCAAAAACCAACCGCTCATCGTTTGCTGAGTTGAAATTGGCGCGGAGCACCAAAAACAAAGCGCCGGAAACAGTAATAGACGAGGCCCAGTGGCGCAAGGCCACTTTTCGAGCCCAAATCCTCACGGCCTTTAGGCTGCAGAATGTGCGCTGTAGGAGCGATGCGGTCTTCTCTGCGCAACTCCGGGGATCGGGAGTTCTGCAGCCTAAGGGCCGCGCTCCGAAGCCGGCTCACTCGTAGGCTGGAGGCCCGCCTCTGCGCCTGCTTCCCGCAGCGCGGCGACGATTTGGCCGAGGGCAATCCCACCGTCATTCGGCGGGACGCGCTGATGCCAATAGGGTCGAAAGCCCTCGGTTTGCAGGCGCTGGACGATGCGCTCGGTAAGGTAGCGGTTTTGGAAGCAGCCACCGGAGAGAACGATCCGCTGCTGGCCGGCGCGGCGGGCGACAGCGAGGATGGCTTCAACCAAGCCGTTGTGAAACTTCGCCGAGATTTCACCCGCCTTGACACCGAGTTTCAGGTCTGCCAGCAAAGCTTTGAGCATGGGAGACCAATCGAGGGGCTGCCCCGAACGCCTTCGGGGTTCATGCAGCAGTTCACGCAAGGCCGTTGATGGGCGGACGGGATCTGGCGGTATGGGGTTTGCGAGGGGCAGAGGGTAAGCGTCGTCGGTTTCAACGCCTTCGAGGGCGAATTCCAGTTCCATGGCGGCCTGGCCTTCAAAACGGACTAGTTGGCGCAATCCTGCGAGGGAAGCAACCGCATCGAAAAGACGACCGGCACTGGAGGTCAGAGGTGAATTGAGCCGGCGCCCGAGCATGGTTTTCACCGACTTCAGTTCGGTGGGGGAAAAGGCACGAATCGGCGCGAGGTGGTCTAGACCGAAGGCGTCCTCGGCAAAAACTTCGTAAAGAACGCCAAGCGCAGTCCGGCGGGGTTCCTTGACCGCTTTGTCGCCGCCGGGCAAACGGAATTGGCGGAGGTGCCCCACCCGTTCGCAGGCCGTCTCGGTGAC
>DATMQA010000039.1:0-65007 GCA_035566895.1 Binatia bacterium
GCTTGAAATCCGGGCGGGACGCCGACGGCCTGCGCGTGAACCGGCCGACCGAGAACGTGGTGATTCGCAATTGCCGCGTCGGCCACGCGGCGGGCCTGGTGGTCTTTGGCAGTGAAACCTCCGGAGGGATTCGCAACGTGAGGATTTACGATTGCCGCGCGGAGGCTGGCTGCAGCGAGGTAGTCCGGTTCAAGACGCACATGGGCCGCGGCGGCGTGGTGGAGGACGTGCTCTACGAAAATATCCAGGCTGATGGCGTTCGCCAGGTATTCGACTTCAACATGGACGCCATGAGCAACACGTGGCTCCCGGAGGAGTTCCGCGCACCCGCGCCCGCGGACAAAGCCACCCCCATCTTTCGGAACGTGCGCGTGCGCAATCTCACAGCCCGGCACTGCGGCGGCGCGGGCCGGCTGGTCGGGCTGGCAGAAAGCCCGCTGCTCGATATCTCGCTTGAAAACGTCGAGATTCAATCCGACAGCGGGTTTATCATCCGCCACACTCGCGGGCTGCGGTTTGAGAATGTGAAAGTCAACGGCCGGCCCGTTTCGGTCCCGCAGAACACAGTGATTCATCGTCCGGCAACCCAACCGACAGGAAACCCGGGCTGAATCGAGCCGAGCTACGCAGAAACATGGTTCCCTCCTCGTCCTCGTCCTCTTTCTCTTCCTCGTCCCCGAAAGGTCAGGCCCGAGGAGGAGGAGGAAGAAGAGGACGAGGACGATTTCACCTAGCTTTGATCGCAGCTTTGTTTCTGGGCAGCGCAGCCATTGCCTTCGCCAACATTCCCGGAGGTGGCACGGGCCCCAACGTGACCCTGGTGGATAACGGCGGCACCGTCACCCTCGCCAACGGCATCGTGTCCATCCTCTGCACCAAATCGGGCGCGACCATCAACCAGATCAACTACACCTACAACAATGGCGGCGGAACGACCACCGACCAGTTGCTTGCCGGCGGCCACAACGGGGGACAGTTGTACTGGGAACTGGGTGGGTTCGGGACGGGCACGTTTGCCTATTCGCTCGAGGCGGATCCGGCGGGCACCGGCGGCAATTACGCCGAAATCAGCCTACTCAGCGCTTCCACCGCCAACGGGACGATGGAGGTCCATTTTTCACTGCTGAGGGGTTCAACCGGCTTTTATGTCACGGCCATTTGGAGCCACCGTGACATTGATTCTGCGATGACGATTGGGGAGACGCGGGATAACATCTATTCTGGCTCCATCTTCAACTGGATGAGCGTGGATGGCGCGCGCAACCGACTGATGGAAGTCTCGGGCGGCTCGGCCATCGGCGTCTTCAATGCTCCCGTAGAGGTCTCCCTTTGGACCAATGGCCTTTACCAGGGGCAGTATGAGGACAAGTACTGTTACAGCGCCGACCTGGGCGTGCAGCGAGCGTGGGGGTGGAGCAGTGTCGGTGCGGGGGGCAGGAATGTCGGCCTCTGGAACGTCTCGGCGAGCGCAGAATACTACAACGGCGGTCCGATGAAGCGCGAGCTCATGTCCCACATCGGCACGACGATCCTCAACATGCACAACGGAAGCCACTACGGCGGGGGCACCGATGGTTCGTTTGCTGCCGGCGAACTCTGGACCAAAGTCTATGGGCCCTACTTCATATACTGTAACAGCATTTCAAACAGCATCACCGACGCCGCTCAGGCTGCCAGCGCTCTCTTTGCCGACGCGCTTGCTCAGGCGGCGGCGGAGCAAACCGCCTGGCCGTACAATTGGTTCACGAACACCAATTACGCTCCGGCCTCAGGCCGGGGCACGGTCACCGGCAAACTCGTGATTGCCGATAGTGGCAACCCCAACGCCTCCGCCGCGGATCTCTGGGTCGGGCTCGTACAGCAGCCTTCCACGACCGCCGGCGTCTATGACTTCCAGGAATGGATGAAGCCGTATCAGTATTGGGTCAGGAGCGACATTAACGGCAGCTTCATCATTCCCAGCGTCATAGCCGGGGCCAACTACACTTTGTATGCTTTCGGTCCGGGCGCGGCCGGAACCTTCCAATCGCAAGCGCAAACCGGAGGAGGCGCTCTCAACACGGTGGACATCCCAGCCACTCCTTTCAATGTCACGGTTACGGGTGGGGCGACCAATAACCTTGGTAGCGTGACCTGGACCCCAACCCGGCTCGGGCCAACCGTTTTTGAAATCGGCTACCCAAATCGGACCGGTGACAAGTTCCGCCACGGCGACGATTACTGGGTGGGCGACATTGGCCCTGACCCCAGCGCCCCGAGTCCTATCTGGTCGAAACATCTCGCCTACCCGTTCGACTTTCCCAGTGGCCTAAACTATGTAGTGGGTCAAAGCCGCTGGACCACCGACTGGAATTACGTCCAGCCCATCCTCACTGACGGCGTCGGCAATTTCAACGGCTCCACCTCGACGATCACGTTTAACCTCGGCTCGGCCCCCGCTGGTGGCGCTCAAGCTTCATTTTACATCGCTTTGTCTTCGGATTACCAGGGACCGCTGATTATCCAGGTCAATGGCAACGACATTGCCGGCAGCACCGGCTACTTCCCCGCTTACAGCAGTTCCGCCAGCGGAAGCGACACGACCATCCGCCAGGGAATTCATGGTTGCTTCTCGGATAACCGGATTACGTTTGCGGGAAGTCTGCTGCACGCAGGTCAGAACACCGTTACCATTAACATGCGCAAGGGCGGCTACTTCGCGAACCACGCCATGTACGATTACCTCCGGCTGGAACTGACCGGCTATGTGCCACCGTCTCCCGCGAACGCCACGGCTTATGCCGGGAACAATTGCGACTTGATTTGCTGGCCCGTGACTCCCGGCGCCACCGGCTACAATATTCTGCGTTCAACTAACACCGGCAACGGCTACGCTCCGGCGGCAAGTGGCGTCCCTGGACCGGTTTGCGGCAGCGGCCTGGCTAACGCCACTTACCTGGACACCAACGCGGTGAACGGGACGACCTATTATTACATGGTGCAGTCAGTGAACCCCGCGGGGACCAGCGCCAATTCCTCGCAGAGCGGCGGTGTGACGCCCTCGGCGGTCATCTCGACGAGCGCGCCGGCCGCGCCCACCGGCCTCAGCGTCAGCAGCGCAGGTCATGCGAGCGTGACCCTAACCTGGAACGCTTCGGCCGGTGCGAATTACTATACCATCGAGCGGTCCACCCTGGTGGATACCGGGGGCGGGTCATCCAACACCTTAAGCCGGATCACGCTTAACAACAGCACCGCTGGCACGAGTTACACCGATACATCGCTGACGGACGGCACCATTTACCGTTACTTCGTCACGGCGACCAGCGCCGGCGGCACGAGCAGCAACGCGGCTGCCGTGACCGCCAAGCCGGTTCCTCCTGCGCCCGCGACAGCTCCCGGTTCGCTGACTGCCGTCCCGTTGCAGGCCACCAACATCACGCTCAACTGGTCGCCGGTGCCCGACGCGATCGGCTACGTGCTCCAGCGCGCTACTCCCAATTCCAGCGGACCCTACCTCCTGCTCGGCAGCATCACCGAGACGACCTACACTGATTTTGGCGTGAGCTCAAATGCCATTTATTATTATAAAGTGACAGCGATGAATGCCGGAGGCACCTCTTCCAGCGGCGTCACCACCACGCGGCCGGCTGCGCCGGCCAGCCTGAGCGCCATCCCCGGCAATACTCAAGTGACACTGACCTGGTCCGCGTCCATCGGAGCCACGGATTACGTCCTCAAACGTGGCACCAGCAGCGGCAACGAGACAACCACCGTCGCCACCGGCATAACTGCAACCAACTATACCGATACCGGCCTTGCCAACGGCACCCAGTACTATTGCGTGGTCGCCGCCATCGGCACTGCAGCTACCAGCGCCAACTCTCCCGAAGCCAGTGCTATCCCGACCGCTCCCAGCCCGCCCAGCATCACGGGTTTCCACCTTTCTGGCAACCAGTTGACCCTAAGCGGCACTGGTGGGACGCCCGACTGGAGGTACTACCTACTGACTACGACGAATGTCACTTCGCCGGCTTCGCAATGGACGCGACTCGCCACCAACCAATTTGACGCCAGCGGTAATTTCGCCCTGACAAACCTCCTTAACCCAAATCTCCTCCAGTCCTTCTTCCGTTTACAAATGCAATGAACCCAAAAACACACCAAACACCAAACTGCAAACCGCAAACAAGCTCCAGATTCCAAGCTTTAACCCTGCGCCAGTAAAAGTGCTTCCGCAAACTTTGACATTGCTCCGAGAGCTCGCACCCGCGCGTCACCTGCAAGCGGTGTTTGGTGTTTGGTGTTTCTTATTTAACGCATCGGGCTTCGAGACAGCTAACGTCGCCGAACCACCGCCACCTTCTGCTCCCTCAAAACCGACTCTCTTTCTCATCGGCGATTCCACGGTCCGCAACCACACGCGCGGCCAACTCGGCTGGGGCGACCCCATCGCCGCTTCTTTCGACTCCTCCAAAATCACCGTCACCAATCGCGCCCTGGGCGGCCGTAGCAGCCGCACCTATCTCACCGAGGGCCTCTGGGACAAAATCCTTGCGGAGCTTAACCCCGGTGATTTTGTCCTGATGCAATTTGGGCACAACGATGGCGGTCCTCTCGATGAAGGCCGCGCCCGCGCCTCGCTTAAAGGCACCAGCGACGACTCGCGGGTCGTTACCAACAAAACCTCGGGCAAAATCGAGATCGTCCATTCCTACGGCTGGTACCTGCGCAAATATATTGCCGACACCAAGGCAAAGGGCGCTACCGCGATTGTCCTTTCGCCGGTGCCGCGCAAGATATGGAAGGACGGCAAAGTGATGCGCGCCAGCAACGACTACGGTAAATGGGCCAAAGAATCTGCCGCGGCCGAACACGCCGTTTTCGTGGATCTCAATGACATTGTCGCCCGACATTACGAAGAGCTCGGCCAGGAAAAGGTCAACACCCTGTTCGGCGACGAACACACGCACACCAACGCAGAAGGCGCGAAGCTCAACGCCCAGTGCGTCGTCGAGGGGCTCCGCGCGCTGAAGAATTGTGCACTGACCCAATACCTGCTGCCGGAGCCAGGCCAATGAAGCTCTCGGAAGGCAACCCGCAATTGAAAATTCGTTGCGAGAACTGATACATCTGAAAAATCCTGATTATGCTCAAGCATGCCTGCCTCCTGCTATGCCTCAGTCTGCCGGTGGCCGTGGCCGCGGCTGACTATGCTGTCGGCGCCGATCTCTCCTTTCTTAAGCAGGCGGAAGAGGGCGGGACAGTGTTCAAGGACCAGGGCCGGCCCAAGCCGGGTTTGCAAATCTTCAAAGACCACGGTTATAACTGGATTCGCCTCCGTTTGTTTCACACGCCCACTCGCTTGCCGAATAACCTCGAATACACGCTCGCCCTGGCCAAGGACGCCAGGAAACTTGGCTACAAGCTCCTGCTCGATTTTCATTACTCCGATACCTGGGCTGATCCGGGCAAACAGTTCATTCCCAAGGCCTGGGAGGGCAAGTCCCATACGGAGTTGGCGCAGGCGATTCACGATTATTCCCGCGACACTATCGCGGCCTTCAGCCGGGCGGGCGTACTGCCAGACATGGTCCAAATCGGAAATGAAATCAGTCATGGCATATTGTGGCCGGACGGCAAATTGCCCGACCACTGGGACAATTTCGCGGAGTTGGTAAAAGCGGGTATCAAGGGCGTGCAAGCAGGTAGCGGTGAGGCTCCCCGCCCGCGCATCATGATTCATATCGACCGCGGCGGCGATCGGAAGGGCACAAAGCAGTTCTTCGACAAACTCGATTCCTATGGTGTCGTTTTCGATGCTATCGGGCAATCCTACTATCCCTGGTGGCAGGGCAGCTTGCTGGACCTGCGCGAAAACCTCGCCTTCATGGCGGAAACCTATGACAAGGACATCTTCGTGGTCGAAACGGCTTACAATTGGCGCACGGCCGAATACAAGCAGAAGCCCGCCCCTTTTCCCGAAACACCCGAAGGGCAATGGGCATTCCTCGAGGAGGTTAACCGCATCGTGCTCGCCGTTCCCCACCAGCGCGGCAAAGGTATTTTCTGGTGGGAGCCCGCTGTGGCCGCCGGCCCAAAAAGCCGCGGCATGTTTGACAATGACGGCAATGCCCTGCCCGTCACGACCGTCTTCGACCAATGGACCAGAAGATAAACATGCCGCGGAAACGCCAAATGTGTGCGGATGCCATGTCGCGCTCAATCCGGCTCTTTGCGTTGGTGTTCGCCATGTGCGCCGTCGCAGAATCCGCGGAGCGCCAGCGGCTTTCATTTGATGCGGCCTGGAGGTTCAATTTGGCCGACACACCTGGCGCGGAGCAGCCAAACTTCGCAGACGACCATTGGCGCACCTTGGACGTCCCGCACGACTGGAGCATCGAGGGGCCTTTTGCAGAAACGAATCGCACTGGCGGGGCAGGCGCCTTTCTGCCCTCGGGCATTGGCTGGTACCGCAAGCATTTCACCTTGCCTGCCGAATACGCTTCACGCCGGGTTTTCATCGAGTTCGACGGAGTGATGGCCAACAGCGACATCTGGCTTAATGGCTTCCATCTCGGCCACCGCCCCTATGGCTATAGCAGCTTTCGGTACGACCTCACCGGCCACCTCGAATTCGGCTCGGGAAAGACCAACCTGATTGCTGTCCGCGCTGATAATTCAGGCCAGCCGGCTTCGCGCTGGTACACGGGCGCGGGCATCTACCGCCACGTGCGGCTGATTCCTTCAGAACCCGTTCACTTCGAACACTGGGGCACTTTCGTCAGCACCCCTAAAGTGACATCCGAGCAGGCAGTGGTCCGCGTCCAAACGATCGTCGTCAACCAATCCGGTTCATCACGGGAGGTATTCCTGCAAACCGCGATCATTCCCCCCGCTGGCGGTCGGGCGCTGAGGCTCGGTCCCACTAAGCCTGTAGCTATCGGCGCAGGACAATCGGCCTCTTTCGACCAGGAGACCACCGTCAGCAACCCGCAGCTCTGGGAACTCGATCACCCGGACCTCTATCGCCTGGTTACGACCGTCCGAGCAGAGGAGGTAACCGCGGATGAGGAGACCATAATCTTCGGCATCCGCGAGGCCCGGTTCGAGGCGGCCACCGGCTTTTGGCTGAATGGCAAGAATCTGAAGCTCAAGGGCGTTTGCCTTCATCACGACGCCGGTGGCCTGGGCACTGCCGTGCCGCTGCGCGCCTGGGAACGCCGGCTCCAACTGTTGAAGCAAATCGGCTGCAACGCCATCCGCACCGCCCACAACCCTCCAGCGCCTGAGTTTCTTGATTTGTGTGACCGCGTGGGCTTCCTCCTCATGGACGAAACCTTCGATTGCTGGACCGTAGCCAAGAATTCATACGACTACCATCGCTACTTCAACGAATGGTCCAAGCTCGATACCCGCGACATGGTCCTCCGTGACCGCAATCATCCCTGTGTCTTTGCCTACAGCGCCGGCAATGAAATCCGTGACACTCCGCAGGCCGAGCTTGCCAAAAGAATTCTCGCCGGCCTCGTTGACGTTTTCCACCACAACGACCCAACCCGTCCGGTTACACAGGCGCTTTTCAGGCCCAATGTGAGCCATGATTATGATAACGGCCTGGCCGACTTGCTGGATGTCATCGGCCAAAATTATCGCGAGAATGAAATCCTCGCCGCCCATGCGGCGAAGCCCGAACGCAAAATCCTCGGCACGGAGAACGGCCACGACCGCAAGGTCTGGCTGGCCTTGCGCGATAACCCGCCCTATGCCGGTCAGTTCCTCTGGACCGGTTTCGATTACCTCGGCGAGTCCCGCCGCTGGCCCGTCATTGGTGCCGGCTCGGGCCTGTTCGACCGCACCGGTGCGCCGCGCCCGCGCGCGTTCCAACGTCAAAGCTGGTGGAGCGACCAGCCAATGGTCCACATCGCCCGCCGACTTGAAGCCGCGCGCACCACGCCCGCCGACCCAGCCTTCGAGCCGCTCGCTCGCCGCCAGCAGGAATTCTCCGACTGGACGCCCCATAACACTGCGCCTCATGACGAGAGCGTCGAAATCTACAGTAACTGCGAGGAAGTCGAACTGTTCCTCAATGGCAGGTCCCTCGGACATCAGCCTTTGCCCGGTGATGCGTCGCCGCGGACCTGGAAAGTCCCCTTTGAGCCTGGCACGTTGAAAGCCCCCGGCAAAAACAAGGGCTGGGTCGTGGCCACTCACGAACTTCGTACGGCGAGTAAACCAGCTAAAATCATCCTTGCCGCCGACCGCACCCAACTCACGACCAACTGGGACGACCTCGCTTATGTCACCGCAACCATTGCCGATGCCAACGACGTAACTGTTCCCGATGCTGCCGACCTTATCACCTTCAATATTACCGGCCCCAGCCGCATTATCGCGGTTGATTCGGGCGACAACTCCAGCCACGAACCCTTCCAGGCAAGTTCGCACCACGCCTATCAGGGCCAGTGCGTCGCCATTCTCAGGGCCACCGCTTCACCAGGCCAGGTTACCCTCACGGCCTCGGCGCCGGGTTTGAGTTCAGCCACCATCAACATTGAGGCAGTTAACCCAGACGCAGAGAAGTGAACTGTGGCCGCATGAAAAGCTCAACGTCGCATGCTCCCTTTCTGGCCGCCCTTTTTGTCGGCGCGGCGTGTTGCCTGCTTTCACCACCTCTCTTCGCGTCCTCCTCCCAGACCGCATACGGGTTCTACTTCGGTCCCGCCAAGCTTGCGCCCGACCGCATTCAGATTTCGGCGGCCACAATCTACACGAGCGAACTTGGCTACGGATGGGACTTTGGTTCCAAGGTTACTGCCGTTGATCGCGGTGGCGATGACCCGCTGCGAAGCGGTTTTTGCACGAGCGACCAGCCGTTCCTCTTTTCGGTCGCGGTGCCTGAGGGCAACTACAACGTCACGGTCACCTTCGGGGACAGGTTGGCCGCTTCCACGAACACCGTCAAAGCCGAGTCGCGCCGGCTCATGCTGGAGCGGGTCATCACCGCGCCCGGGCAGTTCGAGAAGCGGACCTTCACCGTGAACATCCGCACACCGACAATTCCAGGTGGCGGTGCCGTGCGGCTGAAAGAGCGGGAGAAGGGCGTGTTACACTGGGACGACAAACTCACGTTGGAGTTCAACGGATCTCGGCCCGCCGTATGCGGTTTGGACATCGCGCCCGCCACCAACGCCATCACCGTGTTCTTGCTGGGCGATTCCACCGTCACCGACCAGCCCCACGAGCCCTGGAACAGTTGGGGCCAGATGCTCACCCGCTTCTTCAAACCTGGCGTCGCCGTCGCCAACCACGCCGAGTCCGGCGAATCCCTCAAAAGTTCCCTGGGCGCCCGCCGCGTCGAGAGGGTGATGACCTCGCTTAAACCCGGGGATTACGTTCTTGTCCAATTCGGCCACAACGACCAGAAGGATCGCGCCACCAATGCGCTTGCAACCTATCGGGTCAACTTGAAAAAGCTTGTGACCGATGTTCGCGCCCGCGGCGCTACACCCGTGGTAGTAACTTCGGTGGAGCGAATGGCCGGCGTCGAAAAAGACACGCTTGGCGAGTATCCTGCCACGGTGCGCGAGGTCGCGAAGGAAGAGGCCGTAGCGCTGGTCGATTTGCATGCCATGAGCCGCGTGCTTTACCGGGCGCTGGGGTCGAATTTGAACAGAGCCTTCCAGGATGGCACCCACCATAATGCCTATGGGAGCTACGAAATCGCCCGATGCGTCATCGGAGGCATTCGCCAGACCCAGCTCGGCTTAGCCAGGTTCATTGTGGACGACATGCCTCCATTCAACCCCGCCCATCCCGACCCAGTGGACGAATTCAACGTCCCGGCCAGCGCCGCCTTCAGCCACTTGAAGCCCGAAGGCAATTGAACTGCCATGAAACTTTCAACTTTCAACTTTCAACACTCAGCTTTCCTCTCTCTCGCTCTCTGGACAGCGGCCGCCCTCAACCCGCCGGGCGCGCCAGCGCACGCTCAAGGGGGTTCCGAACCTGCTGGCCAGCCGCCTCCTGCTCCTCCCGTCACTCTCACTCACGACGGCAACACTTTCACCCTTGCCAACGGTCTGGTTACCGCACGCATCAACCTACGCACCGGGACACTGGTCTCCCTGCAGTACTTAGACCTGGAGCTGTTGGCGCAAAACCGCGGCGGTGCCAATGGCGGCTACTGGTCCTCGGTTGGCCGCAGCCGCCCGGGCTCCGCCACCGGCGCAGTCGTCCGCATAGACCCTGCCGCCAACGGCGGCGCCCGCGCCGAAATTTCCTGCCAACTCCACAACGATACGCAATCTCCCACTGCCTCTATCGATGCCGATTATCGTTATGCCCTCGGGCGCGGCGAACCTTGGCTCTACGCCTATGCAGTGCTCAAACATCTGCCCGGCTACCCCGCCTTCGGTGTCGGTGAAGCGCGGTACTGCTTGAAACTCAATCCCGAGGTCTTCGATTACATGACCGTCGATGCCGACCGTCACCGGGTCATGCCCTCCAGCTACGATTGGGACCACGGCGCGTCGCTCAACCTCAAAGAGGCCCGCCGCATGACCACCGGCGTCCATAAAGGCGAGGCCGAACACAAATACGATTACTCGGCCGTTCTGGCGGAAACGCCTGCGTATGGCTGGTCCAGCACGAAACACCGTATCGGACTCTGGCTCATCAACCCAAGCCAGGAATATATCGGCGGCGGACCAACCAAGGCTGAATTGACAGGCCATCTCGATGTCAATCCGGGCGGCTTGCCCACCCTCCTCAACATGTGGGTCGGAAGTCATTATGGCGGGACTACTATTTCGGTTGCGACGAACGAAGCCTGGACCAAAGTCGTTGGGCCATTCGTGCTTTACTGCAACAGCGCAAACTCCGGATCGGCTGGCGCTGATTTGGAGCAGACCCAGCTTGCGCTCTGGAAAGATGCTCTCGCCCGCGCGGGCGCGGAAATCAGGCGGTGGCCTTACACCTGGCTCTCGGACCCGGACTATCCCCTGGCGTCGCGACGCGCGGTGGTCAGCGGCGGACTTGAGCTGCACGACCCCTTCGAGCCGAATCTAAAGATGAGCAATATATGGGTCGGCCTATCCGCGCCGGATTATGTCCCGCCTCCGCGATTCGGTTTGGGGCCTGGGCGCTTCAGCACGAACAATGTATTCACCCCTTCCCGCACCAACCGGCCTCCCCCTGCTGGAAGCTACGGCTATGGCCGCGGAGGTTTCCCGCCTTATGTGGACTGGCAGCGCGACGCCAAGTTCTACCAGTTTTGGGCCCGCGCGGATGCCCTGGGCCGGTTCGCGATTCCAAATGTCCGCCCTGGAACCTACACCTTGCACGCCATTGCTGACGGCGTGCTCGGCGAGTTCACTTTAACCAACATCACCGTCTCTCCCGGCGAAGCCAAATCGCTCGGCACCCTGACCTGGACCCCCCTCCGCTTTGGCCGCACCCTTTGGGAAATCGGCGTCCCCGATCGCACCGCTCGTGAGTTCCGCCATGGCGACCACTACTGGCAATGGGGACTTTATTTCGATTATCCGAAGGAATTTCCCCAGGACGTGAATTTTATCATCGGCAAAAGCGACTGGCGTCGCGATTGGAACTACGTCCAGCCTCCTCACCTCGAGACGCGCAATGTCCCCGTCGTCGGCGAGGAGGATGAGCAGGCGGAAACCTCGACACCCCGGCGCGCCCGGTTCGGCGGCGGCGATGTCCGCAGCACGACCTGGGCGATCACTTTCTCCCTGCCGGAGGCTCCCCGCGGCAGCGTCACCTTGCGTCTGGCGTTTTGCGGCACCCACGCCGGCTGCGACGTGGAGGCCTTGGCGAACGGCAGATCCATTGGCGAGACCGGCACGCTGCCTTCAACGAGCGCCATGCAGCGGGACGGCATTCGGGGTTATTGGCTCGAGAAGGACCTTACGTTCGATGCCAGCCTGCTGGTGCCAGGCACAAATGTCATCAAACTCCTCTCCCATGCCAGCAGTTCGTCCCAAGGAGTCATGTACGATTACCTTCGCCTGGAATTCAGCGAAGGCCGGAGCGGTTCGTGAAATAGACATCCCAGTCAAAGCGCCTCTTCCACCGCTTCGAGCAATTGCTTGGAGGAGAATGGCTTCTCGAGGATTCCTACGGCTCCCAGCCTTTGCGCAATGGGCAGCAGCGTCCCGCGTACGGGTTTTCCCGACATGACGATAATGAGCACCCCGGGAAACTCCTTCCGAAGCTGGATGATGGTGTCCAGCCCGTTTTGGTTAGGCATGATCAGATCGATGATGACCAAATCCGCTGGCCTGGTGCGATACAATCTCATCCCCTCAGTGCCGTCTATAGCCAGAATGGTTTCATGGGCGGCCGACTTGAGCATTTGACCAAGGATTACCCTAACGCCGTTGTCGTCGTCTATGACAAGAATTCGCGCCATTCTGATGCTTTCGTCTGGATGATGCCGTAGCATTGACCGGCCAAACGCATGGCCAATCTTCCCGGGCCTGACCCGTCAGCCCACACCTGTCACTGACCGCAATACCGCAATAGATCGGCCCCTCCACAAAATGCGGAACGAGCTCATTTTGCAAAGCATTCCGTGGTGTCGAAATAGACCCTCGCAGCCTGGCCGTCCGCCGTGGTCAATTCAACCAGGTCATAATGTTTGCCAGCCGAACTCAGGGTGGACTTCCTGGTCTCCCGGCTCCCCGGGTACTTCCGGTCCAGCCAAACCTTTTCGGCCAGCAGACCAGTCTCTCGATACGTTGCATTCATAATCACCACCGCCTGCTGGCAGGATGAACCATCGCCGCCGGCACAAACAAGGGGCTGTGGGACAGGTTGGGGCATTTGGCAACCGGCAGCCAGCATTGCGAATATCGTCAGCAGTAGCGTTTTCATAAGTCGCTTCCGCGTTTCTCTTTCCTAAAACTGCATAACTCATGCCAAGTGGAGGTTCTGGCGGAGCGCTGGACCAGGGGAGAGCGAGGCTGGTCCAAAGCCTGGTCTTCGGTCAAGCGCCCGGAGACCTCGGCCACAGCCCGCTCCGCGCGTGCGGATATTTGCAACCTGCTTTTGTAACATATTTTTGCTTGCCAATAAATGACGCGTTCGTTAGCCTTCCCTTGCCTTAGCGTGGACAATTCTTGGCTAACTCCGCGGGCACGAGGCTTCCACGCAGGCGAGAGGACATATATATGCTTGTTTTGTTAACGGTCATTCCGTTAGCGACCGATATTGCCGTTTTAGGTGGTTGCGGCAGCCTTCTCAACCATGCCGAAGACGGGTTTCGGTCCAAATCAAGGTGGTGAAACCAACCAGCGTGGGGTATGAGCCGAGTCAAAAAGAGCTGGCTATTAATTGGTGCGGTAATTTTATTCATCGTGGTGGCCGGGGTCACGTGGGCTTTTCAATTCAGCGCGCGCGTCGCCAAAATGGGAAACGGGGACGTTCAACTGAGCTGGGGTTCGCTGTCCGGACTGCAATACGAAGTGGATTGGACGCCCACGCTGGCGACCAATCCGGTTCCCTGGCGGTTGATGACTTCGGTTCTGGCGACAAATTCGACGACGT
Source organism: Binatia bacterium (assembly GCA_035566895.1). GTDB lineage: Bacteria > Verrucomicrobiota > Verrucomicrobiia > Limisphaerales > UBA8199 > DATMQA01. Next base: position 13,549 of record DATMQA010000039.1, read on the forward strand.
CGGTCATCGACACGGGCGGGGTGGGACGGTTGCCGCCTATCGCTGATTTATCCAGGTTTTACATTGTTAAACAATTGGGGCCACCCGTCCCAACCTACGTTGGTTCAGACATCTCGACGAGCACGACCTGGGGTCTGAGCGGGTCACCATACTACGTCACCAACAGCATCCATGTCCGACCGGGAGTGACGTTAACCATCCAGCCGGGTGTTCAGGTTTTCTTTTCGCACGGGGTCAGCTTCACCATTGATGGTTACCTTCAGGCATTGGGGAGCAGCGGGCAACCGGTGACGTTTTCCAGCGCGAGCGACTTCCGGCAGCGGGGCGATTGGCAGGGGCTGCGGTTCACGGCGACGAGCGGGAACGGGCAATGCGTGCTGTCCAATACGGTTGTGCAATATGCGCAAACCGGGATAGGCGCGACGGATTGTTCGCCCAGAATCCTGAACAGCGTGATTCAGTTTTGCAGCGTGGATGGCATCGCGCTAACGCGGTCGTCGCCGTTGATCGAAGGGAACACGATCGAGGCCAACACCACGGACGGTATTTATGGAAGCGATACCTGCTCTCCGCTCATCCTGAGCAACAATGTTGCCGGCAACAACGGCTATGGGCTTCGGCTCTATGGCACGGGCGCGGCGGGGCACGACAGTTTGGCGGTGATCAATGAGAACAATCTGGAAGGGAACGGGAACTACGCGGTCTATGTGGGGAGCTATTTTAATCCGCCACTGACAACGATTGACGCGCGCAGCAACTGGTGGGGGACGGCGAGCGGGTCGCTGATCGCCTCGGAAATCTACGATTACAAGAACAACCCCACCTACTCGCCCGTGGTGAACTATGGCAACTGGCTGGGGTCGATGGCCGGGACAGCACAGACGGGCAAAGCTGTGGCCGGGGTTATCGCCGGCAACACCGTGTGGCACGCCGTGGACTCGCCCATCCAATTAATCGGACCGGTGACGGTCAACAGCAACGTCACCTTGACGGTGGAATCCGGAGTGACGGTTCAGGTTCTCGGCAACTATGCGCTCAACGTGTATGGGACGTTGCAGGCGGCCGCCGGAGCCAGCAACGGAATCGTCTTTACCAGCGGCATGACGGTGCCGCATCCGGGAGACTGGCCTGGCATCGTGTTCCAGCCGGGCAGCAGCCCGAGCGTCCTGTCCAACGCTCTGGTGCAGTATGGGCAAAATGGGGTGCAGTGCACCGGGACCTCCCCCACCTTGATCAACACAGTAATCCAATTGTGCAGCGGAACGGGGCTGTACCTGACCACGGCCTCGCCGCTGGTGCAGGGCTGCAACATCAACAACAACACTGGAGACGGCATCTACTGCTTCTTCGCGTCCTCGCCGGTGATCAGCGGCAGCCGGATCTGGGCGAATCAAAACGGGATCGAGATAAACGGGAACAACAACACCAATTACCATTGTTACCCGGTGATGAACGGCAACGCGATCTACGGAAGCCGGAGTTACGCGATTTACAGTTACAGTTACGTTGGCGGTGGCCAGACCGTCTTGAGCGCGATCAACAACTGGTGGGGAACGGCCAATCCCGTGGTGATCGACCAGGCGATATACGATTACTCGGACAACAATGGTTCGCCGGTGGTTAACTGGGGCAACTGGCTGAACGCCGACGGCGGGACCCCGATGGCGGGCAAAGGTGTGAGTGGCCCGGTTGTCTCGAACACGGTTTGGCGCGCGAGCGATTCACCGATTCAAATTCTGGGGCCGGTTACGGTTAACTCAAATGTCACCTTGACCATCCAGTCAGGAGTGACGGTTCAGTTTCAGGGCAATTACTCACTGAACGTGTATGGAACGCTGCAAGCAGCCGCCGGGGTGAGCAACGGGATCGTGTTTACCAGCGGGATGGCCGTGTCGCATCCTGGTGACTGGGCCGGCCTCGTGTTCCAGCCGGGCAGCAGCGCGAGCGTGCTCTCCAACGCGCTGGTACAGTATGCGCAAAGCGGGGTGCAGTGCAGCGGGGCTTCCCCCAGCTTGTTCAACACAGTGATTCAATTGTGCAGCGGGATAGGGCTTAACCTGACCACGGCCTCGCCGCTGGTGCAGGGCTGCAACATCAACAACAACAACGGCGACGGCATCTACTGCTACTTCGCCTCCTCGCCGGTGATCACCGGGAGCCGGATTTGGTCGGATCAGAACGGGATCGAGATAAACGGGAACAACAACACCAATTACCATTGTTACCCGGTGATGAACGGCAACGCGATCTACGCCAACCGGAGTTACGCGATTTACAGCTACAGTTACGTGGGCGGGGGCCAGACGGTGCTTAGCGCGATGAATAACTGGTGGGGGACGGCCGACCCCGTGGCGATCGCTGCGGCGATTTATGATTTTTCGGACAACGGCGGTTCGCCGGTGATTAACTGGGGCAACTGGCTCAACGCGGATGGCGGCACCCCGGCGGCGGGCAAAGGTGTGAGTGGTCCGGTTGTCTCGAACACGGTTTGGCGCGCGAGCGATTCGCCGATTCAAATTCTGGGGCCGGTTACGGTTAACTCTAATGTCACCTTGACCATCCAATCAGGGGTAACGGTTCAGGTTCTCGGCAACTACGCGCTCAACGTGTATGGCACGCTGCAGGCAGCCGCCGGTGTCAGCAACGGAATCGTCTTTACCAGCGGCATGACGGTGCCGCGTCCGGGAGACTGGCCTGGCATCGTGCTCCAGCCGGGCAGCAGCGCGAGCGTGCTGTCCAACGCGCTGGTGCAGTATGCGCAAAGCGGAGTGCAGTGCACCGGGACTTCCCCGAGCTTGTTCAACACGGTAATTCAACTGTGCAGCGGGACGGGGCTCAACCTAGCTACGGCCTCGCCGCTGGTGCAGGGGTGCAACATCAACAACAATAACAGCGACGGCATCTACTGCTTCTTCGCCTCCTCGCCGGTAATCAGCGGCAGCCGGATCTGGGCGAATCAAAACGGGATCGAAATTAACGGGAACAACAACACCAATTACCATTGTTACCCGGTGATGAACGGCAACGCGATCTACGCCAACCGTGGCTACGCCATTTACAGCTACAGTTACGTGGGCGGGGGCCAGACGGTGCTCAGCGCGCTCAACAACTGGTGGGGAACGGCCAATCCCGTGGTGATCGACCAGGCGATATACGATTACTCGGACAACAATGGCTCGCCGGTGGTTAACTGGGGTAACTGGCTGAACGCCGACGGCGGGACCCCGCAACCGGGATTGAGCGTAGCCGGTCCGATTTTTGCCAGCACGGTGTGGACACCGGCAAACTCGCCGGTACAGGTGATTGGCGCTTTGCAGGTGACCAGCAACGCCACGTTGACCATTCAGCCGGGGGTTAATGTGCTTTTTTACGGCAATTACGGGCTGCAAGTGGATGGAGTTCTGCAATCTTCAGGGTCGCCGGGCAGCCCGGTGGTTTTCAGCAGCGGAGCACAGTTCCCATTCCCCGGCGCCTGGCAGGGCATCAAATTCACGAGCAACAGCATCAGCGGCCAGTGCGTTATTTCCAACACAACGGTGGAATTCGCCCAGGCAGGGATTAGCTGTGCGGGCTGCGCACCGCAGCTCGTCGGCAATTGGATTCATGATTGCAGCCAGCAAGGCATTGCGCTCAGCCAATCCTCTCCGTTAATCCAGAACAACGTGATCGAGTACAACGGCTCGGACGGAATTTACTGTTACGACACCTCTTCGCCGCGGGTGCTCGGAAACGGCATCAATGCAAACACCGGGAGCGGGGTGAACGCGCAAGGCACTTTAGTCAGCGGGCACAACAGCCTGCCGGTCATTCAAGACAATGACCTTGAGGGGAACGATTCATACGCGGTATATGCGTATTACTATTACCCGTCCGGACAGACGATGATCGACGCGCGCAGCAACTGGTGGGGAACGGCGAGCGGGCCGCAGATCGCCTTGGAAATCTACGATTACAAGTACAACCCAACCTACTCGCCGGTAGTGAACTATGGGAACTGGTTGGGCTCGGTGGGCGGGGCAGCGCAGGCAGGCAAAGCGGTGGCCGGGGTTATCGCTAGCAACAGCGTATGGCACGCCGTGGATTCGCCCATCCAACTGATCGGGCCGGTGACCGTCAACAGCAACGTTACCTTGACGGTGGAATCGGGAGTGACGGTCCAGGTTCTGGGCAACTACGCGCTGAATGTGTATGGGACGCTGCAGGCGGCCGCCGGGGTCAGCAACGGGATTATCTTTACCAGCGGCATGACGGTGCCGCGTCCGGGAGACTGGGCCGGCCTCGTGTTCCAGCCGGGCAGCAGCGCGAGCGTCCTGTCCAACGCGCTGGTACAATATGCGCAAAGCGGGGTGCAGTGCATCGGCGCTTCCCCGAGCTTGTTCAACACAGTGATACAATTGTGCAGCGGGAACGGGCTTTACCTGACGACGGGTTCGCCGCTGGTGCAGGGGTGCAACATCAACAGCAACAGCGGCGACGGCATCTACTGCTACTTTGCGTCTTCACCGGTGATAACGGGCAGCCGGATTTGGGCGAATCAAAACGGGATCGAAATCACCGGGAACAATAACACCAATTACCATTGTTACCCGGTGATGAACGGGAACGCGATCTACGCCAACCGGAGTTACGCGGTTTACAGCTACAGTTATGTGGGCGGAGGGCAGACGGCTCTGAGCGCGCTCGACAACTGGTGGGGGACGGCCGATCCAATTGCGATCGACGCGGCAATCTACGATTACTCGGACAATAGCGGTTCGCCGGTGATCAACTGGGGCAACTGGCTCAACGCCGACGGCGGAACGCCGCAGCCGGGAATGGGCGTGGCGGGACCGATTTTTGGCAACACGGTGTGGACGCCGGCAAACTCGCCGATACAAGTCATCGGGGCAGTGCTGGTCGCGAGCAATGCGACACTAACGATTCAGCCGGGGGTCAATGTCATCTTTTACGATAATTATCCTTTGCGCGTGGACGGAAGTTTGCAGGCGTTGGGACAGCCGACAAACCGGATCGTTTTCACCAGTGGAAGACCGTTCCCGCAGGTCTCCGACTGGCCGGGGTTGGTCTTCGATCCCGCCAGCACCAACCAGAGTTGTGTCCTGTCGAACGTGGTGATTGAGTACGCGGACATCGGCGTCAACTGCCTGCAGACTTCGCCGGCCATCGCCAGTTCCCAGGTGCGTCGCACCCGCATTGGGATCTACCTCGACATGTCTTCGCCCTTGATTTCCGCCAACCTGATTGAAATGAACCAGACCGGAATTTCGTGTTATGAATCATCGAGCCCGCTGATTGCCAGCAACACCGTGACGATGAGCACGTACAATGGGGTCCAAGTTACCAGCTCGACGACCGCCCAGGACAAAAATCCGCATCCGGTCCTGACCGGTAATTGCATCTTCAGCAACTCCCTGGCGGGCGGCTTCTGGTACAATCTTTACACGGCTTCCCATTTCCAACCGGCTTCGACCACTCTTTCCGCGGTGTCCAACTGGTGGGGCACGCCGAATACCAACCTGATCGCGAATTCCATTTATTATTACTCCAACAACCCCTCCTCCTCCCCACTCGTCAGCTTCCTCCCGGCGTTGACTTCCAACAGCATCTTCACGCCGTTTGCGGTTACGAACCTGAATCAATGGTTCTCACCCAATGGCGACGGTATTCTGGATACCGAGCTCGTCCAGGGTTCGCTAACTTATCCCGCCACGTGGGCCATCGGTTGGGTCAATTCCACCGGCGCCTGGATTCGCGTTCAAAGTGGGACCGGGATGAGCATTTCCAACGTGTGGGACGGCAACGATCAGTCAGGAGCTGCCGCCCCCGAGGGCGCATACCGGGCGGTAGTGCTGGCGACCAACCTGGGCACGGGCCAAATATCCGTGGCTTATGGGGATGCCTGCGTCATCGATCGCACTTTCCCAACCGGCACGGCTGTCGCAAATCAGTTGCCCGACGGCAAAATCGCCAACGAACTCACTTTGACGGGAACGGCCAGCGACGCAAACTTCTACGGCTATGCCATCGATTATGGGGCGGGGGCGAGTCCGTCCGTGTACACGTTGGTGGTTTCCAATTCGACGCCCGTTTACGCGAGCATTTTGGGGCAATTGAACACGCTGACCCTCACGAATGGCCTCTACACTTTCCGGCTCCGGGTGTTCGACCGGGCGGGCAACATCACGACGCAACTGCTGACGCTGCAGGTGGACAATGTGCTGCTGGGGGCTCCCTCGACATCCGGCACCTTTTTTGATCCGAGCCTGGCGAATGTCCAGATTGCTTTCACCTCAGACCGGAGCAATTCTACGACGGTCCTGATCCAACCGGTCCAGACCAGTTCCGACCTGGCGGGGAACCTGACGGTGACCCTTAGTCCGACGATAGTGAAGAGCTTCGCATTTACTGGGCAGGCCGGCACCAATATCATTTCGTGGAATGGGACGGACAGCAACGGCCAGTTGGTGACCAATGGCATTTACTATTATTCCATCCTGCTGCAAGGGGCCTTCGGGAGGACGAACTCGTTCAATCCTCCTTATGTTTCCGGCCCGGTGACGGTGCAGAGCCCGGTGCTCAACAGCAACTACAACTTCATGGCGAACCAACCGCTAACCGTATTTTACACTATTCCGGTGCCGGCATTTGTCGGCATGGGAGTGCCGCCGTACACTACGTTTCTACCCAACCTCCCACGGGACCAGGGATTTCGCACAGAGTTCTTCAACGGCCGCGATCCGGTGACCCACCAACTGGTGTACGGTGCTTTCCAAGTGAATGTGAAGGCGCAGGTGCTGCCCGTGAACGCGCTCGTGGCGAACCACCAGGCAGCGACGATCGTGACCAATTTGCAAACCGAGAGCTATTTAATCTTCCCGACGTTCTCGGAGGTTTCCACGCTTTACTATTCGCTGAGCCGCCCGGCGTACGTGCAGATCCAAATTCGCGATCCGAACAACAATTTCATTACCGTGCAGAACCAGACACTGGTCCCGGCGGGCAGCAACACGATTGAATGGGATGGAGCTTTCGACGCCGCGAGCATCGTTGGGACGACGGGCGACTACGAGGTGGATGTGACCGCGCAAGACCCGATTACCGGTTACCAAGAAGTCAAAACCGCAAACATTTCGATCCGTTGATGAGATGCCTTTGCTACATGTTATTAGCGGTGGCGGCGTGGAGCGGTTGCCCGCCGGCGGGTGCTTCAGTGGCTCTGGCGCACACGCGGCTGGACGATGGGCGCTGGCAAATCTGGCTGGCCAAGGCAGATGGCAGCGGGGAGCGGCGGTTGACTAGCAGCCCCTGGGACAAACGAAGCCTTCGAGCGGTGCCGGGACATGGGGAGGTTGTGTTCCGGGACAATGAAGGGCGGATTTACCGCCGCAGTCTCGACTCGGCCGGGCAGGAGGCCAGGGTTGACCTGGGGTTTGAGGTAGTAAAGGATTTTGATTTCGACCCGCGATTTGGCTGGTTGATTGCGGCTTACGCACCAAATGCCCTGGACAATGTATGCATCTGGCGGGTTCCGCCCGAAGGTGGCGCCAAGAGGTTGCTGATCCCGGACCCTTACCTGAACGAGACGCCGCGCTGGCTGGGAGGACCCGACGCGATACTATTCGCCAAGGGACATGCAGGAAAATCGTGGCTGTGCGTGTCGCCCACGGCACATCCGAAGGCGCAGATCCTTTTGGGCGAAGGGTTCTGGTCGGCCAGCGACCCGGATTTAAGCCCGGATGGGACGGAGGTGGTGTTCTGCGGCCGGAAAGGCAAGACAGTGGAACTATGGCTATCTGCCGTGAAAACGCCGTCCGAGAAGCGGATTTTTGGGGGGAAAGGGCTGGTGGCCGAGCCCTCGTGGTCGCCGGAGGGCAATTGGATTTATTTCAGCATTTGGGAGGGGAAGAATTTTCGGCTCGGGCGAATTCAACCCAACGGGACTGATTTTGCTTATGTGTCGCCGGAAGGAGCGGATTGCCGGTGCCCGGTTCTGGTTTCAATCAATGGAGGCAAGGATGAATAGAGCGATGTGTTTTCTGGCTGTGTGCGGGTTGGCCCTGGGCGGCGCCGAAGGGAGCGCGGCCAAGGAAACCAAAACCGCTCCCGCTCGCGATGTGTTCGTGGAGCAGACAGCGACCGATTTCGATATGGCGGCAAAAGTCTCGCCGCCGGACAGGGACCTCGTGGTGTCATTCGATTTGTCCGGTCCCAAGGTTGGGAAGTACACGTTGGTGTGCTTCATCGATGGGCGGATATTCAAGCAGGAGCCCTTTAACCTGCCCGGCACCTTTAAGCTGAGCGTGCGAGGGATGGAGAAAGGCACACACAAAGTGACCCTTCAACTGGTGGATGCGGGCGGGAACGTTGGGAGCATCACCAAAAAGATCCAGAGACCTTGATTTCGTTGGAGTGAGAGATTACCAGCAACAGGACGTTGTCAGCGGCCGGCAGGCGAAAGACCGCCAGGCCGGCCCTTTATCTGGCCGGGTCCTGGCGAGGCAATGCGCGTGCGCAGTCGCGGTGATTCTTCTGGCGGGCGGAGGGGCGCGAGGGGGGGGCAGTGCGGCGTTGGGCCAGGAACAGTTCCTGGACGTCGTGGTCAAGAACCGGTTTTTTCGGATGGGGGAATCAACGCCGAGTATTGCCATTCGCACGCGCTCGCCAGTCTATCTCGATTGCGTGGCTTATGACCGATTCAACCAACCGGTGGCGCTCTGGACAGAGAAATCATTCACCAACCACTTCACGCTCGCACTCGAGCATCTGCCTGAGGTTCCGAAGGGAGTTTATTTATTCTGCCTGGCGGTGCGAAACGAGAGCGGGCAGTTGGCCGGGCTTTACCCCAAGGCACCGGGCGGCGGCGAAATCATCACGGTGAAGGAATCCGCTGTGGAGGCGGACAAGAGGGAGATCAATTATGTGCTTCCCAAAGCGGCGTGCGTTCGGGTGCGGGCAGGTTTCCACGAGGGGCTCTATCTGGGACCAATAATTTCGGCACTGGCGCAACCGGCAGGCCGGCATACGGTTTCCTGGAACGGAGCCTCACGGGACGGGGTGTTCACCAATTTGTATGCCAACCCGCAGGTGGAGGTGAACATCCTGGCGGTTTCGCTGCCGGTGAACATCCTGGTGGCCGAGGGCGGAGGCCGGGACGTTTCAACTGCGGGAATAGTCTTGCCGTCGCATCTGAGCAGCCTGACCATGCCGGCGTGGATTGAGGCGGGGGCCTCGCCGCGGGATTACCTGATTGCAGAGGACTACAACCTGCAATTGGCGATCACGGAGGATGCGACGACGCGGATTGCCGAGACGCGGGTGAACTGCGGCGGAGATGAACGTCCTCGGCTTTTCAGCAAGCGATTTGAACTGATGCTGTTTCTTGATACGGCATTTTTGATGGAGGACGAACGTTCGCAGATGCCATTTTCGTATCGGATGTCAACGCGCGGGCTGACTCCGGGGCGGCACGTGCTGACGGCCAACGTGGTTGATGCGGATGGGAGCGTGGGGACGGCCAGCACGGAATTCACCATAAGAACACCATGACAAAACCTATGCGCAACGTGACGCAGCGGCGTGGTCTGTGCCTGACGCTGGTAGCGATCCTGTTGATCGCGATGGGGCCAACGGCTTGGGCTTTCGATTCCTGGGGAGATAACGGCAGCTCGCCGGCCGGCGGCGGCAATGGCGGCGGGCCGGGTGGGGGCGGTCCGGGGCCCGACCCTGGTCCGAGCGACGGCGAGCCGGTTTCGATCTACAGCGGCCAGTACACGTTGAACGCAGTGGATGTATCGATCGCTGGCCGGATGCCGTTGCGGGTCAAACGACTGTATCGCTCTGCGAGCAATTACCAGGGCATGTTCGGCCGTGGCTGGAACATAGAGTTTAACGAGCGCATTTTCGTGCTGGCGACCAACGGCAACCTGATGATTCGCCGGAATGACTCCGCCCGGGACCAGTTTACGAACCTGGGCAACAACACTTACGCGCCTCCCGTGGGTTTTTACCAGAACCTGGTTCGCAATCTCGACGGCAGTTATACCCTGACGGAGAGAGGCGGTGCGATCCGGCAGTACGATGACCAGGGCTGTCTGGCGACGGTCCAGGATCGGAATGGCAACCAGTTGGTCTTCAGCTATGAGCCCGGCGGCAAACAGCCGATCAACGCGATCTCGGACTATTCTCACTTCACCAACGCGATTCTGGTCGCACGCGATTTCCGGCTGAGCCGGATGGAGGTTGCCTACAATGGCACCTTGAGTGGCCGCTATCTTCTGTTCTTTTACGACGCTAACGGCCGCACCACGAACGTGACTGATTTCACTGGGCGCTCCTGGACGTTCCAATATGACCAGGAAGGCGAACTATTGAGCGTCACGACGCCGCCCGGGGCCGGATTTCCGGCCGGCCTGAGCACTTACTATACCTATTCGCCCAGCAACCATTTCCTGGCCACGGTGACGGACAAGAGCGGGAACGCGGTGTTGACGAACCGGTATGATTCCGCCGGCCACGTGGTTCAGCAGATTTGGGGGGCGGCGGTGTTTTCCTTTGGCTATCCGAATGCGACCAACCGGTGGCTCACCAATGGCAACGGGTATGTCGTCCTGCGTAATTTCGACACTAACGGACAGATGATTGAGCGGCGGGACTACACGGCCGGACTGCGCCCTACCGATCCTCCCTATTACTCGACTCTCTATCTCTACACTACCAACGCTCAACAACAAGCCGAGGTCATGTATCCAGCGGGAAATGTCGATGCCAGCGTCTATGACAACACGGGCAACCTGGTTCAAACCAGGCGGAAGACTTCGAATGCCACGAATAGCCCGCAGGATCTGGTAACCAGTCTGACCTATGAACCGCGCTTCAACCAGGTCAAGACGGTTACGGGGGCGCGCGGAGAGGTAACGACGAATGTGTTCGATTATGAAGTGCCCGCTTCGGGTGCCACCAACGGGAATATCATTCAGACCATTTATCCGGCGAACAACGGCGTCAATCCGGTGGTCTCGTTCGCCTTCACACCGCAAGGAGATGTAGCGGCTTTGACGAACCAGCTCGGGGTGGTTACGAGGAACTCTTACGACCCGGTCACCGGTTTCCTGCTGCAACGAATAGATGCGTTTGGGACGCTAGCGGCTGTCACCAACACGTATACTTATGACGCGCGGGGCAACCTGCTGACCATAACCGATCCGCTGGGACGCACCACGACCAACCAATATGACAACCTGGACCGCCTGATTCAGACTACAACTCCTGCGCCTAACAACTACGTAACGATGTATTCCTACACTGGCAACGGGAGAATCGCCCAAATCCGGAAGCAGACGGGAGACCTCTCGCATCCCTGGCAGACGAACAGCTTTGCCTACGACATGCTGGACCACTTGTTGATTGTTGCGGATGATTCCGGTCATACCACGTACCTGGCTTATGACGCGAACGGAAACGCAGTCCAGACAATCGACCCGAATACCAACATCACCGCCCGGGTCTATGACGAACGCAACCTGCTGTGGAAACTCATGGACGCGCAGTCGAACACCGTGGTGCGCTCTTATTCCCCAAACGGGTTTGTGGCAACCTGGACCGACCCGCGCACCAACACGACCTCGCTCGCTTACGATGCCTACGGCCGCCTCATTGGCATCACCAATGCGGACGGGGCGTTCGAATTGCTGGTTCCGGACGCAGAAGGCAACATCATTGCCAAGCGCAAGCGCAACGGGCTTTGGACGACCAACTCGTATGACGCGATGAACCAATTGGTCACCAAGATCTATTCCGATGGCTCGATGGTGCAGATGCAGACGGACCTTGCCGGACGGCCTGTGTCCATTACCGACAGCAACGGCGTTAGCCGCTTCGCTTATGATCCGTTTGGGCGGACGATCACATCCACGAACGGCTTTGGCCAGGCGCTCGGCTATGCCTATGACCCGATCGGCAACCTCACCCGACTGACCTACCCGGATAATTCATTTGTTCTTTATAGCTATGACACATTGAACCGCCTGACAAACGTGAACTATGGAGGGACTAAGGAGATTGCCGGCCTGACTTACGACGGGCTGGGGCGGCGCACGCGCATCGATTACGGGGACGGCACCTTTGCAACTTATACCTATGATAGTGCAAATCGGCTGGTCGATCTGAATCACAACCCGGCAGGCGGCGGGGCGTCGTTGGCGCATTTCACCTATTCGTTCGACGACGCTGGCAATCGGCTGACTCTGAACACTGTGGGCACACGGTTCCCTGGCCAGAGCATCTTTCAATATGACAGCACCTACCAATTGACCGGGGTGCAGTACCCGGCCGGGAGCCCGTTCCCGGCCACAATTTTTCAATATGATAGCGTGGGGAATCGCTTGCAGATAACCGCCGGCGGCACCACGGTCTATGTTCCCAACAGCCGCAACCAGTACACCTCGGTGGGTGGACAGGCGCAGACTTATGCCCCCGACGGCGGCCTCACCAGCGAAGGCGCCTGGTCTTACGGCTACGATCAGGAGGACCGTTTGGTCACGGCGGAGGGACCCGGCGTCAATGCCACCTATACCTATGATTCGTTTGGCCGCCGCGTCGCCAAGAATGTCAACGGGACAGTGCAACGGTTTCTTTACAATGATGTCGGTGATAACCCGATGCTGCTGTGCGAAACCGATGGGTCGGGAAATATCCAATCCAAGTACGTCATGTGCGGCATCAGTCCGTTGGCGCTCATCGTGAGCAATACGGTGTTCAGCCTGCATTGCGACCATCTGGAACGGCCGGTGCTCGCAACGGACGCGGGGGGGGCAGTTGCTTGGGAGGCAGCATATTCGGCATTTGGCGAAGCAAACCTTGCCAGCACCAACCGGATTACCCAGCCGTTGCGCTCGCCCGGCCTTTATGCGGATTCTGAGTCGAGCCTGCAGTACAACCTGAGCCGGTTCTACGATGCGACGCAGGGCCGGTTTATCAGCGAGGACCCGGGGCTGGAGGCCGGCTCTCCGCTCTTCTCGCAGGTGCAGGACAAGAACGCCTACGCTTACACGAGGAACAATCCGGTCAACACCATCGACCCCAACGGCCAATCGCTGCTGGTGGTATGCAGCGCCGGTTTGCCGCTCTGTTCGGGCGCTATTTTCTGCAGCTTGAACGTAGGGATTTGCTCGGCCGGGGTATTTTGCAGCGCCAACGTGGGGCCCTGTTCTGTCGGGCTGGCTTGCAGCGGGTCGGCGGCGGGAGCCTGTTCGGCGGGTCTGGCCTGCAGCGGGACTGGAGCCGGGGCCTGTTCCGGCGGCATGGTTTGCAGTGGCGGCGGGGCGACCGCCTGTAGCGGGACGGTTGGCAGCGGCCTGCTTCCCGGCGCCTGTTCGGCCGCTTCCTTCTGCAGCGCTCAGATTGGCACGAGTCCGGGCAGCGCCTGCTCCGCCTCGATGTTTGCCTGCAGTGCCCAGGTTGGCAGCGGGATAGGGAGCGTGTGTTCGGCAAATGTGGTTGGCGCGTGCAGCGGGCAGGTGGGCGTGGGCGCGGCGGCTTGCAGCGCGCAGGTTGCCGGAGTCTGCAGCGGGCAAGCCGGGCCAGGGCCGTTTGCGTGCTCGGGTAATGTTACCGTCGGCGCGTGCAGCGCGCAGGTGGGAGCGGGGCCGTTCCCAAGTTATTGTTCGGCTCAAGGGGCGGGGGCCTGCAGCGCCCAGGCAGGGGTTCAGGGCACGGGCTCCAGTTACTGCTCAGTGCAAGGAGCCGGGGCGTGCAGCGCCCAGGGCGGCTGGGGCACCGGTGCTAATAACTGTTCGGTGCAGGGAGCGGGGGCATGTTCCGCCAACGAAGGCGGTAGCTGCTCGACGCAGGGCGCCGGTAATTGTTCGGGCGCTCAATGTAAGAACGCGCAACTGTGGGAAAGCGGCGGTTCCCAATCGCTGCTGGCATTCGGTTCGGTTGGGCGTCCCGCCAGTTTGTCAGCTTTGCATATCGGAGCAAAGCCGGAGGGTGGCTTTGAGGTGCAACTTTCCGGCCGGGGCTTCAACCGTTTCGAGGTGCTGGCCGGCGATGCGCAGCAGAAGCACTGGCAACCTCTTTATGCCGGCCGGATGGTGGACGGAACCATCAGCCAATGGGGCGAACGCTGCTTTGACGGAGACCCGGCGATACGGGTGAAAATCCGCATGGAAGAAACTTGCGGCCGGATTCAAGAATGGGGTCCCCTGCCTGTGGCGGCGGCTCAGGATGACAGGGTGTCTCACGTTCAGAAACCCCCACACGGGTTGTTTGGCTTGGTAATTCTGCTTCCGCTTTTGAGTGTGCTACTGATATCCTCGCGCCTCGACTAAATATGTCCGGCGCTTTGGCAGTCACTTGGCCTGCGGCCGTCGTGCACGTCGCCCTCGACCTTTGGCATGGATTCCCCGCCAGAATAACCCTATTGGTAACCGCCCTGGTTGTGCTGATTGCGGACGCGGCCGTCTTCCTCAAGTTTTTTTGGGCCCCTCGCCGGCAGAGCTTGGAGTTGAGCCGACGACTGCAAGCGGCGGGCATCAGCGCGCCGGTCCCTCCGCTCTCGACCGTGTTCGCGGCGGAACTGCTTACGCTCGAACGAAAGCTCCCGTCCGAGCCCGAGCATGCGAGGAGCGCAATGCTCGAACGGTTGCGCGGCCGGGCGGGGCTCCGAGCAGTCACCGCGAGCGAACGAGGCATCTTGCTCCATGGGGTCCAGAGAGCGGATGCGCGCATTCTGTCTCTCAACGCGACGAATTTCGCCGAAGCCCGGCTCGATTTTGATGACGAGGCCTCTGGGACAAAGCTGGTTTGCCGGGTCCGATTTGGGATGGCCACGATGGTGACGGTCGGGTTCGGATTCGTGGCGGCCATTGTGGCCGGACTATTACTGCTTGGGTGGGTTGTGCCTGATTACCGGGGCTACCTGCGGACGCTGCTGGCAGCGATAGCCGGCTACGTTTTGGCCTTCCTGATCGCCTGTTGGCCCGGCCAGCGGCTTCTGACCGCGAATTTTTTTGATACGCTCATCCTTGAAAGCTCGCAGCTCGCCTGACACCCCGGTTTCACGACAACGCCGCTGCGTTCGGCGTTGGATAGGATTCCGTGAGTGGACGAACGTGGCGCTTGTACTATTGGCGGCAAACCTGGTCAGCCGGAGTCTGGGCCCGTTATCGTGGGAATGGTCGAGGGCGTTTGCCATTTGCAGCTTGTCCTTCCTGCTGGCCGCCAATCTGCGCTTCCCACTTCGCGTCAGTTCGGTCGCCAGGGTGGCGACGGGCGGTGCGCTGGCGCTTGGGCTGGTGGTGTGCCTGGGCCATGTGGATCAGAGCGCAGTGGAATTGGTGCTCGTTTTTGGGATTTTGAGAGGCATAGCAACCCTGCTCGGCGGCCTCAACTCGCGCTTGCGAGCCGAACGCGCGTTGACGGCAGGATTATTGGCCCTCGCCGTCCTGGAGGTGGTTCTTGCCAGCGTGCCGCGTTTGGGGGAGCTGACTGTGACGGCGGCCCGAGCGTGGTCCCACTTCATCGGGGTGGAGCTCGTGGGCCAGCCGTTGGTGAGCAGCCCTGCCGGTCTGGGAGGTGGCGTGCTGGCCAGTCTTTTGTGCTATTTGGCAGCGGTAGGCCTTCTGAGATGGCGGCGCCCCGGCTTCTCGAAGGCACGGTGGCTCGGTTGCGCCGCCGCCCTGCTTCCGGCCAATGCCCTTTTCCTTTGTTTGCAGAACCAGCCTGCCCTGTTGCCGCAGTACGCGCGCGCCCAGTTTTTTTCTCAGGTGTTGTTTCTGGGGTTGTGCCTGCTCGTTTTGGCGGGGTTTCGACCCGCACAGCATCGCCGTATTTTTGCGGACGGAAGCGCCACTCGCCGCAAGCCGATGGCTATTCCAGCCAGCGCCGCCCGCACTTCACTGCAGGCTCACCGGCTGGGTGCGTTAGGCGCGCTATTCCTCTCGATACTTGGCCTTGCGACCTGGCCGGGAAGGACCCCTGGCCGCCCGCTCACAGCGATGTTCTACAACGATGGTTTCTTGGACTGGGACCGTCCGACCTATGGCCGGTATGGACCGTTTGAAACCGGGATGTTTGGTTCGTTGCCCGATTACCTGGGCGCCGTGGGATGGCGCTCGAGGTTCCAGCGTGAGTTGAGCGCGGAGAACCTGGCCGGTGCCGATGTGCTGGTGGTCATCAACCCGACCAACCGCTGGCGGGCAGGACAGCTTCAAACCATTTGGCGGTACGTGAAAGACGGAGGCTCGCTGTTAGTGCTGGGCGACCATACCGATATCATGGGCAGCAAGGTGCCGCTGGATACGTTGTTGGAGCCGGTCAACATACGATTCAACTTTGACGCCGGGTTCCCAGCGCGTCCGGAATGGCGTGACTGCTTCAGCACGGTTTTCCACCCAATCACCGCGCGAATCAAGTACGCTTCCGACACCTGCATATCGGTCGGGGCGACGCTCGAGGTCGGCTTTCCCTCGTTTACCGTTATCTGGGGCCGGTACGGCTTTGCCGACCTGGGGAACCAACTCAACGTGCAAGGAGCGTTCCTCGGGGACTACCAGTATGAGAAGGGTGAACAGTTGGGGGATGTTTCGTTGGTGGCGGTCTCCTATTATGGCCGGGGCAAGGTGCTGGTGTTCGGCGACACGAGTTCGTTTCAAAACGGGGCGCTGGGGGCCTGCTATCTGCCATTCGTCCATCATGTATTCACCTGGCTGACGACGCGCGATTGGGAGTCCTGGGGCGCGGTCAAGTGGGCGTTGGGAGTGACGGGGCTGCTGTCAGTCGCAGGCCTCATCTTTTGGTGGTCCAGTTGGGGGGCGGCAACCGGCAGCGTGATTGTCGCCGCGGCCGTCATGCTGGGTCTGGCCATCGAACGGGCCCGTTTCGCAGCGCCGAGCATGAAGGCGGAGCTGGCCCTCATCGACCGCTCCCACGACAACCGCATTTCGCTGGCCCCACTGCAATCGGATTCGGCCGGGCCCCTGGACATTGTTTTGCTGCGGAACGGCTACCTGCCCCTGCTGATGGACAAGTGGTCAGAAGAAGAAGTACGGCGGGCCAAGGTGCTGGTGACCACCGCGCCGGCGCGCCGGTATGGAAAAGGGGAGCGGCGCGTGTTGGAGGACTTTGTCCGGGACGGCGGCTTGCTGCTGTTCAACTGCGGATGGGAGCAGAAAGGCGCCGCGGCGAAGGGCTTGCTGGAGGAGTTTGGCTTCGACATCCTGCGTGCGCCTCTGGGACCCTACCCTGTGCAGCGCCTGGAGGATAACCTGCCCGGTCAGGCGCAATTCATTAACGCATGGCCGGTGGTCGTCACGCCACCCGATTTGCAGGCGGATTTCGAGAGTGCCCGCCACCGCTACCACCCGCCCTTGCTGGATCGTCCTCAGTCCCAGCGTTTGTCTCAATTGCTCAACCCACTGGTTGGCGGCGGCGACCGGCCCGGGCCAGCCTCGCTCGAGACCGAGGGTCCCGACGGGGCTTGGGTGCGTGCGGCCAGGACGAATCGTGTGGAGGTGCTGTTCCAAACCGCCGAGGGGGTCCCACTCGCAGTCGGACGCCGTCTGGGCAAGGGGACCGTGGTGGTGATAGGAGACACGTTATTTCTGGGCAACGATAACCTGGAGAACCTGCAGTATTATCGCAAAGGCAACTTGCTGTTTCTCAAGTACCTCTTCGAGCGAATGCAAAAGGCGCCGCGCTGACGAAAGCATTGATGACTCTCTTTTGGTTAGGATGGGTAGCGTTGTCGGGAGCCTGGCTCTTCTGGGAGCCGCTCTTTGTCCCTGACCCGCAGTGGGTCGTGGGGGCGGCATTGGCGACCGTTGGGACCGGCGCAGTGCTGGCCTCGCGGGTTCGCGGTTGGCGTGACTCCGCGTGGTTGATTGCACTTGTATTTGGAGCGCAATTCCTTGCGCTCCAAGCTCTTTACCGCCTTAGCGCCCTGCACCATGGCTTGCCCGGCGTGACCCCTTTGCTGCTGCTCGTGGGAAAGTTCCTCGGGCTGCCTGTGACTGCGGAACACGGTGTGCTGTTCTTTCAGACGGAGGAAGAGGTACTGCCATTTGTGACCAATTGGGAGAAAGTCGGGTTGATTATGCCGGCCTCGCTGTTGGTGGCAATCGTGGTGGTGACGCTCCAGCAAGACCGGCGGCTCATCACGACGCTGCGGCATTTGCTCTGGGGCGCGGCGCTCCTGCTTGCTTACACGCTATTGCGATACCTGGCGCTTTGCGGCTGGCTCATCGAGTTCGGAGATCCTAAGGGAGCGAGCGATTCGGAGCGTTTGACCCTTTTTACCAGCTCCTGGATTATCCTGGCGACGTATCTGCCATTCGTTCTGATGGCCGGCCGCACCGGGTTGGGCAAGCTGGCTGGTGCGCCCGGTTCCGGAGCAACTGCACCACGCAAAACCGGTGAACCACCTTCCCATAAACGCGGGCTGGCGGCGTTTGCCGGCGGGGTGGCGCTGGCGCTCGTCGCATTCAACATCGCTTTGCCGGGAACAGCCAAACCCGGGCGCATCGTAGTGGATGACAGCCACAGCGGGTTCTGGGAACCGTCTCTGCCAAACTTCGACACTCACGGTTTCGGCTCCGGCTCACTGTACAACTGTTCGTCGCTGCTGGAGTACCTCCGGTACTTCCACCAGGTTCGCGTCAACACCAGCCACCCGCTCGATGAGGAGTTGCTGCGAGACTGCGAAGTACTGGTGTTGAAAACGCCCAGCCGCCGATATACCTCGGAGGAGGTCGCCGCGATGGTTGCTTTCGTGCGGCGTGGCGGTGGACTGTTGCTCATTGGCGATCACACCAACTTGCTCGGGATGAGCAGTTTTCTTAACGAACTTGCGTCGAACTTCGGCATCGAGTTCCGCTATGACGCCAGCAATACCTACTCGACGGGCTATTTTTCGAGCTTCAGGCCCTACAGGCTGTTTGCGCATCCGATTGTGCAGGGGTTGCCCCAGGTAAACTTTCTGACGACCTGCACGTTGCGGCATCCACTGGCAAGTGAATCGGTGATGCTCGGACACGATCTGCTCTCGGACCCGATCGACTACTCCAAACCGAGCTTTTTTGGCAAACTGGTTCCCACGCCAAAGAATGGTTTTGGGCTCTTCGCGCTGGCGGTGGCGCGCCGCTTCGGGCAGGGGCGGGTCGTGGCGTTTGCTGATAGCACGGGCATGTCAAATTTCGCCGCCTTCCAGGACGGCACCGCGTCGTTCTATCTCCGGATGATTGAATACCTTAACCAAACCAACGGCAGCGACCGATTGGTTAAGTGGTGCCTGGGGGGGGCAGCAGCGTTGCTGCTGGCTTGGGGTCTTTGGCGGCTGGCGGCGGGAGGGATTGCCAAGCTCTGCGCGACCTGCGTTGCAGGTGGCCTGACAGGCTACCTTGCTGCCGGGTTGGCGTTGGTGGCGTTCAATGTATGGAGTTTCCCGCCGGCCCGGCCCATTCGGCCGCCACCGCGCATCGCTTATCTTGCGGGGCCGCACTTCAATTATGACATCCCGCCGGCCATCGGTCCCTCCTATATCCCGTTGGAAGAGGCCTTTGACGGGCTTTTCGTGATGCCGCAGCGGTTCGGCATCTTCCCGCTGCTGACAAACCTGCGCGGACTGGACCGCGACCGATTCTCTTCCGTGGTGGCCATCAACCCGAGAGACGACATGCCGGCGGATGAAATCGTCGGCCTGACCCGGTTCATGTCCGGGGGCGGACGGTTGTTAGTATTCGATGAGCCGCCTTCGAGCGGCGCGGTGGTGCGAACGCTCGCCGCCGGGCCCGGCTCCCAACTACTGTTCGAGCGGACTTTCGCGCTTCCGCCCCTCATTACCAATTCATTCGCTTTCGCGACCAACGTACCGCTGGCGGCGGCAGACCTTTCGCCCACCAACGCCGCAGCGCTGCTCAGCCCGAGGCTGATTACCAATTCGATGGTACTCCCGCCGCTGCTAGCGGCACAGCTCCGAACGAACACCGTCAAATACTCGGCTTGGAAGGTGGGGTCAGGCAAATTGTATGTTGTCTCAAGCTCTGCCATGTTTAGCCGCTTTTGGCTGGGCAATGTGATGGGGGAACCCAGCGAGCCACAACGCCGAGCTTATGAAGCGGCGTTTGAGGTTTTTCGCAAGTTCCTCGAACCCTGCCAAAGACCGGAATAAATGAAGGGCCCGCCATTAACGCAAGAGGGTTCGCGGTTTTGGCCGCCTTATCTGGCGCGCGAACCAGCGGCGCTGGTGGCCTGGGTGGCGGCCTCGACGTCGATCGGGAGCCTGATTCTTTACCTGGCAGGCGCGGCAGAGTTCGGGTTCCTGCTTCAAGCCCTGCTGATACCCGGGACATTGCTTTTGTTAGGTTGTCTTTTGTGGGCGCGGCGCCGGTCCAAAAACGAACTGTTTCAGCGGATCGTGTCGGCGCTCTGGGCCGGCTTGCTGGCAACTCTATTGTACGACGTGGTCCGCGTGCCGGCGGTCTGGGTGGGGATGCCCGTCTTCAAAGCCATTTCGTATTTTGGCACGGTCATGCTCAACCAGGCCGCGCCCAGCGTGAGCTCAGAGTTCGCAGGATGGGCCTATCACCTTTCGAACGGAATCGGGTTTGGCCTGATGTATGCGTTGCTGATCGACCGGCCAGAGTGGTGGACGGCGGTTCTATGGGGACTGACGCTCGAGGGTTTAATGCTGCTGACGCCCTACGCCGAGGTGTTCGGGTACAGTGTTTCGGGGCAATTCCTGGCCATCACGATCAGCGCGCACGTGGTCTACGGTCTGACTTTGTGGGCTGGTTTGCGGTTCTGGTTCGCGGGCGCAGCCTTTGGAGCAGCGAAACTCCGTAGGGTTTTAATGATAGCCGGTCCGGCGGCAGTAGCGGTATTCGGCATAGGAGCGATCGGGGCCGGTTTTTATTCGCGGTTTGCCACGTCCATTCCGCCTTCACCGCCCGATTACCTGGGCGCGCATCTATACACGACCTGGGATGTGCTCGAGCCCGATCGGGTGGCATCCGCCTGGGTTTGGCAGCGTTTCATCGATCGGCGCGCGCGTTTCTATTTCGTTCGCCCATTCTCGCGGATCACTCGCGGCATCCCGTTTGACACCCCGGAAGCTAAGTTCCGTCGCTCGGCGACTCGGTCAGCCACTGAGAATATTCTGGCTGAACACGGATTGGACCGGGAACCGCCCCTTGCCCGGCTGGCGCACATGACGCACCTTTATGAAATCACCCCATGGTCGGCCGGAGCGGATGAGGATGCCCACAGGCTCCATGCTGAGCTAACAAAGGCTGTCGGCAACGGGACAAACGACCATGCCGCGAAGGCGATGCGCGCGGGGTTCCAGTGGCTGGATCAGTGGAAAAACAGCCAGCCTCAATGACGTACTCGACCGGTTGAGGTTGTTTTCGGTAATTTCCAGGTTAGGTTCCGGTAAGTCCTTTGCTTCATCGTACCGGCTCCGATGGCTCGCCAAGTCGAAGCAAACGAGGGGTCATCGATTCGACCACAACGGCTGCTAAATCTACATGCTCACCACTCAGCAGGTCGAGCGCCGACCCTTTCGCCCAACGCGGCAAGTTGACGGTCCTTCTTTCCTTATTGAAGCTGTTTAATGGGACGAGCGTGACGCGGCCATATCGCACGATGCGGAATTCAATGCCCCAGGCGGGTTTGCCGGTGGAAACCTCGCGCAGGGCATTGAAAGGAAGCGAGGCCAGCGCGCGGCGCAGTGTGGCCGCCGAGGCCGGCTCGTCGCCCGACAGTTCCATCGACGGGAATTCGGCGCGTTGCAACGGCCGGTCGTATTCGTCACGGCTGAGGGATTTTTTGCCGACCAGCAGGATTTTGCCGCCGGACTTTGCAAAGGCGGCGAGTGCCGGTGGTGTCGAGGGGAGGACATGCGTCGCATTGGGAACGAGCAGCCATTGGACTTTCGCCGCACTGTCTTCCGCCAATTGACGTTCGCTGACAAAGGTTGCATTCTCGCCCATAAAGTTAAGGACGGTGTAGAGGGAATAGAGGGTGCCCTGGTATCTCTCCTGCCAGAAGAGAGAAGGCTGGGAGTAGAGCAGCGCAACGCGAGGTCTGGCGGTGTTGAGGGCAGTGACCTCCGGGGCCAGGCGGTTAAGGTCGAGCATCGCGCGGCCGGCGCCATAGACGTTGGCTGGCCGAAAATAGATGCTGCCGGCCAGGCTCGGTTCCGCCGCGCGTTCCCAGACCCAAAAGGTTGTCGAGCCCTGGTGGTGCAGGCCGTCCTGCCAAAGCACCGAGCTGGTGTGGCTCATCGGAATATGGCAGGGCGTCGCGCCGTCCGGGATGACATGGTTTTCGCTGTTGAACACGGTTTGCCCGCGGAAGGAGTGCAGCAGGTCGTAGAAGAACTCGTGCCCGAACCAGTCGTAGGCATAGGGGCCACCCATGAAGGCGTAGGCGTCGCATCCGGCAAGGTCGGTGGCGCGGCACATCAGTTCGGGGTCCACGCCGTGCGACAGCTTATCGTGGTCGAGCGTTTGGAAGACCATGATTTTGGTGTGGGTCGGGGCCTTCACCCCGTGCTGCTTGAGGACCGAACCCATCCAGGCGTGCCAGCCGGCAAACATCTCTTTGTTAAAACAGGTCCAGTCGTAATAGGCCCGTTGCGCCGGGACGCCCGCCGGCATCGAGGGTGGCGGCACCGGCACGTCGTCGAAGGTGTGGTAGCCGGTATCATAGAGCGCGTTCAGGTCGGCCAGGCGCGGATGTCTCTGTCGGAGATAGGCAGTGAACGCCGGCCGCGTATAACTGTCCCGCCCGCTGGAGATATAGACGGGCTCGTTTGCCAGGCAGACGCTGTGGAGGGCAGGTCTGTCTTTGATGCGCTCGGCCATCAGCTCGAGCCATTTCTCGATGGTGGCCTTGGCTTTGGGATGGAAAATGTTGAACCCAAGAAACCCGATGTTGCCGTTGGCTAGATCCGGCGCGCTTGCCCACCCCGGGTAGTAATGCGGGGAGAGAAGGAAATCCACTCTCATGCCGCAGCCGGCTGCGCGGTCCAGCCCGCGCAACACTCCGAGGGCGCCGTCGCCCAGCGTGCCGTCGGCATTCATCGAGCTTGGCCCCGCGGTTCCATCCTGAATAAGCGACGCCCCTAGCGCGGGAAAATCCGGCAGATCCTGGATGACGCTGGCGAAGTGCCCGTAACCGGCGAAGTAATGAGGCCGGCCCCGCTCATAGAAAGTTCCGTCTTTCAACCTTACGGCGCCCGGCTTGGGCGGCTGCCAATCCAACAGCGCCGGAGCGCCTGCGGGCGCCAGTTTCTCCGTTGCGTCGAGCACCTGGGCGACCTCCTCGAACTGCAACCTGGACCAGGCCAGGCCGGTCCGCCCATTCGGGCCACCGTGCTGGGCGAAGTCGATGAAGCGCCGGGCGACAGAGGTCCCCAGCCGAAGATACGGATTGGCCGTCAGCCTGGCGTTTTCGTGAGCGCGGGCCTCCAGAGCAGCTAAGCGCTGCCGCAGCCGCTCGGCCGTCGCGGTGAACTCCGCAAAGACCGCTTCCTGCCTGGCTCGGTCCGCCTTCACCGGCTCAAAACGAATGTCATCGACCCAAAGCGCTTCGGTTGGGCTCTCGGTCAGCACCATCAATTCGTAGCTGTCGGGTTCGGCGTCCGAGTCGAACTCGAAGGAAACTTGCTGCCACTCAAAATCACCCTCGGGGAACCGCTGCCGGGTGGTCCACCCTGGTCCCCCGCCAATCCAGGTGATGCCGCAGCCTTTTCCTTTGGCCCAGCAGCTCACCCTGTAGGTCGTATAGGGTCGCAGCCCGGGGACCATCTGAAATATCCGCGCGTAGATGTTGGGTGCAAAGACGGATTTGTTGGTGAGCTTGTACGAGTATTTGCCCTGATGCTTTTCTGCGGCGTCAAACTGCCCGGTGGCATTGGCGCCTATGGACACAAAACGCCAGCCGCCTTCGCTTTGCTCGAAGTCGCCATTGGCGACCAGGTTTGTCTCAGGCGCCGATAGGGCTCGGCCAAACAATGAGCCCGAAAAACAGAACGCCATGGCCCCAACGCAAAAAAGCAAAGACGGCATAGCGATATGTGTACGGAGCGGATTGACTGAGACAAGCGAGAAACCGTTTACAGGAGGGGACAGGAACTAAATGGACTTGCGAACCGGCTTTCGCAATCTTGAACTAATGAACCCGGCTGTCGCGCGGCTTAGACCCTGGCCCGCCTTCCTACTTGTAATTTCCAGTGCGCTGGCGCCCGCTTTTGCCCAAACCAACCAACCTTTCGACGGGCGCCCCTGGAACATCTCCAGTGGGAACCTGTCGGCGGGCTTTATCCAGGCATCTCCCATTGGCGCTTTACCGCGTGCCGATTTTCTCGAACCACCGCCGTCGGTGGATTCGCAGATTCATCTCAAGAACCTCGGCCTGGTGGCCAACGAAGATTACATCGCCTGGGGCGCGGTCGAACGCGAGCCGGGCCAGTGGTTTTGGAAACAGCACGATGCAGTTGAACAGACTCTGCACCAGGCGGGCCTCAAGTATGTAGTTTACGATTGGGTCCATTTTCCACCCGTCTGGCTGCGCGACCAACAGAAGGAGAACCGCGCCCTGATGCGCTGTCTCGAACATGGCCAGGAGGCCAATTACCTGTCCATCTTCGATCCCCGCACTATCCAGTGGTACGACCACTTCTATAAAAATCTGCACGACCATTTCGGTCGTCGAATCGATGACGTTTATGCGTGCATACTTGGACCGTACGGCGAAGGCAATTACCCGCTCATGGTGCCCGACTGGGTCAAGATGGGTCATTGCCACGAGGGCTACTGGTGCGGCGATGCTTTTGCGCTCAGAGCTTTCCAAACCGCGATGAAACAACGCTATGTCAGGGTAGCCAGGTTGAACCAGGCCTGGGGCAGCGACTATGGTTCCTTCGATGAGATCCGTCCACCAAAGGAAATTGCCGATGAAAAATTCAAGGCGTCGCCGGCGAGCTTTCCTGCGCCCCAGGATAAACGGCGGTGGCTCGATTTCATCGGCTGGTATCACCAGGCCATTATTGATTTTGCCGGGCAATCGATCAAAACCGTGTTGAAATATTTCCCCGCCGACAAGGTTCGGGCCAAGCCGGGAGGGAACGCCACCGGGGTGAACCCCATCCCTTGGGGCACTTACTGCCCAGGTTACGCGAAGATGGCCGGGCCGTACCATGTGGTCCTCCAGCCGGCCGATTGCCAGGGCGCCGTTTTCGGCGACAAGTGGATGGGCACCGCATACCAGTTCTACCACGTGAAGGAATGCACCGAACCGGCCGGGGGTTTGGATGACAAGATTTTTGCACGGCGGGTGTTCTCCGATGCTTCCTGCGGCGCGGTCCAGCTCTTTACCTATGAGTTCGAGAACCACGCCGCGGATGTTCAGAAATATATTCACCTCTTCACCGGGAAACCGGGTGACACCGAAATCGCTGTCTATTGCCCGACTACCTTCTATCGGCTCGGTGGGAATCTGCAACCCACGATTGACGCCGGCTATCCGCTGCGGGACCTCTGCGAGTTTGATGTCCTGGATGAATTGCTCATCGCCGACGACGCGCTTACAACCAGGCGTTATCGTGCTTTCATCCTGTTCCAGGCCGACATTGTCGAGCAACCGATTCTCGACAAGATAGACGCTTTCCGGCGCGCGGGCGGAAAGGTTATCGCTGTGGGCGACGCCCCGATCAGGAATGTGGAAGGCCTGCTTTGGTCCAGCGCAGACCAACTGGTGCGGGTCGCGCCGCTGGCCAAAAGACAGGAATGGCTTAAAGACCTTTCGATGCAGCTTGCCGGCGGCAAAGGGGTTGATGGGAGGCTTGATGGACTTTGGACGTGCCGGCGGGGCAAACAGGTGTTCGTCTTCAATTCAGCCGATAAACCTGCCGAGACGCAACTCGAAGGCCAATCCGTGAAGGTGGCCCCGTACGCTATTTGGATCAATCAGCCCGACGGGCCGAGATAAAGCAGGCTATGGATAGCGCAGCCGGAAGAACTCGTTCGTAACTGCCGGGTTACTCAGCGGGAACGCAAGTTGCGTATTGGTTTCCGAGCCGGACACATCGTGCCAGTCGTTGGTCACACCGACGTTGATAACGTTAGTCTGGAGAATCCAGCCAACGTAGTTCGACGGCCAGGACAGCGACAATGTGCCGCTACTGACGCTGAACGTGATGTTCGTCGGGCTGGTCGGTATGACCGGGACGACCTGGAGACTGCCCGTGCCGCTGAGATAGGTTCCATCGGTGCCGGCATTATAAATGCCCGGGGCCTCGTTGGCACCATTCAGGACGAGGGCGGCCACCGTATTCGTGGCGGCGAAGTTCAACTGCAGAACGGCGTTGGTGCCAACCGTCACCGCCGCAGTGGTCGCGAGGCAGGGCGAGTTGAGAATCAAGGTGCCGCCGCTGACCGTGGTATTGCCGGTGTAAGTATTGTTGCTATACAGATTGAGCACGCCTGCCCCTGTCTTCACCAGGGAACCGCTGCCGGCAATGATGCCACCAAAATTCAGGAATGCGTCCGCTGCCACGACGTCAAATTGGCAGCTTGTGCCGCTGAGCGATGCCGTGTAGCCGGAGATGAGGGTCAAGGTGGAAGTACTCGTGGGGGCGCCATTTCGCAAGGTCCCGCCGCCGCTAATCGAGAGCTTGTCCACGTTTTCGTTCCAGCCGTTCAGGTCCCACACGCCGTCCGACAATGCGACCGGCACTGGAACGGCGCTGGCGGAGTGGATCTGGAAGCCGTTTTCGTCGCGCACCACCGCATTGGCTTGTACCGTCAAGCCGACATTATTGCCCCCTTGAATGGCCTGACCCGAGGTTTTATGCAGGTTGACCTGGCCTCCGGTGACCACCAACCCGAGACTCTCAAGGCCGGTTGCCGTGCCGGTTATTTCCCAAGTGCCATTGCCGCTTTTAAACACCGTCGTGTTGTTGTTGTTAATGTCGCCACGAGTGGTCAGCGTGTTGCTGACGACGTTCAGGTTAATGCTTCCCAGCCCGTTAGGAACAACCACTGTCGGCGACCCGAGGTCCAGGTTGGTGGTTCCGAGAAAGCTGAAGCCACCCGACCATACATAAGAGGCCGGTGCTAGAATGAGGGTCGCGCCGCTGACGTTATCAATCGCACCGCCGTAGATGGTGAAGACGCCGGAACCAGCGGCGGCAGCGTCTCCCAGGTTCAACAGGCCTGAGAAAAGCGCCAGGCCGCCGCCAAAAAAATTGGGGGCCGGCAGGGTCAGCGTGCCATTGCCGGTTTTGGACAATTGGTAGTTGAGTCCATTGTCAGAAATGTTACCACCGACGGTAAAGTCATTGGAATTGACGGCAATAGAAATGCTCCCATTCATCGTCACCTGGCCAGCGCCGGTGTTGAAATTGTTGGACGACCCTACGTAGGTAAAATTGCCGTTCCAGGTCTCCGGAATCGAAGCCTGCAAGGTGATATTCGACCCGCTGGTATTCTCCAGTTTCGCGTTGGCATCGATGGTCAAGGGCCCCAAGCCGATGGCGGTGCCGTTGGTGGCGTCACCCCCGTTGTTAATGTTTAACTGGCCGGCGGAGAGCACCGTACCGCCGGTGTAAGTGTTGGTGCCGTTGAGCGTCAAGGTTCCGGTGCCCAGCAACTCGAGGTTGCCAGAGCCAGTGATGCTGCCAGTTCCCGTAATGATGTATCCGTTAGTCGTGTTGTTGGCCGTCACGGCGAGCGGATTAACGACGGTGTTCAGGGTCACCGTAATCGGCGAGGGCCCGCTCGCAGTGTCGTCGAAGATCACCGCATTGCCGTCCGTATATTTGGCGGGATTGCCGAATTGCTTCCAATTGGCTGTGGTGTTGATGTCCCAAACACCGCTGCCGACGCCCCAGAAGAGGGCCGGGTTGTAAGTCGAACTCGTGACCACCAGGGCAATCGTCTTTGCGGCAGTAAGGTTCGTGATGTAGCTGGCTGACACATATCCCGGCACTGTCGCGCTGGCCGGCATCGTGCCCGATACCGCACCAGTGTATTTAATGAGCGGATAAGTGCCCACCGCAATGGCGGCACCGCCAACGGTCACTGTCGGTGTTGCCGTGAAGGCGACATCACCGGTGACCTGAATCGGAGCCACGGAGGCGCTGGGAGAAAGTGCTCCAAATTGAAAACCCATCGCCGTCGTGCCATTCTGGAAAGTGAGCGTGCCGTTGTTGGTCCAATATTGCCCCGGGCTCGAGACGGTAATAGTGACGCTGGGCGAGCCGGACGAACCATCCAGCGTAACGGCGCCGTTTGTCATCGGGGAAGGACGCGTGACGAGCGCCAGCGTGCCGTTGCTGACCACAGTGCTCCCGGCGAAATTGTTCGCCCCGCTCAAAGTCAGCGTGCCGCCCCCGGTCACGTTCAGCCCGCCAGCGCCCGTGAGCGCACCCGATAGCGAAATGTTGAAGGGATCGCCGACGGAATCCGCGCATTGGAAAGTGATATTGCCGTTAGAGGTGCCTAGAGTCATCGGCAGGGAGGAGGACCAATTCGCCAGGGCGCCCACGGTGCCGCCCGAGAGCGTTATGCTGGTCGTGGGGGAACCCAGGCCAAAGTTGATGCCATGCTGACCAATATAGTTGGTTCCGCCCGACTGCATCAACGTAGCCGTGCCGCCGCTGCCGCTGGTCACCCCGAAAACAATTCCGCCCCACGCGTTGACCGTGCCGGCCGTTTGGTACATCGCCGCGGTTTCACCTGCCGCCTCACCGGTCTGAAAGAAGGCAATCGCGTTGGCCACCTGAGAACTGCTCCCCACATTCAAAGTTCCACCATTGACGTTGACCGTGGCTCTGTTGGCGCTGTTGCCGTCATAGCAGATCGCTAAATTACGGTTCGCACTGGTATTACCCACCGTCACTGTGCCACTGTTAAGTGTGAGAGTCCCGGTTCCGCCGGACCGCCCGATGATGAGAATGTTGCCGTTTATGGTGACGACCGTTGACGAACCACTAACCGTAAGGGTACCGGTCGTGTAGGTAGTCCCATTGAGGGTCTGATCATAACCAATGTAAAAACTGGCGCTTGGAATTAATGAACCGCCGGTCACGTTAACCGGGGCGAGAATAAACATGATCGAGGGGTTGTTAACACCACTCAAATTATACGCACTGCCAGCGGCGCCTGCCAAACGGACCTGCTGGCCGGAAGTGATATTGCCCCCAACGTTCATGGTAGCTCCGCTGCCGAGCGTCCACCACGGACTGGTGCCGCTTCCTGCTAAATTGCAGTTGAAAGTCACCGTCTTGCCAGCGGCGATGGACAAAATGTCATTGGCGCCGACGTAAATGGCGTTGGCACCTGAGAAAGTGTATCCGGAGTTGTTGACGGTGAGGTTGGTCACGGCGATCTGGCTGGCATCCATCGAAACCAAATAGGTGTCGGGGGCCGCGTCCGGTCCGTTGAATGTGGCGCCGTTAAGGCCCGCAGTTGTGCTGGTTTGACTCCAAAGCACGTCACTGCTCCCGTTGTACCAGACTGTGTTCCCGGCGGTCGTATCCCAGTTGCCACTGCCCGCATTGCCTGAGCTGTTCTGGCTGGGGTCCCAAATCAATTGCGCCGCCGAGGCGCGACCGATTCCAAGGGTCAAACAAAACACTCCCAAAAGAGAAATAGCCGATGAGATCCACAGAATGTTGCTTTTCATAGAGAGGGGTGATTGGGTTAAGAGGCGAAGCAGTCCGGCATTCTTCCAGTGAAGCCAGCCAAAGCAGCTAAATACCTGTCCGACAAACAAATCACGCGCTTAAACGTTTAACTAACAAATTCCAACCTGCCAGGGAATGGATGAAACGCTGATTCACATGGACTATTCTCTGATAACCGGCCGCGGAATCTCAGGAGGAAGCCAAACAACGATCCGCCAAAATCGTCCGATAGACCCGCACCACATCACGCCTCAGGATGGCGCGTCATTGTAATACCCATCACCCGCTGGTCGTGCTCCTTCCCGCCACCACTGTTTCACGACCCAGGCCTCGATTTGGGCTTCGACTCCTTCGGGTAAACAGGCGTGAACGGCAAGTTTCAATTGTTGATGCGACCACGCCGGGCTGAGGCGAACTTTGTATAGCACCCAGGAACAACCGGCGGCCTGCGTATTGCCAAACTGGCGGCCATCGGGCACGGGAATCAGTTGAACGTTCCGAGCGCCGATGCGGGCCAGCGCTTGCACGATTTGCACTACCGTGGGCGCGTGACGCCATTCGGCCTCGCCTTTGCGCAGACGGACGGCGACGGCCAGGAAAGGTTGATCACCCGCCGGCGACGGCAACGTGGTCTCAAAGGCGTAAACCTTGTGCCTGAGATTTTGCCCGGCGAAACTTTTCGCGTCCGCAAATTGCAGGTCCATGTGCCCGTCGAGAGCGGCTGGTTGAAGAGCCAGGGCCACCCCAGTGGCGGCGGCCTGCTGCCGCGAAACGGAGCGTAACGGCAGGGCGGCAACGTCCTTCGCCGCCGGTGACACCTCCAGCAGGAGAACCTCGAAAGGGCGCAGCCACAATCCCAGCGTATCCCCGGCTTTGAAGCCCGCGCCATCGGGCCGCAGCACCCGCGCCTGCTCGGGAAAAAGCGAAACCACCTGCAGCGGGGTGCCGGGTTTGGCTTCGAGGCCGATGCTGCTATCCAGGCGCACCTCGGCCCGGCGCGCTGCGAAATGGGCGTTGTTCAGGAAGAGAAAGCCGCGCGTGCCCTGGCAATGCGCATAACCATAGACCTCATTGCGGAACGGGTCGCCCAGGATGTTTCGCCGGTGAAGAAACCACGATTCGTTCTTTTTCACGAACGAGCTCATTCGGGCGAGAAAATCAAGGTCGCTATCCGAGAGGTGATAAAGGTCGCCCCACAGATTCGGTACAAACAGATTGCCGCGCCCCACGTCCATCACCAGCGCTTCGCGCCAGCGTTCCTTACCCATGAAGTTGCCCCAGCGATTGTCCGCCAGCCAGACGCCCAGGCTGTCTTTGACCAACGGCGGGATCGTCCTCGCGAACTGCGCGTTTTGATCCTGCGCCAGCGTGACCGAATCGCGGTAGTAGAGCGTCGGGAACACGCTCGTGCCGGAGCCTTCCATTTCCAGCCCAGACTCGAAAATCATATCGCCGTACAGCGCCCAAAAGGGTGAGCGCAGTCCCCAATACCACATGATGAACATATCCGGCGCGACAGCGCGGGCACTGTTCGCGATGTCAATGAGGTTCGCAAACATCGGTTCGACGGAATATTTGCCCGGCAGGTGCCCGTGCTCGGTGCTGTCGCAATAATAATTGCCGCCATCGAACTTGAGCAGCCGGACCTTGTTCTCACGGACATGGTAGAGGACGGCGTTCTTGAGCGTTTTGAAATACGGTTGCGACCCGAAACAGAACATTTGTCCCTGGTGGGCTTTGTCTGGATAGCCCAGCGAATAAGACATCGAAATCGGCGGTTGGCCGGTCAGCGCGGGCGGGTAATCCCAGCACGACTCGGCCGCCCAGCTTGTCGCGAACCAGAGGCCGAACTTCATGCCCAGGGCGTTTACGCGCTCGACAATCTCACGCGGGCCTTTGGGGTAACACGAAGGCCGGAAGCGCGTGAGGTCCGAACTCGGGTCCGCCCAGCCGGTGTCCAGAGTGAAGTAATCGAAGTGAACTCCCTTTTTCTGCCATTTTTCCAACGTCCCCAGCACGTCGAGGGTTTGCTCATCATCTAGCGTTGGGCACCCGCCCCATTGGTTGTTAATTCCAAAGGGCGTGTAAATGGAAATCGCTTTTTTCGGCCGGAGACTTTTCGATTCGATATAGCTGAGGAAATGTTCGCGAGCTTGACCGGGGCGGGCCACGCCCACGAGGGCCACGTGGCTGCGAAAAGTGTCGCCCGGCGACAGCCGATGTCCGGGATAATGCGAGAGCTGAATGCGGCCCTGGTTTCCCTGGTTCATCCCGGCGGGATGTTCGATAGCTGCGAAAGCCTCGTCCTCAAGGAAGAGCGGTTGGCCCTGACCTCCGCCCGAAGCAGCCCCGGCTGTTGTCAGATCGTCCAACTCGATATCGAGGAGCAGTAGCGGCTTGCCGGTCCGGTTCGTCACCTCGACCCATTTGCGGCGCGTCGGCCCATCCAATTCGACATGCACGCTCGCCGTGACCGCCAGCGAAGCGCTGCGTAGCTCGAAGACGGCGTGCTGCGGGCTGGCCAATCGGGCATCCTGCACCTGAAAATCCGCCAGCCGCGTCATTGGTTGCGCCAATCGGTCCGGCGCCGCCGAGAAGTTCAGCCCGACTTCCTGCACACCCGTCAATGCGAACCGGTGCCCGGAAAACTTATTTTCGAACCAGGTGCTGCGCAGCCTCCCATCGCTCCAATCGAAGTGCCACGCGAGTTGGTCGTCGATGAGCGTGACCTGCGACTGAAGATTGGAGTTTGGAGCTTCTTTGGTGTTTGGTATTTGGTGTTTGGTGTTTGCGGCTGCCGTCTCTCGCCGCTCGTCACCCGCCCTCGACTTTGGATTTTCCAGTATTACCACCCAGTCATGATCTTGCCCGGCAGGCGGCGGACACCGCCACAGCCCGTCGTCGTCGGCTTGCACTGGCGGCAAGGGGGTCCTGGCGCCGCTAACCGGATCGAAATAGGCCGCGGCATACCTTGCCTGCCTGTCAAGATTGCGTACGACGATTGAATCGCTTTGTGGTGCATAGATAACGCGTACGACGCCCGGAATGCCTGCCGATTGCGGGCCATAGACATCGTCGTTTTTTTGCTCGTCGATTTTTCCCCAGGGCGAATCACCGTAGTGGCCGATGGCCATTGCCTGCATCCACACGGTATCGTCGGAGTCGGCCCTGTCCCAGCCGGTGGCTGCGTTTTTGGCGCAAAGCCAGCTCGGTTCTGAAACCAGGTTCATGGATTGACCATCAGCAAACTGGATCTCCAGCCGGGCAATCAGGCCCGCTGGATTTGCTCCCTGGGCGGGCATGTTCTCGGCGGCTATGGCGAGCACATTTGTCCCGCTGTGAAGCACGCGCGCAAGGTCGTCGAATTGCCGGCCACTGTGCCAGTCCGCCGCCGAACCAAGGGCTTCGCCATTGAGCCGCGCTTCAAATCGGTCGTCCACCGAAACCCGCAGCTGCGCGCTCTTAACTGTTTTACCGTCGGGCAACACAAATGCCCTGCGAAAAAATCGCTTTTCTGCCAGCGCATTCTGAGCGGGATTGCCCTCTGGAAACCAAATCCACTGGCAACCGTCGAAACCAAGAGAGGACTTGCTGACGAACTCAGCCCACTCGGGGTGTGGTCGAAAGTGCTGCCAGGGGTATTGCGCCAGGAGCCTTTTACCGAACCCGACTTGCTGCGAGCCGGGCAGGTTCATCGCATCATCCCAGGGGATCTTCCCATAATTGCCGCCATGGGGTGAGGCGCCGTGAGGGTCGCCGCGACGATTTACCTGCCAGATGCCATTGGCGCCGTAGGTATGGCCGGCCGCGCCATTCATCATGCAGAGCCAGAACATTTGGCGTGTCCACTGGGTCGGTAGATTATCGCCCAGCATTTCAAAAGCGGCTTCACCATCAAGCACGGGCATCACCGGTTGATCCGCGTAAGACGCGCGCACGGTGCGCACGGTTGGCGGCACGGCTTCACGCTGGCCGTGTGGAGTTTGGAGCATGTCGAAGTCGAGCAACGCGACGTCGTCGATCGCGTGGCGCGCGCTCAGGCGGTTGATGCCGGTCGGGTGAATTGTTATAAGCCGATGAAAGGGATCGGTCTCGCGGAGGTAACGGGTGACTTCCGTCCAGCCTTTAACCTGTTCCCGGTCATCGTAAGGAAACCCTTTGGCCAAATACCACGGCAAATTGGCCTCACCGGCCGCGCACCAAACCACGGGCAACGCGCCGTATCGCGCGATGAGGTAGCGCCAATGGGCGTTGGCCTTGTCCACGCCCATCCAGGGCAGGAAATATCCCCACGCTCCGACGATGCAAGGCGCGAAGCCCTGGTCCACCAGATAGAGCAATCTTTTATCCGCTGCGTCGAAGTATTCCGGACGGATGCGCGCATAATTTGTCTCCCAGGGAAAGCCCGCTTCATTGGCGCCTCGCGGATCGAATGGGGGCATGTCCGGGAAGAGTCCCGCAACTAATTGGATGACGTTGAAGCCTTTCTCCTTACGGTCCTGAGCCAGCTTTTGAACCTCCTCGGGCCAGTGCAGGCGATGGCTAAGGCCCATCCACCAGGTATCGCCCAGCCAGAAAAACGGGGTTCCATCCGCGTGCTCAAAGTGGCGGTGGTCGGCCGCCACACGAATCGGGCCGTGCGTGTAGAAAAGATTCTTTCCCTGGTAAGGTCTGACTTCGACTTTACCGGCGATGCCGTAAAGTCCCTTGTCTCGCGGCTCCGAACATTCGCTGCGGAAAATATGGGTTCCCACCACCGGCGACGCGTAGCGAACCTTCCACAAATTGCCGCCAGCCCAGAACGCGGGCACCCACAATTCCCTCCCGCGTGGATCGATGAACTGCACGTCGAGCGACACGTCGTTGAACGGGTCGGCATAACTGCGATTCGCTCGCAGGGTGAGCTCGACCATGACGTTGGCTTCCGTGCTTAAGTGCTGCTCTTTGGCCGCCGCGACAAGCACCACTCCTGCCCAGATCAGAAAAGCGAAGAACAGCCGGGTGCATGGATGCGAGCGCAGCACGGCAAAACCGTAACCGAACCGCGCGAAGCGTTTGGAGTGCGCGCGCTCGGCGCCGCTTTCACTAATCGATTCGGCCACAACGGCCAACCAAGTGCGGCGCCGAGCGCATGCACTCCAAACGCTTCGCGGTCCAGCCGGCAAGCCTGCTTCTCCGTCGTGAGGATTCTGCGCAGTCTGGTGGTGCGGCATAAGAACGAACCTATCTTGAATCATTGATTAATCCTATCCTGAAAAGGGACCTGGCCTCACTGCCACGGATCAGCACCTGGGAGCTAGCCCACATGCCAGCGGGGACGGGCGCGCTCCGACCGCTTTCACCCAGGTTTTACTATGCGATACATTCTAATGCATTCACCAAAACTTGCCACGCCCTCCCCCGCACCCTATCCTTCCCTTACTCCTTATGCCAACCATCCCAATCCACATGCGGTGAAGGACCCCCGCCGATCTCGTGCTACGCTTAAAGACGTCGCCCGTGCGGCCGGCGTTTCCCAGGCATCCGTCTCCTACATTCTCAACCAAACGGGCGCCTCAGCCCGGATCAGTGAGCAAACCAAGCAACGGGTTTGGGCGGCGGCCGAGCAACTCGGCTATCGATTCAATCCCATTGGCCGCGCCCTCCAGCGTGGTTATGGCAACCAGGTGACATTGCTCATCGTGACTTGGAACCTGGCTACTTCTCACGCTGCCACGGCCATGGCCATCAGTCGCGCCGTAGCTGGCCACGACCTGGCTCTGACGGTCCACGTCGCCGATGACGATCAAAGCGCCGAGGTGTTTGTCCGGCGGAATCTTCTGCACCACCTCTGCGGGGTTATGGTGCTTTGGGATTCACCGGCTTTCCAGAAAAGTTCCCTCCGGCAACTGGCAGCCGAGGGAGTGCCGGTAGTCGATCTATTGCCGGGCAGCCCGGATGGAATTTCGGTGGTGACCGCCGACCGCGAGGATGCCTGCTCTCGCGCCACCCGGCATTTGCTCAGTGCCGGCCATCGCCACATCGGTTTCATTGGGGACTCCCTGACGCGACCCAAGACCACTATGAGCAAGCTCCAAGGGTATCGGCGCGCCCTCGAGGGCGCTGGCCTCCGCTATCAAAGAGCTTTGGTCCAGAACGTGACGGAGTTCGGATTCGAAGGTGGCCAGCGGGGCTTTCGCAAGCTGGCGACCCGCTGTCCGGAGCTCACCGGGCTGTTCTGCATCAATGACCAGATCGCACTGGGCGCCATCGATGCCGCGCGCGAGCTGGGCTGGAACTGCCCCGCTCGTCTTTCGGTCATAGGGTTCGGCGATTCACCCGAAGGCAAACATTGGCGGCCGAAACTGACAACGTTTGCGCTTTCTTCCGGACGGGTCGCCGCAGAGGCGCTCCAGTTAATCTTGGGCCAGCGGTCCCAACCGAACCTCAGGCCCAAAACCATTCTCATTCCCGAAGAACTGATCCTTCGGGAGTCCACGGCGCCGGCCCCCTAGCGGCCTGCCGTCAGCAGACGCCGGCAAGAGCCGCTCGGAGATTGGCTAGAGCAACACCAATTGTTCGCCGCTGGGTTCGCGCAAGCTCGCCACCCCGAGACCCAGCAACCGCAAAGGCCGCGACACCAATTTCTCCCGGCCCAACAAAAAGCAGCCCAGCCGGTAAATGTCCCCGGGCTCGGTCAACGGGGTTTCCACGGTGATCTGGCGCGTCAGCGTGGTGAAGTCCCCGTAGCGCAGCTTCACTTGGACGGTGTGAGCGCCCAAACGATGGCGTTTGAGCCGGGCGGAGATGTCTTCGGCCTGGGTCCGCAGGCAAGCGCGGAGCACCTTCCGATCCTCCGTATCCTTCAAGAACGTTTCTTCGCCGCTGATGCTCTTGATCTCGTCGCCCGACTCGAGCGGGCGCTCATCCTGGCCAAACGCGAACCCCTTCAATTTCGGTCCAAACGAACCCACCAGCGCGCGCAGGTCACCAGGATAATCCTGTAGCTCCCCCACGGTCCGGACTCCCGCCCGGTTCAAAATCCCTTCGGTCACTTTTCCCACTCCGTAAAGCGCGCGCACCGGCAGCGGACGCAGGAACTGCACCTTTTCCTTTTCGGCGATGAGGGTCAGCCCGTCGGGCTTGTGGTGGTCGCTGGCAATCTTGGCCAGCAGTTTATTGGAAGCTATCCCGATAGTCGCGGTCAGTTGGCGTTCCGCGCCGATGCGCTGCTTCAGCCCTTGGGCCAGCGGCAAAGCTCTGAGCACCGAGGCATCTTGGTCCTCCGCCTGGCACAGGCCCGAAAAATCCAGGTAGGCTTCGTCGATGGACATCTGCTCGATGAGCGCTCCTGTCTCGCTGACAATCTCCATAATATGGCGCGACTCCTCCCGATAATGCTCCATGCGCGGCCGCACAAAGGTGCCCTGGGGACAAAGCCGTCCGGCCGTGACGCTGGGCATGGCCGAACGCACACCAAATTTCCTGGCTTCGTAACTGGAGGCGCACACCACTCCGCGCTGCGTTGGTGGCGCCCCGACGATGACCGGCCGGCCGCGCAACGCCGGGTTGT
The DNA here is from genome assembly GCA_035566895.1 of Binatia bacterium. GTDB lineage: Bacteria > Verrucomicrobiota > Verrucomicrobiia > Limisphaerales > UBA8199 > DATMQA01. Next base: position 50,790 of record DATMQA010000039.1, read on the forward strand.
CCCTTTGTTCCACCGACGCGTAGAACGCATCCATGTCCAAATGGAAAATCACGCGAAACATCGGCCGGAAAGATGACATAATCGGGTGCAAGGCAGAAGGCGAATGGCAAAAGACACTGGCAGAACGAATACGGCAGAATGACTCTGTTTTAATCGTTCTGCCTGCCCTTGGCCTATTTAACCGAGCTAACTCTTTTGACTCATCTAATTTCGTGGTAGGCGAGCCCCTGGAAGATGTTGGTGCGGAGGAATTTCTCGTCCGTCAGCGTTTTGAGAAAAGCCACGACCGCGCGCTTGTCTGCCCCATTCAATGGCACCCCCCCATCGGGATGCTTGGCCAGGTTTGGGTCGAGCGTCGCACTGCGTTTCACGCCGGTCGTGTAATGCTCGATCACTTCCTCCAACGTTTTGAAACGCCCGTCGTGCATATAGGGCCCGGTCAGCGCGATATTCCGCAGCGACGGCACGGCGAATTTTCCATGGTCTGAGCCTTTGCTGGTCACTTTCGCGCGGCCGGGGTCTGAGCCGTGTTCGTCGAGCCCGTTGTTGGCAAAACCTTGGCTCTGAAACAGCGGCCCACCGTGGCAATGAAAGCAATCCGCGCCGAACTGCCCCCGACGCGGGTCGTATTCTGTCGAGAACAATTCAAAACCACGCTGTTCGTCGTCGGTGAGTTTCTCTTGACCGCGCACGGTCCGATCAAACTTCGAGTCGAACGAGGTCAGGGTTAGTAGGTAATTCTCCAGGGCCAGCGCCAGTTTTTGCGACGTGATTTCCACCGAGCCAAATGCCGCGGCGAAAAACGCAGGATAATCGCCCGTCGATTGAAGCGTCGTGACCAGTTTGGTCAAAACCTGGTGCATCTCGATTGGGTTTTGGATTGGTTGGAGGACCTGCTCGCGTAAGCTGGACGCGCGGCCATCCCAAAAGAATGACCGTTTCCAGGCCAGGTTGAACAACGGCATCGCGTTGCGCGTGCCGAACGCTCCTTCGGCGCCACGGCTTTGAGCCAGTCCGTCCGTGAACGCTCTCTCCGGCGAATGACAGTCCGCACACGATTGGCTGTTGTTCACCGAAAGCTGTTTGTCGAAAAATAACTTTCGGCCCAGTTCGACACGCTCAGCCGTGAGTGGATTATCCCGCGGCAGGTCGGGAACTGGAAACGTCGCGCTCATCTGAAATGGCTGCGGCGTGTACTTTTCCGGCAGAAATAGCGGTTTCGGTGAGGCGGCTGCGAGTTCGGAGGTGCTTAGTGCGGTGATTTTGCGGACCCGAAACGCGCCGGCCAGATTCTTCACCAGGGCGGCCGAAACCGGATCGCCGTCGCGGGAATGTGTCGAAGAACCGTCCTTGCCGAACGAGAGCGGACGCGGGGCGTTGAGCAACCTGCCGAGCTCAAAGTCCAGTTCCAGTCTGGTCTCTCCGGTAATCTCGAGCGGTGCCGCCAGGGTGACGCGCGTGCAGTTGGTGTCCCGCGCGAGGTGATAGGCCCAGCCGTCCAGCTCTCCGGCCGAGTTGCGCCATAACCCTTCAAGCGCAAGAAAGATGTAACCGCCCTGCCAGCTCCAATGCAGCCCGTTGAGGTTTGGGTTGAGCGGATGCCCGGCAGGAAACTGGGCCACCTCGTCATGGTTCAAGTTTGGGTTCAACCCGATGGAGAAACGGACAGAACGAAAGTCACCGGCCGGAACATTCTCCAGCCGGAGCGAGTTGCGGCTTGCCTCAAAGTCGAGCCACGCGATGGTGTCGGGAAATTCCTGCCAGGAGCCGTCGTTGCGTTGGAGCGCGAAATCGCTAACGAGATAGCTGACGCGGGTAACCGAAAACGCTTCGCCCGCTGAAGTCTGGTAACGCAGCGAGGCAGGCTGGAGTATTTCGCCTGAGATTCTCGGGGTGATTTCGATTTGCAAGGTAGCGGCGGAAGCGAACTGGCAACCCAACCAGAGCGTGGAATATTTGAACAGCGTAGATGCAAAGAGGCGAAGAGGACGCAAACAGTCCCAGCAAAAGAGGCCCGAGACCGCGCCCTTCTTCTCCGCACCTTCCGCCCTTCGCTGTTCAATCAATCTGCGCTCTAATCTAGCAGCCATTGGGTTCAGAGTGCGTCCTTCAGTTTATGGTGAAGCCGCCGGTGAGCGTGTAAGTCGGCCCGGGACTTGTGAACGTGACGACGACATTTTGCGCGCCGGTGGGCGCATTGGCGGGGATGGCAAACGTCGCAACCACCGTGCCTTGGGCCGCATCGGAAATGCTGGTGCCATTTATCGTGCCGGCCAGCGTGACGCTCGTAAGTGGCGCGTTGGCTGGCGGGCACGGCGGGCTGCTCGGCAGCGTGATGGTCACCGTGACGGTGGTGCCTCGATTGGCGCTGCCCCCCGGGGCAACCGAAGTGGAGCCGCCCCCGCTGCCGCCGCCCACGGGATCGTAGGTCGCCAACGCGGTCTGTGCGACCCGGAAGAATTTTTGGTTTTCCGGGCTTGAGTTGGTGTAACCCCCTGCGTCCAGAATGGCGGCCAGGCTAGTGGCATTCGTCGTCCAGGTCCGAAGGTTCGTCGTCGATTCCACGCGGTAGGTCCCCCCTTCGAGCGCGCTCCAGGTCAGCGTGACCACTCCGCTGTTCCACGACGGGTTGTTCAGCAGCGGCGCCTGGTTTGGGCCGCCCAGGAAATTCGTCGTCACCGTCTCGCCGATGCTCGTGACCGCCCCGCCAACCGGATTGCCGTAAAACGAACGGCCGATGTTATAAGGAAACACCGGCGTGCCGTTGGAGTTGATGCAAACGAAATAGGCCCACGTGCCGTTGGGAAATTCGGGTGTGACGCAAAAACGCGCATTGTATTCGTTGAGGTCGAAGTCCACCCCTTGCACGAAGTTTGAGCCCGTGTTGGGATTGACCAGGTCCCCGAGGTAGGCATTGTCCTCCATGTAGCGGCTCAGGGGGTAGGAACTGCTTACGGCCGGACCGGTTTGATTGACCGAGCTGCCATACATGCGCGCTGCCCAGAGCGGGATCGTCGTCCGCCCCGTTGTCGCCAGGTTATCCGTGCCGTTCTGGCCGTTGCGAAGCTGAAACCCGCTGGTCATGCGGCGCCTCCCGCTGGCAGGATTGGTGGGATTGGAAAACCCATACGGGCCATACACCGGGTAGCCGTCGCGCACCCAGCCCAAAATGGGAGAATGTCTGCTCACGGCCTTGGTGCTTTCGCTGTAAGTCCTGGTCGCTGAGTTGAAATCCACATGGTCGCCGAGTTGATAACGCAGCGCGATCGGGTCGGCGTGATAATGGTGTGTGCCGGTGTTTTCCTGGTGCGCGTACCCGGGGTCGAACGTCGGGCCTTCGTTCACGTAAGCCTCCCGATTCCAACTGCCGGTGCCCTGGACATCCGCGCTGCCGTTCCAATAAAAAGCGTCTCGCGAATCGAACATCGCCACCCCATCCACAAAATACCCGATGGGGCCGAGACCGGTGAGATTCGTCGCAGTGTGCACCACCGGCGCGCGCGGGATGCGATAGAGCACATTTTGGTTCTTGGGCAGGTTGGGGAACGCGCCGTTGAGCCAGGGACCCATGATGTGGGTCGCCAGCCCGGAGCTCCTGAGGTAAACCCAATTCGAGGATGAATAGAGCTCTTGAACGCCAACATAAACGGGAGCAGCCTGGGTCTGGCTTCCGTTGCTCCACGCGGTGAGCGTGGTGCCGGCGGTTTTCATCGCGTCGTTGGTGTAAATGCGCGCGTATCGGCGTGAATAGGTGGTGAGCCACGAACTGGTGTAGGGGCTGGGCGCGCCGTTGTCGGCCGCGCTCGAAACTTGAATCGCGGTCAAAATCACCGCCGGGACCGCCGCAATTCTGCCCAGGAGCCGTGCGCTCGGCCCCGCAATCTTAAGGGGTGAGAGTTTTGTTCTCATAGTCATCGGTCGTGCGTTTATAGTTGCTTCGGGCTTCCCGGGCTCCGCGCTTGCGCAGCCCGCGGTCCCTTGGCTGCCATCCTACGCCCGCTGTGGCCGCTTGCCGTGGATTTGAGACGAATCTTGCCATCGTCGGGGTGAACCGGGATTATTCCGTGATGAAGTCTTCGTTATGGCAATTTCAAAGGCCATGACCCAGAAACTGCTTTTCCCGGACCCGCGCCCGCTCGTAGAGCGGTTGGGCCCGGAGTTTTTCCGGCGCGCGCCCGAGTGTCCCGGCGTTTACCTGATGCGCGATGGCACCGGCACCGCGCTCTACGTCGGCAAAGCCAGGAATCTGCGAAAACGGCTGGCCTGCTATCGCGTCGCCAATCCCGACCGCCTGCCAAGGCGGCACCTCAGGTTGTTGCGCGCAGTCGAGCGAATTGAGCTGCAGGAATGTCCTGATGAAACCTCCGCGCTGGCCAGAGAATCGGAGTTGCTGCGCAGTTTGCGCCCGTGTTTCAACCGCGCTGGCACCTGGCCTGGCACCCCCCGGTTTCTTGCCTGGAGAGTTACCCAAACGGGGCTGGACCTTGCCGTCAGGCAGGTTATCGAATCTGGGTGGCACAGTTACGGCCCGCTCGGAGCCGGTGCTTTCCGGTTGCGCGCCGTCTTGGTTCGGCTCTTATGGTGCGCCCTTCACCCGCAACGCGGTCTGGCCGGAATGCCCGAAGGCTGGTTTAGCGGACGGCTTGGCGACCTCGTGACTATTCCTCGGCACCAGGGAGCCCCGGCAAATTTCCACGATTCGGCGGCGCCCTTAAGGAATCTTTTTGCCGGGCGCCCGGATGAGTTTATCGAATGGGTGCGGGAACAAACGTCGATGCTGACTCACCCCTTTGAAGTCGCAGTCCGGGAAGCGGATTTGGAGACACTAACTGACACTTGTTCCCACACTTATTCACAGAGGCCGGATGCGCTCGGCACCCGCGGGACCTAAGCTGGCCCGCGCGAATGTTTTCCACCAAAGCTTATTCACACGGTATTCACAAATGTGCGGTCCTTCAGAAAGCAAAAAAAGACCGGTCCTTGGGCCTCAACCTGTCTTCAATTCTCTTGTCCTTGGGCCGGAACGAAACGTCCAGCTCTTCTCAATCCAGGCCCAACTCCTTCCTCACTTCCGCAAATTTCTCGATCGCAAACGCCAGGTCTTCGCGGGTGTGAGCAGCCGAGATTTGAGTCCGGATACGGGCCTTGCCCTGCGGCACTACCGGGTAGGAAAACCCGATGACATAAACCCCCTTCTGCAGCATCGCCTCGGCCACACGCGCGGCCAGCGCCGCGTCGCCGAGCATTATCGGAACGATCGGATGCGTGCCCGGCAGGATCGTGAAACCCAGTTTGGCCATGCCCTCCCGGAAGAATTTCGTGTTCGCCTCCAGCTTGTCCCGCAACTCGGTGGATGCCGAGAGCAATTCGAGCACTTTGAGCGACGCGCCCGCGATGGCGGGCGCGAGCGTGTTCGAAAAAAGATAAGGCCGCGATCGTTGCCGCAGCAGCTCGATAATTTCCTTGCGCCCGCTGGTATAACCGCCGCTGGCGCCGCCCAACGCCTTGCCCAGCGTGCCCGTCAGAATATCAATACGCCCCATGACGTCATGGTACTCGTGCGTGCCGCGCCCATGCTTGCCCATGAAACCGACCGCGTGAGAATCATCGACCATGACCAGCGCGTTGTATTTCCCGGCGAGGTCGCAGACGCCGGCCAGATTCGCAATGTAACCGTCCATCGAGAAGACCCCGTCGGTAGCGATCATCCGAAAACGCGCGCCCGCCGCTTCCCTCAATTTAGCCTCCAAGTCCGGCATGTTGTTGTTGAGGTAGCGATACCGTTGCGCTTTGCAGAGGCGGATCCCGTCGATAATGCTGGCGTGATTCAGTTCGTCGGAAATGATCGCGTCTTCCGCTCCCAGCAACGTTTCAAATAAACCGCCGTTGGCGTCGAAACAGGAGGAATACAGGATGGTATCTTCGGTGCCCAGGAACTCGGTAATTTTGGCCTCGAGTTGCTTGTGGACGCCCTGGGTGCCGCAAATAAAGCGGACACTGGCCATGCCGTAGCCCCATTTTTCGACCGCCTCCTTGGCGGCGGCTTTCACCGATGGATGTTGCGCCAGCCCAAGATAGTTATTGGCGCAGAGGTTCAAGACCGGTTTGCCGTCGGCAACCCGAATACTGGTCCCCTGGGGCGTGAGGATGACACGCTCGTTCTTGTATGTGCCGGCGGCGCGGATGCCGGCCAGTTGCTCGGCCAGGTGTTGTTTGAAAGTCGGGTGCATATCACGTCCGTTGGCCGATGTGCCGATGTAACCTTGTAACCATGTAACGATTTAACTCTTCAACCTCACCGCGCGCTCACCGCCAATTCAGGATCACCTTGCCCGATCTCCCACTCATCATCACCTCAAATCCCTTTTCAAATTCAGTATAGTGGAACCGGTGGGTGATGGCCGGTTTAATATCAAGGCCGGTTTCGAGCATCACCGTCATCTTGTACCAGGTCTCATACATCTCGCGCCCATAAATGCCTTTAATCGTCAGCATGTTGAACACAACCTTGTTCCAGTCAAACGGCACCTGTTCCGCCGGGATGCCCAACATGGCAATCTTGCCCCCATGACACATGTGCTCGATCATCTCCCGCAAAGCCGCCGGGTTGCCCGACATCTCTAATCCCACGTCGAAACCTTCTTTCATCCCCAATTCCTTCTCCACCTCCTTCAGCGTTCGGCCGTTCTTCACGTTGAGAGCCACCGTCGCGCCCATTTGCCGCGCTAGGTCGAGCCGGTAATCATTCACATCGGTCACCACTACGAACCGCGCCCCGGCATGTTTGGCAACCCCCGCCGCCATGATGCCGATCGGGCCGGCTCCCGTGATCAGCACATCCTCGCCCAGCAATGGAAACGAAAGCGCCGTGTGAACGGCGTTGCCGAAGGGGTCGAAAATCGCCGCCACGTCGCGGTCGATCCCATTGCGGTGGTGCCAGACGTTGGTCATCGGCACCGAAATATACTCCGCAAACGCCCCCGGCCGGTTGACCCCGATGCCAAGGGTGTCCTTGCACAAATGCCGCCGGCCGGCCAGGCAATTGCGGCAGCGCCCGCACACCACGTGCCCTTCGGCGCTGACCACCTCCCCCGCGAAAAAGTCTTTCACATTCGCCCCCACTTCCGCCACCTCCCCGACGAATTCGTGACCGATCACCATCGGTGTCGGGATGGTTTTCTGCGCCCACGCGTCCCACTTGTAGATATGCAGGTCGGTGCCGCAGATGCCCGCGCGGTCCACGTGAATGAGCACGTCGTTGATGCCCACCTCGGGTTGGGGCACCTCTTCGAGCCACAGCCCGGGTTTCCGCTCTTTCTTGACCAAAGCTTTCATAGGATTGAGAGATTACTTCTAGTATATCGAACCGATTTCCTTTAAATTAGACAACACCGATTCCATTATGCAAGAGCTATTTCCTCTATATTGGATTTACCGGGACACCGCCCAAAAGCCAGGCCGGTGTGGGGTCGCCCGTCCTGTTCCCCCTCGCCTCGGCCCTCTCCTTTGCCGCGAAGGAGGATCCTGGTCGGTGCACCCGCGGATGAGCGCCGCACGAATTCACAACCGACGGACCACGAGTCCCCCTCTCCCCAAGGGAGAGGGCAGGGGTGAGGGGGAAGGAATCGTCCGGCTGCCTGTGCCCAGGCAAAATCAAAACCGCTCTGCTTAGACATGAAAGCCATTCAAAAACCAAACCCCAACCCACCCGCCCCAGCCGAACCCGCCGATGCCATCAGCCGGCATCTCGGGGGCCGGCTCAAGCACCTCCGCTCGGCGCGCGGCTGGTCCCTTGAAGCTCTCGCCAATGCCAGCGGCGTCAGCCGCTCCATGCTCAGCCAAATCGAACGGGAACAGGCCAATCCCACCCTGGCCGTCACCCTGCGCATCGCGCGCGCCTTCGGCCTGACCCTGGGCGAATTGCTTGAAATGCCCGGCGCCGCCTCCGCCGTCACTGTCATCCGCGCCGATGACCACACCTACCATTATCGGTCGGACAAAGATTGCCGCATCCGCACCCTCTCGCCGTTGAACCTGGAGAAAGACGTCGAGTTCTATGAAGTGCGGCTGCAAACCGGCGGCGCCTTGCGCAGCTCGCCGCATTTCGAGGGGACGCGCGAATTCCTCACCGTGCAGAAGGGCCGCATCCGCATCGAATCCGCCGCCGATGCCGAGGAACTCAACCCGGGCGATTCCTCCAGCTACCGCGCCGACGTGCCTCACGCGATCATCAATGTCGGAAAGACCGAGGCGGTCGTGTTTCTGATTGTGATTTATCGTTAGATGCTATGGCCGGGAAGGCCTGGCGCTCGCTTTAAACCACAGCAGTGCGATGCCCCACCACGTTAAACTTGACGCCAATGACGCTCATGCTTACTTTGTTTACATCGTATGACAATAGCGAATAACGTCCTCAGCCTCCGCCTTCCGGAACATGAGAAGACCGAATTGGAACGGCTGGCCCGCCGTCTGGGTCGGACCGTAAGCGAGTTGGCCGCCCGGATGATCGTCGAAGGCCGGCGGCGGGCCGAGTTCGCCTGGCTCGATTTCCGTGACACACCGGTTGGACGCGTCGCCTGCCTCCAAGGCACCCGCTTGCAGGTCTGGTGGATTGCGCGGCTGGCCCGGGAATTCAAGGGTGATGCGCGAAAAGTGACCACCCACCTTGACCTCTCGCCTGCTCAGGTAAAGGCCGCCCTGATTTACGCCAAAGCGTTTCCTGATGAAATTGAAGCCGCGATTCGTGACTACGAGTCCTTCAGCTTGGAGGAGTTGAAACGTCAAGTGCCTCAAGTAGAGGTCTTCGAGGCGGGCGCCAGAAAGCCCCGGTCCCGCCGGTGAAGCTTGTCTTTGATTCTCACATTTCTCCCACCGTCGCCCGCGGACTGGTCCGTCGGTGCCGCGGTTTGCAGGCGATGCATCTGCGGGATTGGCAGCAGCGCCGGTTGCTGCATGCCCCCGATCCCGAACTGCTCGCCGCAGCGGCCCGTGATGGTTGGACGCTGGTGACTTACGATCTCCGCACGATTGTCCCGTTGCTTCGCGATTGGGCCGAAACCCAACAGCATCACGCCGGGGTAATTCTAGTGGACGACGCGACCATCCCTTCGCACCACGTTGGCGCGTTGCTCGCCGCCCTAGTGCAACTCTGGCAAGCACAGGGCGAGGAGGACTGGCGCGATCGTGTCGTGTTCCTCCAGCACGCCAAAACGTGAGGAAGTCTGTGGCAACCACGCTCTACGATCTCATTCCCCGCGACGGCCACCCCACCAACGACGTCCTCCTCGGCCAGTTCCTGGAATACACTCAGAGCAGGCAGCTCGACCTCTATCCGGCGCAGGAGTCGGCCATCCTCGAACTGTTCGACGAAAAAAATGTCATCCTCAACACCCCCACCGGCTCGGGCAAATCCCTCGTCGCGGCCGCCCTCCATTTCAAAGCGCTCGTCCAGGGAAAACGCTCCATCTATACCTGCCCCATCAAAGCGTTGGTTAACGAGAAGTGGCTCGCCCTTTGCCGCGAGTTCGGCCCCGACAACGTTGGCCTGAGCACCGGCGACGCCTCCGTGAATCGCGACGCCCCGCTCCTCTGTTGCACCGCCGAGATCCTGTCCAACATCGCCTTGCGCGAAGGCCCGCAGGCCAATGTGCAGGAGGTCATTATGGACGAGTTCCACTACTATGCCGACCGCGACCGCGGCGTCGCCTGGCAGGTGCCGCTCTTGACGCTCCCGCAGGCCCGGTTTCTATTGATGTCCGCCACCCTGGGCGATACCACCTTTTTTGAAGAGGAACTCACTCGCCTGAACGGCCGCCCCACCGTCACCGTCGCCTCCAAAGACCGGCCCGTGCCGCTCGAGTTCGCCTTTTCCGAGTTGCCCTTGGCCACCACGCTCGAGAGCCTGGTCGCCCAGGGCCGGGCCCCGGTTTATGTCGTCCATTTCACCCAACTCGAGGCCGCCCAGAGCGCGCAGGATTTCACCAGTATCAATGTCTGCACCCGCGAGGAAAAGGCCGCCCTCGGCAACGCCCTCGAGGGCTTCAAGTTCAGCAGCCCTTACGGACCGGAAATTCGCCGCTGGCTCAAACACGGCATCGGGCTGCACCATGCGGGGCTGTTGCCCAAATACCGGGTGCTGGTCGAGCAACTGGCCCAAAAAGGCCTGCTCAAGATTATCTGCGGCACCGACACGCTCGGCGTCGGCATCAACGTCCCCATTCGCACCGTCCTCTTCTCCAAGCTGTGCAAATTCGATGGCGAGAAAACCGCCATTCTCACCGCGCGCGATTTCCATCAGATCGCCGGCCGCGCCGGACGCAAAGGCTTCGACGAGCGCGGCTGGGTGGTCGCGCAGGCGCCAGAACATGCGGTCGAAAATTTGAAACTCGAAGGGAAAGCCGCGCGCGACGGCAAAAAGGTCGTCAAACGCAAACCGCCCGAGAAGAATTTTGTCAATTGGGACAAGAACACCTTTTTACGGTTGATGGCCGCCCAGCCCGAGCGGCTGACTTCGCGGTTCCTGGTCTCGCACGGGATGTTGCTCAACGTCCTGAGCCGCCAGGGCGACGGCTGCCGCGCGATGCAACAGTTGCTCGCCCGCTGCCACGAAACCCCCAAAGCCAAAAAAGCCCACGCCAAACGCGCCTGGCAACTCTTCCGCTCCCTCGTGGAACGCAACATTATCGAGTTCACCACTCCGCTTGCTACCACTCCACCATCCACCATCCATCATCCCTCCGCCAAGCTCCGGGTCAACGTCGAACTCCAGGACGACTTCTCCATGGACCAGACGCTCTCGCTTTATCTGCTCGAGACCATCCCGCTCGTGGACCCGCAAGCTCCCGACTACTCGCTCGTTCTGCTCACGCTCGTCGAGTCCATCCTCGAAGACCCCGACCTCATCCTCCGCAAGCAGCTCGATAAACTCAAAACCCAAAAAATGGCCGAGATGAAAATGGCCGGCATCGAATACGACGAGCGCATCGAGGAACTGGAAAAGCTCGAATATCCCAAGCCCAACCGCGAATTCGTCTATTCCACCTTCAACGCCTTCGCCGACAAACACCCCTGGGTCGGCCAGGAAAATATCCGCCCCAAATCTATCGCCCGGGAGATGTTCGAGAATTTCCGCTCCTTCTCCGATTACATCCGCGACTACGACCTGCAGCGCGCCGAGGGCCTCCTGCTCCGCCATCTCAACAGCGTCTTTAAAGTCCTTGCCCAGACCGTCCCGGACAACGCCAAGACCGAACCCGTCCAGGAAATGGAACTCTACCTCGGCACCATGATTCGCCAGGTCGATTCCAGCCTGCTCGAAGAATGGCAGAAAATGCGCGACCCGGCCTATCAGCGCGCCGAAACCAAAGAGGTGCGCCCGCCCGGCGCCGAGGAAGCCGAAAAAGACGTCACCCGCGACACCAAAGCCTTCACCGCCGCTATCCGCAACCGCGTGTTCTATTTCCTGCGCGGCCTGGTTAACGCCGATTTTGACCAGGCCCTCGCTCACCTGGCTTCCCCCCAGGATCAGGATGGCCAGGCTTGGACCGCGGAGCGCCTGCAACAGGCCTTGGACGCCTACCATGCCGACCACCAATACATCTGCCTCGACCCCAACGCCCGCAACCTCCGCCATACCTACGTCATTCCCTCCGACGACAAGCGTTCCTGGCGCGTCCAGCAGATGCTGGTGGACCCCGACGAGCACAACGACTGGGTCGCCGAGTTCGAGGTGGACCTCGCCGAATCAAGAAAGACCGGCGAACCCACCCTCCGGCTGCGCCGCCTCGCCGGCTTGGTGTAAACCTTTTTTCGGCTCGACCCGCCCTGCCCGATGCTTTTAGCCTTCCAAACACATACATGAAAACCATACGAACCACGTTTTCGCTCGCGTTGGGGCAACAGAAGTGAACTCCGGGTTTGAAACCGTCTTTGCCCGTTTGCGGGCCATCCTTGAGCCGCACGCGGACCGGCTGAAAGTGACGGCAGACGCTCCTGCGTACTATTGTCTCGACGTGACTTTCAGTCCTAAACTCAAAAAGGCATTTCCAGTCGCGTGGGTGAAGATTGGGAAAGCGTACGTTGGCTATCACTTCATGCCGGTGTACATGTTTCCCAGGCTGCGCGAGGGCATGTCGGATAAGTTGCGGGCGCGTATGCAAGGCAAGTCGTGCTTCAACTTCAAAGTATCCGATGAAACGCTTTTCAAGGAATTGGCAGAGCTCACCGCGGAAGGGTTCGCCCTGTGCAGAAAGGCTGGATTTGCGCCATGAACTTTGATGTGCGAGCGGAGCGAGCCCAATTCAAGAGTCCTGAAGGGACGAAATCTGATAGCCCGGGGCAAGGCCGCGTAGCGGCTGCTGCCCCGCGTACGACGCCCGCAGATTTAATCCCCCTCTCCTCTTCGGGAGGAGAGGGCCGGGAGAGCAGGCCCTGCCACGTACTTTCAGCGTGATACGAGCGCGGGTGTTAAAGTGAGACTCGTCTGCATGCCGGTTCGCAGGAACAAACAGATCAAGGCTCCTCAGGTCCGAGTCATCGGACCTGATGGGAAGCCTCCCATTAACACCTCGCTTCAGCGAGGTCGTGGACAGCGACCCGTGACCACAAACCGGTTCAACGGTTTCCTCTCCATTTCCTTCCCACCCGTTGTTCCCTCAAAAATTTTCAATTCGCTCGCAATCCTCCCCCGCCCCACGCCTACCCCGCATGAATCAACCGGTCCCGCCCCCTAACCGTCATGCACATAGTCGCAGCTTCTCGTTTTTGCCGATTGTCAGCGAACGCCATGGAGTTACTCTCCGAACATGGCAGAGGATAGCCGGCCGCCGTTCGCGGGTAGGCTTAAACCTGCGGTTATTACTTGAATGCCTCCATGCCATGCGGGCGTGGTGCAGCCCAACCCGGAGGGTTGGCAGAAGGTAGCCGGTGGTCGTTCGCGGGGGAGCAGGGGCGAACGACCACCGGAAAACCGTGGAAAGCGCCATTCCTCCGGAGGGGTGCCAGAGGCGGAGCACGGCTTCTCGCGATTCATATCATGGTTCCTATTACTCCCATTCCTCCCATTCTGTCCCCTGAAACCTTCCGAGCCCGAGACCGGTCAGCCTTCCCGAACCAGTCGAATAGTGAAGCTGATCATGCCCAGGCCCCTATTCCCTAAATCCACCGACGCCGCAGTCTGCACTCTCGCCGCGCACGCCTCAGGGTCCCTGTCGATCTCCGAGGCCTTCAAACTTCCCAGGACAGTGCGCAGATGTTTTTCCAGCACCGGCCTGGCAAGGCCCTTTATTTCCCCTTCGTCCTTGCTGAGGAAATGTTCGGCAGCGGCGAGAATCGAAACCTCGTCACCCTTGATTTTGACCTGGGCGAGACAATCCGTTTCCACCGGCATTCCGTCGGCGGTTCGCACCTTCCCTGGTAGTTCAATGCTGAGCACCTCCAGCGACAGCACCTCCGCCGTTTCGATCACGGGGAAGACAAACGTCCCCCCGCCTTTAACGATGCGGAAGCCTACGCGCGTCCCGTCTGCCAGTTGCCGTTGCCGGCCGGAAACGATTAACACCCGGTTGGGCCCAACCTTGGTGTAGCGGGCGGCCCAAATAGTGGCGAAGATGAACACGCAAAGCATCACCAGCGCTATGGCGAATATCATCATGTATTGGGGGTTCATAATCCTCCTCTCATGTTGCAGGGACTTGAGGCCGTGCGGTTATTCTTTAGCATTTGTGCCGCTCGCTGCCACCCGCTTCTCCGCTGCGGCTACCTGCGCCGAGGCCGGCGATTTCAAACACGCCCTCGAATTCGAGGAACAAGCCTTGCGCACCGGCTCTCCGGGGGAATCCGAGCAGAAGGAAATTCGAGAGCGCATCGCGCTGTATAAACAGTCCCGGCCATTCCGGGACAAACCCTAGATCAGGCATGAATGATCAACCGAAAGGACAGGTGGCGTGGCCCCAGGACGCTTGGCGGCTCCGCCTGCTACTCAACGCGCCTTCCCTGAATCCCCCTGTGGTCCAGTATGCAGTATTCTCTGGCGACCCAAAGATCCAATTTGCGGCCGACCTCAGTCGGGTCGATCATACCCCGTGCGCCAAAAGTAACTGTTACCCGAGAGGGTGATTCGTTGTGCCAAAAGGGGTGTTACCCGATGGCGCTGTTGTTTTTGTTTCTTTCTGTTTGGTCTCTGTATGTTGTTGGGTCATCGATTGCAAGTTAAACGAGC
>DATMQA010000040.1:0-3181 GCA_035566895.1 Binatia bacterium
CCCAGCTATCACGTCATGCGCTTATATGCGCACCACTTCAAACCGCTTCCATTGCAAATCTTGCTCTCGGCCGACGCCCCGGATCTCTTCGCCTGCGCTTCCGAAACAAAATCGGCCGTAGTTATTTTCGGCGTTAACTCAGCCAATGAGCCCGTCAAAGCCTCGTTCCAGTTCAGCGGCTTCGCCAAACCGATCCAGGTGGCCAGCGCCGAGGCCGTGTGCGATACGCTGGACGCACGTCAACCCGATGTAATGAACCACTGGAACGTGTTGACGCGCGTCAGCACCCGCCCGCTGGAACCCGCATCCAATGAGGTAATCATCCCGGCTTTTTCAGTCGTGGCCATCGAGTGCGCCGCCTTTTAAGCTCGGCCCCCGAATTGGGCGCAACTTTATACCGAGGTAAGGACGGTGCGCTGGACGGTGCACTGCGCCGTCCGCGCCTCGTTCAGCGGCGCAATTGGCGCCGAGTTCGCATATCGTCAAGCATTCGTTCAGCCCGCTGAACGCGGGCTGGGATGGCGCACCGCTCCCTACCAACATGGTGATTGCCCAGCTCTGAGGAATACTTAAATCTTCGCACCTTGGGGGGGCTAGTCGTAAGCCGCTAAAGCCGCTGCTTTGCAGACCTGTTCCCGGCCGCTCTGAACGCCCCAGAAAATAAATTCATCGCACTCGCTTTTTTTCTTGCCTTTTCTGAGACGTATATATACGTATCAGACATGCCAGCACCATAATTCTGCTATACTCCGGGCCCGATATGAAGATTCCCAAACACCCCACCCTGATCCGCCGTCACCTCGACGCCCGGCTCAAGGAGTTCAAAGCCCAAGGCCCTTTTGTCGCCGCCAGCCTGGTCGCCTTCCGAAGAAAATGCGGCCGGCCCGGTTGTCACTGCCAATCCGGTGAAGGGCATTTGGCCCATCACCTGACCTACAAAGTAAAAGGCAAAACCCGCTCCGTTTACGTCCCCCAAGA
Source organism: Binatia bacterium (assembly GCA_035566895.1). Classification (GTDB taxonomy): domain Bacteria; phylum Verrucomicrobiota; class Verrucomicrobiia; order Limisphaerales; family UBA8199; genus DATMQA01. Next base: position 979 of record DATMQA010000040.1, read on the forward strand.
TTTGCTGGCTGATGTCCGACAATGGGTAAGCGAGCACAAACGCCTCAAGCCCTTGATGCGCCACATCTCCAACCTGGCCCTGGCTCAGATTCAGGCCCACGCCACCAGCCAGCGCCGCAAGGCGGGAAGATCCTAGCGCTGGGCAGCATTTTCTTTAAAACCATTGGCCACTTCTGGCCGGGGCTCAATGGTTGGGCCGACCAACTGCCCGACACGCGCTGGCAAATCCTGGTCACCTATGAAGCGCGCTTTTTGCTCTGGTGGGGCTTGTTGCTGTTCTGTTTCAAGTTGGGCAGCCGCCGCGACCTGGATTACAAACTCCGTGACCTGGAACTGTGCGTCCTGGCTAATCTCAACCAATTGGCTGGCACCGACCAGACCACCCTGCCGGTGCATAAGACGTTGGACCATTTCCTGGGCCACCTCGGTTCTGCGGCTTTGGCAGAGTTGCGCAACCGGTGCGTGCGCCGGCTCATCCGCAACAAAGTGCTGGACCGACTCCGCTTTGACGGACAGTTCGTTATCGCCACCGATGGCACGGGGTATTTGGTCTTCAAAGAGCGACATTGTCCGCATTGCCTGGAGCACAGCAATGGCTCCAGCGTCTATTACCTGCATCCGGTGCTGGAAGCTAAAATCGTCCACACCAGCGGGGTGGCCATTTCCATCGGCACCGAGTTCATTGAAAACCCTCTCTCGGAAGGACCGCGGCCAGCTTCGGCCAAGCTGACTGATTATGAAGCCGTCAAGCAGGACTGCGAACTCAAAGCCTTCCTGCGCCTGGCGCCGCAGCTCAAAGCAGCTTACCCCCAGACTCCTTTTTGCCTGGCTACTGATTCCTTAATGGCTTGTGGTCCGGTGCTGACGCTCTGTGAGGAGTATGGCTGGTCGTATGTGCTGACCTTTAAGCCCGGACGTACACCCGCTTTGTGGGCCGATTTCCAAGGATTGCTTCAGTTGCACCCCGGCAATCGGCTCAAGGTCCTACTGCCCGACCGTAAAACCCGTCAGAGTTTTGGCTGGGTTAATGACCTGCAATACGTCGACTCGGATAAGCGCCTTCACACCGTCCATGCTTTGGTTTGCGAGGAAACCCTGGACGGGCAGCTACAGACCTATTCCTGGCTGACCGACAAGCGGCTCTCGGCCGCCAACGTGGCCAGCGTTGCCACGCAAGCCGGGCGGGTGCGTTTTAAAATTGAGAACCAAGGTTTTAACATCCAAAAGAACAGCGGTCTGAACTTGGAGCATGCCTACAGCCTGGGGGAAGATACCCTGAAGTGCTTCTACTACCTGCTACAGATTGCCCATCTGTTCCTGCAGATGCTCGAGATGGGTAGTCTGTTGCAGCAGTTGGCACGGCAGTACGACTCCACGCCCATCGGACTGTTTGGCAGCCTCAAGAATATCGCTGAGTTTCTCTTGGATTGTTTTCGTTATTTCAAACTGGAGGCGCAGGCCTTTAAGCCTACCCAGGCCTTCCAGATCCGCTTGCTCGATTCATCCTGAGGGCACGCTGGAGGCAGGCTTCTACCTTTGGACCGCCGAGCATCTGCGCAAAACCACCTTCGCCGGGTGGCGGGGGCTGTTTCCCCCAAAGAACTCCTCGCCCTGCATGATACATCGCGTCCCGACTGGCGGCTAAGCCTGCGGGGGTATTTCTCACAGCTGGTGATTGCCCTTGGCGTTTCGCCGCGTTTGTTTTAGCGTCTAGAATCAATAGAGATACCCGCTGGCGACCCCAATTGTTATGAACAAATTAGCCGTTCTGCTCTCCTGCGCGCTTTTCGGAACCGCGACCTGGGCCGCAACGATCCAGGACTACCCTATCCGTCCAGTACCTTTTACCGCCGTTCGAGTCGACGACAGCTTCTGGTCGCCGCGCCTGGAAACCAACCGCCTGACGACCGTTTGGTACGATTTCAAGAAATGTGAGGAGACGGGTCGCATCGATAATTTTGCCAAAGCCGGCAGGCTGATGCCGGGCGAATTCCGCGGCACGCCCTTTGATGATTCGGACGTATTCAAGGTGATCGAAGGAGCGTCCTATACGCTCGCTTTGCATCCGGATGCAAGGCTTGATCAATATTTGGACGATCTAATCGTCAAAATCGCGGCCGCGCAGGAGCCGGATGGATACCTTTATACGGCCCGCACGATCGATCCCAAGTGCCGCCTCGATTTCTTCGGCCCAACCCGCTGG
>DATMQA010000041.1:0-4275 GCA_035566895.1 Binatia bacterium
ATTAATCCCGTCGCCAATGACACGCACTCCGAAGCCCCGGAGCCCAAGCCGGACAAAGTGAAGCAGATCAAGGTCAAAGAACCGCCGCCGGATGCCATTCCGTTAAAAAGCCGCACGGCTCCCAAGAAACCATCGTTCAAAGAGTCGAGCCTGAACAAATACCGTGAGAAACAGATCGACCGGCCCAACCAGGTTTACAGTGCCGACGGCCAGAAGCTGGTCAGCCCGATGTACGGGCAGCCGGGTTCGGGAGGAGTTGGGGTCGGCCGCGGGTCCCCGTTCGGCGATCGTTACGGATATTACGTCGACATTCTGCGCGAAAAGGTGGCGCAGCGATGGCACGCCAATGACGTCGATCCGCGCATCCGAACGCTGCCGCCTGCCATCGTAACCTTTACCATTCGGCGCGACGGGTCCATCTCCTCGGTGCGGGTGGCGCAGGGCAGTGGCAATTTTGCGCTGGATGTTTCCGCTCAGCGGGCCATCGCGGACGCCGCGCCGTTTCCGCCCCTTCCCGCTGGATACCCTGGAAATGACGTGTCCATAGAATTCTGGTTTGAGCTAAAACGATGACTAAGAAACCATTCCCTGTAGCAGTCTGGGCCATTTTATTCGGCATCATAGCTGCGCTGCTGGCGCAGGACAATTCGGTAATCATCAAGCTGGTGAGTCCCCAAAGGCCCAAGATGGCCGTGCCGGACTTTCGCGGCTCGGGCGCGTCCCAGAGTTTCATGGGCGCCTTCAATGAGACGCTATTCAGTGACCTGCAAAATTCGGGTCTCTTTGACATGGTGGCGAAAGGCATGTACCCGCTGCAGGTGCCGCAGCGGCCCGAGGATTTCCGCCAGCCACCACGGCCCGGCGCATCCGCCGGAGGAATGGCGCTTTCAGACTGGTCCTCGCCTCCGGCGAACGCAAACTTTCTCGCAACCGGATATACCGCGGAGCAGAACAGCCAGATTGTTCTCTACGGGTGGCTATTCGATGTGGGGCAATCCAATATCGCCAACGCGCAGATTCTGGGCAAGCGATATTTCGGACCGGTGGATGAAACCGGCGCCCGCAAAGTGGCTCACGAATTCGCGGCCGATATCCTGGCGCACTGGGGCGGCACCTCCCTGTATGGGTCTCATATTTACTTTGTCTCCGACCGCACCGGGCATCAGGAAGTCTGGTCCATGGACCCGGACGGAGCCAATCAGAAGCAGTTGACTAATTTCAAATCCATTTCCATCATGCCTTCGGTTTCGCCAGACGGCACAAAAGTTGCATTTACTACCTACGCGCGCGGAAATCCTGCTATATTTATACTCTCTACGGAGACTGGGCGGCGGCTGCCCTTTTATAATCAGGTTGCATCGCTGAACGCGCAGGCCAGCTTCACACCTGATGGGAAGCAGATTGTTTTTGCTTCTACGGTCAGCAAAGATTACGCCCAGCTCTACGTCGCGAATTTGGATGGGAGCAACTTAAGGCGCATCTCCTCGTCGCGCGCCATCGACGTGGAGCCTAAGGTGAATCCAAAAACCGGAAATACAATTGTTTTTGTTTCCGGACGTTCCGGTCCGCAGCAGATTTACATCATGAATTTTGATGGGACCGGTGTTGAGCGGCTCTCCAACGGGGAGGGTGAAGCTTCAAATCCGTCCTGGCATCCCAATGGCGATGTGATTGCTTTCGCCTGGACACGGGGGTATGCGACCGGGAATTTCAATATCTTTGTGATGGAAGTCGGCTCGCGGCGGTTCGATCAATTGACCCATAGCGAAGGCCGCAATGAGAACCCGAGTTGGGCGCCGGACGGCCGGCACCTGGTGTTTATGTCGACGCGCAGCGGCTCGCAGCAAATCTACACCATGGTGGCCGATGGTACCGGGGTTCGCCAGCTTACCACTCAAGGTAGAAACAAAACACCCGTCTGGGGAAAATAAACGGTTTTTGAAAAAGTTCTGGAGGCAAGATCATGTTGTTCAAACGGAAATGGAATGTCATCTGGATAGCCCTGGTTCTGGTTGCCTTGGTCGCGTTTACTTCGGGTTGTAAGAAGAAAGCTCCACCACCGCCGCCACCACCTCCGGCTCCGGCTCCTGCGCCGGCGCCGCCGCCACCCCCCGCGCCGGATATCGCGAGCTTCTCGGCTGAACCCTCGTCGATCGAGCGCGGCCAATCGTCCACGTTGAGCTGGAACGTGACTAACGCCGATCAGATCACCATCGACAACGGCGTCGGCACGGTGCAAGCGACCGGCTCTAAGAGCGTGTACCCCAACGACACCACCACCTACAAGCTCACCGCGAGCGGAGCCGGTGGAACGTTGAGCAAGACGGCTACGGTAACAGTCTCAGCACCGCCACCGCCGCCGCCACCTGCGCCCAAAGCATCGCTTGGCGACCGCCTTGGCCAGTTGCAGGATGCCTACTTCGATTACGACAAGAGCGATATCCGCGACGATGCTCGCGCCGCTCTTACCAAGGACGCCGATGCGCTTAAAGCCATCTTCCAGGAATTCCCGAGCGCTAGCTTGAGCCTGGAAGGCCATTGCGACGAGCGCGGCTCGGCCGAATACAACCTCGGCCTGGGCGACCGGCGCGCCACGGCAGCCAGAGACTTCCTGGTGCAACTCGGTGTGCCCGCCGACCGTCTCAAAACCATCAGCTATGGTAAGGAACGGCCGGTTTGCACTGAGTCGAACGAGGAGTGCTGGCAGCGCAACCGCCGGGCGCACTTCTCCGCCGGGCAGTAGTCACTCAAGGGTAGGGTGCTCGCCAGCTTCGGGCGAGTACCCTACCCTCATATCTATTAGGAGGCCTCGATGAAATTTTACCGGCTGATTCTAGCCGCATCCTTCGCTTTCCCGGTCGTTAGTTCGGCAGCCAGCAAAGAAATCGTGGAACTGCAACGCGATGTAGCGCAATTGCAAGACCAGGTACGGACGCTGCAAAGCTCGTTCGACACCAAAATGGGAACCATCGCCGCGCAGGTTCAACAGCTTGCTGACTCCGCCGGCCGAGCCAATAATTCCCTGGCCACTTTGCAGGGAGCCATTCAGGAACAACTGCGTCAACAGGGTAAGGAAGTCATCGCCCCAGTGGCCAGCGTCGGAAGCAAAATCGATGAGATGGCCACAGCATTCCAGCAGGTGCAAAATTCCATGGCTGACGTAACCGCCCGCATGGGCAAACTCGAGCAGCAGGTCATGGATCTGAGCAACGCGGTTCGTACCATGAACTCGCCGGCGGCGCCTCCGGGGTCGAATCTGGGACCAGGCAACCCCGGGCCAACAACCTCAAACATGCCTCCCATCTCCGGCGACATGCTTTATCAGAACGCCAACCGTGACCGGCTGGGCGGTAAGGCCGATATCGCGTTACAGGAGTACCAGGAATACGTGAAGCTGTATGGCGACGGGCCTCTGGCGCCCGCCGCCGAGTACTGGGTGGGCGATCTCTATTTTTCGCAAGGCGACTTCGAAAACGCTCTCAAAGCCTTCGATCAGGTGCTGGAGAGATATCCCGCCAACAACAAGACGCCCGACGCTCTTCTCATGAAAGGGAAGACACTCGTGAAGCTGGACAAACGAAACGCCGGCGCCAGCGAGTTTCGCGAGCTTATCAGACGTTATCCCGGTAGCGATGCTGCCGTGAAGGCCAGGGCCCAGCTCAAGCAGATGGGCCTTTCGGCCTCCCCCTCCTTGCCAGCACGTCGTAAGTAATCTCCCTCCTTCAATTCATTCGCCCTCCGCCGCGCCAAAAACAATCTCACCCGCCCCGATGGGACAATAGTCAGGCATGGACCCGAACCACGAGAATGTAAGGCCGCCGCTAACCACTTACGAGGGGCTTGCCAGGATGATTGACCATTCGATGGTGCGTCCCGAGCTGACCGACGAACACGTAGCGGCGGGCTGCGATCTCGCTAGGCGCTATCAGGTGGCCAGCGTGAGCGTGCGGCCGTGCGATGTCGATGTAGCCGTCCGAATGTTGAATGGGTCGGGCGTGGCCGTCGGCACCGTGGCCGGTTTCCCTCACGGCTCCACCACCACGGCCGTGAAGCTTTACGAGATCCGCGATGTGCTTCGGCGCGGAGCGAAGGAAGTGGACATGGTGCTCAACATCGCCAGGCTTCTTTCGCGCCAGTTCCAGTTCGTCGAGACGGAGCTGCTGCAAGCGGCCGAGGAGTGCCACAAGCAGGGCGCTCTGCTGAAGGTGATTTTCGAAAATGCCTTTCTCACCGACGAGTTGAAAATCATTGCTTGCCGTATCTGCGCGCGCGCCG
>DATMQA010000042.1:0-2773 GCA_035566895.1 Binatia bacterium
TTCCTCGGTGGAGTCGACGACGGCCATCTGCGCGAGGGCGTGGTCGAGAAGATCGTCGACGCCCGTGCCGTGCTCGGCGGCAATGGGAAAAACGGGAGCGCCGATGCGATGGAAAACGCCGGCGCTCGATTCCTGGGACATGGCGTCGACTTTATTGACGGCGATCACAAAAGGCTTGCCAGTGGTGCGCAGGAGGCGCGCCAGCTCTTCATCGAGCGGGGTGAGGCCGGCCTGGCTGTCCACGACCATAACGAGCAGGGCTGCCTTCTTAATGGCGACATGGGCCTGACGCAGAATTTCCTGGGGGATGAGGGCGCGGTCGTCGGGGACCAGGCCGCCGGTATCGACGATTTCCAGGGCACGGCCGCGCCACTCGGCTTTGCCATAGATGCGGTCGCGGGTGATGCCGGGCTCATTGGTGACGATGGAGCGGCGCGTGCCGGTCAGGCGGTTGAAAAGCGTGGACTTGCCTACGTTGGGGCGTCCGACGATGACGAGAGATGGGAGGCGTTCGGTCATGAAATTGGGTGAAGCGGCAGCACTCCAGTGTAGCGCAGGAGGAAGAGGTTCACAGTTCACAGTTGAAAGTTGAGAGGGAAGAGGGAAGAGGGAAGAATGCGGTCCCTACATTTCCACGCCAAGCGGGAGATTCATCCCGCTGAACCCGCGGGATGGCGCAGAGTTGGCGTTCCCGGGCAGGAACTGCGCTCGCGAATCACAAATCCGAGATGAGCAAGCTTAGGCGGCTTTGGATTTGGGCGTGGGTTTGCGGCGGGGCTTGCCGTTTTGGGCGAGGAGCTCGCGTTCGGCGCGGGTCCAGTCGTCGAGAGGGTCGCCGGGAGCGCCGTTGCGCTCGAGATAAATTTGATAGGCGCGCAGGGCGATGTCTTCCTGCGCGGGAGATTTCCGCGCAGTGCGGGGCTTGGCGGTTTTGGGCGAGGCGCTTTCCCTCGTCTTGGGCATGAGCTTCTCCTTTCAGTGAACAGTCTATTTTATCTTGGATGAAATCTGAGCAAAATGCAAAATTCGGATTCGAGCTATTGGTGTGACGGTTTGGTCAGGGTGAGCGGTTCCAATGGAGGAATCGCAGACTCGGACAGCCGCGAAGACTTGAGCAGCGAAAAAAGGGAAAGCGCCCCTGCGGAACATCGGGGCGCTTCCTTAGGTGTTGTTTGCTCCAGCTCTTAGAAGATGATCTTTAGAGCCAGCTGCATGCCGAACGGTTCTCCTGGTCCGATTCCCGGCGCACCCCAGAAGTCGCCCACAGTATCCGACGACTGCCCGAGACTGCCACCCGTGCATGGCTGGCCTGGGCTACCAGAACAGAAGTTGCTTGGAGGCGCGAGATTTTGCTTGTTAAAGAGATTAAACATTTCAATCCGAAACTGGGCTTTGACCCGTTCGGTGATCGGTGTGTTCTTGATAACGGAGAAGTCTACGTCAGCATACCCGGGTCCGTAGTACCCATTCCGTGAGCTCGTGCCAAAGGTGCCTGCAGGGGCATTGACGAATGCCGCCGGGTTGAGCCATTGCTCGAACCTGCTCCCATTTACGTTCACGATGCTGTGATTTACGCCTGCAAAGGGGTTGCCCACCTGGTTGGCGCGTTGTTCATTCTCTCCAGTGCCGGACGTATCCGTGGACGAGAACACAGAGAAGGGCTGGCCGGTATAGAACGACAACAAAGTGCTGAGTTGCCAGCCGTTCAGCAGTTTTTTCCAGTGCGACGCGCCAGGCAGGTCGTAGTTCAGCAATGTCTTAAAGCTGTGCCGGGTATCGTAGTCACTATTCCCGTAGTCGCCTTTGAGGTTGAAACTGTCCTGCGGGAGGCTACCGTTAGGCTGGGTCATGTCATCCAGCGAGTGCGACCAGGCATAAACAAACTGTCCCGACAGGCGGTGCCATTCGCGCACTTTAAGAACCGCTTGCAGCGAGTTGTAGTTGGAACTTCCGGCACTCTGGACTTCATCGATAACGCCAAAATCGGGGAACTGTGTCGCAAAAGGCCTGACACCTGTACCTGTGGCGCTCAGCGCGGGCTGGTTGATGTCTGCCACCGTGAGCAGGTGGTGTGCGGAGCTGCCGACGTACCCAACTTGCAGCAGCAACGCTTTGCCCAATCCCTTTTCGATGTTTAGGTTGTAATTGTAGACGTAAGGTGTGTGGAAACTCTGGCTGACAGTAAAAAGATTGTATGTAATGGGGTTTCCGTTAGCGTCGACGCAGCCATTGCCAGTCGGGCAGGGCGGCCCAGCCAGGAAAATAGGCTGGTTCGATGAAAGTATTGCACTGGCAGCTTGCGCCGGAACGGTTGAGACTGGAATCGTCCCAACCGGGTTCGCCTGGATTCCTTGCGGTGCGCCATTGGGTGCGCGGCCATCGAGAAACGGACGCACGTTCGGTGTGTCGAAATAGATGCCAAAGCCGCCGCGAACTACAAAATCGCCATCTGCTTTTGGCCGGAAAGCAAATCCGAGGCGTGGCGAGAAGTTGGTGTACTGTTTCGGATACACGGAGCCGATGCCCCCTGAACCCTGGGTGACCAGCCCACCTTTGCTGGGAATGAACACCGACAGATCGTTCTTGCCGTCTCCGAGCGGCCCCTCGTAGTCCCACCGCATACCATAGTTAAAGGTCAGTCTAGGCGAAACCTGCCAGGCGTCTTGCGCGAAGAGCGAAAAAGTCTTGAGGTGAACCAAGCGCTCGGTATTTCCCAAGGTCATGCTCGATGCAGAAGTGTTCAAGTAGCCGCCGAGAAAATCAGCCAAGCTAA
>DATMQA010000043.1:0-21240 GCA_035566895.1 Binatia bacterium
CCCACTTCCGCCATCATGGGCAAAGGTCTCGGTAAAGATGTCGCCCTCATCACCGACGGACGTTTCTCCGGCGGCAGCCATGGGTTCGTCGTCGGCCACATCACCCCGGAAGCCTATGTCGGCGGCGCGCTCGCACTCGTCAAAAATGGCGACCCGATCACCATCGATGCCGGGAAGCGCCAAATCAACCTGGACATTCCTGCCGCTGAATTGAAGAAACGCCGCCAGGCGTGGAAAGCGCCGAAGCCCCGTTATACTCGGGGTGTGCTGGCCAAATACGCCAGTGCGGTCACGTCCGCGTCACTGGGCGCGGTAACGGATCAGAATCTAAAATTGTGAAGCTTATCGCAGGGGGAAGCGACGGGCCGTCGGTTCGCCGCGTTTGGTGGCGAGTTTGATGATTTCGTGCTGAACAAGAGCGAAATCAACGCCATGCGGCTCAGCCGCCAGGTACAATGAGCAGCGGGTGCCATACCTGCGGATTGCTCGGCGGAACGAGGTCGTGTTCTCCGAACCGAGGCACAGGAAACTCACTCGGGGCGTTCGGGTCGCCGTGACTTGCACAGTTCGGACCTGTGAGCTTTTGCTCATCAATCTTGCGCTGTAGCGTCATGAAAGCATGAAGGAGCGCTTCGGGACGCGGTGGACAGCCAGGAATATGCACATCCACCGGGACGTAGCGGTCGATGCCTTTGAGCACGTTGTAGCCCTGTTTGAACGGGCCGCCGCTGATGGCGCAGGCGCCCATCGCGATGACGTACTTTGGCTCGGGCATTTGGTTGTAGAGCCGCACGACCTGGGGCGCCATTTTCTTGGTCACCGTGCCGGCGACAATCATGAGATCCGCCTGGCGCGGTGACGCGCGGAACACTTCAGCGCCGAATCGCGCCAGGTCGTAGCGCGCCATCGTCGTTGCAATCATTTCGATAGCGCAGCAGGCCAGGCCAAACTGGAGCGGCCACACCGAGTTCTTGCGGCCCCAGTTGTAAAGCTCCTCCAAGGTCGTGGTGAAGATACCCTGCTTGCTCAGCTCGCTTCTCAGTCCTTCACCCATAGCAGTTCAATGACTGAACGGCAAATTTTGCATGATACGATAAATATCGGTCGGCCCGACGAGCGCCGCTCTTCGCAATGACCGTCGGCGTTTGGGATTTTTATTTTGGAGCAGATGGCGCCGGCCCGCACCTCGGCGCAGGACTTTTCCGCTAGCGGTTATTTTGAAACGCTTGGCCACTGACTTCCTAGTCTTAATACCTCTGGGGCGCCGCATACTGGTTCACTTTCTTTAGCAAGGCACAACCGGATCACGTGCTCGCGGTGGGTCAAAAGCCGGTTTGTCTCATTTCGCGCTTATCATCGGCCCGTGGATGTACCCGCGCCAATACTTAGAAAATGCAATGACGATACCTTTAAGGTATGGACTGCGAACCAGTTTGGAATTTGATGCCAGGACAAATAGAGACTGCAATGGATGGGATCAGCCGCGATGAACAGGCTCGCGCTAAACCTCAAGCTGCAGCCAGTGGGCACCTTCGTTGGGTTGGCGCTGTCCGCGGGCCGTGGCCCAAAAGAATGACGATCGGCCGCCGCAGGTCAAATTTGCTTTCGATGAAAAAGAGATATCGGTGCCATGCGTTGCCTTTTTGCCGACTTCACATCAAAGCCGCACGACCGATCCACCCGCACCGCTGAAAATGCACGCAAACTGTTGCAACAGAACCACAAACAATTGGACATCATCTCAAAAAGCGTCGTCTCATGCTACACCTCATGCAAAAGCAGGTTGCTGAGAGGCTGGGGGTTGCCTTCGGCGCCTAAGAACCTTTCACCCAAGGACGGAGACGACCCTTGGGCGGATTACACGGTTGCGCAAATGTATGACTTCCTTTCCCATTACAAGTTGCCGCGAAAACCGGGCGCGAAATTCGACTACTCCAATTTCGGGATGGGGTTGCTGGGGTGCCGTTGATGCCAAAATATCGTTCGTTAAGAATGGAGCTGGGATGGTGAAGCAGGCAATTCTCCACCAAAACGGCAAGGTCCAGAAGGCGGAGAAAGTGAAATAACTTCCACCTTCGATAATGCCGAGTCAGAAACGTGAAAAACAGGGTGTTCCCTTCGATTTTGAAGAAATCACGCTGTTGAACTCGGCATTATTCAGAACCCGGCGTCCGCATCGAACTTTGCATTCCGCAAGCCGACAGAACGAACATCATCGCCCGAGCAACAAAGTCACGCCGCCGCTCTCAAAGCTGGACGCTGCGATGTCGAGTTTGCCGTCCTCGTTCACGTCGCCGACAGTGAGACGGTAAGCGCCCGCCCCGACAGGAAATGGTGACCCGGCGGCTGGTGTGAATTCGCCTTGTCCGTCGCCCAAAAGAACCACGACCTTCGATGCGAACGGCGCTTTGGGATCCACGGTGGTGGCGACGAGATCGATATGCCCATCCCTGTTGATATCCACGGCGACCAAATCGGCTGCAGGCCATCCGACATTGATTGGCGCACCGTGCCTCTTCGTGAATTTGCCGTGCCCGTCGTTCAACAGGATACTCAGAATATTGGTGTGCCCATGGCTGAGCACGATGTCCGGATGCCCGTCGCCATTCACATCGACAATCGCCGCCGCGTGTGGATCCGGTGCGGTGAGCAATGTCTGGTCAGCGGTGATAGCGAAGCCGCCTTTGCCACCGCCACGCCGCGTCTCGACGCGACCGGCTGCGGATTCAGCCAGCTGCCCCGGAATTGAGGTCACTAAATCAAGATGTCCATCGCCATCGAGATCACCCAAGGCGAACCAAAAGATCCAAGCACCCTGCTCCAGTTTCACAACGGGTCCAGGAGAGAAGCCGCCGTGTCCGTCGCCAAGGAAAATCTCGATGGAATTTCGCCAGCCATTGGCTGATACCAGGTCGAGGTTTCCATCACCATTGAGGTCCGCAAAGCGTAGAACCGGCTTATAATCGCGGCCTTCAGCGGACTCGCCCACAGCCAGCAGCGGGCCGGAAACCGAATTGAAGCCGCCCCCGCGATTTCCAAGGAAAATACGCACACTCTCCTTTTTGCCCACCTTGCTCGACACCCCCAAATCGAGAATTCCGTCGTTGTTCACGTCCCCAAGCGCGACTGCGCCCGGCGTGACATCAAAGTCCATCGAACCCTGGGCGGTAGGAACAAAATGACCTTTGCCGTCGCCGGACCATACCGCCAGCCTTTTCTGTAGGATATGCGTGGTGACCAGATCGAGGTGACCGTCGTGATTAAGGTCCACCAGAAAAACCCCACCCGATTTCGATTCGCCGACTACCACCGGAGCCGGGGCAAATAGTGGACCTTGCGCGAAGCCGTAAGCGGCGCAGCAGACGACCGTAGCCAGTGTGCTGGCAAATTTACTCATAAGCGTCTCACTCCTTTCACAAGTTCATAGGATTAATTTGACATCCGCTCACTCAGAATTTGTCAAAATCCCGTAAATTTCTTGTAAAGAAAATGTGAGTTTGGGCGATCCTAGCCACCTTTGCGACTCGGGCACGAACGCATGGACACGACGCAGGTGTGTCGGCAAGGAGGCCCGCACAAGTCGGTATCGTCCGCCTGACCAACTTTTGAACTTTCTCCAAAGTCTCTGAACGTCTTCGGCGGCCGGCGCGGCTAATGCGCCGAGTGAAGAAAGGAAAAAGGAGACGATTCATTCCACTTGGGAACAATCGCCTCTCGATGCTCGGCATTATCCGGAGTGTCATTCGAATCCCAAACCTTCGGGAATGGGTTTTGAGGTTCCACGTCGTTATGCACCCATGCCTAGAGCGGCCATCATCCGTGAGTCGGTCCGCAGTTTTGCGCCCAACGACGATCCTCGCTCTGAACTTTCCAGCCACTCCCGATCCACCAGCGCGCCAGCGCGAACCAAAAGCTCGACGACCTCGTGGTGGCGCGCATTTTTGAACTCCGGAGCGGGGTTGGCCCATCCGTATAGTGCCCAACCCAACGGAGTGCCCCCGTGGATCTGGTCCTTCGCGTTCATTGCCAAGTTAGTCTTCAGCAACAGGTCCGCAATTTCTGTGTGGCCGCCATAGGCGGCCCAATGCAGTCCGGTTTCTCCGTGCATGAAACTCCCGTCCGGTTCAAATCCTCGGTCTAACATGAACCCAACCGCGATTGTGTGACCGTACTCGCAAGCCCATATGAAACCGTACTCTAATTGCTCCTTCGTCGCGGGCGCAGTTAGGCTCCCATCTTTCTTGATAAAGCAGGCCATAACGTCCACGCGTCCAGTGCCTGCCGCGCCCTCCAAGTCCAAACGGGCGCCGCGGTTCGCCAGAAACTCCGCTGCGTCACCGCGTCCGTTGTGCAGTGCTGCCACTAGAGGGTTCCACCCGCCCTGCGCACCGTCAACGCATGCGCCCGCGTTCAATAACTCATCGAGCAAGTCCAGCTGAACCCCCGCCTTTGCCGGGTGATAACTTGTTGCCGCCAAACCCAATACTGTGCTGGTTCCCCCGTAAGCCAAGTTCGTTGCATCGACTTCAGCGCCGGCGCCAAGCAGCGCTCTTGTGACCTCAACGATGTTTTTGGGCGTCTTCTGTCGGAAGTTCTCGATTCCGTTGGCCGCCACATAATGAATCAGTGGGGCTTGGTGTTCTCGCGTTGACCTGGCGCGCACCAGTCCGGGATTCTCTCGGAGCAAGCGTTCCAAGGTCAGCAAATCTCCCGTCACGATAGCGTCCGCGGCCAATTCAAACCTCGACACCGGTGAATCACTCCGAACGAGTTCTTGAATGTGCTTCACAAACTTCGGCCAACTTTCGAACGCATGTTCGCGCGCGATCACCCACTGCGCATCCGCCAATGAAAGTTTCGCATCTGCGGTTTCCGCCTCGGTGAGCTTGGTGAGCCGTGGGTGAAACCTCTTGATCCGATGAATTACTTCAGGGGATTGACGCGCTTTAAACAGGTCCTTCGCCTGCTTTCGGTATTGCTCCAGGCTCGGGCGAGCCGGCAATTGCTTTGCATCCATACGAACGTCCTTCCATTCTGTGCCTGGAGTCCGCCCTAAATCAGGCTGAAAGAATGTTCGTTCTTTCGTTTTTCAGGTTGAGGGTGGGCACGGCCCTTTCCGCGGACTGGTTGCGCCCCGTCGCGCTTGGCTCAACATTGGACTTCCCAATGCTTTCGTCAACCGGATACCCGTCGTAACGAGAACGTATGCTCCCCTAACTGTCCAGTAGGGACGGCATAACAACAGCCCGGGCAAGCGAGTCCTAGAGGTCCGCCCTGGGCAATCAATGGGAACGATGGCGCGGTTGAGGATTGCGCCGATGCTTACTCTGCCACAGCCGCAGATTGGCCCTCAGGCAGCAGCACCGTTGTGCCCCAGAGAGGCGAACCGATCGAGAGACCTGAAGCAGCTTTGGTTCGGGCACCGCCCAAAGCGGCTCGGCCCGAAGTCTCGACGAACTTGGGCGATTGTGGGAGATTCGTAAGCGTGAACCTGCTCATGCCCTCGGATGAGGCTCAAAAATCTTCCTGAAGTTGTTGGACGGCCACCCCATGCGCGAAAGCAAATCCAGCACTTCCCGGAAGCCTTCGCCTCCCGCCAGGCGTCGCGCAGGCTGGAAAACGTGGGGCGCGCGAATAACCGCAATGATTGGCGCGCCGCTGGTTTTCTTCGGGCTGTTGGAACTGGCGCTGCGTTTGAGCGGGTTCGGCCACCCGACCCGGTTTCTGCTGTCCTGGTCCGACCCGGGGCGGAAGATCCTCGTCCAAAACAACCAGTTTGGCTGGCGATTTTTCGGCGCGCGCATGTCGCGGCTGCCGCACCCGATTTCCCTCGCTGAGCGCAAAGCGCCTGGTACGCTCCGCGTCTTCGTATTCGCAGAATCCGCCGCGTTTGGGGACCCGCAGCCGCGCTTTGGGCTGCCCCGGATGATCGAGGCGCTGTTGGACCTGCGCCATCCGGGAGTAAAGTTCGAGGTGGTGGATGCCGCTATGACGGCCATCAATTCGCACGCCGTTGTGCCCATCGCGCGCGACTGTGCCCGGGCCGACGGCGACGTCTGGGTGGTTTACATGGGCAACAACGAAGTGGTGGGGCCTTTCGGCGCAGGAACGGTTTTCGGCCAACAAGTCCCGCCCTTGCCCTTAATCCGCGCCAGCCTGGCGCTCAAGGCCACACGCACCGGCCAATTGCTCGACGCGCTACGCGAAAAGCTGCAAAAGGCGCAGCCAGGAAAAGAGGAGTGGGGCGGCATGATGATGTTCCTCAATCAAAGGGTGGCCGACTACGATCGGCGCATGGACAACGTCTATCACGATTTTCAAAGAAACCTGGAGGACATTATTCGCGCCGGACACGTTAGCGGTGCGGGAGTCGTCGTCAGCACGGTGGCAGTCAACCTGAGAGACTGCGCCCCGTTCGCCTCGCTGCATCGCGCGGAATTGTCGCCGGCCCAACTCAAGGAGTGGGAAGGTCTTTTCCAGCCGGGCCTCGAGGCACAGAAGCAGGGAAACTGGCCGGAAGCCCAGGAAGAATTCCGCGCCGCCGCGCGGATTGATGACCGCTTCGCCGAACTTCGTTTCCGCCTGGGAGAATGCGCGCTGGCGCTTGGTGAGTCGGGAGGGACCCGCAGCGAATTTGCCGCCGCGCGAGATCTGGATGCCTTGCGCTTTCGCTGCGACAGCCGCCTGAACGGGCTCATTCGCCAGGCCGCGACGAACCGTGAAGCGGATGGCATTTTGCTGGCGGATGCGGAAAGCGCGCTGGCGGCCGCCAGCCCGAACGGCCTCACCGGTGCGGAGATGTTTTACGAGCACGTACATCTCACTTTCGAAGGCAACTACGTTTTGGCCCGCACCATTGCTGAACAAGTCGAGAAGTTGCTGAAACTCCCGGCTTCGAGCCGCCCCTGGTCCGACATCGCCGGCTGTGCAAGGCGGCTCGGTTGGACCGACCGCGCCCGGCAATTGGCTTACTCCGAAATCCTGGGTCGCTTGACCGATCCGCCGTTCACGTTGCAAATCGATCATACCGCGCAACAACAGCGCCTGGCAGGACTGGCGCGTAAAATTGCGCCCGCGGATGCACCCGGAGCGCTGCGGGAGGCGCAGGTGGCCTGCGAGGCGGCACTGGCGAGCTGGCCCGAGGACGCCCTGCTTTACCAGCAACTGGCCGAGGTGAAACAGGCGGAAGCCGACCACGCGGGCACGGTCGCTGCCGCCACCCGCTCCCTGGATTTGCTGCCCGCCAATCAGGAATGCCGGCTGCTGCTGGGGTTGGCTTTGGCGCAGGAACAAAAGTTCCAGGAGGCCGCGGCCGCCTTCCGGCGCGTGTTCGAGTTAGACCCGCAAGACGTGTGGGGGCGCCAAAACCTGGCGATCTGCTGGCAAAAACTGGGCCGCCGGGACGATGCCATCCGCGAATTCAGGCGCGCCCTGGCGCTCAAGCCGCGGTTCGGGCTGGCCTGGCTTGGGCTCGGACAGGTGTACGAAGACATGGGCCGCCGGGCCGAGGCGGCTGATTGTTATCGCCTGGCTTTGGCCAACCGCATTCACCGGGCGGAAGAACTGAACACGCTGGCGCGGTTCTGCCAGAGCCGCGGGTGGTTCGAGGCCGCCGCGACCAACTACGCCGAGGCCATAACCTTGAGCCCGTCCGCTCCCGGGTTGCGGCTCGAGGCGGGCCAGGCGTTGGCCGCCTTGGGCCGCCACGAGGAGGCTGCGCAACGTTATGCCGAGGCACTCCAGCTTTCGCCCGACCAGGGGCAAACGCACTTCCTGCGCGGCCTTGAACTGGGCCGGTTGGGCCGGCCCAACGAGGCCGAGCAGGAATTTCGCGCGGCCGCCCGGCTCATGCCCGACGTTTTCGAGGCTCGGCTGAATCTCGGCATCGCGCTCTATCAAGAACAGAAACTGGACGAAGCCCTGACCGAGTTCGAGGAGGTGCTTCACCGCAGTCCGACCAATGCTCTTGCTCTGAAGTATGTCGCCGCTATCCGTGACCGATCCTCCGCCACGAACATGAAATGAGCGCGGCCTTCCTGCGCGGGGACCGGCGCTGCCCTCGGAATGGGCTCGGGCGAGCATATCCGCAAGTCCCTCGGAGCGCGTCAGGACGCGGCCACGGAGCCGTGTGGCCAATTTATGCCACATGACAGACCCGCGCCGAAGTGCTATTAGAGTATTGGGTTATGATTTCATCTGGTCTCCAGCGGGCCACCGCGCCGGTAGGGGAATTGCCTCTGCTTGCGGATGCTGTGGTGAGATGACCATTCCTTTTCCTCTCGTTCCGTCACACCGGAAAACTAAACCAATCCAATACTCAAAACAGCAATATGAGAAATTACAGCCTGCTCCAAAGGAAACTGGGACTACTCGCGCTGATTTGTTTCGCCACCTGGTGCGCCTCGGCCCAGACACTCACCCACCGATACAGTTTCAAAGACACGGCCGGCAGTTCGACCTTCGCCGATTCGGTCGGCGGGTCGGACGGTTCGCTGAATAATTCAACCGCGTCCAACCCTAACTCCGCCTCACTGGACGGGACCGAACTCCTGTTGGATGGCACCGGCGGTTACGCCAATTTGCCCGCCGGGATTATCAGCAACTACACCTCGCTCACGGTGGAATTCTGGGTCGACTTCAGCTCCAGTAATCCTTTGTGGACGCGGGTTTTTTCTTTCGGCGATCAAAATGGTGGCGGCGGAAAGAATTCCGGCGTTGATTTTTGTCCTTATGCCGGCGGCAACTTTCAGAATCTGGACATGTTGAACACCAACGGCGTCGATGCTTACGCCAACAGCACTCCCGGCCTTAACGGCCTCACCAACAATCATGTCACGGTCGTCGTGGATCCCGTCAATAACGGCCTGGACTACTACAACGGCGTTGCCGTCGTATCCACCGAGCACAACCCGGTCCCTTCGCTCTTGGCGATTACCGACACCGTCAACCTGCTCGGAAGGTCGCTCTATGACGTCGATCCCACGATGAACGGGAATCTTCATGAGTTCCGCATCTATCAGGGCGTCCTTTCCGCCGCGCAAGTCGCGCTAAACGATGCCGCCGGGCCGACCAATTATCTCACCAGCCCCGGTACGATTACGGCACTGCATTTCAGCAGTCCGCTCAACCCGATCTTCGTCAAGCAAACGCTCCAACAGAATGTCACCGGTGACTTCACCTCGGTTTCTAATCTAAACCTCGTTGTCTACGGTGGTGTCACCTATACTTCGGGCAACACCAACATTCTGACCATCAGCACCAACGGCGTGGTTAAAGGCGTCGCCGTGGGCACCACCAGTGTCGCTGCCACGTTTGGGGCAATCTCCGTCACTAATTCCCTGACCGTGATCAGCCTCCCGACTGCCCTGGCTCATCGCTACAGCTTCACCACTGACGCCAGTGACTCCATTGGTGGCGCCAACGGAACCTTCGTCGGCACGGCTGCGGTCTCCGGTGGCCAGCTCGTCCTGGATGGCGGCGGCTATTTGAGCCTGCCCGGCAACGCGATTAATATCCCGACTAATGCGGCGGTGACTTTTGAAGCTTGGGCCACGATTGGCAATACTCCGGAATGGTCCCATTTGTTTGAGTTCGGTAATATCACCGCCAATAACATCTACTGTGCTCCCAGAGCCGATGCCGGCGGGTTCCATGAGTTTGGCCTGAGCGAAGGTGGCGGGGTTACCGGCGGCCAAACGCTGTCCTGGGCGCATGGCTGGAGCAATGTCACCCTGCACATCACTGGCGTGGTCGATCCCACCACCTCCACTTTGGCGGTCTATACCAACGGCACTCTAATGCTCGCCTCCTATACCGCGGGCGCTCCGCTGACCCTCATCGGGACCAACAACGCCGCCCTGGGCCAATCCAGTTATGGCGACCCCGATCTGGTTGGCTCCATTGATGAGTTTCGGATTTATAGCGGGGCCTTAAGCCCGGCGCAGGTGGCCATGTCGGACTTGAGCGGGCCGAACTCAACGAACTTCAATCCGGGCGCGCTTTCATCCATCACGGTGGTGGCGAACAGTTACCCGGCCTTTAGCCAGCTCCTCGCGCCGGTGATCCTGGCGAATTATGCCAGCCTGACCGGCTTCAACTTGCTGCCCAACGTCTATGCCAGCGCTAATGGCCTGACGGTTACGTGCAGCGATCCCACGATCCTCAGCGTCAACGCGCAAAATCTGCTGACTACTCATCGGCCCGGCACCGTGACTTTGTCGGCGACGTATCTCGGCAAGACGTCGAGCGCGACGGTCCGGGTGCAGAATCAGGCCGTGCTCGTCCATCGTTACAGCTTTACCAGCGATGCCAGCGACTCCGTCGGCGCGGCCAACGGCACGTTGGTCGGAACGGCAAACGTGTCCGGCGGACAGGTGCAATTGGATGGCGGCAGCGGCGACTACGTCAGCCTGCCTGGCGGGTTGCTCAGCACTTATCAGTCAGCCACCATGGACATCTGGGCCACCATCAGCTCGGGCCAGCAACATTGGTCCAGGCTGTGGGAATTTGCCGATATCGGACCCGCCAATGCCAATGAGCTTTACTTCGCGCCCGCGTGGAACCCCGGCGCAAACGCGACGTTCTTTAGCTTTGGCGTGCCTTTTGGCGGCGCCAACCTTGGTCCACAGGCGCCGCCTACGGTCAATCAAACGGTCCACCTGACCTGCGTCCTGGGTGATGGGTCGGTGAATCTTTACACCAACGGCGTGCCCTACCTTTCGAGCGACCTCACCGCACCCGCCAGTCAGGCTGGCACCGTGGGCAGTTGGATTGGTTTCTCGCCTTATGCCGACCCTGGCATCACCGGTTCGGTGGACGAATACCGTATCTACCAGGGCCGCCTCTCACCCGAGGAAATTCTTGCTTCCGATTCCCTGGGGCCGGATCTGACTCTGAGCACCTCCGCGTCTCTGAAAGCCACCGCCAGCGCAGGACACGTGGTTCTGAGCTGGCCGGTAGCCAACGCCGGCTTTTCAGTGCAGAGCACTTCCAGTCTGAAGCCTCCTAATTGGCTGACCTTGAGCAACGCGCCGGCGTTGGTAGGCGGCACCAATTGGCAGGTTACCGTTTCCGGCACTGGCAGCGCGCAATTCTTCCGCCTCTGGCGGTAAGGCGCGCTTTGGGCTCCGCTGCCGGTCGGAAGCCGGCAGCGGAGCTTCTGGATTTTCTCATGACCAATGCTCGGAGAACAGGCTGTCGTGGCGGAAACGCGGACCTTGCCCTCAACACGGGATTCTTCGCATGCATTGCGACCATGAACCGGACTGGAGCGCAAAAGCCTGCCTGGAATTCTGCCTCTCCTTGGGGAGAGATCCCGAGTGCCGGTTCAGTCCCGAAGGGACGTCCGAAAATAGCCCACTGTTTCAACGGTGGGGATGCAGGGCAATGCAAGCTCAAGTCCCGCCAGGGACGGCAGATAGCACGATCATGGAAAGCGGCTATTTCCTTATCCCCACTGCGGACAGGAACCTCCGTCGCCTTCACGCTCATTGAGCTATTAGTGGTCATCGCCATCATCGCCATTCTCGCCGCGATGCTGTTGCCCGCGCTCTCAAAGGCAAAGGAGAAATCGAAGCTCACCCAGTGCAAGAGCAACGAACACCAGTTAAGCCTCGCAACCCTCATGTATGCCAACGACAACCAGGACAAGTTGCCCGATTGCCAGAACCTGGGGGTGTGGGTCTGGGACATGTCGGCCTATGTCATCACCAACCTGCAACAAAATGCTGTTCGCCAGGATATTTTTTATTGTCCCAACGAGTACTATTTATACAACAGCTCCACCCCCAATGCCTGGCAGGCCTTCACGGGAAGGTCGACGCCCCCGTTCCCTTACATCGTCACCGGCTATATTTGGATGTTTCCAAAATCACGCGCCGACGCCGTGCTCACCAGTTTCAGCGAAGTCATCAAAACGACGACACCCCGGCCCGGATTCAGTGTCGCGACGACCGAAATCATCACCGACCCCACCATTTTTCTGAACGGCTTGAGCGGCCGGCGCTACGCCGATATATCCGCCGCCGGAGGCACCTCCGTGCGCACCGCGCATCTCACTGGCAACACGCCCTCGGGCGGAAACATCACTTTTCTGGACGGACATATCGAATGGCGGAAATTCAACCAAATGACCAACGTGGCCAACCCCGCGTCCGGCGACCCGGGGTTTATGTTTTGAAACCGGCGAATCTCAAATTGTAGGAGCCGACGCCACGAGGCTCTAATCAAAACCGATAGCCATCGAAATCTTCCCCCTCCTCCCACCTTGAACAAGATTCTCCAAGACACGCTCCGGGCCCGACGCCCATGCCACCTGCTCCCCTGCCCTTTCGCCGGTTTACTTGTCGCCTGGCTCATTCTGGTAATGCTCGTCGATACGGTTGTCACCCCGCCCGCCGGCGCCGAAACTCTCCCGCTGCGCGGGTACCTGTCGGCCCACGACCCCTCGACCATCACCCAATGCAAAAACCGTTACTATCTCTTCAATACCGGCCAGGGCATTTTATCCAAGTCTTCTGCGGACAAGGTATTTTGGACTCCGGGCCCGCCTGTTTTTTCCAATGCGCCGGCTTGGACAACCAACGCGGTCCCTGGCTTCACGGGATTGTTTTGGGCGCCGGACCTGCTCTATTTCAACAATCAATATCATCTCTACTACGCCGTTTCGACCTTTGGCAGCCAGGTGTCGGGCATCGGCCTGGTTACCAACCCAACGCTCGACCCGAGCGACCCCAGCTACCACTGGACTGATCAAGGCCCGGTGATTACTTCCACGAACGGCTCACCGTACAACACGATCGACCCGAGTTTCACCTGGGACAATTCGGGAAATCTCTGGATGGCCTTTGGTTCCTATTGGAGCGGCATTTACCTCGTGCAACTCGATCCGGTCACCGGTCTGCGGATTTCGCCCAATTCCACCACCTACCAGCTCGCCTACGACAGCTCCATCGAGGCCTCCTATCTTTGGCGGCGGGGCGGCTATTACTACCTCTTCGTGAATTGGGGGTCCTGCTGCTCGGGCGTCAACAGCACTTACAATATCCGCGTGGGCCGAAGCACCAGCGTCACCGGACCGTACCTCGACCGCAACGGGGTCAACATGGTTAACAACGGGGGCACGCTTTTTCTTCAAGGCACCGGGAAGTTTACCGGGCCCGGCCACGTCGGGATCTTGTCCGAAGGCGGAGTCCAGTCCTTCAGCTATCACTATTACGACGCCAACTCCTGGGCGCCGCAATACGGCGCCTATGGTTCCCCGGACTTTTCTTTCGTGCCGTTATCCTGGACGGCCGACGACTGGCCTGTCTTCACCAACGATTGGTCGGCGGTTTATAACTTCCAGGCGGATGCCCGCGACGACAATGGACAATACTACGGCCTGCTGCAAAACGGCGCGGCTGTCGTCCCCGATGCCACCTACGGCCACGCCCTGAATCTGAATGGCACCAATCAATATGTATGGCTGCCTCCGGGAGTCGGCTACGCGCAGACCTTCGTGGCCGTAGTGAAGTGGCGCGGTGGCGCCGCCTGGCAGCGCATTTTCGACTTCGGCTTCGACACAACCAAGACGGTGATGATGACGGCCGCTTCCGATGCCAACGTGCTGCGTTGCGACATCAACCCCGGTGGCAACCTGCAAAGTGTCCAGTGGACCAATCCGCTGCCGACCAATGTCTGGACCCATGTGGCGCTGACATTGAATGGCTCGCAAGGCGTTCTTTACGTGAACGGGGCGCCCGTGGCTACGAACGCCGGCATGAACCTCCTGCCCTTGAATGTTGGCCCCCAAACCAACCACCTGGGCCGCAGCAAATTCTCCGCCGACCCATACTTCAATGGCCAATACGCCTCCTTCCGCGTCTATGGACGAGCGCTTTCGCCGGCCGAAATCGTCGCGCCGCTCCCGGCCATCGCTCAGCCCGCGAACGGTTCCTCTTACTGGCCAGGCACCTCCGTCAGCTTCAGTGGCTCGGCAACGGATTACGCCAGCCGCCCCCTGGGAGCCAGCCATTTAACCTGGCAAGTAAGCTACGCACAGGACGGCCAGACTAACACCGTCTTTGGCCCGGTGTCGGGAATCACCAATGGCAACTTCAATATCCCCACTAACGCGACGGGTGGTGGGATTTACCTCATCACCCTGACCGCCACGGATTCTTCCAGCCACCAGAGCTCGGTCTCCTCGATTCTGGTCGCCGCCAACCCGCCCGCAGGTTGGTCTTCTTATTATCCGTTGAAATCCGACGCGAATGACGCTAACGGCCACTACAACGGCATCCTCAATGGCGGTGCGTCGTTTGTAACCGACCCGGCGCGCGGCAGCGTGCTCAACCTTTCCGGCACGAATCAGTTTGTGAGCTTTCCCGCCGGCTTGTCGGGAATGCAAACTTTCATGGCCTGGGTCAAATGGAAGGGCGGCGCGGCCTGGCAACGCATCTACGATTTCGGTGATGATACGACCCACTACACCGTGCTCACCCCGCTTGCCTCCGGCGGCCGGCTTCGCTTCAACATCAGCATCAACAGCACCCCGGGCGAGCAGATTGTGGACGCGCCTTCGCCATTTCCCTCGAACGTGTGGACTCACGTGGCGGTGGTGATGAATGGAACCTCTGTCGTGCTTTACACCAACGGCGCGCCGGTCGCCACCAATCTCTTCGCCAACCTGGTCCCGCAAAACCTGAACGCCACCAACCTTTACTTCGGCAAGAGCCAATTCCCGGCCGATCCGTATTTCAGCGGCCGCCTCAGCTCGGTGCGCATTTTCTCGCGTCCGCTCGCCTCCAACGAAATCGTTGCCCCCCAAATCAGCATTGCGCAACCCGCCCAGGGCTCCACCTACCGGCCAGGGGACGCCATCACGTTTGCCGGCGCAGCCAGCGACTTTTACGATACCGCCATCGCTGCCACCGGGCTGACCTGGACGGTGAACTTCGTTAATGCCGCCCTCACCAATACCGTGTTCGGACCGCAAAGCGGCATAACCAATGGGTCTTTCGGCATCCCGCCGAGCGGCGCGGCTGCAACCAACGGGTTTTACCAGGTGTCCCTTTCCGCCGTGGACAGCCTGGGGCACGCCGCCACCAATTCCGTGACGCTGTATCCCTTGGCGGCATCCGCCTCCCTGCAGTGGGCTTCTTATTACCCTTTCACTAGCGGCGCTCAGGACGCCAGCAATCTCTATAACAGCACGCTCAGGAACGGCGCCTCCATTGTCAGCGATCCCGTTAGGGGCAATGTGCTCAGGCTGCTCACTTCGGGAAACCAATATGTCAGCTTGCCCAACGGCGTTGGCGCCGCCCAGACCGTCTCCGGCTGGGTCAATTGGGCCGGCGGCAACCCCTGGCAGCGCATTTTTGATTTCGGCCAGAACAACAACCAATTTTTCTTTCTAACCGCCTCGGATGCGTCGAGTCGGATTCAATGCGCGCTCACCCCCAATCTGTCCGTTTACAATCAAATCATCGAATCGCCCGCGCCGATGCCCGTCAATCAGTGGACCCACCTGGCCGTCGTGATGGATGGCCGCCAGGGAATCCTCTACCTCAACGGCAGCGCGGTGGCGGTCAATAATAGCGTCAACTTGCTCCCCTCGGACCTCGCCGCGAGCAACTGCAACTTCGGCAAGAGCCAGTTCCCGGCCGACCCATACTTTAACGGCCGCCTCAGCGCCATGCGCTTGAATTCCTCCGCCGTCCCCCTCTCACAGCTCATCGCGCCCCTCCCGCTCATTACTCAACCGGCCAATGGCTCCCTCTTTGCCGGCGGACAAAGCGTGAACTTCGCGGGCGCGGCGACCGACTTCTCTGGCGCGCCCCTCGGCCCTGCCGCCTTCACCTGGTCGGGCGAATTCCATTCCAACGGCTTGACCTTCGCCGCCTTCGGCCCGCTGTCAGGCCAGACCACCGGAACCTACCTCGTGCCAACTAATGCCACTACCGTCACCAATGTCTTCTATCGGCTTTACCTCACGGTGACCGACACCAATGCCAACCACCAGACCGTTTCCCAGGATGTTCAACCGCAGACCAGCCTGTTGGCCTTTGACACCGTGCCGCCCGGCCTGCAACTCGCCCTCGACGGCCAACCGCTGACCTCGACGTCTCTCGTCGCCGTCGTCGGAATGGCGCGGTTGGTCGGCGCACCCTCGCCGCAGACCCACAACGGAACCAACTACCAATTCGTCGTTTGGTCTGACGGCGGCTCGGCCACACACGAAATCGCTGTTCCGCCCACGAACGCTACCTTCACTGCCAGCTACTTACGGCCTTCCCTGGGCCTTGGTTTCTCCGCTGGAAACGTCCAGCTCACCTGGCCCCAATGGGCGGCGGCGATGAAGCTTTACTCCACAACCGACCTGACGCCGCCCGCGACCTGGTCTTTAGTCACCAACACCCCCGCCATTTCCGGCGACCTGTTCATCCTGGCGCTGCCGGCCACCAACGCGCTCCAATTTTACCGCATGTCCCTCCCGTGACCAGGGCGGAGGCTGACTTATGATTCTGTCCTGCCATGATTCTGTGTGCAGCCCACAAGGCTGCCAGGGTAGCCAGTGAGAGTCTGGTCATGAATGAGATGAGAGTTCATGTAGTGATAACCGACGTCCCGAAGAGCAATCGCCCGGGCCGGGAGGCCGTTCATGACGGAGAGCCTGGATTACCGAAGCCGGAAGGGTTTGGCCGATCTCGCGCAAGCCGATCCGCTTGCGGAAGAACAGCCGAGCCGGTGGAAATAATGAGTGTGACTTTTCCGGGCTGACGGGTATTGTCGGGAGCCATAGCGGGTCCGGGGATAACGCGGGGTAATCGAATAAGAGAGCAAATGATGAAAACTGCCCATTCAATTCGTAAAGCCGGCCGGCTCGCGGTGACCGCCCTGGCGTTGTGGCTCGGACAAACCGTGGCGTCAGCGGTCACCTTTACTAGCACACCCGCTGCGGTCAGCAACCAGTATGCCGGGGTGATCACGCTTCAAATCGCCGGCCTGACTAACGGGGAAACGGTCGTAGTCCAGAAGTTCCTCGACGCCAATGGCAACGGCGCGGTTGATGCCGGGGATTTCCTGGTGCAGCAGTTCCAACTGACCGACGGCCAGGGGCCTAGCGTGATCGGCGGGGTGACGAACCTCAACATCCCTTACGATGCGAATGCGGCGACGGGAGCGATCACGGCGCAGCTAAATCTGGAGATCAGCGGCGTGGAGCAAGAATTCGTCGGACAATTCGCGTATGTGCTCTCCAGCCCGACCGGGCGATTCGCGTCGGTGACCAACCTGTTCAACGTCACTAACTCGGCCTACACGCAGTCGTTCACCGGCACGGTCCTTACAGCTGGCACCAACGTTGTCCCCAATGCGCTGGTTATGCTTGGCAGCCCGGGGAACAATCTCCGCCTTCAAGCGGGCGCGGTGGCGAACGGTTCGGGCAGCTTCACGCTCAAGGCCGCGCCTGGAACCTACAAACTGATCGTTTCCAAGTTCAATTTCGTCTATGATGTCGGCAGGGCGCCGGTAGTTACCTTGGGCAGCGGCGCGACCGTGAACACAAACCTGACGCTGCTCCCGGCCGATCAAACCATCTCCGGCAGATTCGTCGATGCGACCAATGCCAGCCTGGGATTGCCGGGCATTTTGCTGGCTGCGTTCGCCACCAACGGCATCGACGGGTTCTCCATCACCGACCCGAACGGCAATTTCATCGTGCCAATTAGCTCGTCCTCCGCGCAGTGGGGGATCGGCGAGGACCAACAGCCGCTGAGTATTCACGGGTATGTGGGCCTGAACAACCAGACCAATGTGATCACGGGCGGTGGCAGCGTGTCGGGTGTCACCCTGGCGTTTCCTCAGGCTACAGCGCTCCTCTACGGTACGGTTTTGGATAATCTCAACAACCCGTTGCCCAGGGTCTCGCTTTCGGGCGATGACGGCAATAACGGCAACGGCGCCTATCAGGGGAGCGGCAGAACGGATCAAAATGGGAATTATGTTGTGGGAGCCCTCGCCGGGACCTGGAGTGTGAGCATCAGCGGGGGCGAGAACAGCGCTTTGTATGGCAACTATATCTTTTCGCAAGGACCTCCTTGGACTTTCAACAACGGCGGCAATGGGACCAACCTCAGCGCGGGAATGGCAGTGCCGGCAAATTTCACTGGGATACTGGCGACGAACCAGATCACCGGTTACCTGACCAACAACACCGGCAGCCCGTTCTCGAACGTCCAGATCAACGCCAATGCGAGCATCAATGGCGTCAGCTTCAACGCTCAAGCCAACACCGACGGCAGCGGGCACTACGCGCTCAACGTGGCCAATGGGAGCTGGAATGTCAGCGTTAATTGCTTCGGCGGCAATAACAGCCTGCCCTCGATTTACCAATGTCCAAACAACCAAACCGTCAATATTACCAACAACAATGGCGTGGCGAACTTTGTGGTCCAGTCGTTTTCATCGTTTCTGTCGGGCCGCGTGCTCGATAGCGGCGGACAAGCCGTGGCCTCGATGAATGTGTTTGCGACGACCAACGGAGGCGGCAACAGCTTTCAGGCGACAACCGATTCCAACGGAAACTTCCTCATGGGCATCGCGGGTGGAAGCTACATGTTGCAACTGAACACCGACCCTTCGAGCGGTGCCCCGGCGCTCGGCCTGGTCAGTCCGTTTGTGCCTATAACGGTCACCGGCGGGGTCAGCCTGAGCAACCTCGTCCTGGTGGCCCAGCGAGTTACCGGTTCCATTCTGGCATCGCTCACAAACGCCAGCAACCATGCCGGTATCGCGGGCATCAACCTCTTTGCCAGCGCCACCCTGAACGGCACGAATTACACTCAGAGCGCCCAGCCAACCGACGCCTCAGGCAAGACGACACTCCAAGTCTTTAACGGATTCTGGGACGTCAGCGCCGATTGCAATGGGTTGAGTTTGCTCGGCTACAATTGCGCCAACGATCAGTTCGTCACTATCTCCAACAACACCGGTGCGGCGAACCTCGTGGTCCAGTCCGGCGGGGGCGGCGTGCCGGATGTCACCAGCTACACATTTTCCAAGAAGGAAGGCTTCGTGCAAACCGGCCCGGGCACGGTCGTGCAAGACACGAACCTCTCCTTTGGCATCTCTTTCAGTGTCCTTCAATCCTCCAACGGGACAGTCCTCAGCGCGAGTGTCACGCCGCCGGGCGGGGCACCGGAGGCCTTCCCCAGCGGGGCCAGCTCGCAGAACCTCAAGATTCAATCAAATTTCACCAGTCAGGCTTCATTGGATGCTGCCTATCCCTCCGGCAATTACACCTTCATCCTCAATACGGCGCACAACGGCAGCAATGCCCCCATCCTTAACCTGCCGGTCACCGCTTTCCCGAACGCGCCGCAAATCAACAACTTTTCCGCCGCGCAAACGATTAATGCGAACAACTCTTTCCTGCTGCAGTGGAACGCTTTCACCAGCGGAGGCGCAGGCGATCTGATTGACTTTTCCATCAGTGATACCAACGGCAACACCGTCCTCTCCGCCCCGAGTTTTCCTTCGCCGGGCTGGTTGAACGGCACGGCGACGTCCTTCGTCATTCCGCCAGGTACGCTGCAACCCGGACAGGGTTACCAGGGCCAATTGTCCTTCAACAAAACCGCCAATTTCGACACGAACAGTTATCCGGGGGCCGTGGGCGCGGTTTCCTTCAAAACGCGGTCCAGTTTTGCGCTCCGCACCGCGCAAAGCAACCCGGGTCTCCTTTTGACGGGGCCGCGGTGGCTTGGGAACGGTGAATTTCAGTACACCTTCAACACCGCCGCGGGCGTGAACTACACCCTCCAGGTTTCCGCCGATCTTAAGAATTGGGTCCCCATCGTCACCCTTGACGGCTCCGGTGGCCCGCTGACTGTCACTGACCCCAACACTGCCGGTAACCGCCAACGCTTCTACCGCGTGAAGGCTGGGCCGTAGGCAGGAAGCGGTCTTCGCCGAACAGGAACAAAGTGCGCTTGGCGAGGATGTAATCGTGGTGATGCAGTCGGGTGCCGGTGGTCGGCGCCCGAACGGAGCTGATTTAGCAGACAGGATGAGGCAGCTAAAGGGTTTAGGAGAATATGAAAGCCAAAGCCTGAAAAACTGAACCGCTCAAGACCATCAAGAAGTCACCCGCCCAGGTGTTTGAAAATTAGTTGAGGGTTGACGGTGGCGGCGGGCCCGCCGCAACCTTCGGCGACAAATGTCGTTTACCTGGATGGAGCGACGAACGGCTCGAGATTTTACCGGTTGTCGGTTTCTCCGTAGGAGGAGAAAAAATGCGCAGCGGGAGGTTCTTTTAGGTCCGCCACTTTGAAAGCGGGAGACTAGCGTCAAAGCGTCGAAGGGGAGTGGCTGACGATTGCGGCGAGGCGTTTTTGGGCGGTTGCCTGGTCGGTGCCGGCCTGGTGGATCTCCGCCATGAAGGCTTTGTACTGCCCGAGCGTGGCGCTGGCGTCGAAACGGAGCACGTCGGCGCTCTGGTCATAGTGCCAGAGCCCCCAATTGGTATCGAACAGGTCGAGCACACCGAGCATGGCGTGGCCCATGCGGTCGTCGGCGTCGCGGATTTCCGCGAGCAATCGAGCCTGCGGACCAAAGGCTTTGCGGAAACCGTTTACGGCCGCTTCTTTTTGGTCGGGCGAAAGCTGAAAAGCCTCCAACTCCTGGCGATAGTTGGTCTCGCCTTGCAGCACGTAGTTCTTGAGCGCGGTGTTGGCTTGCATGAATTTTGTGACAATGGCCTTGCGCTCAGGGATTTGGCCGCGCTGGACCAGGGTTCGGGTCGCCACGACTTTGGCGGACACGAGTTCGCGTGATGCTTGCTCGTAAGCCGCTGCGTAGGGTTGCAGCCGCTTGAGATAGGCGGCGCTGCCCTTCAACATTGCGGCGGTGTCACCGGATGTTTTTTCGGCGGCGCGGTCGAGCGACTGCTGGAAGGGCTGCAAATCAACCGGCCGTTTGTCGGAGCCGTTCAGGGAGGCGACGGCCCGCGCGCGAAGGTCGGTGGTGGCGGCATGGAACTCCTGGAGCCCGGCATTGTTTTGCAGCGCCAGGGTGCGGGCGCGGACGAAATTGGGCACGGCGATGGCCGCGAGCAAGCCCAGCGCGAGCAGGCCGCCTGCGGCGCGGAGGCAGACCGAGGCGCGCTGGCCGGTTTTGGCCAGCACGATGGCCAGCAGCCCTGAAACTCCGCCGATGAGAAAAAAGCCGACCGACAGCAGCGCAAAAATCATCACGAGC
>DATMQA010000044.1:0-39531 GCA_035566895.1 Binatia bacterium
TGAATTTTGCATCCATCCATCCCAGGATGTTTAAGACCACCGGTCAATCACCCCATTTTTATGCCGCACCAAAACGCTCAAACCACGCGTTTCATGGGCAAATCCCAATCACATGCGGCATAAAACCGGATGCGGTATAACGCCGCTGGGATGATTATGCACCAGCACCAAGGCTGCCGCGCTGGCTGCAATCGCCGGCTTAAACACCTCGCGTGGATGCACCAGAATGGTGTCGAGCGTCCCCTGCGAAATCTTGTCAACGCGGAGCAACTTTCGGCGCGTGTTCAAGAGCACCACCTGGAAATTCTCCACGCCGTAACCCCGGTTCTCCTCGCGCAGCAGGTCCGCAATCCGTTCCGGAGTGTCCAGCGTTGGCGCCTCCGGCCGAATCTCTTTGGCCATCTGCCGCGCCAGCGTGAAGGCCGCCACCAGCGTGACTGCCTTGTCCCGGCCGATCCCCTTCACCTTGCACAAATCCGGTATCGTCGCGCGGGAAAGGTTATCCAGCGTTCGGTATTGGGTAACCAACTCCTGTCCAATTGCCAGCGCCGAGGACCCCCGGGTTCCGGTCCGCAAAATAATGGCCACCAGGTCCGACGCCTTCAATCCGTCAGGTCCGTCGCGCGCCAGGCGCTCCCGCGGCCGTTCGCCCTCCGGCAATTCCTTCATCATAAGCCCGCGGTTCATCCGGTCGCACTCTAGTGACGCGGAGAGAAAAGACACAAGCAGAATGTTAAATAAGTTGAATGAGTTATAGAAGTTAAATAAGCTAAACAGCGTACGGAAAACACCAAAAACCAAACTCCAAGCTCCAGAAAAACGGCAAGCTCCAAATTCCAACCCGGTTCCGGCGTGGAAAAGGGGCCGGCTGGGCGACCGCGGCGAAGGGCAATCCCACCGTCGGCAGAATTGGGGATTGGAGTTTGGAACTTCTCTGGTGTTTGATGGTTGGCCCTGGCGTCAGGCCGTTTGCAACTCGCGCACGACAAACGGGGCAAACTCCTCGCGCAAATGGGGCGGGATGCGCGCCTTGAACCGCGCTGTCCGCCCGTCATAGTGTCGTTCCACCACCTGCGCCACTTCGTGCAACCGGGCAATCACTCCCGCCTGCTCATGCGGGACCGCCAACTCTATAAACTCCCGAATCGGGCGCAACTGGCTCCCCAATTGCGCCAGGAGGGACGGCAGTCCTTCGCCGGTAGTCGCCGAGAGCGCCACCCCATGGGGATAGCGCTCCAGAAATCCGCTCAAGACGCTTTGATTCCCGTTGAGCTGATCGATCTTGTTGAAGACCATCAGCGTCGGCTTTCCCTCCGCGCCAATCTCTTTCAGCACGGCGTCCACTGATTGAATCTGGTCGTTCGCCTGCGGATGACTCACATCCGCCACGTGCACCAGCAAATCGGCCTGCACCACTTCTTCCAAAGTCGCTTTAAACGCCTCGACCAACCCGTGCGGGAGTTTCCGGATGAACCCGACTGTGTCGGTGAGCAGCACATTTTGGTTGGTTGGCAGCCGCAGGCGCCGCGTGGTCGGGTCCAGCGTCGCGAAGAGTTTGTTTTCCGCCAACACGTCGGCGCCGGTGAGCATATTGAGCAGCGTGGATTTGCCGGCATTGGTGTAGCCGACGATCGAGGCCAGCGCCCAATGATTCCGCTGGCGCGCCTGGCGCTGCGTTGAGCGTTGTCGCCGCACCGTCTCCAGGTCCCGCGAAATCCGGGCAATCCGGTCCTGCACACGGCGGCGGTCGGTTTCCAATTGCGTTTCGCCTTCACCACCGCGCATGCCAATGCCGCCCTTTTGCCGCGACAAGTGGCCCCAAAACCCCGTCAGCCGCGGCAACAAATGCTGCAGTTGTGCCAACTCGATTTGCAATTTGCCTTCCCGAGTCCTGGCGCGCTGGGCGAAGATGTCCAGGATCAGCGACGTGCGGTCCAGCACCTTGCAATTGAACACCTTTTCCAGGTTGCGGCTTTGCGCGGGCGAAAGCTCATCGTCGAAGATCACTGTATCGACATCCGCGCTGCGGCAGTGCCGGGCAAACTCGTCCGCCTTGCCTTTGCCAATGAAGGTTGTCGCGCAGGGAGCAGCCAGCTTTTGGGTACCGTCGCCGACTACTTCGGCCCCGGCGGTGACAGCTAGCTCGGAAAGTTCCTCCAATGAATCATCGGAATCCTGATCGTTGTTACGCGATTTTAGTTCCACCCCGACCAGAAACACTCGTTCGGTTCTGCGGTTCCTTGTCTCGATCAGTGCTTTCAATTCGCGGCGGCTATCACGGTGCTTTCTCTTTCTTCTGTTATTCTGCTTAAACCTAGCACATTTTGGCCCCTGGAAAAGCTTTTCTGCGTCGAGGGTCCCATATGCATCGGGTTCTGGCGCTGTTACGGTCTTTTCAGAGTAATACCCCGCAAGCGCATCAACTCGCCATCTTTAATGGCTTTCGGTTTGATACGAATCACCGTTTGCCCGGCCAGAAGCGAGATTTGGCCCAGAGACACCGCCTGCCCATGCCCTTCTCTTACTGTCCCACTCAACTCCTGCCCGCCCGCGTCCATCACAAATTCACTCCCGCTAGCCTCCGCATCATACACCGCCGCCACCTCGAACCTCGCCGCCTCGTTCAACCGCACAGGCCAGGCAATATAATCCGCCATCTTCGACCAACCCTGCACATAGTCGTCGGTCTTCTTGCCCGGCCCGAAACGCAGCCGGCCATGCAAGTTACCGATGCCACGCAAGATTTCCACGTCCTGAGGGTCCATCCTGCCGTTGCCCATCGGCCCGATATTCAGCAACAGGTTCCCGCCCCGGGCCGCCCCTTTCGCAAGCAATTGGATGAAATGCGACGGAGGCTTGTGCGAGTGATCGTTCTGGTTCCATCCATAGGACTCGTTGGTCGTCGGGATTCCTTCCCAATCGCCATCGTGCGGTGTGAACTCCGCCGGCCGGTCGGTCGTTGAATCATAATCCCCCATCCCGTGCAGCAGTCGCCCATTAACGACAATGCCAGGTTTGGCCTGTCGGACCGCCTTAAGAATTTGCAAGTTCTCCTCCGGTGGCAGCTTGTGCGGCGTATCGAACCACAGGATGTCCGGGTCATACTTCCGGATGAGCTCAAGCAACTGCGGAATGCCTTTCTCATCTACATACTTTCGCAGGTCCCGCCCAGGTATGAATAGACGCCCCAATGAACGAACATCCCGAACCGCGCCTCGCGCCACCATTGCAGCCGCTGGTCGCGCGTGTTCATCGACTCGCGCCACCATGCCAGGTCCGGACTGTTTGTGTTCAGGGCGGCGTGGGCGCTGGCCGTCAGGAGCAATACCCCGAAGAGGAACGGAAAGCCGCTATGCAACCGGCGCGGTTGGCTCAATGTGTCGTGACGCTGCGACAGGTGTAGTTTCAATTTGCCGGGATTCTGCCCAATTCCCACCCTGCCGCCTATCGGACATTTGTTCGAGGTCCAAATAACGCTTTACGTTGCACGTTTCATGCGTCGCGTCTTTGCCACGCCCCAACCACCTGCTCCATCATTGCTTCAATCCCAGCGTCCACCCGCATCCGCTCCGGCTTTCCCCGCAACCACGCTATCGATTCCCTGATTCCAAGCCGGAACGGCTTCCGACAACTGAACTCCGGCACGAGCCTCTTTATCTTCGAATTGTCAAATATGCCAGGATGCGCCTTGTCCCCTTTAATATTTCCCGTTAACTGCGGCGCCTGCTCGCAGATAAAATCCGTCGGTATCCGCAAGATGTGGGCTGACTTTACCCCGAGCGCCTCCGCTATTTCCCTTACAATTTCATTCCACGTCAGCACCTCATCGCTGGTGATCTGAAACACCTCGCCGGTGGCTTTGTCATTTCCCACCAAGCCGCCGAGGCCGACCGCAAAATCACTCGCCGCGGTCAACGTCCAGGGATTCTTGCCCTCATCGGGCACGAATACCGGCTTGCCCTGCTCCAACCGCGCCGCATACGTGTAATTCGAGCTGGCCACCGGATTGGGTATCCACCGCTTCGAATAGGTATGACTCGGCCGGATGATCGTTACCGGGAAACCCACCTCGGCCCGGCGTTGCTGCAGCCACTGCTCGCACGCCAGTTTTTTTTGCGCGTAATCCCAATAGACGTTACCGACGGGCGCTTCCTCGGTCAACGGCAACTGCCGGGGCGGCTTGGCATAAATGGTCACCGAACTGATGAAGACGTATTGCCGCACCTGGCCGTTGAACAGCTCGAAATCCACCGCTAACTCCGCCACTTCATAGCCAATGAAATTCACCACCACCTCGGGTTGGATTCCCTTTAGTGCCGCCCGCATCGCCGCGATATCCCGCCGGTCGGCCTGTACCGCCTGATACTCCGTCGGTACGGTCTCGCGTCCCCGGCTTAGCACGATAATGTCATGACCGCGTTCGTGCAGCAGCGCGGCGCACTCCGCCGAAATGTTGCCCGTTCCGCCTAAGAAAAGGATTCGCACCCGCCCTTATTCAGCAAGAGAGCAGCGAAATGCAACCGCAAAGTCGGTCAAGCCGGGAGCGTCGCGAGCGTCGAGCGTGACGGCGCAACAGCGCAGGAGCACGATAACGTAGGAGCGTCGGGAGTGTAACCTCCTCTGGAAAAAGCCAGCGATATGAGCGATAAAGTTCTGGTATGAAAATACATCCGTTTCTCGTTGCGTTTGCCTTCGCGCTGGTACTGCCAGGCTGCGACACTGACCATCCTCAGCCGGCGCCGACGGCTGCAGCGCCAGCCAATGGGCCAGCCGAGCAGAAAAGCGAGTTCGTCGCGTCGATGGAAAACCGGTTGCACGACTTCGATGCCAAAATCGCTCGCCTCAAAAGGAAGTCAGTAGAGTTAAAAGGCGACGCCAAAGCCCAGGCGGATAAGGCCCTGGACGAGCTCAATGTACAACGCGACAAGGCGAGCCGGCAGTTGGAGGAACTGAAGCGCAGGAGCGCTTCGGCCTGGGAGGATGTGAAGGCGGCCACCGCGTCCGCTATGGATGACCTGAAAGATGCATACGAGAATCTGAAGGCGCGTTTCCAGTGAAAACGTCATGACGGGGTCCGATGAACCGGCCACACGCTAGGGCTGTGTGGCCCGGTAGAATTCCAGATCATTGGTCGCCGTCGAATCGGTGTATTGCAGGGCGCCGGTCGGGTTTGGAATCGTCGTCAAAAAGCTCCATGTGACCAGGTCAATCGAGGAATAAAGCGCGAAGTTTTTGCCGGTTTGGCCCCGCAGGCTTAACTGGAAGTTGCCTGGGCTAAGCGACGCCATGCCCGTGAACTCAGGCGCGCGCACTAACCCCGCGCTGCCGGCCGCATAAATCGCGCTGATCTCGGGACCGTTTAGCGCCCGGTTAAAACAAAGAATCTCATCAACGCTCCCCAGCATGTAATCCACGATTCTGCTGCCGGAAGTGACGTAATTTGCCCCGATGTAGCCGCGCGGCAGTGGCACGCTGTTGGTGGCCCCTTGCAGCACGCCATTGGCGTAGAGCAGCGTCTGCGAACCTGTCCCCACAAACGCCAGATGAACCCACGTGCCGGCCGGCGCGGAATAGTTGAAGGCGTAGTCGCCGACGCCCAATTGCGTCACGCCAACCTTCCGCGTCGCGTTGTACTGCTCGAGCTTGAGGGAATAAGTCCCATCGCTCATCAGCGCGGCCGAACTCCCGGGCGCATTCTGCCGATTGACCCACATGCAGACCGTCCAGGGCGAGACTAAATCCGGCGCGCCGGTGGTGATGTAGCTGCTTGAGCCGTCAAAATGAAATCCCAACCCCTGTTTGCCGGCTGTATAAGAGAACCCGTTGGCAGGGGTGCCGTTGTAAGGTCCAAAAATGTCGTTCGCATTGCCCTCTGCCGGCCACCAATCTACCAGTCCGGGCGGGGCCAGGATGGACCCGGCCGAGTTCGTTAATTGAGAGAGCACCGAAAGGAAAGCCGTGCTGCTGGGCACGCTCGCCAGGGAGTTGCTGACCACGACGGCATAGCCGCCAGCGTTCGTCAATTGCACAGTGGCAATGGTATAATTGGACGAGGTCGCTCCCGGGATAATCGTTGCGTCGAATAGCCACTGAAAACTGAGCGGCGCCTGGCCGGAGGCTCGCACAGAGAAGGTGGCGCTGGAACCGACTGCGACGGTCACGTTGGCCGGGTTCATCGTGATGGCGGGAACGTTGGTGCCGCCGATGACGAACATTTGCACAAAGCCCGATAAATTGCCGTTGAATACATCGGCATCGCCGCCTGACCAGTTGGTGTTGCCGTATTGCCAGATATTACAAGCGGACCATGGGTAGGTGTCGCTTGGCCCACCAACCTGCGGATTCGGCGTTCCACAATGGCTGCTCGCATCACAGTAGGGGTATGCGGCTATCCACGAAGGCCAGTTCGTCACTGCAGTGGTCAATCCCGAGTAGGTTCCGCTTGGCCGGGAGTACCACGTGCCAGTATAGACCACCGGCCGAACGCCAGGAATACCGGCCAATCGCGCATAGTTCGAAACCGACGTGCACCA
Organism: Binatia bacterium; assembly: GCA_035566895.1. GTDB lineage: Bacteria > Verrucomicrobiota > Verrucomicrobiia > Limisphaerales > UBA8199 > DATMQA01. The sequence goes on from DATMQA010000044.1 coordinate 6,534, forward strand.
CTCGTTGACCCAAGCTGACATCGTTGTCGCAGGTAACTGATTGGTCACACCGGTATCTTCCCAGTCCAGCATCGGCACCAGATAAGCGCCACCGTACTTGACATAGTTGCTGACAGTGGCCCAGAAGTACGCGGCCTCGCTATCCGCGCTGTTCGCCCCGGTGATATTGGTATGGTAGCTCGGTCGGGCGAAATGGTAGGCTCCGATGTAAATGCCAACTCCCTTGGCGCCGGCTTCTTGCGTGGTGAAATACGGATTGACGTAGCCCGTTCCCTCCGTCGCTTTGGACCAGGCAAAAGCCACACCGGCGTTCTTCACGGTCGTCCAGTTGATGCTCGGCTGGTAACCTGACACGTCAGTCCCCAGCGGACGTTGTGCAACCGCCAGGCCGGGGGCCAGGAAGCCGAGCACCAGCAAGGCGAACCAGAGGCAGGTCGGGAGGGTAAGTGAGCCTGGCGGTGCACTAGAAAGTGAAATTGGCAAACGAGGAGACCGGGAGGGTTTGAGGCTCATGCTAATTGTAAAAGGCCTTAATAGTATGTCCCGGCTCAGTGGCTTCGTCAATCAACGCTTCACTCACTCCAGCGGATACCTTCTTAATCCGCTCAACTGGCCCAACGCCCGAAAGACGAACAGCGGATTGTTCTTCAAATAGCGTTTCCAGAGCCGGCGCGGCTCGCAACAGAGCCGGAAGAACCACTCCAACCCGCTGCGCTGCATCCAGCGCGGCGCCTGGCGAGTGCGGCCGGCATGGAAATCGAAGGCGGCGCCCACGCCCACAAACAGCGTGGCTTCCAGCTTCTGCCAGTATTGGGCCATGAACTTTTCCTGTTTCGGGGTGCTGAGCCCCACCCAAAAAATATCCGGCTTCACTCGCCTGACGAGGGATGCCAGCTCAGTTTCCTCACCCGAGGTCAGCGGCCGGAACGGCGGCGTATAGGTGCCGACGATGCGCAACCCCGGGAAGCGTTCCTCCAGCCGTCGTTTCAGTTCTTCGGCGACGCCTGGCGCTCCGCCGTAAAAAAAATGGGTGAACCCGCGCGTACCGGACAGCTCGCACAACCTTAGCATCAGGTCGGGTCCATACACGCGGTCCATTTGCCCGCGCCCTTGCAGGCGGCCCATCCAGACCATTGGCATCCCGTCCGGAGTATTCAGAAAGGCCTGATTCAAAATATGCCGGAACGCCGGGTCGCACCGCGCTTCGCTGACCCCATGCACTCCAGTAACACAAATGTACCCTTTAACCTTTTGCTCGAGGGCCTTGGCCATGGCTGTGGCGGCCAGGTCCAGGTTTATCGCACTGACCTTCACGCCAAGCACATTGACGTGCGGTGGCGGATTCGTTGTTGGTTCGGGCATCATGGCCGGCGTGATACGGGCTGGATTTTCTTAAAACCCTGGGGCAGAATCAATCCCGCATGATTGCAGAAAGCCGCGGCCTATGAAGCTGCTCGTCTTTGCCCATACGCCACCGCCACATCACGGCCAAAGCTACATGGTCCAGCTCATGTTGGAAGGTTTGGGAGGCGACCAGCGGAAAGGCGGTTCCGCGACCACGGGTGCGCCGCTGGGTGTCAAGTGCTATCATGTCAACGCTCGTCTCTCCCGAAAGCTCGAAGACATCGGCGACCTCCGCGTCGGAAAATTCTTTCTGCTGCTCGGCTACTGCCTGCAAGCAATCTGGTGCCGTCTGCGTTACGGGGTAAGCACTTTTTATTACATCCCCGCGCCGGGAAAGCCCTCGGCGCTCTATCGCGATTGGTTGGTGATGCTGCTCTGCCGCCCCTTTTTCAAACGGATCGTTCTGCACTGGCATGCGGCGGGGCTGGCCAAGTGGCTCGAAACTACCCGTCTAATCCGCGTCCGCGCCGCGACCTACCGGCTCATGGGACAAGTCGATTTAAGCATCGTCCTTTCCAAGTATAATCGCGCGGACGCCGAGAAACTCTTTTCCCGTCGCATCCGGGTGATCAGCAATGGGATTCCGGATCCCTGCCCCGGGTTTGGGAGCGACGTGCTGCCAACCCGTAAGGCGCGGCTCGCGGCCCGCCAGCGTTTGCTCTCAGGCCAGGCGGTGGGGCCCGGAGGGCAGAGCGCAACCAGTGGCGAACCCCACCTGGTTAAGGTGCTTTACCTGGCGCACTGCGCGCGGGAAAAAGGTTTGTTCGATGCGTTGGCGGGCGTGGTGCTCGCCAACCGGCAGTTGGCCGACCGCCAGTCACGCCTCTCGTTGCGGCTCGTGGTCGCCGGCAGTTTTGTCCGGGAGGAGGATCAGAAGCAATTCGAAGCGCGCCTCGCGGAATTGGGCGCGTTGGAGTGGGTGCGGTATCATGGCTTTGTGGCCGGCGATCAAAAGAACCGCTTGCTGCGGGAAGCGGATTTGTTTTGTTTCCCGACGTTCTATGAGAACGAGAACCAGCCGGTGAACCTGATCGAAGCAATGGCTTTTGGTTTGCCCATTCTCACAACCCGTTGGCGCTCGATCCCCGAGCTCTTCCCGCCCGATTACCCCGGCCTGGTGGATATCCACGCTCCGGACCAGGTCGCCCAGGCCCTCCAGGCCTTGCTGACCAGCGAGGCCGGCGAAGGGTTCCGGGACATGTTCCTCCGCAAGTTCACGCTCGAACAATACTTGTCGGGCCTGGCTGAGGCCTTCCACGACACGGGCCACCCGGTGGAGGCGGCGGCGTTGCTGCCGCGGCCGTCCGGCGGGTAAGTCCCAATCGTAATCCCGATCGTGCTCCTCTGAAAAAGTTTACGACCAGGATTGCGATCAGAATTACAGTTTATATTTGCCCATTGACTCCCGCCAACCATTTCGGGGAAGGTACGACCCCATTATGGCGCGAATGCGACGAGCACTCCTTTCGGTTTCGGATAAAGCCGGGTTGGTGCCGCTGGCCCAAACTCTTGCCGCGACAGGCATCGAATTGATTTCCACTGGTGGCACCGCGCGGACGCTGCGAGACGCCGGATTGAAGGTCACCGACCTGAGCGCCTACACCGGTTTTCCCGAGATGCTCGATGGCCGCGTCAAGACTTTGCACCCCAAGGTGCACGGAGGCCTGCTTTACGTGCGCGGAAACCTCGCTCATGAAGCCGCCGTCAGTCAGCACGGGATCGAGCCCATCGACCTGGTGGTAGTCAACCTGTACCCCTTTGAGCAAACTGTCGCCCGGCCCGAGGTCACTCTTTCCGAGGCTATCGAAAACATCGACATCGGCGGACCTTCCATGCTGCGTAGCGCGGCCAAGAACCATGAGAGCGTCACCGTAATAGTGGACCCGGCCGATTACGCGGTGGCGGCCGAACAAATCACAGCTAATGGCAACACCACCTTGGAATTGCGCCGCCGACTGGCCGCCAAAGTGTTCGCGCGAACCGCCGCTTACGACACCGCCATCGCGGCCTACTTAAGCCAGACGTTCGCCGGGGGACAACGGTCTCCGGGCGAAGCATCGTCCGCAGGCTCCACCACACCTGCAACCTCTGGCGGCCCGGCCCCTGCGGCTGCGCCAGGCGCTCCTGACTCTCTGCACATCCAAGCGCCGCTGGCGCAGCTCCTGCGCTACGGCGAGAACCCCCACCAGGCGGCTGCTCTCTACGGACGGTTCCACGATTACTTCCAGCAATTGCACGGCAAAGAACTCTCCTACAATAACATCCTGGACCTCACCGCCGCAGCCGCCCTGCTGGCCGAGTTTTCAGCCGACCCGCCAACTTTGGCCATCCTGAAACACACCAACCCGTGCGGCGTCGGCCAAGGAGCCAGCCTCCGCGAGGCGTGGGAAAAGGCATTCGCGACGGACCGCCAGGCCCCGTTCGGCGGGATCATCGCCGTGAACCGCCCGCTGGATTTGGCAGTTGCGGAGGCTATCGCCGAGATTTTCAGCGAAGTGATTGTCGCCCCCGACTTTACACCGGAGGCGCTGGGGATTTTGCAAAAGAAGAAGAATTTGCGCCTGCTCAAAGTGATCAAATCTCTCCTGGGTGCGCCACCCTGGGAAGTGCGGAGCGTGGGCGCCGAATCGTTCTTGTTCCAGCAGCGCGATGCCAAGGCTACGCTGGTCAAGGACCTCAAAGTCGTCACACGCCGTCAGCCCACTGACGCGGAGCGCCAGGCCATGTTGTTTGGCTGGCGCGTGGTCAAGCATGTAAAATCAAATGCCATCGTCTACGTCGCGGCTGAGCGAACGCTCGGCATTGGGGCTGGCCAGATGAGCCGCGTCGATGCCAGCCGGATAGCCGTTTGGAAGGCCGGCGAAGCGAGCCTCTCGCTCAGCGGTAGCGTAGTTTGCAGCGACGCCTTTTTCCCCTTCGCGGATGGTTTGATTGCGGCGGCTGAGGCCGGAGCGACGGCGGCGATTCAGCCGGGCGGCTCCGTGCGCGACGCCGAGGTAATCGCGGCCGCCGATGAGCGAGGCCTGGCAATGGTGTTTACCGGAGTGAGGCATTTCAGGCACTGAGACGAGGGGCGTAAGGCAGCGCGGGGAGTGTTGATGAGTTTACAATCCTAATCTTAATCGTAATCTTAATCCGGGTCTGTGGCATGATTTGTGGGTAAAAGCCATATAGGAAACAGCGGCCTGTGGCCGACAGAGAGGATGAGTTTTTCGCTTTGACCATGGCTTGCAATGGCATCTTTGGAGTGGATTCCGGTCCGAGAGTTGACCCGGACCGGAAGGGATGCGCCCATCGCAATCCACGGACCGTCCGGCGCTCAGGTTGCACTCCTGCAGAGCCTTATCCTCCGAACGGCAAGAGCATGGTAGCTGTGAAGTTTTGGAGGGCAAGCCGAAGTGGAAAAAAGCTGGTCTTGGGCTAATCAATCGTTGTGAAAAAGCGATTGAACAACCAGCCGCAGACCAGCCATGCAGTTGCAAGTTAAGACCATTTTGAACGCCATTCAACCTTTTCCTGGATTTGTGTTCAAAGATATCCGCCTGCAATGCCACCGTGATGGCCAGCCTCGACATATCGAGATCGCGCTGGAGCCGCACGGCGCTATACCTGCCAAGTGCTCGCGTTGCCGCCAGCCTGCTCCGGGCTACGATCATCTGCCGCAACGCCGGTTTCTCTTTGTGCCGCTGTGGGGAATCGTGACCTGGTTTCTTTACGCCGCCCGACGGGTCAACTGCCCGGAACACGGCGTGGTCGTCGAGCATGTGCCTTGGAGTGATGGTAAACGTCCCATCACCATCGCCATGATGTGTTTTCTTTCCCGCTGGGCGCGGCGGTTGTCGTGGCGCGAGACGGCGCGCGCCTTCCACACCAGTTGGGAATGCGTCTATCGCTCGGTGGAGTGGTTTGTGCAATGGGGCCTGGCCCATCGCCAGCTCGAAGGCGTCGAGTCCATCGGCGTGGACGAAATTCATTGGGGCAAGAGCAAGCGGGCCAACCATTTCCTGACGGTCATTTATCAGATCGACCATCATTGCCGACGACTGTTGTGGGTGGGCCAACGGCGCACCCAAGCCACCTTGCGCCGGGGCCTGGCCGCGCTGGGAGAGGACGTCGTCCAAGGGCTGCGTTTTGTGTGCAGCGACATGTGGCGGCCTTATTTGAACGTGATCGCGGCCAAGGCGGGCCAAGCCTTGCACGTCTTGGACCGCTTCCACATCACCTCGCATTTGAATCAGGCGTTGGACCAAGTGCGGCGGGCCGAAAGCGGTCGCCTGCGTGCGACTTGCCGGGCCCAAGCCGAACATCTCAAAAACATGCGCTGGAAACTCCTGCGGCGGACTAGCCGGGTGCGCGGACAGGCCAGATGCCAACTGGGCCGGCTGCTGCGCACCAAACTGGAAACCGCGCGAGCCTGGGCGCTCAAAGATCTCTTTGAGCACTTCTGGACTTATAAATCGGTCAAGCATGCCGGCGACTTTCTGGACTATTGGACTTGGCGTGCCCTGCGCAGCCGCATTGAGCCGATGAAAAAAGTGGCGCGAATGCTGCGCGCGCATGAAGAGTTGTTGCTGAACTGGTTTCGGGCCAAGGGCGAAATCTCCAGCGGGGTCGTCGAGGGCTTGAACAACAAAATCCGAGTGGTTACCAGACGATCTTACGGCTTCCGGACCTTTGACGCCATGGAAATTGCCTTGTATCACACCTTAGGAAAGCTCCCCGAGCCGCAAGCATTTACCCACAGTTTTTGCTGACCAATGCTTAATCCTAATCCTTCATAAATTAGGATTAAGATTACGATTAAGATTAGGAAAGAATCCAAAAACCTACGGTAGCACCCAATAGATCAGAGCGCCTTGTCCGAGGCAAATCGCCCCGATCCCCGCCCAGGTCAGCCACTCGCGCAAGCGCAAACCACGCTGGCGGGTCTCGCTCAGCCAGAATTGCAGCTTGAGTGAGCCCAACTCGATCACGTCGCCATTCCGCAAGACCGTCTGCTGGACAGACTCGCCGTTGACGCTGGCCAGGGCGCCAGGTTGGGCACTCAGGACCAGCCCCTCGGCAGGTCTAAAATCCAGCTCCAAATGCCGTTCCCAAATCCCATCCTCCTCCAATTGCAGGTCCGCGTTCGGCGCACGTCCGATCCGTACAGGAAAACGGCGGGCATTCCAAATGGCGCCCGCCTTTTTGCCGGAGAGAATTTTTAGCTGGACCATCAGCTAGAAAATCCGGCGTGGCACATAGACCTTGTCCCCGGGAAAGACTTCCAAGTCCAATTCCGGATGCTTGAGCGCCTTTTTGCAATTAATAATAAAAATGCGGCCATCGCCACGCGTTAGTCTCACCTTGGTTTTTTTGGCAAAGTCGGTGAAGTCCCCGCAGGACGAAATCGCTTTAAGTACCGTCATGCGATCAATATAGACCTGGCGTCCGGGAGCCTTAACGTCCCCGAGCACGTAATAAAAACGGGTGCTTTGCTGCCGAATGACCGAAGGGGTCATGGTTTGGTAATAGGCCGGCACATAGCGCGATCGGATTTCCTCCTCCAGTTGCCGACGGGTCTTGCCGGCGGCAGTGAAAGTCATGTTCAGCATCAATGTAATCGTGCCGTCCGCCTTAATAGCATCGTTCCATGCCGGGATGGGCATGGGAGTGTCCGAAAACGTAACTATGATCGCCTCCCCTGGTTGAAGCACCTCGGTTGCACCGAGAGTGGTGTCGGGATTGCCGGCCGGCGCGCCCGGATTGTTGACGACCGGGGTGGTTGTCGCCGGGGCATTTTCCGGTCCCGTCACGCCCGGCAACTCCGCGAATCTCGGGTCAGAACCTCCCCGACTCAGAAAACAGCCCGCCAAAAACAGCGCGGCCAGCAGCAACCCACCAACTGCGCCCCAACGCCACAGGAACCTACTTGCCTTTATCATGATGCAACCCGTCTCAGTCTCAATACTTCGGTTTAATATCAGTTTTGTCTTTATCGCCAGCGCCGCCGTCCCGAGGAGCCGCCGGCTCCTGGTCTTCATTGCGCGAGTAATAATCGTGGTAATATCCGCTGTAGTAGTAGTAGCTCTCGTCCTGCGACATATTGATGTTGTTCAACACGATGCCGACCAGATTGCCGCCGACCTTCTCAATCAGTTGCTTGGCACGGATGTTCATCGGCTGCGGATAGCGCCGGTACTGGATGACCTGCAAGGTCATATCCACTTCGCTGGCCAGGATTGACGCATCACTTACGCCCATTACCGGCGGGGAATCGAAGAACACGAAATCGTAGTGCTGTTTCAATTCGGTGATCAGGTCGCGCATTTGCGACGAACTGAGAATGCCCAGGGAGCTGCTCGGTAATTTGCCGCTGGCCATGAAATCCAGCGTCGGCAGACTGCTGGTTTGGATGACTTCCTCCAGCGAGTTCTGTTTCAGCAAATAATTGGTCAGCCCGATGTTGTTGGTCACGCGCAGCATCTTGTGCAGCGTCGGCCGCCGCAGGTCTGAATCGACCATCAGCACGCGCTGACCGCTCTGGGCAAACACCGCCGCGAGGTTGAAGACAGTGGTCGATTTGCCTTCGCCGGCGCCGGCGCTGACGACCGCCACAGTATTAAGCTTGTCGTCTTTACGCGAAAACAACAGGTTGGTACGCAAGACGCGGTAGGCCTCGGCGTGCGGACTTTCCGCCCCTTCATCGAGAATGATGCCGACATTTTGCGGGATGACGCCCAACACCGGCGAACCCAGCGAGCGCTCCACGTCATCGATGGTCTTGACGCTGGTGTCCAGGTACTCGATGAAGAACGCCAGACCGACGCCGACCACCAACCCGATGATGATTCCCAGTGCGATATTCAGAGGCTTGTTCGGGCGCACCGGCTTGAGGACCGGCTTGGCGGATTCGATGAGCTCGACCATCGCCGTCTTGGGCAGTTGGGTCTCAATCTTCTCGGAAAGGATTTTTACGTCGAGCATTTGGCGGAAGCGGACCAGTTCTTCCAGGTTCCGTTTCGCTTCCCAATAAGGCCGGCTTTTAGTTGCCTTGTCGAGGTCGGTCTCCATAGCCTCGTTGACCGAGTTTGAAAGGGAAACCAGACTCGCCTGCAGCGAATCCACCCGGGTCTGAAGTCCCTGGATAAAACCCTTAACCCGGTCCCTGATTTTATTATTCAGGTCTTCGACCTGGCTGCTAAGGGCGGTGACCTCGGTGTGCTCGGGGCCATACACCTTCCTCTTGGCGACCAGGTTCTGCTCGGCCATCGTCTTTTGTTCGAGCAACGACTGCAGTAAACTGTCCGCAGCGCCGGTGCTGGGAATGGCTTGCGCCAGCTCCTCGGGGCTGAGATTGGTCAGCTTCTCCAACATCTTACTCTGGCGCACCAGCTCAGCCTGGCTTTCGATGCGCAGGCTCTCAAATCGATGCAGAGTTTCGGTGGACAACAGCATCGTCGGATTCTCGCCCACAATTGCGCTGTCGGAGATCCTGAGCTCCGTACGGAGGTCATCGACCTTCTTCCGGGCCTGGCCGATTCTGTCATCCTGCTGGTTCTGGTAATCGTCGAGGGCCTTGATGCCGCCCTGGGTCAAGCGCATGCGCTCATCGATGCGATACTTCTGATAAACGTCAGCGACCTTGTTGGCGATTTTTGCGGCTTCGTCTGCGTTGTCGCTCTGGACAGTAATCTCGATGATGCTGGTATTCCGGACGGGGCGCAACCCCATCATGCCCTTCAGCATGCGCATGGCATCCGTGCTCTTCATCACTTCGCCTCCGCTATATTTCTTGCCCCAGGCGTGATTCAAATCCAACCCTGATACCACGTTGCTCAAGATAATTTCCGAGTTGATGACCTCGAATTCTGTCTGGATGAAGTAAGGGTCATACACCCCCATCATCGTCGGCTGACCCGTCATCCCTTGAATATCGGACTGGTCACGTTCGACCTTGATTTTCGCGGTGCTGGCGAAAGCCTCGGGCAGAACAAAGGTCACCAGCGTGGCCGTGATAACGACGAGCAAAAAAACGGCCAGGATGACCGTTTTGCGAATCCGGATGATGCGCCAGTAATCCAGGAAGTGCAGTTTGGTTTCCTGCGGCGGCTGTGCTTTCAATGGGTCCATATAATCAATAAAAAAGGGGGCTAGTCATGACAGCCCAGCCCCCCGTCAATATTTCAGTCTCAATTAATAGCTGGCGGTCAGACCGATGTAAATTCTGTTTCGATCAAAACTGCGATTCAGGATACTGGAGTCCAGCTTGTCGTAGTTGTAACCCACGTCAGCCGCAAAATTCGGTGTGAAACGATACTCCAGATTCAACCCCATCAAATAATACTGCTCGCTTTGGTTGTTGGCCGCGCCGCCGTTGTACAACGAGTTCTGAAACTGACCGGTCAGGCTCGCGAACACCTTCGGCGTAATACGGTGGTTAACCGTCGCAAAAATCGTGGCGGCCTCCTGATCGAGCGTAAAATTCGCGACGCCACCAGTCGCCAAGAGGCCCACCTGGTCGGTCGCACTGCGGTCATAATTGAAGCCCCCCTCCACATAGCTGTCCGTCGCATAGGTCCATCGCAGGCTCGCCTCCACAAAAGGCGTATAGCTGGCTGAGGCATTCGAGTCGTTATAATAATCGGTGTAGCTGGCGCCCAGCCGCAACGAACCGTTCAGGTCGGGACGGAAATTGTGCATACCACCCACGTAAAGATATTGTTCGCGAAAATCGCGATTCTTGCTGAAGACCGGGTTAACTAGAATCGGACCAGGAATTATGTCCCCGCCGATTATCTCGTTACCGGTATAATCGACGTCTCGGAAACGATACCCCACTAACGCCTTGGTCTGGGGCTGCACGGCCCACAGCCCTTCCACATGCACTCCATTCTCAATGCGATCCAGCACCCCGGAGGGGCTGGCGATCACCGAGCCTATCGAGAGTGGGTTCTGGGGATCAGGAGCCCCCCCTGGGCTCGCACCAGTGGCCGCGTAATCATAGTAGGCATTGTCATATCCAAGGCTGGCGCCGAATCGTGGTGTGAGCTGCGCGTCAAAGCTCAACGCGCCGTAGTTGCGGATGTTGTCGCCCGAAATCCGCTGGAAAGTCGCAAAAGTGTTGCCGGCGCGCAGCGTATCGGGTTCCTGGCCGATGACAAATGAATCGCTCACGCTCCCCTGGTAGCGTTCGCTGAAAGCGTGCGTCAGGCTGAGATTGAAAGTGAAGTCCTGGTCGATATGGTCAGTACTGGTAGGAGGCTTGTTTTCGTAATACCTCATGGAGTAAAGAATACCCAGATTGAACGTGGTGGTGTCCACGGCCCAATTCAGGGCCGCTGACGGGCTGACCTCAAAACCAAAGCTGGACCGGTGCTGGCCAGTGGCCAGAGGCGCGTTGTCCGGCAGCGTGGCACTGTTATCATCGTAAAACCCCCGCAAAGTCGCCGAGACGCTCCAAGGCTTGGCAGGTCTGGATATATCCATCGACTGCTGGGCCGAAGCGGTTTGAATCCCCGAGGCGCCGAGTGCTACCATACCGACAGAGGCAACAATTTTATTCATAGATTAATTTGCGTTGTATCACACCCCGAAATGCGGTGCCAACATTAATTCCGGCAAGGGTTGTAGCGAAAACACGCAGCCGCTGTCAATTAAATCTTTAGCTGTTTTTGCAATGCTCGAGACAGAAAGGACCGGCCATTTCCGCCCATTTGCCCCGGTTCCCACACCCAGGCTCGGCGCCGGGTAGAAAGCCTGCTGAATGGACCGCGAAAGCTGAATCTCGTTCAATTTTTTTAAGGAATGCTCAAGGCCTGGCCAACTCGCAGGTGCCGGGCGTCCAGCCTGGGATTAGCTGCCATAAGTGCCTCGACCTTGAGTCCGTATTTTTTGGCGATTAACGTCGGCGTTTCGCCCTGTTTCACCGTGTGGGTTCGCGGGGTCGCTGCCAACACGCTGGCTTGGCGGACCGGGGTACCCGCACCCGAAAGAGCTACCGTTCCGGTTGAAGATGGCTGTCCCAGGTTCGAAGGCTGGGGGTTGCTTGTGGAACCAACACCAGCGACCGGCATAGAGGCAAGGCTTTGCGGGCGGGCGGCGTGGCCCTGCGCTTTATCCAATTCTTCCCGCAACCTCCGATTCTCCTCGGTCAACTGCCGCCGTTCCTCGACCAGTTGTTCCAGTTCGCGTTGTTGCTTTTCCGTGATTGGTCCCAGTGAAACCGTCCGCGCTAATTCCTGTTTGCAGGCCATCACTTGCTGCAGGATGATGTCCCGGTTTTCCGCCCGGGGCCGCAGTTTAAGGTAGTGTTCGTAGTGATAAATAGCGGCGGCAGGGTCGCCCTCTTTCTGCTCATAAAGGCAGCCCAATTCGAAGTGAGCCGAGGCTGACTGCGGATTCACTTCCAGCGCCTTTTCAAAACACTCGATGGCGCCCTTGTAATCCATCTGGCTGACGTGGCTCTTGCCGGCCAAAAAGTGAGCCTCCTTTTCCTCTTCCGAAGCGTTTGGTGCCGGCACGCAACCTGCCAGCGCCAGACTGGCCAGCAGGAGCAGAGCGCCGCCCAAAAGCCTCACCGAACTCGTCATGGGCCGAGAGTAATGGAACGGCGCAAAAGATTCAATGCGGGAAACGGAAAACGGGCAACGAGAAGCTCGAATGGATTTAACCGGGCCGGCTCGGGAAGAATTTCACTCTGATGGTCACGTTTTTACGTTTCACGGCTCACCTCCCACGTTTCTTGTCGAACGGGTTTCCTTTCCCCTGAGACGCTGCCGGATGGCGCGGCAGGCAAGGGATGCTCAGGGCGAGGTAAAGCCAGCCAACCGCCAAGTGCAAGCCGGCGGCCACAGTCAGGCGGATGAGATCCAGAACTCCCAGCCTATATAAAACCATCGCGCCAATCAGGAACACCGCCCCAGGCAACAGTGCCGCGCCAGCCAGACGCCGGCTCGCTTTGACGCCCAAATCCCTGTTCGCAAAGAAACCCACCAGCCACGCGGGCCAGCAATACAGCCAGGCCAAAAGCCACCAACTCAACAGTAATGCCGCCACGACCACTCCCAGCGCCAGGGCCAAAATCGCCGGCCTCCAGGCCCCCCATCGCGGCTCCAGTTCAGGCCGGTTGAACGGCAGCGGCCAACCTCGTGGATAGGCAGTGCGGGCAAAGCCGAACAGCGAGAAAACCCGAATGTCATTCTGGCCGAACTCCACCTGCACATGTGAGGGCGAGCGAGCGCTGCCTTCGTGGCTTAGATCTACCGTCAATGCCAGGAACCGGCTCTCAGCCAACATTCGCGGCGAATCCCCGTGCCAATCCAATCGGCCGGAAAGAACCTGTCCCTGGGGCGGCAATTTATTGATCGCCTCGGTAATGACGGGAAACCATTCCCGGTGCAAAAACCACGCCACTGCACCTCCGGCCAGCAACGCCACGACGAACTGGACCAGTAGCAGTCGCCCCAAAGTCGCCCGGGCAAAGGCCGCCACGCCGCCGGGTGTCAGCGGCTGCCAGGCGAACGGAGGTTGCTGTGAGGCATCATCCATGTGCCGAAGGCGCAACTAAGTTTCATGGTTCCAAGCTCACATCGTCATAAGGTTGCACCGGACGCGCCAAGCCCGCATATAACTTTGTAACCAGGCAACTCATTAACTTCTCACCCTGGCGCTGGTGGCGCCTGGGGCGGGGCTTGCTGATTGGGCGGCGGCGCGACCATTACCGGCACGGGATAACGCAACTTCATCACGTCATCCACCAACACTTCGACATAATACGTGCCGGCCACCTTGAACTCCACCTGGCCGAAAAGAGTCACATTCGTCGCGTGCAACGCGGCGTCCTGCAAGGTGAACTTCACCTCCCCTTTGCGCAGCACCGTGGTTTGGTCCGGCGCGATCAGGCGCACCGTCTCCGTGAACTGACCCACCCCCGCCGTCCAGCGGTTGAACAAACTGAGCTTCAACGCCACGACCGGCAGTTGCGGCACCCGAATGAAATTGATGACGCCAATCAGGAAGAAATTTCCGGTCACTTCCTGACGGATTTCCTCGCACAAAAGCGAGCATTGCAGATCGGGTAGAATGCGGGTCGGTTGCATGGGGGAGCGGGGGCTAGGTGTGGGTTTGGGAAAGTTTAACAGATTCGAGGAGTGTGATGCGTGATGCGTGATGCGTGAACCTCGCAGCACAAATAACAGCAACTCGCTTTGGGACTAAATTGTTCAATCTCTTATCCATCAACCGACAAGATTTCACGCACCACACATCACGTTTCAGGTCTGCCTCTCAGCAGCCCGCACTGTGTTGTACATCAGCATTGCAATCGTCATTGGACCCACTCCGCCCGGGTTGGGAGTGATCTTTCCGGCCACCGGCTGCACAGCCGCGAAATCCACGTCGCCCACAAGGCGTGAGCCACCTTTGGCCGCCGGGTCGCTTACGCGATTGACACCGACATCGACCACCACGGCGCCCGGTTTGACCATGTCCGCCTTCACGAATTCCGCCACACCCATCGCTGCGATCAGAATATCCGCCTGCCGGCTGTGCGCAGCGAGGTCGCGGGTAGCGGAGTGGCAAATTGTGACCGTCGCATTGGCGTGCTTCTCTTTTTGGCACAGGAGCGCCGCCATGGGCTTGCCTACAATGTTGCCCCGCCCCAACACCACCACCTCCGCTCCGTCGGTCCGGACGGCAGAGCGCACCAGCAATTCTCGAATCCCCGCCGGCGTGCATGGGACAAAACCGCTCGGGTCGCCCAGCATCAGTTTGCCCATATTGACCGGATGAAATCCATCCACGTCCTTCTCCGGCAGCACGTTGGAATAAACTTTCGCGGTGTCAATGTGCCGGGGCAGCGGCGCTTGCACCAGGATACCGTGCACGCGTTCGCTGGCATTGAGCTGCCGCAGCAAACCCAGCAACTCCGTTTCTGTGGCCGATTCCGCCAGCACGTGCGTCTCCGAATAGATTCCCAGTTCGGCGCAGGTCTTTTCCTTTCGGCCCAGATAGACTATGGACGCGGGATCGTCGCCGACGCGCACAAAGGCCAGACCCGGCTGGCAGCCGTGCCGCTGAAGCGATGCGATGCGGACGGCCAACTCACCTTGCATCTGCCGAGCGATGGCCCGCCCATCAATGAGATTGGCCAAGGGCATTAGGGATGGCGCCGCACCGCGATTCAGTGCTTGCTCCCTGGGGACGCGTCCACTGGCGCGAATTCATCCAGTACTTGAATCTTCTGGATGGTGATAACGGGTGTGTTGCCCCAGCGTTCATCCAGGGCTTCTTCGCCCGTGACAATAATCCGCAGGCCCTTATAGCGCCGCAAATCCAGATTGGGTGAACTCGTATAGAGGTAATCGATCGTGTGGCCGTTGTCCGGACTGATGAGCGAGAACTTGGTCGGCGCCTGGATGCTGACCAGGCCGCGCACTAAACCTTCGCGCTGTACAATCCGTTTTGGCGGCGGCTCCTCGACAGCGGGTGTCGGTGTGGTTTCCGGGGGCGCGTTGGTGATGGCCGGGGTTTCCACGGGCGGAGTTGCCGTGGGAATTTCTGTTGGCGTCGTCGCCACGGTCGGGCCTTCGGGCACCGTGGTGGGCGTCGGCGGCGGCATGGTCGGCTCGCTCGGCGTGGTGGCGGGGGCACCGGGAGCTTCCTGCTTTAAATACTGCGCAGCGACAAACGCATAGGCATTGGCGGGTGCTTCGATTTCCGTCCAGTCGTCTTTGGTGGCCAGCTCCTTTACCGCGTCGCCCTGTTGGAGTCGGCCGATGATGCTGTAGTTTTCGCCCGGGCCGCTGCGCAGGTTCAGTTTTTTGGGACGAACCGAATGGTTGGTTGCTTCAATGAAGGAAGTGCTGACCCAGGCGTGGGCGTTGGTCGGCAAAAGAATCTTCGCCCAGGCCGAGGGCTCGTCGGGCCCGGAGTTGTTGCGGATGATCTCTTCCAGCACGGTAACAGGTTGCCCCTTGTTCAGCCGCGCCACGATTTCGCTTTTGAGTTTGGCTTGCCCCCGCACATTGACGTGGTTGGCATCGACCACCGCCGGGCCCGCCACTAGCGGGACGGTTTTGAGCTCGACCGCGGGTTCTTTCTTTTTCGCGACGGCTTTCTTTTCCGCCTTCTTGCCACTCTTCTTTTTTTTGGCAGGCGGCGCATTGGTCTTGCCGCCCACAACCGCGGGCGCGGGGGTTGAAAGAATTGGTGCCGCGGGCGGCGCGTTCGTCACTGGTTGCGCCAGCAAGCTCGTTGAAAGCATCACCCCAAAAAGTAACCAACAGTTCATTTTCATAACTCAACACAGTAGAGATTTAATCTCGGGTTCTGTCAATGTTCGCCATTTGCCCGGCCGCAACTCTCCCAGCTTGATTTTCCCGATCTGGACCCTCTGCAGCCGCTTCACCGTGCGCCCCTGGGATTCGAAAAGCCGGCGCACTTCCCGGTACTTCCCCTCGGCCAATTCCAATTCCACCACGCTCTGCGACTGGCTGGCCGAAACCATCCGCGTTCGCTCCGCCTTAAACCGCTCTCCTTCATACCACACTCCCTGCGTGAACCGCCGCAGCATTTCCACCTCGACCCGCCCCTCGACCGTCGCGAGGTACTTCTTGTGAACCCCGTAACGCGGGTGTGTCACCCGCAAACTGAACTCACCATCATTGGTGAGGAAAATCAAACCTTCGCTGTTGAAATCCAGCCGCCCCACCGAGTGCAGATGCCCCCATTCCTTCGGCATCAAGTCGTAAATCGTCGGCCGCTCAAATTCGTCCTGCCGGGAACAGACCAGGCCCCGCGGCTTGTTCAAGGCGATGTAAACCTTGCGTCGAACGCGGACCGGCATGCCATCGACGGTCACCTGGTCGTGGACCGGGTCAACCCGGCTGCCTAGTTGGTTAGCCGGTTGTCCATTCACCATCACCCGGCCGCCCAGTATAATCTGCTCTGCCGCTCGTCGCGAAGCCACCCCGGCCTCCGCCAGGTATTTTTGCAACCGGACCATGCTCGAATGCAGAAGGCGGAACGCGGAGTCAGCACTGAAAAGCGGGAGCGAGAGCTGGCGCTGCACCTGCCGCACTCTTCGCTCGCGCCAGTTTTAGGCTTCGCCTTTGGTCTTGCGCAAACCCGTGATGCGTTCGCCCGGTTTCCACTGACCTCGCTTCTTCAACAGTTCCAGGCGCTCAAAGCGCTTGAGCACATTCCGTTTGCCGCCCAAAGTGGCAGCCGCGCGCAGACTCCGATGCTGTGACATATCTCAAATTCAGTTTATTGGCTCGTGTTGCAAACCGCTCCCGATTCGAAGCGGACGCACTATGTAGCACTCCGGCGGGGCTTTGCCAATGCAAATCTTCCTGTTAGGCTTTCCTCCATGACGAAGCGAAAAATACTGGTGATCTTGTCCAATCGCTTGAACCGCAATCAAAAGCCGCGGTTCCTGGAATTGGATTGCGATGAAGAAGGCAACATCCTGAAAGAAAGCACCTTGCGGAGCCGACCCCGCCAGCCCCGCTACCATGAAGTTTGGGAAAACGACGAAGGCCGGACGGAGTTCGCCGCCTGCCATCGCTTCAAACGGAAATACGGGCACAAATTGCAAAAGGCCAGATAATAGACGAGAGTTGATTTCATTATATTTAGACCGAATTCTTAGTTTTGACTTCAGGAAAGCTAACGGAGAGCCTTAGGACCTAAGGCCGAAAGGCCTGTGCTTTATGAAAAACCGCTCCAACCGCCGAAGCTTCCTCAAAAAATCCGCCGCGGCCACTTTGTCCGCGCCGCTGCTCATGAGTCTAGAAGAATACGCGCTCGCAGCCCAGGAGAGCGCTCCTTCACCGTTGCCAGCCGCCTCCCCTTCCACGTCCACGCTCCCCACCGGCGCAATTGGCAAGGTCAAACTTAGCCGGGTGATTTGCGGTGGCAACCTCATCAATGGCTATGCCCATAGCCGCGACCTAATCTACGTCTCTACTCTGCTCAAGCATTATTTCACCGACGACAAAATCATGGAGACCTGGGCCCTCTGCGAGCAGCACGGCATCAACACCATGATCCTCCACCCGGCCGAGGCCCAGGCGGTAAGCCTTTACGAGAAATATCGCGCGCGCGGCGGCCGCATCCAGTACCTGGCTCAAATCGGCCCGACCAGGGATGACCTCAAAACCGAGGTCAAACGCGCCCAGGACGCCGGCGCCGTAGGAGCCTTTCTCCTGGGCAACCTCAGCGATACGTGGACGCGAGAAGGAGACGTGAAGTCCATCGGTCAATTGCTGTCCATTATCAAGGACCACGGACTGATCGCCGGTGTTGCGGCCCACGAACTGCGCACCGTGCAGGCGGTGGAGAAGGCCGGGTTCGCGCCGGACTTCTACATGAAGACTCTTCATGATACCAACTATTGGTCCAAGCGCCGGCCCGACCAAATGAAGGAAGTAATCGATAACTACGCGGCGGACAATTATTGGTGCATGGACCCGAAGGAGACCATCGCTTACATGTCCGAACTGCAGCGCCCCTGGATTGCCTACAAAGTGCTGGCCGCCGGCGCCATCCAACCGAAGGCCGGGTTCCGCCATGCTTTCGAAAACGGCGCTGATTTCATCACTGTGGGCATGTTCGACTTCCAGATCGCCGAAGACGTCGCGGTGGCCAATGAAGTCCTCAAGGTCACTCAGAACCGCGAGCGCATTTGGCTTGGGTGAGTTCGACGTACGGAACGCGGCAAGCCTGTTCGGCGTCCACCTTTAGGATCGCTTCGGGTAAGCGCACGCTTCAGGCCTCGGCTTCCCTCACGTTTCACGTTTTACGTTTTACGTTCACGGCGCATACGCCCGCCGGAAAGGAATCTTTGTCCGGTCAAATCGCTGGTAGTTCTCGACGCTGGCGACCCGCGCCAACCGGAAATATTGGTGCAACACCTTTCCGCCTGCCTCTACAAAATGTTCCGTCGCATACCCCACCCCCTTCGAGTTGGAGGAAAAATACTTGAACCCGGTGATCTTGCCCTGGTCGTCCTTTATCCAGTCCACGAAGACCACAGAATGACCCGTCTTGTTGTTGCGGCTGAAATCCAGGAAGTCTCCCGGGCGGGCGTCCTCCAGTTTCGCGATCTTCCTGCCCAGTCCGTAGGAGATAATACCTAGCTGTGGCGAATCCCCCGGGCCTTCGATGTACCATAGCTGCAGGAGATTGAACAGATCGGAAAATGACATGCCGTTGAAATCGTCCGGGTCCAGACCTTTCTGGACATTGCGGTACTGCATTGCGCGCACCAACAGTTCGAAAGTCAGTCCGCAGCAGTAGCTGCACCGGGTCCAGTTGGGATGCGCCTTGGCCACGACGCGGCCCTTGTACCACAAATCCTGCGTCACCCCGTTATACAGATCATATTCGAGGGGGTTGCAGCGGTAGGGATACGAACCGTCGGTCGGGTAACAACCAGCCATCGCCAGCACGTACGGGTTGAGCGCGCCTTCTTCGTCGTCTCTCACTGTGCCCAGCTTCGCTATGTTCTTATCCACCGGCGTGAAATTACGGCCATCGACGGGGTAGCGTTCCTGCCGGAATCCCTCATCGCTTCGTTGTCCTGGCTCAACGGATGTCTTCAAGACCGGGATCTCGGGGGCGGACGTCGAGGGCGGGCAGGTAGCAACGGTGAGCGCAGTCCTCGATTGAGCAGACGGCTGTGTCGTGGTCGCGCAGCCTGACCAAAGGCCACCGCACAAACACACCGCCACGGTACCGCCTTTAGCAGCACATTTGAGCTTCATCAATGGCGTCATCGAAAGAGCCCTTATCACAGTCCGGACGAATTCGTCAAGCATCTTTAACCGCCGCTTTCGCGCCTCGACAAACCCGCCAGCTTAGTACACTGTTTACCCAGACCACCTGTACGCTGGCGGGCAGCATTTGTGTGGGCCGATGTTGTGTTGCTTTATAATCAGAACTGAAGGGACGAATTAGCCATGTGCGCCCCAATGAACCGTGCCCGCTTGCCTTGGATTCATGCCGCGACCGCCGGCTTGCTGGTTGCCGCTTCGGTTTGTTTACCCGCGCCGGCTGCGGCCATTGGTGCCGATGCCGTGGTACTCGTGAACTCGACCAGCCCCGCGTATCCCGATTTCCAGCACCATCTCCAGCCGTACCTCGACAATTTTGGCGTTCCTTACACCGTGCTCGATATTTCCAGCAACGCCGTTGACACCAACATCTCCCGTTACTCGGTAATCATTGTCGGACACGGCCAGTTGGATACCAACGGAGTCTTTCTGGGGACGAACGCTCAACGCAGCCTGACGCTCGCCATTACCAATGGGACCGGCCTAGTCAGTTTCGACGGAGCGTTGGCCTCGAACGGTGGCACACCTCGTTACTCGTTCATCCAGGCAATCTTCGGCTTTAGCTACGGGTCAGCCGTCTCCGGCACCAGCGTGAGCCTGCCGGCGACAGAACCGGGCTCGCAAATGCACTTCATCACCGCGCGACACTCCGCGGGAGATTCGGTTTCGTTGCGCGCCAGCATGAGCGTGCCGGGACTCACGGCGCCTTCCAATGTGACCGCGGTTGCCCTCTCTGGCGGCAAGCCCCTGGTTGCGGTCACGAAATTCGGCCAGGGCCGCGCGGTTCAATGGAGCAGTTACGATTGGATGGCGATCTCGATCCTGGGCCCGATCGAGGGTCTGGATGATGTAGTCTGGCGTGGCATTGTCTGGGCTGCGCGCAAGCCGTTTGTGATGCGGGGCCTGCCCAATTTTGTCACGATGCGAGTTGACGACGTCTCCGGTCCACTCTGGTGGGCGCATACAGTTACGGATGCCGGATTCAGGCCTTTCCTCAGCGTGTTTTTGAGTAACATCACGGATGCGGCCACCCTCGACCTCCAGGGTTTGGTAACCAACGGTCTGGCGACGACCTCGATCCACTCGTGGAATTGCTGCAATACCTTTTTCTATTTCAACTACGGCAGCGGGGTTTCGTATTCGGATAGCGTAATGTCCAACAACGTTTACCTGGGCGGCCAGTGGCACACCAACCACGCTATTCCCATCTCCAAAATCGCGGTCGCGCACTATTCTGAAATGGGTCCGAACGCCTTTGCCGGCCTGAAAACCTGGGGCGTCGAGTATGTCACCTTGAAGAATTATCCGGGGACAGTGCGCGATTCGCCCTGGTTGGTCCTGGGCCCCTACCGGCTCTACGAACCCCAGCAGCTTGGGTCCATCTCTTTACCGGTGTTTTATGCCGATTTCCTCTCCGTGCCCGGGCACCCGGAATTCAACGGCCAGTTCTTTAATTGCGTCACCGAGATTCGCGACGACCCCTCCTCGTCGTGCGCCGAGTGGTGCCCCGCCAACAGCGATGTCAGCGGCACCATCGGTCGGGGCACCCGCCAAATTAAACGCGCCCTGGACAGCCTAGTGTTGCCGACGCTTTTTTTCCATGAATGGTGGGTTATTCCCATTCCTCAATCCGCGAACCAAACACCGATTACCACCAATAACTGGTTTACGATGGTGCAAGGACTTACGAATAATCTGGCCTCCTATAATCCACTCTATGTCACAATGGATTATGCCTACCAGTATGTCCGCGCGACCCGCACCTCGCGTTTGCTCTCCAGCGCCTATGACCCCGCTTCCGGTCAGGTCACAGCCAACTTCTCCGGAACCACCGACCTGGATACGCTCGCCTATGTTTACACCGGTGACGATAATGTGATCACTAACGTCGCTGGAACCGTTCCCGCGTTTTCGCAACCGCAGACCGTGCCCATCGCACTGCTCGAGCCACCATCACTCTCGGTCGCGCGGACACAAACCAACTCCGTGATTCTGACGTGGCCGGGTCCGGCATCCGGGTTTGTCCTGCAACAAAATCCGCTATTAGGCGGCACCAACTGGTCGGCGTTGAGCAACATTCCATCAGTCCAGGGCCTGCAGCTTCAAGTCGTTCTGCCCGACCCGACTACAAATTCTTTCTTTCGGCTGAGTAAACCGTAAAGATCTAGCCAAGCCATTAAGGAGAGCCCAACTGGAACACCCGATAGAACCGCTCCGGAGCGTTGGTCGGAGCGGACACCGTAACCGGCGGCCCGGTGTCCAGCCAACTGAATGGTCCGCTGTTGGTGGCTTGCACGAACCCGGGCGAGGCTGCCCACGTGGTCAACGCTGGGGAATACTCGACCTGAAAATACCGGCCGGCGGACGCATTCCACACCAGGTCGAAGGCGCCCTGCGCAGGCACGGGCTGAATGTTAAGCGGCACGAAAGGCAAGGAAACAAACCCTCCGCGCTGTAGGCCACGCTGGACCTCGGCGTTTTGCATGAAAAGCTGCCAAACGCGCTGCGTGCGATAATTCTCGATCATGATGACGATGGGCCCTTGATCAATTCCCAACTCATCGGTGTCGAACCACCCCTGGCCGAGATTGAAGGCATCGCGGAAACTGTAAGCAGTCCATATGCGAGTCCGCGCATTTGTGTAGATATATTTCATCGTCGGTAACGAATACTCGGGTGTAAAGGGGATAGAACCGCCGGCGGCGGTAGGAGCAATGGTGCCGTTGTCCGAGCCGCTGGGTGGAATTCCATGAACCGCGTAGCCGGAAGGGTCGTCGCTGGCCGTCAGTCCCCACACATTGGTGGTGCCGTATCCTGTGAAATGCCCGGGATTTGCGACTGCATATGCTACTTGCGCCAACGACGCCCGGCGCGAGTTTTCGAAATACGTGCAGTTGTGGCTGTTCATGTACGGATCGGCGATGTGTCGGAAATCGATCCAGCAGTGGGAGTATTGATACACAAATAGAGGCGCCAGGTGGACATATGCCTGTCCATAATTGGTGATCCACGAATAGCCGCTGGTCCATTGACCCCAGGCCGAAGCCGGCAAGGGATTGGTCGCCGTGCCCAGGCCCAAAATGTAAATAATCATTCCTTCGTTATAGCCGATCCAATTGCCGAAACCGGAAAAGCCAGTCGTCGGTTGCCACCCCATCGCAACTGCGTTCCCGCCTTGAGACATAAAATTCCAGTCCACCCGGTTGAAAATGGAATCGGCCGCGGCCCGGATGGAAGTTTCATCAGCACTGGTGCCGTTGAAATATTGTTTGGCGTAGAGTATGCCACCCAGCAATAGCGCCGTATCGATCGAAGATAACTCGGTGCTGCCGGCCCGTAAGGCCGTGTTCATGTCGAGGAAATGGTAAAACCAGCCTTTGTAACCAATAATCCCTGAAGTTCCCGAACCCTGCGGGCCATTCGAAAAAGTGTTCAGCGTGGTCAGCACCCGCGCGACACCCTGCGTCCGCGTTATCCAGCCGTGGTCGATCGCAATTCCAATGGCAGTTAGACCAAACCCCACCGCGGCAATACTGCAGGCCGAACCTGTTGCACTCCGGTCCGGCACCAAACCGTTGGCCGGGTTAGCCAGATACCAGAAGTAATCGAAACAGGTCTCCTGCACGTAATCGAGGAACTCGTTGTCACTTGCGAACGCGTGCGGCGTCACTCCCAGGACCGAGGAAGGAGTGCTCTCCACCGAGCCGGTGGTGACCGCAGTCACATAGTAAAAGTTCGTCTGTCCATTTACGACACTGCTGCTCACATCGCAGTACCCGGGCGAGGTGAGCAGGGTCGATGTCACCAGGGTAAAGGGTCCGCCGGAACCTGCCGTCGAGCGATAAACCCGATAACCCCCCAATGTCGGATCGCCGCTTTTGTCCCAGTGCAAAACGATGCTTTTATCACCGGCGCGGCTGACAACTCCAGATGGGGCTTGGATGGCGATTGCGCTGTGGAAGGCAAACAAAGCAGTAAACTCAAGAATCGAAATGGCTTTCATGCCGCGCAGCTCTGAACTTGTAGCTAATATATTACCTCCAAAAAGGGAATAAAACAAATTTCAGCTTGTTCCATTTGGGAAAAGGAACGTTGACAACGCGTCAGAGCGTGCCAATATAGAGTTAACCTCAGGTCGCAAGCGCCAACCGTAGTTGCGTTGCACATGATTGATAAAGATGTCAGAACACGCGATGAACTCCTGCCTCTCCAAACGTTTCCTCTCCCGGAATTCAGTCCGGGCCTACTGTTGTAAAAGCATCACCGCCGGGTGCATTGGCTTGGCTGCCGCGCTGCTGCTGACCCCCGGCCCTGCTTCAGCGGCCAATCTCCTGGTCAATCCCAGCTTCGAGCAGAACAGCGGGCACGCAATCCCGTTGGGGTGGACGCGCTTTGCGCCGCCCACGGCTCAGAGTTTTGGGAATTACTGGATCGAGGCCGCCGTGACGCCAGAACAGGGCTCGGAGTACTACAAGGAATGGGGCGCGTCCTATGGCGCCCAACCCACCAATGTGGCGGGGATTTACCAGGACCTGAGTGCCGCCGCAGGCTCGACTTACCAAGCCAATGGCTGGTTTTATACCCACAGCACTGACCTGCTGGGCGCTGATTGCTACGTCTGGATCGAGGTGCTGTTCCTGTCGCCCAGTAGTAATGTCCTGGCCGGATTCGCTTCCGATCATTTTATGGCCAGTGCCGGGGCCGATACCTGGATTCCGAACCAGGTCAATCACGCCTATGACATTTCGCAGCCGGTTTCCATTAACGATCCCTACTTCACCACCTACGCCGTAACCGGCACCGTCAGCCAGTTGACGGCGCCTGCAGGCACGGCCAAAGTCCGTTTCCGTTTTGCCTTTGCGCAACTGAACGCCGAGGGCGGCTCCTGCTTTTTCGACAACGCCGTGCTCAACCAACTCAGTGGCTCAGTGCCCCCGTCCATCAGCAGCCTCTTTCCCCAGAATATGATTTTCGTCAATCCCGCGGACGGGATTAGCTTCAACGTCAGCTCTCCGAGTGGCTTCACGATCACCAGCAACAACATTGGCCTGATTCTCAATGGCACCAATGTTTCAGCCGGCTTGGCCATCAGCGGTTCCTCTTCAAACAAAAACGTCACCTATCACGGCCTGCTCTCAAATGCCGTGTACAATGCTTCTATCACCGTGACCGACGCTTTCGGTTTGACGGCCAGCGCCAACTCGCATTTCGAGACCACGTGGTTCGGCGTGCCGCCTGTCCTTTATACGTGGGAAGCCGAGGACTTCGATTTCACCAACGGCCTTTACTACGATTTACCAGCCCTTTGCGGCACCATTGGCTCGCCTAATTGCTATTTCGGAACAGTCGGCGTCGAGGGCGTGGATGAGCATGTCAACGGCAACCCTGCGCCTTCGCATGTTTACCGGCCCGACGATGCAGTGGGAACGGTGATTTCCGGCGATTACGCGCGCAAAGATCATTCTTTGGCCGGTGTGTTCGATTATCGCATTGACCCGCTCAATTACGGCATGTGGCTGAATTACACGCGCGATTGGTCAAATGGCACTTATTGGGTGATCGGCCGCTTGTCCAGCGGCTTGTCTCCAGGAGTAATTACCCTCAGTGTAGTGAATCCGGATACCAGCACCACTGATCTCGGCACTTTTGGCCTGACCAACGGCACGGATTGGAGCGCTTTCCAATATATCTTTCTGAAGGACACCAATGGTCAAAACGCGGTGGTCGCCCTAACCAACAAAATGACGCTGCGCATCACCAGCGGTGGCAATCTCTTGCCGAATTTCTTCATGCTGGTCGCCGCAGAACCCGATTTGCCTTTGCTCAGCAACATGTATCCCACCGGCAGCCGGCCTTTCGAACCCACGAACACGTTCAGCTTTACGGTTAGCACGCTCGGCAGCAGTTTTCCCGCAAATGGCATCCAGGTTAACCTCGACGGCAATGATGTCTCCTCAAAACTCGTCGTTACCGGCTCTGCGTCCGTTAAGAACGTGGTTTATACCAACCTTCTGCCCAATGCGGTCCATACGGCAGTGCTTGCCATCACCAATGTGCTCGGCCACGGAATCCTGGTGACCAACAATTTTGATACGTTCACTGAAGATAACTTCATGGTGGAAGGCGAAGACTTTGACTACGGCGGCGGGCAATTCATCTATGACTGGTTCCCCGATGCTTACGGAGATGTTCCCAATGGACCTTATCCGGCCGTGACCAATATCGATTTCCAACATACGCACCTCGATGGTGAGGTCTTCAAGTATCGGACCGTGGGGGGCATTCCCCAGGATAATCTGGGGACGAAAGATTATTTACGATTGGCCTGGCAGAACAGTTTTTCGCCGGATTACGTGCTGGTTTTCTTCGCCGGCGGTGATTGGGCCAACTACACACGCGTGTATCCTGCCGGCAATTACTACGCTTACATCCGCTCCTCTGGCGATGGGCCTTATTCAATGTACCTCGACCAGGTCGTCAGCGGCGCCGGGACCACCAGTCAGGTCACAAAACGTCTAGGGCATTTTGGAGGGTTCGGCAGATCTCCCGCATACGCGATCTTTGACTGGGTGCCTTTGACAGATGACGGTTTGGCTGCTTCTGCAATTGTGAGATTCAATGGTGGCACCAACACCTTGCGCCTCACCACCGCGGGCAATTGCAATCCGAACTTTTTCATGTTCGTGCCGGTCTCAGGCATCACCATGACCGCAACCCGCTCGGCCGGCAAGACGGTGCTGTCGTTCCCGACGCAAGCCGATGTAAACTACAGGGTGTTTTACCGGACGAATCTTACCACAGACACCTGGGCCTATCTGACGAACGTCCTTGGTAATGGCGCTGTTAAATCCGTCACCGATCCGGCAACCTCCAGCCCGCGATTTTATAAGGTGACCGCGCCCTAAGGCGTTTTACAGCCGCGTCAAACGGCCCCGAGGAACAAACGGGTCGTCCTCGTCCTCGTTCCTTCTCGCCCTCCCCCAAAACACAAGGGGCGTCACCGGTTCGCCCGATGACGGCCCGAATGAATTTCTAATGAGGAGTGATCGCGCGCTCCATCCTCAATCTCAACTTACGCGCGCCGCCGACGCAGCATGAGCGGCAGAACGCCCAAACCCAGCAGCGTGAGCGTGGAAGGCTCTGGCACAGTGATTGTAATGCCGCTGAAAACCGATTGCGCGGAAGCTCCGGGAGAAGTGCCACCATTCCCAATCTGGAAATAGCCAGTCAGGATGTCGCCGACAAGGTTGCCCGTCCATGGTTCGATTGGGCTTGTAGCGGTGCTGGCACCGTCAGTGACTTGGAACTGAAGGTTACCTGTGGCCCCGGCTTGAAAATACGAAATCTTCATGCCGATCGTCGTGCCGGCCACGTAGGGAATACCTGAGTTCCAGAAGCCAGGTCCGCCGAAAAAGCCGATGAAGTGATCCTGGGAGGATTTGGCTAAAAATTGCAAATCGCCACCGGGGAAGGAGCCGTTACCCTGACCGTAAGCGGCGGTCATTCCGTTGGGTATGATAAAGCCGGCTTCGCTGTCAACCGAGCCGGTGTCGGGGCCAAGGGTCAGATGAAAGGAAACGATGAACGCGGTGTCACCGGCCCCCAGAATGTAGGGGTTGGAACCGTTGTTTGAAAATGCCCAGTAATCGCGGTCCAAGCCGCCCGATGTCGCCCGGAACGCGCCGGACTCGCCCATGGTGATGGAAGTGGGATAGTTGTTGATGTAATTCCCCGTCGCCCCGGGAAAATCATTGAAAACTCGCGGTGTGATGACGGCTGAGTTGATCGAGCTGATTTGAGCGGTCGCTCCGGTGACCGTTAGTGCCCCGATTACGGCTAAATAGTTCGTGTAGCGTTTGAGGTGTGACATAAATGACTCCGTAGATTCTATTGTTGTACTGGGCTCATTTTCATAAATCACACCATAACCGGGAGCTTGTGTCAAGAACTAAAATTGCAGGTTTCGCAAAACATCCACGGGTGATTCATCTGCTTTAGGCAGACCGGAGGATAGCCTGCTTAGGGCGGGCCGTGAACTTAACCCTGCTTGAGAGTCGGCGTGCCGTGGCCGGTGCGCGCCCTGGAACTCCCGCGGGTCGTATTGGGTCCGCCTGGTGGGGTGTGGCGCGACGGATCAGGTCCGCCGCACCCCTAAAGATTAATGATCTTGTCGGTGAGTGCTTCAACGGTTGAGGATTGGCCAGACCGTAGTGAAGGTCTGCTGTTGGCACCAAGACCGCAGCGAGTCAGCGGTGGTCTTTTTGCGCACCTTCTGCAATTCATAAATGCAGAAGTTCTGCCTGCAAGCGGCGAGCTGTGGAAACTGTTAAACGGTTGACGGCCCCTCGGATTTTCAGGGAAGATATGGGCATAGCCGAACCGTATGCCCAAAAGAATTGTGCTGATCACCGGGGTGACGCGCGGCCTGGGACGGGCCATGGTGGACGAGTTTGTCCGCCTGGGACACACGGTGCTTGGATGCGGTCGGTCAAGGAAGGAAATCGAGCAGCTTCGCCGCCGATTGCGCCCGCCGCACGATTTTTACGTGGTAGATGTAGCATCCGACGATGATGTCAAATCCTGGGCGAGCCTGCTGCTCAGTGCGCATGGCCCGCCGGACCTGCTGCTGAACAACGCCGGCATCATTAATAAGAACGCGCCGCTGTGGGAGGTGCCAGCCCGGGAATTCGCGGAGGTTATTGACGTGAATCTAAAAGGCACTGCCAATGTCATCCGCCATTTCGCGCCGGAGATGGTCAAGCGCAAGCGCGGCGTAATTGTGAACTTTAGTTCGGGCTGGGGACGGTCCACGGACCCCGAGGTTGCTCCGTATTGTGCGAGCAAGTGGGGAATTGAAGGACTCACGCTGGCCCTGGCGCAGGAACTGCCCTCGGGCATGGCGGCGGTATCACTGAATCCGGGGGTCATCAACACAGCTATGCTGCAAAGTTGCTTTGGGAAATCAGCTTCGGGGTACATGTCTGCCGAGGAATGGGCCAAGACCGCGGTGCCCTTTCTCCTGAAGCTCGGCCCATCAGACAACGGGAAGCAGCTTGAGTTGGGCGATCACTGAGCACTGTCACTGGTTGCTGATCGCACTGACTACTGATTCCTGCTTACTGCTCCCTGCTTACTGGTTACTGATTACTTACTGCCCCCCGCCCCCCCGCGGTATTGACTCTCCCGCCCTGCGCCCCTAGCTTTGGACGATGGCGAAATCGAGCAAAAGGAAGGCGCGGCGAAAGGCGCTCATGCTGGGCCTTGGTTTGGATTCCGACGGTCACAAACGACTGACCACCGGACCGAACTTTGCCCTGCTGGGCGGCACCGAAGAAACGCACGAGTTGATGACGGAGAAAGTTATCAAAATTAACGAAAAGCTCGCCGCCAAAGGCAAGCAACTCGAGGACGCCACCGGGGAAGAGTTGGACGAAATTGCTCAGTCAGTGGGACTCCATCGCCGGGAGCCCAAGTGATGTTTTATGCAGGTTGAAAGCAGTCCGTACCTGTTGATTCTGGTGTTGCTGGCCGGCGCCGCCCTTTTTGCGTTGACGCCGCTGACGCTGGCCTGGCTTTGGGCCAGGAATTTCGCGCCGCCCAAGCCCGGTCCGGACAAAAATGCCACTTACGAATGCGGGTTGGAGTCCAAGGGAGACGCGTGGGTGCAGTTCAAATCGGAATATTACCTGTATGCGATCATTTTTTTGATCTTCGACGTCGAGACGATTTTTCTGCTGCCGTTTGCGGTGGCATTTGGCGGGCTTTCCGCCGGGGCGGCCATTGGCATGATGGTTTTCCTGTTGTTGCTGGTCGAGGGCCTGGTTTGGGCCTGGCAAAAAGGGGTGCTAACGTGGCGGTGAGGAGCAGGAAATGCGGTGATGGAGTGATGCAAAAAAACTCGCGCACCAGCTCCGGCTTTCACTTTTCACGTTTCATGTTTCACGATCCCCCGCTGTTTTATGGACGAAGGCCTGCGCAGTGAATTGAGCAAGCAGGGTATTTTTACGACGACCCTGGAGGACCTCTACAACTGGGGCCGCAAGAACTCCGTCTGGCCGCTGGGGTTCGGCCTCGCCTGCTGCGCCATTGAGATGATCGCCGCTTCGATGGCACGCTATGACCTCGCGCGCTTCGGCGCAGAGGTGTTCCGGCCCTCACCCCGCCAGGCGGATTTGATGATTGTGGCGGGGACCGTCACCAAGAAAATGGCCCCGCAAGTGGTGCGGCTCTACAACCAGATGCCGGAGCCAAAATACGTCATTGCGATGGGTGCCTGCGCGATTTCGGGCGGGCCGTTCAAGCAGGGTTACAATGTCCTCAAAGGCATCGACCGCTATATTCCCGTCGATGTGCATATTCCGGGCTGCCCGCCGCGGCCCGAGGCGCTGCTGCACGCGCTGATGACACTGCAATGCAAGATTGATGAACAATCGCTGGCGGGCGGCAGTCGTGCCCGCCACCTCGTGGCTGAAGCCCCCAGCGAATTTCCGGTGCCGGAGTATGGGGAGCATGATCTGGTTCCCTCCAAGAATCCTGAGGTGTGGCAACCGCCGGCCATCGTCCGAGAAGGATAGTTACATGGTTGCAATGTTACATGAGTTAAGCGGCTAACCCACGGGCGGGCCTTGGTTTGTAACTATGCAACGATGTAACGAATGTAATCTATTGGCTGTGGAATCACTCGACCAAATCAAGACCCGGCTCGAAGCGGCCGTCCCCGGCGCGCAGTTGGAGATTATTCTCAACGGCAGTCCGTCGGGCCAACATTCGTTGTTGGTAGATAATGGCCACGCACTGGCGGTGGCAAAGTTTTTGCGCGAGGACCCGCAGCTCCGGTTCGATTATGCCTCCAATGTGACGGGTGTGGACTGGCCTGAAACAGTTATCAAGGAATCAGTGAAGGTCAAACAGGTGATTGACGGGGTGGAGCGGGAGATCGACCATGTCACCGAAAAGAAAAGGCCTGGCTTTCTCGAAGTGGTTTATCATCTCTATTCAATGGAATTAAAACATGGGCCGCTCATCCTGCGGGTGAGGACTGAAGACCGGGCGGACCGGGCCCATGTGCCTTCGCTGACGCCGGTCTGGCGCGGGGCCGAATTCCAGGAGCGCGAGGCTTTCGACCTCTATGGCATCGTCTTTGACGGGCATCCGGACTTGCGCCGCATCCTGATGTGGGACGGCTTTAAGGATTTCCCCATGCGGAAGGACTACGTCGAGCCCGACGATTACGAATATGAACCGACGCCGCATGATGAAGTACTGGAAAGGGCGAAGGCACACCAGGCCGGGCCAGATGCTCCATCAGCGGAGTGAATTGACAATTCGTTTGTGACGAACCAACAAACCAGGGAGTGGCCGGAGCGGCACGGCACATTTGCCTTAATGCAAGAGACAAGGCATTCTTTGCCGACAGTATGAACACTGTGGCCAGCAACTTCGAAATCCGCTCCAAGGCCTCGCCTAACGGCGAGATGGCCGGCGAGTTGCTCGAGGTTTCGATGGGGCCGCAGCATCCCTCGACGCACGGCGTGTTCCGCATGGATGTGGTGCTCGACGGCGAGCGGGTGCTCAAGCTCAAACCGGTTTTCGGCTACCTTCATCGCAACCATGAGAAGATCGGCGAGGGCACGACTTACCTGAGCTCGATGCCGTACACCGACCGGCTCGATTATTTCTGCTCGCTGACCAACAATTGGGCTTACGCGCTGGCGGTCGAAAAGCTGGCCGGCCTGCAGGTGCCCGAACGCGCCGAATACATCCGGGTCATCACAGCCGAACTGACGCGCCTGCAAAACCACACGTGCCTCGCCGGCTTTCTCTTGCAGGACATGGGCGCTTCCGGCACGCCCTTGATGTACGCCTTCCGAGAGCGCGAGAAAATCCTCGACCTTTTCGAGGCGCTCACCGGGGCGCGGATGATGTGCAATTACATGCGGTTCGGCGGGTGCCGTTGCGATTTGCCGCCCGGTTGGCTCGAACAGGCCAAAAAGGTCGTGGCGGAGTTTCCGCGTTTCCTGGAGGAGTTTGAGGCGCTGCTGACCGAAAATGAAATCCTCATGTCCCGCACCCAGGGAGTCGGCGTGGTGCCGCGCGAATTGGCCGTCAACGCGAGCCTCACCGGTCCGATGCTTCGCGCCAGCGGCGTCAATTACGACCTGCGCAAGGTGGACAAATACGGTATTTACGACCGTTTCCCCTTCCGCGTGCCGCTGGGCGACCATGGCGATGTCTATGACCGCTACATGGTCCGGGTGCTGGAGATGCGAGAGTCGCTCAAAATTCTCGAACCGGCCATGCGCGATATTCCTGCGGGGCCGATTGTGGATGCCAAAGCGAAGCTGCGCGGGTTCCGCCCGAAAGCGGGCGAGGCCTACGGCCGCATTGAGGCCCCAAAAGGCGAGTTGGGCTTTTATCTGATCAGCGACGGTTCGCCCAATCCCTATCGTTACCGGGTGCGACCGCCAAGCCTGATTAATTTGACGGTACTGGAAGACATGTGCCTGGGCCATTACGTGGCCGACGTCGTGATTATCCTGGGAAGCGTGGATATAGTATTAGGCGAAGTGGATCGATGAAGATGTTTGCGTTGAAATGTTAGGCGAAGGCATTATTAAAGGCATGGCCGCGACGGCCAAAAACTTCCTGGGCAGTTACGTCCAGGAAGAGCGCTTGACCACGGTCCAATACCCGGAAGAGCGTCTGCCCCAAAAAGAAGCCGCCCGAAACTTTCCTTTCCTGGTCTATGACGGCAATGACTGGCAAAAGGGGTTGCGCTGTGTCGCCTGCCAAATCTGCGAGAAGGAATGCCCGCCCAAATGCATTTACATCGTTAAGGATGCCATCAAAAAGCCGGATTACATCGGCAAGCTGCAACTCCAGCCGAAGGTTTTCGATATCGACACCTCCGTTTGCATGAGCTGCCAGATTTGTGTCGAAGTCTGCCCGTTCGATGCGATCAAGATGGATGTCGAGTTTGAACTGAGCACCGATGATCGCTTTGCCAAATTGCTGCTGAAGAAAGAGGACCTCGCCAAACCGAACAAGTATTATCAAAGAATTCATCCGAGCGAAGCCGCCGAGGTGGACGGCCGGCTCGCCGCCGAAAAAGCCAAAGCTGAGGCCAAGGCCAAGGCAGACGCCGAAGCGAAAGCAAAGGCGGCTGTAGCCTCTCCAAAACCACCTCCTGCGTCCGCCCTGAAAACGCCAGCCATCCCGTCCCCTGCTCCGGCCCTTGCCAAGTGACTTGGCAAACAATTGCTTGCCGTGCGGCGCACTCCGCGCAATCTTTGACTCCTGTCACAGCCCGACGGGACGATGGTTCTGGAATCTGTTTGGGCGTATGCGATGGCTGATTCAATAGACCAGATATTCGTCAACCTGAAACACCTGCTGGTGGAACTTGTGCCGGCAGGTTGGCAGCCTTTCCTTTCGGCTCTTCTGTCCGTCGCCGCTATCATCCTCGCGTTCGCGTCACTGTTCGGCCTCACTACTATCCTGGAACGCAAGGGCTTGGGCCGCATCCAGAACCGCTACGGCCCCAACCGCGTCGGCCCGTTCGGCTTGCTCCAGCCTCTGGCCGATGGCCTGAAAGCGCTGACCAAGGAAGACATCGTCCCCCGTGCCGCTGACAAAGTCGTCCATTTCCTGGCGCCGCTGGTGCTGGTGGTTCCGGTGTTCTTGAGCCTGGCGGTGCTGCCAATGGGCCGTAACATGACGGCGGTGGATTTGGACGCGGGGATTTTGTTCTTTTTTGCCGTCGGCGCGGCGACCGA
>DATMQA010000045.1:0-15578 GCA_035566895.1 Binatia bacterium
CAAGAACCAATCTTTGCGGATGACCTCATGGCCTTTGGTGCGTTCTCGAAAACCAATACCGACTTCCGCCGTGCCGTGTTTCTACCTACCGAAGCTCGCAGCTCAATCACTGCCACGCGGCAAGCCGCAGCTTCAGTTGCAAAGGGGACGGTTGGGCGTCAAAAATTATCGTTGGAAACTCAAGCTGACGGCGCCAGCCTTGTGGTCATCGCCCAGACCTGGTATCCATCCTGGAAGGGCTACATCGACGGACAGCCAGCCAGGATTTGGCGAGCGAACTACGCCTTCCAGGCATTGGAGGTGCCCGGAGGAAACCACCACGTTGAACTAGTGTACGAAGACACGCCTTTTCGGTTGGGAACAGTCTTTTCCATATTGGGGTCGGCGCTTTGTTTAGCGTTGTTGCTCAAGCCAACGAAATCGGCATTTCCCGTTGCGGCTCTGTCTTGAGGGTTGAGGTCTTGCACGTCCGTCTGCGGACCGTGTGCCGGTCCGAATGCGGCCCAGGTGCTCGGAGGTTGTTCCGTCTTTGCTGAATCGGCCGCTGACAGGTTTCCAGGTCCACACTCCATTCCTCCCCAAGCCAACACCCATTAGAACAAAAAGGGCGAGCCGGCCATGCGGCCGACTCGCCCTCCAACCCAACCCTAAAAGGAGGGCGGCACCTGGAACGAATTCCCGGCACCGCCCCACTCAGGAGGACGTAGGCAAGGAACCTACGGGGCTAGCGTGCGCAGCTTTTGTGCCAGCCACCTAAAAGAAATCACCTAAGGCCGACCTCCAAATTCTGACAAAAACCCATCCATCTATGCGCATTCATGCTGCCATTCCCAGTTTCATGTTGTACGCATCACGCCCCCATCCCTTCCTCGAAGGAGCCGGCAGCGAGGGGAAAACATAGGTTGTCGCGCACGTATTGGATCCCATTGGCGCTGGTGGCGTCGAGGTCGCGATAGGCACTTTCGGCTTCAACCACCAGAGGCGCGGTTTTGGTTCCCGTGAGCTGGCAGTAGCGTTGCGGATAGCCGGTATGGACCAGTAACTCCACATAGCGGGTCATGTTCAGATCGCCGGACGGAATGTCGGCAAATTGCATCGCTCGCTTTTGCCAGCCGGGCTCCATCCGGCGCAACGGCAGGCCTGAACGAAGCGTATAATTCTTCACATGGCAGGCATAAATTCGCGGCGCCACCTTCAGGAAGCGCGTTTCCCAACTCTCTCCCTCCCAGCAGTGAGATGGGTCGGCGTTGACGCCCAGGCATTTGTCGCCGTCACTGATTTCCACCAGCATATTGAAATCGTCGGCGCACATAGCGGCAGTGCCGGGGTGGATTTCGTGACAGAGTACCAGGCCAAGTTTCCGGGCGTGCTGGCGAATTTTGGAGGTTTTTTTGACGAAGCGCTCCTGCCCTTCCTTGAGCAAATCGTAATCGCCGCCTTTCCAGAAACCCCAGGGATAGCCGGTCG
Organism: Binatia bacterium; assembly: GCA_035566895.1. Classification (GTDB taxonomy): domain Bacteria; phylum Verrucomicrobiota; class Verrucomicrobiia; order Limisphaerales; family UBA8199; genus DATMQA01. The sequence goes on from DATMQA010000045.1 coordinate 1,468, forward strand.
CGAGTTCCCAACCAAAGGCCACGCCCCAGAACATGGGCACGACTTTGACCCCCAACTCGGCGCACAAATCGAGCAACCGAAGAACATAGTCCTGCGCCCAGCGCTCGATGTCCGCGATGGGCTTTTTGGCGATGTCACCGGGAATGAAGGGGCGGATACTCGGCGTGCCAGTCCAGGCCGAAGTGTGTACCCAAACAGGACAGTGTGCGGAAACACCGTCCAAGGAAAGGTTCGCTTTGGCAAAGGTATTCTTGATGTCTTTGGCGCTCATGAAGCCCTTGCCGGTCTGCAGCATGTAATTGGAAGGCTGCGCGCCGGTGGCGCCGGACTTCTTGGCATAATCAAGGAATTGCGCCAGACTTTTGGCGCCGTGCTGCGCCCCTTCGATGCTGGGATGATAACAGTTTTCGGCCATAGGCTTTTCCAGAATTAACAGTTCAGATTATCTAGCGAACGGCCAGAGCTATAGCGGCCTTCTCACTCTGATGCAAACCAATTTTGGATTTATGGTTTATGATTTATCATTTATCATTCGGCGGCCGGATGGCGCGCAGAGGCAGGTACGTCTCGTTCGAGCGCGCCGCAGCCAGCAAGACCAACTCATAAATCGTAAATCATAAATGGCCGACATCGTCCTGAGCACGCTCAACGCGAGGTTTATCCACGCTGCATTTGGCCTGCGCTATCTGCTGGCTAATCTTGGCGAGCTCAAACCGCGAGCCGACCTCGCTGAGTTCGATATCAATCAGCGGCCAGTGGATATTGCGGAAGCGTTGCTCGCCCGGAATCCTGCCATCATCGGGTTCGGCGTCTATATTTGGAATGTCGCGCTGACGACCGAGGTGGTTAACGCCATCAAAAGCATCAGACCGGACATCGTGATCCTACTTGGTGGGCCGGAGGTCAGCTATGAATGGGGGAAACAGCCGATCGTGGCCGCGGCTGATTACGTCATTACCGGCGAGGCGGACCTGAAACTTGCAGAGGTCTGCCGCCAGGTGCTGCGGGGAGAAAGGCCCGCCGAAAAAATCATTCCCGCTGAATTGCCGGATTTTTCGCAACTTGCGCTGCCGTACGACCTCTATGACGAGCAGGATGTTGCCCATCGGATTATCTACGTTGAGGCCTCGCGCGGCTGCCCGTTTACTTGCGAGTTCTGTCTCTCTTCGCTGGATGTGCCGGTACGCCAGGCGCCCCTGCCCTCCTTGCTGACTCATTTGCAGCGTTTGCTGGACCGCGGTGTAAAGCAATTCAAGTTTGTCGATCGCACCTTTAATCTTAACGTTCAGACGAGCCGGACGCTGCTGGAGTTCTTTTTGGAACGGTACCAGCCCGGGCATTTCTTTCACTTCGAGATGGTTCCGGACCGCTTGCCGGAGAGCCTGAGGGAGGTCATCCGGCGATTCCCACCCGGCGCGCTCCAGTTTGAGGTCGGCATCCAGACCTTTAACCCGGAAGTCGGCGCTTTGATCCAGCGCCGGCAAAATTATCAACGGCTGGAAGAGAATTTTGGGGTTTTGAGAGAGCAGACCGACGTGCACGTCCATGCGGACCTGATCGCGGGTTTGCCTGGTGAGAGCCTGGAAAGCTTCGCCGCCGGATTTGATCGGCTGATCGCGCTCGGTCCGCAGGAAATCCAGGTGGGCCTGCTCAAACGCCTGCGCGGTACACCAATTGTGCGGCATGACCTCGAGTGGCAAATGGTGTATAACCCCCACCCACCTTATGAAATCCTGCAAAACAAGCTCCTCGATTTTGCCACGATACAGAAGCTGCGGCGTTTCGCGCGATATTGGGATCTGGTGGGCAACAGCGGCAACTTCGTCGAAACCACGCCCCTCATATGGGCCGCGCCGAAAGCGGGACAAAAGGAAGATACAGCGAGCCCCTCTCACCCAGTCGAACAGCCGGTCCCTCGCTCTCCCTTCGCTTCATTCCTCCGCTGGAGCGAATGGCTCCGCGCCCGGGTAGGCCGCACCGACAGTATTGCTCTGGTGCGTTTGATGGAATTGTTGTTCAAGTTCTTAACGCAGGAATTGAACTTGGACCGGAGCACGGTTGCCCTAGTGATGTGGCGCGATTACCAGCGAGGCGGGCGACACGACAAGCCTGCTTTCCTCAAAGAGTACCTTTCGGCAGAAGGGCCGCGACCTCTCCGCGGCCGCTCCCAGCCGGCCATCCCTAAACGCCAGGCACGCCACCGAGCACGACCAATTGATGCGTGATGAGTGAAACGCGGGTCACGTTTCACGTTTCATTCGGTTACGGCTTGCGCGATATCCAAACTGCGGTAGTATCGTTCCATGAAATTCTTTTTGGCGATTTTGGCCTATCTGCTCATTGGGGTGGTATTGGGCTGGGGCATTTTGCTCACCATGAAAGGCAATCCCTGGTTGCTCATCGTTAGCTTCGTGGCTTACGTCGTGGCTTTCGGCAAGCTCGGCTGCCTGCCCGGAAAATCGCATTAACTCCTCGCTTCCCTCTTCGGAGGAATGCCCCCACAGAGCAGAAGTACGATCACTGCTCCAACGGCGGAAGCCATAAAACTTCCGGCGTCTCGCGGTTCAAACCAACCCCTCACTCACCGGTGTAGCGCGCCAACAACGCCCCGGCAATGCCCAGCAAAACCGCGAGGGTTAATTCGGCCGGTGTGTGCCCAGGCAAAAGCAGTTCTACCATTACCCCAATCCCGACGCTGATCAGGATCGAGATGAGCACATTCATTTCGCCAGAAGCACCGCGGCAACCTTTTTAGCACCCCTAAGGCCACTACCTCGCCCTGCGATGCTGGACGCTGAGCGCCCGGACCAACCGCCTCAATCGCGGCGACCCGATAGTATGTAACCCAGAACGCAGCCCAGAATCGCCGCAAACGCAACTGTCGTCCAGGGGTTCTCCCGAACGTAGTCATCGGCCGCTTGTCCGGCATTCCGCGCTTTTTCGCCTGCGCGCTTTTGCCAATCCTGAAGTCTATCTGTCATCTCTCTTGTATTCATTTGAGCATAATATACCCGGTCCTGGCCGCATTCCAAGCAGGAGAGAAACCCTAATGAATTTAGCTTTTGTAAACTCTTGAACGCATTTAGCTTTCGCCAACGTGCGTGCGGTCATCCAACGAGTCACCGAAGCCAACGTCACTATCGGGGGCACAGTCAAGGGCGCCATCCAAACCGGCCTGGCAGTCCTGCTGGCCATTGAAGAATCGGACACTGCCGAGGACATTGATTGGCTCAGCGGAAAAATTGTCCGTCTGCGAGTTTTCAATGATGAAAACGGCGTGATGAACCGGTCCGTCCAGGAAGTCCAGGGCGGCATTTTACTGATTAGCCAGTTCACTTTGTTCGCCAGCACTAAAAAGGGGAATCGACCATCGTACAGCCGCTCGGCCCGGCCGGAGATTGCCGTGCCTTTTTATGAACAGTTCGTCCTGCGCCTGGAACAAGACTTTGGGCGGCCAATCCAGACCGGCGAATTCGGCGCGCACATGCTCGTCAGCCTGATCAATGACGGACCGGTGACGATTATGATTGATTCGAAGAATCGGGAATAAAATCCGATTGGTGAGCACCAGCAATTTGCTTTGCCCTTGCCAACGACATTTAACGGCACTCATCGGCAGCCATCGGAGCAGAGCGCAACAATCCATGGAAATCGGCACTCAGCGGCATAAATTGGCCTTCCATCTTTGTTTTGGGTGTCTAGCCTGTCATCAATGAACCGTTCGAGTGCCATCCGGCAGCAGCTCGTTTTGTGGGGCCTGGTTCTGGGGCTGTGGTGTTTGCTGATGCTGGCATTCACCGGGCAACTGGTCTTCACGGGCGGGTTGGCCTGGAAGCAGGCTTTTCAGGCGGCGCTTCACGACTGGTTTCCCTGGGCTTTGCTCGCTCCGGCCGTAGTCTGGCTGGCGTCCCGGTTCCCGCTGGAACGCGGAAAACTCGTGATGAGCGTGCCGGTTCATGTAGTGGGTTGCCTGGTCGCGCTGGTGTTGTGTGAGGTAATTGCGCGCCCGATTCCTACGCCGCTGGGGCCACCTCCACCCGGGCCGCAGATGCAGGCAGGACGGTTTCCGGATCTGCCCCCCGGTGGAGGGCCAGACGGACCGCTGTTTGGAGGGCCGCCGCCATTCGAAGGTGGCCCGCCGAGGCCCGGGAACCTGCGGCTGACGCAGCCCGAGATGCGCCGCGCCCGCTTCGCCAATGCGCTGATCAATCACGCCAAGTTCAACCTGCCGATTTACTGGATCATTGTCACCATCGTGCGGGCCTCGACGCTCTATCGGCGGTCGCAGGAAGGCGAGCGCCAGGCACTGGAACTGCAAAGCCGCCTTGCGGAAGCCAAACTGGTTGCCCTGCGAATGCAACTGCATCCGCACTTTCTGTTCAACACGCTCAACGCCATTTCCACGCTGGTGCACAAGGATGCCGACGCCGCGGACGAGATGATTGGCAATCTGAGCGAACTGCTGCGCGCAACGCTCGACACGACCGAGCAGGAAATTCCGCTGCGCGAGGAACTGGCTCTCCTGGACCGTTACCTGGAAATTCAGCAAGTCCGTTTCGGCGAGCGGTTGCGCATTGAAAAGGAAATCGATGCGGCGGCGCTGGATGCCCGGGTGCCAACTCTAATACTCCAGCCGCTGGTGGAGAACGCCATACGCCACGGCATCGAACCGCAGACTGGGCAGGGACGGCTGACAATTGGCGCGCGGCGCGCGGACACGCAGGTGCTCCTGACGGTGCGCGACAACGGGGCCGGCGCAAAGCTTCCTGCTCAGCCGGCCGAGGGCATCGGCCTGGCCAACACGAAAGCCCGGCTCGAGGAGCTTTATGGGCAGAAGGCCAAACTAGTGATGCGCCGTTCCTCGGAAGGCGGGTGCTCCGTCGAGCTGGAAATTCCGTATCATGAAAGCACGTCTTCGTAGCGCAGATTTCCAAATCTGCTGTATCGCGGGTTTCCAACCCGCTGGTCGCGCAAGGACCACACAGCGAGGGACTTGGGCGCCCACAGCCGCCAACGGCCAGCCGATTACAAATCGGCCATACGGCAGATTTGGAAATCTGCGCTACTTCCAGTTACCGGCCGGTTGCTAAACCCGCTGAATCGCTATGTCCATCCGCACGCTTATCGTCGATGACGAACCGCTGGCCCGGGAACGCGTGCGCACACTGCTGAAAGAAGAACCGGACATCGAGGTTATTGGCGAATGCGGCAATGGAGCTGAGGCCGTGGCTGCTGTTAAGAAGCACTTGCCCGACCTGCTCTTTCTGGACGTGCAGATGCCGGGACTGGGCGGTTTCGAGGTCCTGCGCGCGCTGGACCGCGAACGCCTGCCGCTGACGATCTTCGTTACCGCGCATGATCAGCATGCTTTGAAGGCCTTCGAGGTGCATGCGCTGGACTACCTGCTCAAGCCTTTTAAGCAGGCGCGCTTTAGGCAGACCGTCCAGCGCGCGCGCGAAGCCCTCGCCAACCAGCAGGCCGGCACGGTGTCAAAAAACCTGGTGGCGCTTCTGGGCCAGGCGAGACCAGCCAGGGAGCATCTGACCCGCATCCCGGTCCGGATCGGCGAGCGGATCGTCTTCGTCAAAACCGAACAGGTCGAGTATATCGAATCGGCCGGCAACTATGTCGTGGTTCACGCCGGCAAGGAAAACCACGTCGTGCGGGACACGCTGACAGCGCTGGAGGAAAAACTCGATCCGAAAAAGTTCCTCCGCATCAGCCGTTCGACGCTCGTCAACCTCGACCAGATCAAGGAACTGCAGCCGCTCTTCAAGGGGGAGCACGCAGTGCTGTTGCGCAATGGCAAACAACTCACCATGACCCGCGGGATACGCGAGATCCAGGAGGCATTGAAGTTTTCCTGAGCCTTAACCATTCGCGGTTAAACTTCATCACGCCTTTTGGCCATTTCAACCCGCGGTTGGCCGGGATTGTCCCCTCACAGTGGCCACACCTGGTTTGCCTGGATTATTTTCGATTCAGTTAGAAAACAAAACAAACCGAACAAAGTTATGAAAAGAAGCACTAGACTCGCCCTGCTCGCCGCGCTCGGACTCGCGTTGAGAGGAATCACCGCCCAGGCTCAGTCCGAGCCTGCCGAAGGGACATCGGGGCCCCCGCGCGGCGGCCCGCCACCGGCGCCACCCAGACTCGAACAACTGCTCCAGCATCTGTTGGAAAAGTATGACGTCAATAAAGACGGGGCGCTCGACCAAAATGAACTGGCGGCGCTGCGCAAAGATATTGAAGAGGGCAAGATTGGCCCGCCACCGGGGGGGCCGGGACTGCGCGGTCCCGGCGGCCCGGGGCCAGGCCCGTTGCCCAAGGAAATCATGGACAAGTACGACGTGAACAAGGACGGCAAACTCGATGAGACCGAGCGCGAGGCGCTGCGTCGGGACATCGAAGCGGGCATCGTGCAACTGCCACCGCCGGGCCATGGCCACCCCGGCCCAGGGGCCCCGGGTTTCCGGCCGCCGACGGCCAAGGAAGTCCTTGATAAGTTTGACACCGACAAGGACGGCAAACTCGACGAAACAGAACTGGCGGCGTTTCTCGAGGACATGCAGCGGCATCGTCCGCCTCCACGCGGGCCGGGCCAGGGCCCGATGGGAGGACCCCCTCGGGGTGGCCCCCCAGCGGGAGGACCATCGCCACAAGGCGAGCCTCAGCAGCATTAGTCAGTGCATCCGCATCCAACGTAATGCCCGCAGGCTCGGCTTGCGGGCATTCCTTTTGGCGACGGCCTTTTGCCGCTCTTGCCACCCGTCACTTGTCATTCGTCACGCCTCAGACGCTTCACTGCCCAGATAGGGTTAATCACCCGGAAGTTGCGGCCACCGAGGGAAGTCTATCTTCCATGCCCGTAGTCCACGCTTGCCAGGCCGCCCTTCTCCAGCTATCAGCAGCGCATGAAAAAACTTGCGTTGTTTGTCACCCTGGCCGGCCTGCTCACCGCTACTGCTCCTGCTCAGGATTCGGCCACCAATGCCCCCGCCGCCAATCCGCCTGTTGCCATTCCGGCGATTGAGGCCAAAGACCATCTGAACGCCGAAGCGACTATCACCGGCACGATTGCCGAGGTGCACCAGGGCGGGAGCGTGGTGCATTTGAATTTCGAGAAGCCATTCCCCGACGCCCCGTTCACCGCAGTTATCTTTGCCAACAAAACCAACCTCTTTCCGGATATCCAGAGCCTGAAGGGCAAGGCCGTCGAAGTCAGCGGCAGGATTATCGAATACCGCAACAAACCGGAAATCATCCTAACCAGCACCAATCAGTTGAAGATCATCGAAAAGGTTGCCGTACCCGGTGCCACAGACAAGAAGTAGACCCGGCCCTGCCTCCCTTGGAAGCTCACGACTAGCGCAGCGGCAGCGCCGGGTCCGGCCAGCGGCAACAAATTTATAGGCCGCTGCGATCCATGCTGTCGCGACAACATCCATCGTCACCGCGTATCAAATCGTCGCGTGCTTGCCAGGCCGCCGCGGGCCTGCTTTATTAAGCCCATGAGCCGGATTTTATTTGCCTTACATTCGCGCCGCATCCTTTTCTCCGCCGCCTTGTTGCTGGCATCTCAGGGGCTCGCGGCGCCGGTTTCCTCCGGGCAACAGCGTTGGCTCGCCAAGGCTGGCCGGTTCGAGCGGCACGGCTGGATTTACCTGCACCTCGAAGGGGAAGCGGAAGAGCGGGGCTTCCAGCATGGATACCTGCTCGCGCCCGAAATTGCCGATTGCCTCCGGACCACTCGCGTCTCGTGGAAACATGAAACCTCGATGACCTGGTCGTGGCTGGTCGAACACGCCGACGCAATGTTTACGCCGAAGATTGACGCCGAAAATCTGGCCGAGCTGGACGGCATCGCCGAGGGAATGCGCGCCGCCGGCCACCCCACTACCCGCGACGAACTCATCGCCTACAACGGCATTATCGAACTGGCCGATTACTGGTGGCCGACCGAGCTAAAGAAAATCAAGGATGGGCCCACGGCCTCGGTGCCCGAATCGTGCAGCTCGTTCATCGCCACCGGCAGCCTGACCCGGGACGGCAATGTCGTGCTGGGTCACAATACGATGATGAGCTATTACGATCCGTTTCCGAACGTGATTGCGGACATTGCGCCTGCGCACGGCCACCGTATCCTCTGGCAAACCCAGCCCGGCTGGATTCACAGCGGCACTGATTTCTTCATCACCGATGCCGGGCTGGTCGGCTCCGAAACCACCATCGGGGATTTCGAAGGGTTTGAAACCAACGGGGTGCCGGAATTTGTTCGGATGCGCCGGGCGACCCAGGATGCCGGCTCGATCGACCAATGGTGCGAGATCATGCGGCGCGAGAACAATGGCGGCTACGCCAACGCCTGGCTTTTGGGCGATATTAACACGCGCGAGATCGCCCGGCTCGAGCTGGGCCGCAAGCAGATTGGCTTTGAAAAAAAGCGCGACGGCTGCTTTACCGGCTCGAATGTGGCCGAGGATCTCAAGCTGCTTCGCTTCGAGACCAACGCAAAAGAGACTGACATTCGCCAATCCAGCGTTGCCCGCCGCGTCCGCTGGAAGCAGTTGATGAAACAATACGCCGGACGGATCGACGTCGCCCTCGCCAAAGACTTCGAGTCGGACCATTTCGATTCTTATTTGGAGAAGGCTCGGCCCGGGAGCCGGACCTTGTGCGGGCATTTCGAGCTGGAGCGGGACCCCTCCGGCTCGTGGCCGGGGGTGCCTTTCGGCTGCGCCGGTACAGTCGATGCCAAAGTGGTGGATGCCTCGATGGCAAAGAAGATGAGCTTCGCCGCTCGCTGGGGCTGCGCCTGCGGCCGGGCCTTTGATGCTCAAGAATATCTGACCGCCCACCCGCAATTCGATTGGATGAAGGACATCCTCAAGACCCGGCTCGCCCAGCCGTGGACCCAGTTCAGAACGGGAGAAACAGGACGGGAACCAAGTGGCAGGATGGAGTAACGGCTCGGGGTGGCGGAGTCATTAAGTGATGGAGGTGGATGGAGATTGATTGCGGTGGACAACCGGCAGCCAATCGAGCAGCATCGGCCAAGCTCAATCCCAACGTCATCATGTTATGAACAGGCGTGAATTCATCAAATCACTGGCCGTTACCTGCGCCCTTGGCACGCAAGCACCTCGCCTGGGCGCGGCTGAAGCTATCGCAACCAAAACCGACAGCTCGAAACTCCCGCACCGGCCTCTGGGAAAAACTGGTGCCCTGGTGAGCGCGCTGGCGCTGGGCGGGGTCATCGGAATGCAACTCCCGCCCTCGGCCGAGCATGACCCCGCGGCGCTGGCCGAAACCGCCCTGGACATGGGGATCACTTATTTCGACACGGCGCCTTCCTACAACAACGGGCAGTCGGAAACCAATTACGGCCAGGTCCTGGCCCGCCGCCGGAAGGGAGTTTTTCTGGCGACGAAAACCGAGAGCCGAACCTACGACGGGACGATGCGCGGCCTCGAGCAGAGTCTGAAACGCTTGCGCACGGACCATGTCGACCTCATTCAAATTCACGGCATCTCCGCGAACGAGGATCTGGCCGCCTGGGACAAACCCGACGGCGTGCTGGCGGCGCTGCGCAAACTCAGGGAACAGAAGGTGACGCGGTTCATCGGCCTGACCGGGCACGACAGCGCCGCCAAACTGCGACAGGCCATCGAAATGTATGAGCTGGATACGCTGCTCACCACGCTTAATCCTGTCACCCGCCGGCAACCGTTTCGGGAGGAGCTGCTGCCGGTGGCGAACCAAAAACAGATGGGTGTCATTGCCATGAAGGTCATGGGCGGCGGCAACGGCTGCCTGGTAACAGGGAATCCGCTGAACAAGGTTTTGAGGCCGTACCACGACCAGACGTCGCACCAGGTAGCCCCGCCTCATTTGCTCCGCTATACACTTGGCCTGCCCATCTCGGTGGCCGTAGTTGGTGTCGCTACCGTCGAGCAATTGAAAGGCAATGTCGCCATCGTCAAGGAAATGGTGCCGATGACGTTGGCCGAACGGAAGGATTTGGAGCAAGCGATGGCGTGAATCTGCCGAAACGGTTAGTCGCTCAGCTTCCAGGGCAACCCGCCAACAGGCGCTTACTAAGTCGCTCAGATTTCGTCGCTCGCGCCGGCGCCGGCCTGGTGGGAGCGCTCCTCGCTGGTGAACGTCTAAGTGCCGAACCGTCCTCGAAGCCAGGCCCAGAGCCACACTGGAAGGGACGGACCGGTTCCAAGGTGAAGCGCTGGGACATTATCACCATCGGAAACCTGTCGCGAAATCGATACTGGGGTGAGAGCGATGCGCGAGGGCTGCGTTCGGCCATTTGCACTTGCACACTGATTCAGGGCGAAGGTTTCCGGCTGCTGGTGGACCCTTCGCTTCAGAACGCCGAGGACATGGCGCGCGAACTCGACCGCCGAACGGGCCTGAAGCTCTCCGACATCAACAACGTCTTCATCACTCACGAACACGCCGACCATTACGCCGGACTCGCCCACTTTCCGCAGGCCCGCTGGCTTGCCGGACCGGAGGTGGCTTCACTCCTAAATGCTTCCAGGAAGTTCACCAAGCCGCTGGCGCCGGCTTCAGGCAAGCTCTTTGGCGCGGTGGACGTGGTCCCGACCCCCGGTCACACGATGGGCCTCCACAGTTTGCGCTTCGACTGCGCCGGTCTTTCGGTTGTCGTCGCCGGCGACGCAGTGGCGACGCTGGATTTCTGGCGCGAGCGCCGTGGCTACTTCAATTGCGTGGATTTCGAACACTCCGCCCGAAGCATGGCCAAAATCGCTGAACTGGGGGACATCGTCGTCCCCGGCCACGACAATTATTTCCTGCCGGCGGCGTCACCGGGTTGAGTTGGTTCACGGCCTTCGCCTTCCTTCCCCTGCCCCGGCCGGTAGCTGGCCATGACCCAATCGCTGAGGACTTTGTCCGGGAACTGGACGGCGTCGGTATCGAGAACGAATTCCTGCTGGCCGGAATTTTGGGCGATCAGCTTGAGGCCGAACTGGAAGTCTTTGAAGCGTTTGGCGCAGAGGTCGCGAACCGGTTGAGCCGCAGCGAGGGCTTCGTTCACCAGCAGATCGGCCGCGGCAGAGGTGAAGCTGATTTTCATCCCGTGATTTTCCTGGAAACGGCGGGCGTATTCATCGACCAGTTGGCGGGCGACAATTCGCTCCTCCTGCTTCGGATCCCCCAAAATCTTGATCAACTCAGCGGCAGGACTATCCACCAGTTCACGGGTGACGACGAAGCGCTTCACATTCGAGGAAGGCAGCTCAAATTTGATGTCGCGGAACACGCGCTCGCAGACGGTCATCAGGCCGCGCGCGCCGGTGCGCTCCTCGCCCGCCCGCTCGGCGATTCGCCGCAAGCCCTCATCGGAGAACAGCACTTCGATGCCGTACGCCGCGAAATCCTGTTCGTACTGCCGGATGATGCTGCCCTCGGAGTTTTTCAGGATGAGAAACAAGTCATCCACGTTCAACGAATGGCAGACCACGCGGACGGGCAGCCGGCCGATGAATTCCGGCTCGAAGCCGAACTCGATAAAATCGGGGGTTTGAGAGTGATCGAGGACTTGCTCGGTGGTTTCCAGCGGGCGCTCCTTGGCTCCAAAGCCGATGGTCGCCTCGCGCAGGCGCTTGCGGATGATGTTTTCCAACCCGCCAAAGGCGCCGCTGACGATGAACAGGATATGCTTGGTGTTGATGGTGGTTGGGGCTTTGCGGCCGCGCTGGGTGAAATCTATCATCGCCTGGATTTGCCCGGCGATGTCATTGGCTGACCGCGCCGGCACCTCGGTCTCTTCCATCAGCTTGAGTAAATTGGTCTGCACGCCGCGGCCGCTGACATCCCGCCCGCTAACGTTGCTGGCGGCGGCGATCTTGTCGATCTCATCAATGTAAATGATGCCGTATTGCGCGCGGGTGACATCGCCCTCCGCCAGGCGCATCAGGTCGCGCACCATATCCTCGACATCTCCCCCGACATAGCCGGTCTCGGAAAACTTAGTGGCGTCAGCTTTGACGAACGGCACGCCAATTAAGTCCGCTGCGTTACGGATGAGAAAGGTTTTGCCGACGCCGGTTGGGCCAATGAGAATGATATTTTGCTTGGCGTAATTGGGAGATTCCTTGCCTTCGAGCGCCAGCCGCACATGATGGTAATGATCGCACAAAGCGACGCTAAGGACCTTCTTGGCTTCATCCTGTTTAATGACGAAGCGGTCGAGGTAAGCCTTTACCTCGCGCGGTTTGTACTTGAATTCAAATTCCTCCGGCTTGGGTTTGTTCTCCTCGTCCTCTGGCGTCCCCGCGTTTTCCGGCCTGGCAAAGCCAGCCATCTGGCGGCCTTGCATATGTTGCCGCATGATCTCCGCCAACTGCCGCTGGAAATCCTCCGGCGAGGGCGGTCCGTCCCGGAACTTTTGTCTCATAAAATCAATCTGATAGTCACCTAACGGGGTGCTGTAGTGCTGGGGCGGTAGTGATGCCGAAGCGAGCGTTCGTCAGGTCTCAGGCAAACTGGCGCCAGTTCCATTACTCCAGAAAACCACCACACCATCACCCCATTCACGTCTCACCCTTGCCACACTAACCCACTTCTGAGATAAGACCAAGCATGACGCAGGAATTTCGGCCGCCGGACCCGCACCGCTTCGAGGCGGCAATACGCCGGTTTGACGAGGAGAATTCCCGCGATCCAAACGTGGAATTGGTGGATGGCGTGGCTCAACCCCGGGAATTGGTCTATGCGCGCCGGTTGACTGATTGGGTGTTGCGCCTCTGTCCCGCTGCGTCCGAAGCGGTGCGCCTGGCCGCGCGCTGCCAGCACCTGTGCCGCTGGACGGTGCCGCGCCAATCCTATCCCATGACGCGCCCAGGGTACTTGCAGTGGCGTGAAGGTCTGAAGAAATTCCATGCGCAAAAGGCCGGCGAGATTTTGCGTGAGGTCGGCTACCCGGACGAGCTGATTTCCCGCGTGCAGGCTCTCAACCTCAAAAAGGGATTTCCGCAAGACCCGGAAACCCGCGTGCTGGAAGACGCCCTTTGCCTGGTTTTCCTGGAACACCAGTTGGCCGAGCTCGCCCGCAAGGCGACCGAGGAGAAGGTCGTGAATGCGCTGCAAAAGTCCTGGACGAAGATGACCCCCGCCGCTCGCGAGTTGGCATTGCAACTCTCTTACACCCCACCGGAGAAAGCGCTGTTGGAAAAGGCGTTGGCGGGAGGTTAGGGTATCACCTTAATCGCGAACTCCGCGAGGATAGCATCGTCCGCCAACAACTTTGCTTCTTTAGGCCGAAACTGGGCGAACAAGTTATAGGTGCCGGGCTTCGCGAAAGCCTGGCGGAAGCGAATCGTCTGCTCCCCGCCGCCCCGGTTCTCAGGATGGGCGTGGAGATAGACCGACAAATCCTCCCGCACGAGCACCAAATGCATCGGCGCACCGAGAAAGTTCTCTAACTCCTCAGGCTTTCCTGCTGCATCGTGGATGGTGAACTGGAATTGGTTGGTCCGCCCGCTAACGAGAGGCTCCGGGTGTGTGAGATTGATTTGGTATCCAGCCCTGGTCACCGAATTGGTCGGGGCAAGGTCCGCGCCCGGGCCGCCCGGGCTGCCGCTTATGGTGAGCAGCGGATGGCCGAACGAATACGAGACGCCGCGATATTTCACATCCGACCAAATCTTGTACTTCCCGCCCCGGGCGAAGGTGTGACTCACCTCCCAAACCCCAGGTGAGACTCTGGTGGGATGGATATGAAAAAATTCGCTCAGATCGTCCCTGACGCCGATAATGTGCATGAATTTCTCATGCTCAATCTGCAAACGATCCACGGGAAAACTCCTGGGTCTCTGGCAAACAAAGAAACGGAGTGTGACCGCCTGATGGAGCTGCGCCGGCCCGCTCATAAGCTCGACCGCCAAGCCCTGCTTGATCTCACTTGTTTCGTAGTAGAAGTGCGGGCCGGAAAGAAACCCGCACACCGGGTCCGATGGCGCGGGCGGAGCGCCCAGTTCTGGCGCCGCAACTCCTGCGAAGAGTGACAAGGCAAGGCTCAACAAGCTCCTCAAGCTGGTGTCTCGGCGCTTCATTCCCCTGGCGGGCCATTC